>NZ_AYVN01000011.1:0-212024 GCF_000502815.1 Mesorhizobium sp. LSJC269B00
TACCTCATCCTCGATGCGCGCTACGAGAAGGTGCGTGAAGCCGGTGTTGTCATGAGCCAGGCGGTGCTGATCGCGGTCGGCATCGACTGGGACGGCCGGCGCCAGATCCTGGCCGTGGAGATGGCCAATCGCGAGAGCCGCTCGGCCTGGAAGGACTTCCTCGTCGGCTTGAAACGACGCGGTCTCAAGGGGCGTCGAACTGGCCGTGTCCGACGACCATGCCGGCCTGGTCGCGGCGATCGGCGAGGTGATCCCGGAAGCAGCATGGCAGCGCTGCTACGTGCACTTCCTCAGGAACGCGCTCGATCATCTGCCGAGGAAGCACGGCGACGACTGCCTGCAGGAATTGCGCTGGCTCTACGACCGGCGCGATCTCGCAGAGGCCAGGGCTNAAGCTCGCTCTGCGCCAAGCCGCATGACCAGCATCATGGCCGCCCCATTTTGCAGAACTTGACGCACACAACCAAGTTTTCATGGGCCTGTCGGACAGGTCTGCCACGACGCGTGACCCACGGCGACGGGTCGGCAAACAGCGCACTCCTGCGCATCCACTGGGCTTACGAAGTCGGTCGGCTGCTCTGCGATCATAGTGCCTTGTCGGAGAACCGCGCTGAGCTCCGCGCAGTCACCGGTCCTGCAATACGGCCGGATCTATGATCAAAGCGCTGAGCAGGAGCCATTCGGGGTCTACGCCTGCCGCCCGGTATTTATTGTCACAAAAAGGGGAACAACGGCAGCTCGGCCGTGTTGGGAGCACAACATGTATTTCGTCAAAGTGCTTTTGGCTGCGATCGCCATCGGTCTCATCAGCCCGGGGGCAATGGCTCAGACCGCGACGACGTCCCCGCAGGAATTTGTCAAAGCAGCTGCGAGTTCAGACATGTTCGAGATCCAGTCGAGTGAGTTGGCGCTGCGGAAATCGAAGACATCACGAGTGAAGGAATTCGCTCGCATGATGATCAAGGACCACACGAATTCTTCCAAGCGGCTCATTGCGGCGGCAAAGAAGGACGACGTCGCAGTGGCACCGGAGATGACAAGCAAGCATGCTGCCCAATTGGAAGCATTGAGCAACGACAGCAGAGGGGCGTTCGATAACGCCTACGTCGACGCCCAGGTTGCAGCGCACCAGGAAGCCCTGACGCTGATGACCTCCTATGCGGAAAACGGTCAGGAAAAACATTTGGCGGCCCATGCGAAAAAGACCGCGCCGGCTCATCCGGCAGCATTTCAAACATGCCCAGCAACTGAGCAAGAGCGGTTCTCAGGGCTGAGTGGATCTGGCCACGACGTTGGTTCTTCGCGGCGCTGTGGAGTCTGTGCCAACCCTCTGGCACTGCCTCCGCCCCCAGGGACGCTGCAACCTTCAAGCGGTCGTCGATGCAGGCTCTAAAGGGTGCGTCGCTCAGGTAGTCCGGCGTGCAAGCACCAGCGTCGTCGAATTTGCCAAACGAACAGGAGACCTGACATGCCAAAGCAAAACGAGACCTCGCATTCGAGACGAAGTGACTTCGCCAATGATGAACCCATTCGCCCGGAGGATGCCGCCGTGTTGGACAGCCCCGTGGGCCACGAAGACAGGCACGGCGCGGAGCCAGGTTTCGGGGGAGCCGACGATGTCGACCAGCCGATCGGCGCAAGGCCCCGCAGCGAAATTACCGGTCGTCATGATGAAGGGGCAGGCGCCAATGAGACGATCGACGGCTTAAGCGAAACCGAGGAACTGACCCGCAGCTACGCCGAGGACATACCAACCGGTGACAATGATGAGGAGGAGGAAGACATCCCTGTCTTCGAAAGAGGCCGAAGCAACACCGAACTCTGAGCGCGCCAGGTTGAACCCCGCACGGTGAGGAACATGACAATGAGCACATTCGGACTTCGGGTTGCGTCTTTGGGGCTCCGGGCTTTTTTGGGACTGGCGGCCTCGCTGACTTTGGGCGTCGAGGCATCTGCGCAGACAAGTCAGCCCGCGCAGCAATCCGGCGACTCGTCGCAAACAGCCAAGCAGGGTCGACTGCCGGCGCAAGGATCGTCGCCGACCGGCAAGGATGATGTCGGCGTTGACGTCTCGCTCGGCCGGCCGGAGGTGAAGCAACAGGTTGCAAGACATCTGGGAGTGGCTGAGACCGAGTTGCCACTGGCGGTGCACGTGCCGATCGCGCTCGCTTCGCAAGTCTGCGGGCAAGAGGTATTTACCGCCCGCGCCAATGTAAACCGAAGCTGCACCGCGACGAAATTCATTCCGGAAATCGCCGAGGCGGCACGCAACCATCCACAAACCTCCGCGGTACCGGAGCAGTAGCACCGAAAATGTCCGAACCCGGCGCGACGGTCGTGCCATGCTTACCCGAGGGTAGCGCTCCAACCCGGGGTAAATCAGCCAGCCCCACCGCCGTCTGTTTTTGGCGGCATGCATGATGGCGTTCGCCGCCATCTCTTAACCAATGTGAATGCTGTTGCTCCGCAGCCACGCTACGAGATCCTGTCCGAAGCGGAGGCAGGCAGATGCCACTGGAATCCCTGATCGATCAATATGTGAGCAGCCGCAAGCGGCGGGGTCTTTTGTCGATACGGCACGCTCTCGAGGCGTTGAAAGAGGCCGTTCCGGCGCTGTCGATCGGCGAAAGCCATCTTGTCAATATGATCGCCGAGCGAGCGCTCGCCTTTGGCCTCGCCATCCACTTCGATCATTCCGGCGAGAATGCCGGGTAAGACATCCACGAGCGTCTGCTGATGCTACAGGACGAGGAACTCGGTGTTCGCGTAGCTTCATTGCCTGGTGGGCGGATCTTTCCGAGGCTGCTCCCATCCGTGTTCTGGGCGGGTGGTTAAAGTCGCCGAAGCGATGCCACGGCGTGCACCGAGCCCACCCCGGCGTTGGACAAGCTCCCCCAGCTTTCGCCAGTTGGAGCTTTCGTCTACTCGCAGCAGCCCTAGCGAGGCTCGATCAGCCTCCGCGTTGGGCGGTCTCGGGTTTTGCTCCAAGGGGGCGGTTCGGGCCGGCGAATTGAGGTTGAAAGGAGAAGATGATGACGGACAACAAAACCGAGCGTGATTTTCGCGACAGGAACCGGGTCTCGTCCAACGAACGCAACGAATTCTTCCATTTTGCCCAGCAGAACGGCATCACGCCTGAGCAGGTGATGGAGCTCATCAAAGCCGCCGGGAATGACCGCGCCTCGTTGCGGCTGCGAAGGAATTGAAATCAGTTTCCCGGGGCGGCTCGCTTACGGCATGAAGCCTCGCTGCCGAGGAGAACCTTGAGCCGTGGTGAGAATTTGAGTGTAGCATCATCCTGACGCACACGCGGAGCAGGTCGAGCGTGAAAGTGAAAATTGTACCCCTGCCCAACATGCGGCAAGCGCTGGAGGTTCGAGGCTGCGCAGATCGGCTATGGTCACCCCGAACCATAATCCACTCCAACCCGAGTCCTGGACGCACGGCGTGGCACCGAGCCTACTTCCTGCCGTCGTTCAATAATAATCCCGCGCCGCAGTCAGCCAGCGAGATCACCGTCGTCTGCCGGACGCGTGTCGGCTTCCAAACTGACAACGCACAGCCTTTGTAGCGACGCTTTCCAGCCACGATCACCTGCGCAGCTTTGCCGCGCTCGCTGCGCACCAATAAATTCCATCTCCTTCCCTCACACTGATCTTGTTCAGGCGGTCGTTTTGCCGCTGCGGTAGGCGCTGTCCTTCCGCTTCGATCGCGGTAGCGCCCAGTATCAACGCTGCCAGATCAAACCGCACAATCAGCACCTCAAAGCTGATCAGCAGAAGCAGCAGTGAATCAGGACCTCGTCGATCAGGGTCAAAGGGCCAAGCACATATGTCTGGGCACGGTGACCGTGGCATAGCCGGCGCTGCAATGACGGCGTCGGTGCCCGTCTTGTGGAGCCGGAAAGCCCAACTTAGAAAACAGTCGGCGGTGCCGATCTCGAAGAAATTCTAGCCCGGCACGGTGAACAGGCTGGGGGCCGCATCGCGATCTAGGGTTCAGCACAACTCCGGCGGCATCGAGACGATCGACCTCAGCCCGGTCGGCGGCCCTCGGCCACGTCCATGACCAGCACGCGCAGCATGGTCAGCTGGCGCTTACCCTCCATGGCGCGCCCGTCGGCGACGGTCTGTCTCTTTCGGCTCAGGAAAACGTCACTCTGAGTTTGCTAAACGCGGTGCTGGACCGGTTACCACGCGTCAGATCTGGATCATCACCTTGCCGGCCTCGATTCTCATCGGATAGATCGCGAGCTTGACGCAGACCGGCGCGCCCTTGACCTGGCCGGTCGCAGAGCGGCCAATGTGCTTCAAGGCATTCGATGACGTCGTCGATCACCAGCCCTTCGGCTAGATGCGCCTTCTCATGGGTCCAATATCCGTCGGTGGCGAAGAGCTCGTCATCGGGCGAGCGGCAAACCGCGAGGATCGAAGCAGATGACATCCTCTTCCTCGATGTCATCGACCGCGCACGCTTCAATCCAGTCGGCCATCTCCGGCTCCCGCACCATCCGCTATGGCTATTCAGCCGCCGCCGACATATCCACCTGGTGAAATTCGCCGCGATAGGGTCTGGCTGTCGGCGGCAATTCGCGCTTGAGATAAAAATCCTCGTACCGCAGCTGCTTCAGCAGCACCGGCCAGACCTCGCGATAGGCATGCCACATCGACGGGTTCGCTACCGGCAGGTCGTGCTTGATCAGCTCGTGCAGCCTCGGCAGCGCATGATAGGGCACCATCGGGAACATGTGGTGTTCGACGTGATAATTCATGTTCCAGTAGATGAAGCGGCTGACCGGGTTCATGTAGACGGTGCGGGTGTTCAGCCGATGGTCGACCACGTTGTCGGCCAGGCCGATATGCTGCAGCAACCCTGTCAGCACCATGTGCCAGCTGCCATAGAGGCGCGGCAGGCCGATCAGCACCAGCGGCAGCAGCGACCACGTGAACAGCGCCAGCCCGACTGTCGCCGCATAGATGGCGACATGCCAGCGCGCAGCGATCACCGCCTTGTGCTGCTCCATCTCGGGGATATAGCTCTTCTCTTCATCGGACAGCTTGCCGAACGCCTGGCGCACCAGCGCCGGCAGCGAATAGCGGAAATCGAGAATACCGGTGAAGGCGAGCGCCGCCCGCAGCAGATCTGGGGGGCGCATGACGGCGATTTCGGCATCGCGGCCGACGATGATGGTATCGGTGTGATGGCGGGCATGGCTCCAGCGCCATTGCACGGGGTTGCGCATCAGCATGAAGCTTGAGATCTGGTAGACGACATCGTTCATCCAGCGCGTCCGGAACGCGGTACCGTGGCCGCATTCGTGCCAGCGCGAGTCGCTGGACGAGCCGTAAAGCACGCCATAGACGAACAGGAACGGCACCACCCACCACGTGGCCCAGAACCATACGATGCCGGCGGCCGACACCAGGATCGCGGCGACCCAGATGATCGTGTCGCGGATCGCCGGCCCGTCGGAGCGTTGCATCAACTCCTTGATCGCCTTGCGCGGGACATCGGTGTGATACCATTCGGCCGAAGCCAATCCGGTCTCAATGGCGCGCTTGGTGCTTTCACCGACCAGGCTGTAGTCGCGCTTCCTGCTTGCCGTCATCGTCATCTCCGCTTTCCCGCCTGCGCTCCGCAAGGGCCGCCTGGGGCCGGCCGGGCCGCGCCTGCTTCCGTATTCCGGCGCACTTCCCGCCCGCCGCGGCAACCGATCGTGCGTTTCAAGCCGGTCACGCCTGCAGTCTCGCAAAAGCGCCCGACGGCGCAGGGTAATCCTGTTGCGGCTGCCGGGCGATCGACCCTATCCTCGCTTCCGCTTGGGCGATCTGGCCGGCACCGTCGAGCACCCGGAACACGGCGTCATAGGAGCGGCTTTCGCCATGGTCCAGCCAGATCATCTCGCCCCGTTCGCGCGCGGCGAGATTGCCCAGAACATGATGCGTCGAAGGTTCGATTCCCAAGGCATATAGGCCGGCCTGGAAGTTCTGCCACTGATAGGTGCAGGGCAGCTGATCCTTGCGGGTAACGACCTCGAAGCCGAGGCCCAGGTGGTCATTGACGACGGCCACCGGCACCTCGCCCGCCGCATCGGAGCCAAGCTCGTGCTCCCAGACCTGCTCGCTGAACCCCAGCTGCGGCGCCGGCACGGTTCGGTAGCCGACTTTCTGCGCCTCGTAGCGTTCGCCGGCGTGCGCCGCCCAGACGACATCCCGGATCGGCGCCAGGTAGCGCGAACCCTCGTCGAGCAAGGGATGGCTGACATTGACGTGATAGAAATACATATGCGGCGTGCGGCTGAAACCGTGATTGACGACGCGGTCCGACAGGCGGATCTCGCTGCCGCCGACATCGGCCTCGATGCGGCGCAGCAAATGGAGATCCTCGCCGAACACGGTTGCCTGCTGGACGATGCCTTCCGCCCACAGCACGCAGCGGTCGCCGTCCCAGGCCTCGCCGTAGCCGGTCAGCCGCGCCGGCACGGTGCCGATGCGGCCATGCAGCGAGTGCAATACCCGCTTGCGCCCGGGATAATTGTAGCTTTCGGCCGGCACGTCTTGCCGGCCCAGTATATGATCGAGGCCGCAGGTGACGAGCAGCCCCGAGAACGACCGGCCAAAGGCGAAACCGTCCTCCCCTTCATGCTCGTGCAGTCCGGGGTGGCGAAAGCCGCTCGGCGAATGCCAGCCGATCGCCTGGCCCCGGAAGTCGCAATCGGCGATATCAAGCGCCCGGTCGACCAGCGCCGTGAAGCGCAGGCCGGAGCCGGTGCGGAACTCGAGCATCCGGATGCCGCGCTCCACGCCGTCGCCGAGCGTCATAAGCCGCACACCGGCAAACTGCGACAGCATGCCGGACCGCTCGGCCACCTGCCTTCGCGACAGCGTCTTGCCGTAAAGCTCTACCATGCGACGTCCTTCACTTTGCCCGCCTCCTTGAGCAAGGCCGACATGTCGGCGCCGGTGATGATGCTTTCCACCGTCAACAGGTCGGTGTCGGCGACCGTCTGTTCCGCGACGATTTCGCCGCGGCGCATGACGATGATGCGGTCGGCGACCTGGAACACGTGGTGGATGTTGTGGGTGATGAGCAGCACCGAGTGGCCGGCGTCGCGCACCTCCTTGACGAAGCGCAGCACGCCGTGGGTTTCCTCGACGCCAAGATTGTTGGTCGGCTCGTCGAGTATGATCACCTTGGCGGCGAACTGCATGGCGCGCGAGATCGCGATCGATTGCCGCTCACCGCCCGAGAGCGTGCTCACCAGTGCATCGGCATCGAGCTTTTTCGAAATGCCGACCCGCTTCAGCAGCGCCGAGGCGGCGTTGCGAAGCTTGGCGAGGTCGAGGGGCGCGAACACGCCGAGCCAGCCGAAATTGACCGGCTCCCGACCCAAGAAAAGATTGCGCGCGATGCTGAGGTCCGGCGCGAGCGATGTGTCCTGATGGATAGTCTCGATGCCGAGGTCCATCGCGTCGCGCGTCGAGCGGATCGACGCCTTCTCGCCGCGCACGAAGATGTCGCCGTGGTCGGCCGGGAAGACGCCGGAGATCGCTTTGATCAGCGTCGACTTGCCGGCGCCATTGTCGCCAAGCAGGGCAACCACCTCGCCTTCGTTGAGGGTGAACGAGGCGTTCTTCAGCGCACGCACGTTGCCGAAGGACTTTTGCAGGTCTTGCAGACGCAGCACTTCCATCGTCAGCTCCTTGCGGCGTTCTTCTGCAGCAAAGCGTGCAGGATGAGCATGGCGAGGATGATGACGCCGACGAAGATGTTGTATGCCAAGCCCGGCACGCCGATCAGCACGATGCCGTTGCGGATGGCGCGCAGCATCAGCGCGCCGACGATGGTGCCGAGGATGGTGCCGCGCCCCCCAGTGAGCGCCGTGCCGCCGACCACCACCATGGCGATCACTTCGAGTTCGTAGCCGGTGCCGGCCACCGGCGAGGCGGCCGAAATCCGGAACGCGCTGATCATGCCGGCCAGCCCGGCCACCACCGAGGTCAGGATGAACAGCCAGATCTTGACCGCGTCGGCCGGCACGCCGCGCGCCACCGCTGCGTTGCGGTTGCTGCCGATGGCGCTGATCCAGTTGCCGAGCTTGGCGTAGCGCAGGATGTAAATCGCCAGCAGCGACAGGCCGATGAACCACCAGAGCGAGGTGTAGAACCGGAACGAGCCTACATTGAAGCTGCCGGCAAGCAGCGTGACGAAGAAGCCGGGCTGGTCCCACGACTTCAGGGGGAATCCCTGCGTGATGTAGAGCGCCGCGCCGCGCACGACGAGCAGCATCGACAGCGTGACCAGGAAGGAGGAAATGCCGATCTTGGTGACGATCAGCCCGTTGATGGCGCCGATCGCGATGCACAGCACAAGCCCGGCCAGGAGGGCGACGCCGATGTCGATACCGCCATTCTGCACCAGCAGCATCACCACGACGGGCGCAAGGCCGAACACGGCGCCGACCGATAGATCGAACTCGCCCGCCGTCAGCAGCAGCGTCATGCCGAGAGCGATGATGCCGAGCTCGGGCAGGAACGCCATCATGTTGGATATGTTGAGCGGCGACAGGAAGTTGCCGTCGGCGATGGCGAACACCACGAGCAGCACGATGAGGATGATGAGCGAGGAGAATTGCGGCGAACGCAGCAGCGCAGACCTGCCCTTCGCTCGCTGCGTGTCGTCGTCTGCTGTGATTGCCATATCTGTCAGGACCATGCGTTTCGTCCGGCGCCCGCCATTTCGGGGCGGGCGCCGATTGTCGTCACTTGTTGTAGAGTTTCAGGATCGGCTCGACGCTCGAGGCGTCGTAGAGGCTGAATGTGTGAATGTCGTAGCCGATCGGCTCGCCAGAGGCCGCTAGCCCGAGCAGCGCCACCGGCATGAAGCCCTGCGCCGACGGGTACTGCCAGGCCGCAGCATTGACGAAGCCGGACTTGACCGCCTCGGCCGTCTCCTTTGAGTTGCCCCAGCCGACGACCGGGACCTTGCCGGCCGACACACCGGCCCCGTCGAAGACGCGTTTGATGCTTGCTGCCACGGAATCGCCCAGTGCAATGATTGCCGGCGGATTGTTGGCGACCATGTAGTCGGTCATCTTGGCGATGATGCCGGCCGGGTCGGTGCCGCAATCGACCACGTCGTACTTGATGCCGAGCGGATCGAAGACGCTGGCGATGCCCTCGGTCTCGAGCTGCTGGTAGCTGGCGCCCGGCACTTCGACCGGCAGGAACACCTTGTCGCCCTGCTTCACCATCTTGTGGTCGACGAGATACTTGGCCCAGATGACGCCCGCTTCCCTGAGGTCGGCCCCGACATAGGCCTGCCGCCCGGTCGCCGGATCGTCGGTGTTGAAGAACACGATCGGGATGCCGGCGGCCTTGGCGGCCTTCACCTCCTCCGTCCACAGGCCGGGCTGAGCCGAGGTGGTGGCGATGCCGTCCGGCTTGGCGGCGAGCGCCGAGTTGAAAGCCTCCTTCTGCGCCGCCATGTCGCCGCCGCTGAACGAGATCTTGCAGGTCACCTTGAGCTGGTCGCAGGCCTTGGTTGCGCCGGCATTCCAGTCGATCCAGAACGCGTCCGAAGGGCCACCATGCGACAGCAGATAGAAGGTCTTCTGGCCGTCCTGCGCGAATGCCGGCAGGCTCAAGGAGACCCCGGCCACCAGCGTTGCCGCAGCAGCCACTTTCAATGCGAATTTCAACATTCATTCCTCCCTTGGTTGGAGTTGCGCCGCCATGCGCCGGCGGCGCAACCGGCGCTCACAGGCCGTTGGCGCGGAACTTCCCGTCGAGGAATTTCTTCGCGCGCGGCACGTCGTCTTCCGAGAGATGCTCGATGATGACCGGGATGTTTGGGTGCTTTTCCGCCAGCCGCTGCAGATAGAGATCGTAATTCAGCGACCCCAGCCCGGGCGCCGGCAGCTCGATCTCGCCGACGCCGCGGAAGGTGTGGCTCTCCATCGCATCCTCGTCGCCGATGTCGGCATGCTTTTCCGACTTGTCGCTGCCCGAACGCTTGACGTCCTTGGCATGCGCGATCTTGATCTTGTCGGTCAGCGTATCGAACACCTGGTTCAGGATCTGGTCCATCCTGTCGATGTTGTGGGTTTCGAAATAGTTGGTCGGATCCATCAGCAGGCCGAGGCCCGGATGGTCGACCTGGGCGAACATCTTCACCGTCTCCTCGACCGAGCCCACGACGTTGTTGACGTAGGTCTCGAGGAGGAAGACCGCGCCATGGTCATAGGCGGTCTGGGCAAGCTCGGCGATCACCTTGCGGCATTCCTCGAATCCTTCCTCGGTCTTGTTCTTGGGATGATGGACCCAGTCGGATTCGGTGTTGTAGGTGCCGGTCTCGGAGATCACGTAGGGCGAGCCGAAGCTGCGGGCGTTGCGGATGATCTCCTTGAGATAGCCGACGCGCTTGTCGCGCTCGGCCTTGTCGGGATGGATGATGTTGGTGTAGCCCGACACGCAGCAGATCGGCAGGTTGTTGTCGCGGAAGACGTCGCGCACCTGCTTGGCCTTTTCCTCAGTGATCTGCCCGGCCGACAGATCGATATCCCTAAAATGCAGGTCGAGCTGCACCGTGTTGAAACCGAGCCCGCGGATCTTCTTCGCCGTCTCTTCGAGGCCGTACGGGAAATAGCCCGTGAAAATACCTGCCTGCATCATGATGTGAATTCCTCCCTGTAAGCGATTCAGTTGGCTGATTTTATCGAGATTTCGGAAAGCTTGACGGTGCGGCCTTGCGCCATCGAGCGATAGCCGGCCTCGACCAGCGCCATCGTCTTGACGTTGTCGGCCACCGATAATGCCGGCGGCGCGCCTGTCTTTACCGCATGCTGCAGTTGCTCCATGACGCCGATGAAGGCATGCGGGAACCACATCGTGTCCCAGCTCGGGCTGACCCATTCGCCGCCGGTCGTCTCGGTCGAGGCATAGGTCAGCGTCGAGGCCACGCCTTTCGGCCAGCCGATCGTGCCTTTGGCGACACCCTTGGTGCCGTCGACGCGCCAGTTGATGTGCTGGTCGTCCAGATAGCCCTCCTGGCGCGGTCCGGACCAGACATCCTCCAGCGACACGGCGAGCACGCCGGAGGGAAAGCGCAGCGTCGAGACGGTGATGCCGTCNCATCCTCCAGCGACACGGCGAGCACGCCGGAGGGAAAGCGCAGCGTCGAGACGGTGATGCCGTCGCTATGCTCGAACGCCGTGCGCGGGTCCTTGCGTGTCAGCGTGGTGATTTCCGAGGGATCGCCGAACAGGAATCGCAGCACGTCGAGATGATGCACGCTCATATTGGCGAGCGTCAGCCGGTCGTAATCCTGAAGGAAAGTCTGCCAGTGCGGGATCGCATGCATGTCGATCTGCGCGAAGACGATGTCGCCCAGGGCGCCGCTGTCGATGATCTGCTTCAGCACGCGCATCGACTGGTCGTAGCGCATGTTCTGGTTGACCGAGAGGATCTTGCCTGACTTAGCTGCCTCGTCGCGCAGCTTCACGGCTTCATCGACCGACAGCGCCAGTGGCTTCTGCGCCAGGATCGCCTTGATGTGAGGCTGCTTCAGCGCATGGCGGATCAGCGCCGGCTGCAGATCGGGCGGAAACGCCAGGTCGACGATCTCGATCTCGGGATTCTCGATCAGCTGTTCCGGTGTGTCGTGGACGGTCGGGATGTCCCAACGCGCGGCGACCTTCTGCGCATTGGAACGGGTGCGCGAGGCGATCGCCACCACGTTGAACCCCGCTTCGCGATAGGCGGCAAGATGGCATTCGGCCATGATCATGCCAGCGCCGATGCAGCCGATACGGTATTCTTTCGTGCGGACCTTCACGTCCGGCTCGAAGCCTTCGCTCGCCATGTCTTCCTCCCGCAATTCTGTTTTCGCAGCCGCGATCATCTCGCCAACGCGCCTCCGTCCTGCCCGAAATAATGCACCCGGGCCGGCTCGCAGGATATCGCTACCACCGCATCCGGCCTGATGTCGGGCTGGCCGCGCAGCAGCGCCTTCAGCCGCGCCTCTCCGGCGGCGAGCGTTACCACCGTGTAGCCGCCAAGCGGCTCGACCTCGAATACGCGCGCCGGGCGGCCAGCGCCCCCGTCGACCCAGGGCCGGACCTTGATGTCCTCCGGCCTCAGCCCGATTTCGATCGCGTCGGCCGGAGCAGCGCGATCGTCGATGCTGACCGTGCCTTCGGCGGCCTCGACGCCATCTTCGCCGCGAACGGATTTAAGGATGTTCATCATCGGCGAACCAAGCAGTCGCGCCACATAGGTGTTCGCCGGGCGGTCGTAGATCTCGGACGGGGCGCCGATCTGTCGGATCCTCCCATTCTCCAGAATCGCGATGCGGTCGGCGATCGACATCGCCTCTTCCTGGTCATGGGTGACGTAGATCAGCGTCTTGCCGAGTTCGCGCTGGATGCGCTTGAGCTCGACGCGCGTTTCCTCGCGCAGCCGCGCATCGAGCGCAGAGATCGGGTCGTCCATCAGATAGGCGTTCGGGTCGCGCACCAGGGCCCGGGCTATGGCCACGCGTTGCCGCTCGCCACCGGAAAGCTGCGCCGGCGGCTTGTGAAGGATGTGGCCGATATGCAGCTTGGCGGCGACGTCGGCGACACGCTTCTCGATCTGGGCCTCGGCGACCTTGCGCTCGACCAGCGGGAAACGCACATTTTCGCGCGCGCTCATATGCGGGAACAGCGCCAGGTTCTGGAACACCATGGCGACATTGCGCTCGGCCGGAGAGACGGTGTTGACCGGTTTGCCGCCGATCAGGATCTCTCCGGCGTCAGGCGTCTCCAGCCCGAGCACCAGGCGCAGGATTGTCGATTTGCCCGCCAGCGGCGGCCCGAAGAAGCAGAAGAATTCGTTGTCATTGACGGTGAACGAGGCGTCGTCGACGGCGAGCGTCGTGCCGTAACGCTTGCTGACATTGCGAAAGACGATATCGGCCATGTCAACCTGCCTTCATCGCAATGCCGCTGCGGGCATCGAAGACACGCACGGACGATGCCACGGGGGCGACGACGGCAAGCTCGCCGATCGACAGTCCGACAGCATTGTCGAACACCGCCTTCACGGCGGTCTCGCCATCGCCGAGATGGACGATGGTCCTCGCGCCGATCCGCTCGACGAAGCTCACCGGAATGGCGAGGCCCTGCCCGCTCTGCACCAGCGACACCTGTTCGGGCCGGAAGCCGTAAAGCACCTCGGAGCGCGATCCGCGCAAGGTGGCGGCCAGCGCATCCGGCAGCGTCGGCGTGACCCCCAGCTGCCCGAGATCGACCACCAGGCCCCGATCGCTCTCCGCCGGCCTCCCCCTCAGCAGGTTCATGCCCGGGGCGCCGATGAAGCGTGCGACGAAGACGTTGGCCGGATTGTTGTAGACTTCCAGCGGCGTTCCCACCTGCTGCAGCACGCCGTGATCCATGACGGCAATGCGGTCGGCCATGGTCATGGCCTCGAGCTGGTCATGGGTGACGTAGACCATCGTCTGCCTGAACTGGCGCTGCAGCTGCTTGAGCTCGGTCCGCATCACCGCCCGGAAGGCGGCGTCGACATTGGACAGCGGCTCGTCGAGCAGAAAGATCGCCGGCTCCATGATTGCCGAGCGCCCGATCGCCACCCGCTGCAGGATGTTGACCGAGAGCCGGTCGGCCTTGCGGTCGAGCAGCGGCGTCAACTGCAGCAGCTCGGCGATGGCGCCGACGCGGCGGTCGATCTCGGCTGTCGCCGCACCGCGCATCCGCGGGCCGTAGGCAAGGTTCTGGCGCACCGTCATGTGGGTGAAGATGGCGTAGTTCTGGAAAACGAAGCCGACGCCGCGGCGGCCCATGGGCACGCCGGCCATGTCGCGCTCGCCGAACAGGATCTTGCCGCTGGTCGGCTCTTCCATGCCGGCGATCATGTTCATCGTCGTCGACTTGCCGCAGCCCGAAGGCCCGAGGAGCGCCATGAACTCGCCATCGGCGACATCGAGATCCATGGTCTTCAGCGCCGTGAACTCGCCAAAGGTCTTGACCAGGTTGCGCAGCTGGATCGCGCTCATGCCGGCACCAGCCTTGCCCGCGCCATGCGCTTCATGGCCAATACCGCAACGATCGAAAGCACGACAAGGATGGCCAGCGCGATCGCCGCCACATAGCCCCAGATCAGGTCCTGCGTCGTGACCTTGTAGATGTAGACGGAGATCGTCTCCGTGGCGACGCCGGGGCCGCCGCCGGTCATGATGTAGAGCGTGTCGAAGATCTTGAAGTTCTCGATGACGCGGATCGCCAGCGCGATGATGATGATCGTCTTCATCTTCGGCAGCACGATGGTGACGAAGCGCTGCCACGGGTTGGCGCCGAGCAGGGTCGCCGCCTTGATCTGGTCCTGCGGCACGCCGACCAGGCCGGCAAGCAGGATCAGGAACATCAGCGGCGTCCACTGCCAGATATCGGCGATGATCACCGCGATCAGCGCCAGTGTGGGGTCAGACAGCCAGGCGATGGTGACGCGTGAACCGCTGAGTGCCGACAGGATGTCGTTCAGCGGCCCGCCCGACTGGAACAGCATGAAGAACATGTAGCCGGCCACCGCCGGAACCACCATCATCGGCATCAGCAGGATCGAATAGAAGACCCGCTTGCCCGGAAAATCGTCCGCGAACAGCGTCGCCAATGCCAGGCCAAGCAGGAATTCGACAGGCACGCACACGACCATGACGATAGCCGTGCGCCTCAGCGCGCTCCAGAAGCGCGCATCGGCGGCAAGGTCGGTGTAGTTGGCGAAGCTGTTCCACATCTCCCATGCGTTCCACCAGCCCAGGCCGGAGAGGGGCGACCAGTCGGTGACGCTGATGTAGAGCTGCATCAGCAGCGGGAAGGCGGAGATGAAGAGCACCAGGATCTGCGCCGGCAGCGTCAGCCGGAATCCCAGCCGCACTCCCTCGTCCCGCAGCGCGGGCTTGCCAAGCGCGGCCTTTGCGTCCTTTGAGACAGTCACGGTCACCGCGCTCATTGCTTGAGCGCGCCGAACGTCAGCCCGCGCACCAGATGGCGCTGGATGGCAATGCCCATGATGACCGGCGGCACCGCGGCCATAAGACCGAGCGCGGCCTTGGCGCCATAGAGCTGCCCGGTCATCGAGGAGGACAGCGAGGCCATGTAGACGGGGATCGTCACCCATTCACGCGTCGTCAGGAGCAGCGCGATCAGATAGTCCGACCAGTTGAGGATGAAGACGAAGAGGGCGGCGCTGGCCAGCGGTGCGCGCATCATCGGCAGCGTGATGCGCGTGAAGACGCGCAGCCGCGAACAACCTTCGACAAGCGCCGCTTCCTCGATCTCGCGCGGCATGTCGTCGAAGAAGGTCTTCATGAGCCAGAAAGCGAACGGCAGGGTGACGATGCCGTAGATCAGGGCCAGGCCAAACCAGCTGTCGGTGAAGTTCAGGAAGGCCCACATGATCATGACCGGGATCATCACCGCCATTGGCGGAAACAGCCTGAGCTGGATCAGCGCCAGCGGCAGGTTCTGGCCCGAGCCGAAACGCGACAGCCCGTAGGCCGCAGCCGTGCCCGCCGACATTGCGATCGCCGTGCCGAACACCGAAGACAGCAGCGACGACAGGATCGGCTTCAGCGCGGTGCGGTCGAGCGCCACGATCAGATTGTTGTTGGACTCGCCGAAGACGAACTGGAAATTGCCCAGCGTCGGGTTCTTCGGCCACCATGTCAGGTCCGCGCCGGTCGCCGACCATTCGGCGATCGGCTTGAAGGCCATCGACACCATCCAAAGGATCGGCACCAGCGTCACCGCCATCGCCGCGAAGATCGCGGCGTAGCGGAATATCTCGAAGGGGACGGAACGCTTCATCTGGCTGCTTTGCTGGTGGCGTTGACTGCGGCGGGGAGGAACAGATGCTCCTCCCCTCCAGCGCTGATCCAGGGAGACGGATCAGCTGATTGGATCGAGAACAGTCGGCCAGGCCTCCTTGTTGGTCCTTATGGCTTCAAGCAATTTGTCCTCGCCGATGCGGCGGGCGATCTTCTTCCACTCCGCTTCCGTGTCGGCCATCGCCTGTTCCGCTGTCTTGGCCTTGGTCAGCGACGCCATCAGGTTTTCGTCCAATGCGTTGTGGAAGGCGGTGGCGCCGGGATAGTTGATCGTCGGCACCGTGCGGGCGACGGTCTCGCGCACCACGTCGATGTGGTAGGCGTGGTAGGTCTGGCGCACCAGCGGATCGGAGAAATCCGAGAGCCGGAACGGATCGAGATAGCCGCCCGGATTGGCGCTCATCCAGGCATAGATGCGGGCGGAGCCCAGCCACTGCAGCAAAAGGTAGGCGACCTCCTGGTTTTTCGACTGAGACGAGACCATGCCGGTCAGCGAGAACCACAGCACGGAACGGCTGATCAGCTTGCCGTCGACTTCGCGGCCGGGCGGCAGCATCGAGCCGATCTTGCCGGTGACGGCGGAATCCTTGTTGCCGGCATTGTCGAGGAATTTCGGCAGGTTCGAGAAGGCGCAGGTCATCGCCGCGCCGCCCTTGGCGAAATTTCCATACTGCTCCGGCCAGCCCCAGGAGATCGCGTCCGGCGAGTGATGAACGAGCGAGCCGACATATTCGTTGGTGGCGGCAATGCCGTGCTCGGAATTGATCAGCGGCTTGCCGTCGTCGCCGAACAGGAACTGGTTGGGCGATGCCATCGAGACATAGCGCTGATACCAGTTGGTGTAGCCCCAGCCCTGGTTGCGCAGGTCGGTGGAGCCGAACAGGCCCTTGTCGGGGCGCTGGAAGAAGCCCGCGATGTCACTGTGCTGCTTCCAGGTCTTCGGCGGCGCCAGATCGTAGCCGAATTTGTCCTTGAACGCCTTCTGCTCGGCAGCGTCGCCGAACAGGTCGGTGCGGTAGACCCAGGTCTGGAAGTCGCCGTCCAGCGACACGCCATAGTTGGACCCGCGATATTTGTTGAGCAGCGACACGCCCTTGGCGCCGTCGACATAGCCGGTCTTGGGATCGTCCCATTCGGGCTTGTACTGGGCGACGAAGTCGTCGAGCTTGGCGATGCCGCCGGTCTCAGCGAGGTCGCCTAGCCGGTTCCATTCCGTCGAGTAGATGTCATAGGCCCCACCCTTGGTGGAGATGTCCTGCATCGTCTTGGTGAATTCCTGGCCGTTCGGCAGGCCGACGATCTCAATCTGGATGCCGGTTTCCTTTTCCCACAGCTCCTTGATCGACGGCGCACCCGCCGGGAAAGGCTGTGTGAGTTGACCAATCGAGCCATCCGACAGGCCAAGCACGATCTTGGCCGGCGCCTTGCCTGCTCCCTTCAAGGCCTTGGCCGCCTCAACGGCACGGCCTTCCGGCGTCTCGGCGCCATATTGATAGCGCTCGGCGCCCTCGAAACCGGTGGGGCCGCCTACCATGCCTGGCGCCAGCGCGTCGGCCGCAACGGCACGGCCGGGACGGATGAATTGCGGTGCGATACCAGCCGCAGCCACGAACGCCGCCGCCTTTCCTCCGGACGCCAACAAGCCGCGTCGCGATATGCGGATCAAATCAGACATTGGAATTCCTCCCTCAGGCCCGATGTTTCCTCCACGAGCCCATCTGAGGGATATTGACGGCAGCACCGGAAGGCTGTCAACATCATAAATACTCAAAATACATCGTAACACCGCAACTGCGGAGAAAATACGTCATGCAAAGGTCGACACACCGGCTCAATGCCTCGATTTGATGGGAAATCTGCATTCGTAGCACGGGACGTATCACGACGCGATTTAGCCCAACCTCCTTGCGCATCGGCTAAGGCTGGATACATCATTTTCCATCAGAATCGCTGATGGCTGGCAGCTGTGGCCGTCGGACGGGCTAGCGGCATTGTGCGATCTGATGCATTGAGGAGATGAAAGACGGTGCGTTCCACCTTGACTGACATAGCCCGGGAAGCCGGCGTTTCCGCCGCCACCGTCGACCGCGTGCTGAACAACAGGCCCGGTGTGCGGGCGCGCACGCGTGAGATCGTGCTCGAAATGGCGCATCGCCTCGGCTACATCGCGGAGGGCCCGAACGGAGCGCCGCCCAGGCCCTCACCTGGAGAGGTCATCCGTCTCGACTTCGCTCTGCCGGCCGGCACCAATTCCTTCATCAAGATGCTGCATCGACACATCGAGGCGCAGGCCTTGGCGCGCCCCGATCTCGACGTCCACATCGCCACCATAGAGGGCTTCAACCCCGACCGGCTCGCCCGCCTGCTGCAAGAATTGCGTGGACAGACACAAGGCGTCGGCGTGATCGCGCTCGATCATCCAACGGTGCGCGAGGCGATCCGCTCGCTGTCGGCCAATGACGTCAAGGTGGTGACCATCGCCTCCGACATCCTGCATGTTCCGAGAGTGGCCTATATCGGCATCGACAACCGCGCCGCGGGGCGGCTGGCCGGCTATCTGCTCAACCGCTTCATGGGATCGGAACGCCCAAGCAAGGTGGCGCTGTTCGCCGGTTCGCTGTCCTACCGCGGCCATGAGGAACGCGAGATGGGATTCCGGCACATCTTGACCGAGGAGTCGCCCAATCTCAAGATCGTCGAGATGCGCGAAATGCTGGATGACCGAGAGAAGGCTTATTCAGAAGCATCGGCGCTTCTGGACCGGCACCCCGATCTTGCCGCGATCTACAATGTCGGCGCCGGCAACACCGGCATCGCTCGGGCGCTCAAGGAGCGTGGACGCGCCAAAGACATTCTCTTTCTCGGCCACGAGGTGACAGACGGCACCAAGGAACTTTTGTTGGATGGGACGCTCGATGCGGTCATAGATCAAAATCCGCGCGTCGAGGCGCGGGAAGCGCTCAACATTTTAAGCCACTCTGTCAGGCACCTGAACTATGAACCGCATCAACCACGACTTCAGGTCATCTTCAAAGAGAATATACCTGAAATCTGATCAATGGATCCGTGATCGTATCGCAAAGCACAGCGTTGGCGTCGCCACCGGTCCCAAATACGAACGAGAGCCCGAATGATCTCGTCAAAGCCGCCGATCTGGCACTATTCCGTGCGAAGTCGGAGGGCCGAGATCGGGTCGTGGTTGATGGTGCATGAGAAGGCCGTCGCCCGTTGCAACTCGGTCAGCCTTTCCGAACCTAAAAAGACCAAGTCCACTCATAGCACCGAAGTCGCGAACGATTGGGGCGAAGACGGTTCTGGATGTCGCCGGCACGAAGCCGACGAATGGCATACGCCCGTCCGTCCGCCACGATCACCTGAAGCATCGCCCCGATCAAAGGCGCTCGAGCAGATATGTCGCAGGCGACCTCGTGTGTTATACACGCACGCTGAGTTTTCGGGTCGGACACGAGATCGATGGATCAGGAGACGCTTCTTGCCGCAGTCCTCTTAGCTGATGTCGTGGGCAGCACGCCGCTCTATGAGCGGATCGGAGACGATGCCGCTCTACAGCAGGTCTCGGATTGCCTGGACACAATGCGCGAGATTGTCGCCAAGCACCGTGGTGATTTCATTTACTCGAAAGGCGATGACATACTCAGCCTCTTCGAGAGCCCGGAAATGGCGCTGAGGGCCGTCTGCCAAATTACCCATCAACTGACTAAAGGGCCGTTGAGCGCCCGCATCGGATTGCATTTCGGGGCGGTCATTCGCGCGCGGGGCGCGATATTCGGTGACGTTGTCAATGTCACCGCAAGGTTGTCCACCACGGCGAACCCCGGAGAGGTGCTGATCAGCCAGAGCTTCTGCGAAGCCCTTTCCCCGAGAAGCCGCAAGTGCCTGCGGCTCCTCGACAAAATGGCCTTGAAGGGGAAGCAAGAGTTCTTCGATGTCTATACCCTGTGGAGCGACGATGAGGCCCCCGGTACGCAGATCACCAGCCATGGCGCCACTACAGATAGACGCTCGGTCCTGCCGCGGCAGATTCATATGGTCATCCGCTACAGAGATCAGCTGCGATCCTGTCGAAACGGCGAATCCGTGACAATCGGCAGATCGGCGGAATGCGACATCATCGTCGAGCGGCCCTGGGTATCGAGGCGCCACGCCGCCTTCACCATATTGAATGGCAGAGCTCGGCTTCTCGAACGAAGCTCTTCGGGCACATTTGTGTCCATGGGACTCGGCCATGAAGTATTCGTACGCCGTGAAGATATTATCCTCTTCGGCTCCGGCGTCATCTCGCCTGGAGTGAAGTCGGCACTCGACGAAGCCCAGCTTCTTCACTACGAAATTGTCTCGGATTGACCCGGCCCGGCTACTAGCTCGACCGGTTTAGAGCTGGTTCGCTGGCGCCCTCAATGTCGCGCCGTACTCTTTGACAGCCATTGGAATCGACCGTTCATAAATGTGCCAAGGCCAATCCAGGAACGCTCTCGAAGTTGGGCTGCGAAGAGCTGACTTCCGTTTCCCTCGCTGAGTTCGACGGAGCCGCGGCCGGTGCATCTCCCTCGCAGGATGCGGAGTTCTACCTGCTCCTAGGCGACATTCTGCAGGTGGATGGCTTCGGCAGCAAGCTGGCCCGCTCGATCGGTGACGCGATAGGTCTTGCCGCGAGGGGATTGTGCTGGACTGTCGGCCAGACAATGAGCTGGCGACGGGAGCGGCCGGCTGAAGCGGGATGCCCGGACCATCCCTGCCCTGTGTCGCCTCGATATCCCCAGGTGCTGAAGGTCAGCACAGGCTGTTGCAGCCCGGGGTCGACGAACGCTTCATCAGACCATTGCGCCGCAATAGCTCCTCGACCACCTGCGAAGGCTCGCGATTGGGCTACCGTCACGAAATTGGCGCAGAAGCGCAGACCACTGACATATCGCGACGTCGAGATGGAGCTCGATGCCACCGTGTTTGCAGCACCGGGGAGATTCCTCTTGGGCCGATCGAGTTCAAGTTGCTGCGCCACATGCTCGACAATCCTGAAAGGTGATCAGCCGTGATGAATTCATCGCAGCTGGCTGCTCGCAGAAAGCCAGTGTGAGCGCCCAGGTGGTCGACGTTCACATGAGCCAGTCGCGAAAGTTGTTGAAGCAGTCGTCGCAGAGTTGCCATTCGCACCCTGCGGCTTGCCGGCTATTCTCTCGAAGACACTGCGGGCTGACGATCTCGGCGATTGGGTTCAGAAAGGTCGCTGCGTGAGGCCGCAAGGGGACCGACCCAATGGGAAAGGTCTTGGCAGCTAGGGGACTTAACGCGACCGACATTGCAGCCGGGCGCTGCTCTAATCGAGAGAAAGTCTGGGCGTATAGAACAAGCGACATGAGCGTGTCGGATTGTTTGCATTCAAACGACCTTTGCGACGTTATCCGTGCCTTCGCCTTGCTGGTGCCGGAGGAAATCATGACGTCGCCCGACAATTCGGTCGAACTCGTTCGCGACAAGAAGTGGACGGTCCGCGTCACCGCCTACGGCAGCACCCTGACGTTTCCGTTCGAAGCAGAAAGCTATGCACGTTCTTATGCCGATGGTCAGGCATTCCGTCTCGGCGTTCAGGTGGCGGAACTGAAGCGATGCGGCTGACACTTTGTCGACGCGTTGGCGGATAGCCTGCATCGCGATCGGAACGAATAGGTCGCTGATTGCAGCCTCGCGATTTTTTCCTCAAATCCCGCCTGCAATCTTGACAGCAACTCGGCAAAATCCCTCGCCGACTAGTGTTTTCATATGAGCTGGAGCTTTCCTCGCCGCCGGTGTAGGCGGGATACGCTGCCGGGAAAGCCCTCTTTTCGCATAGACGCGAACCTTGTGCTTTTCCATCTCAAGGCTGATTGGCGGCTGGATGCGCGCGCCGTCTTTCATATTCTGCCATCGGCCCGCGCGGAGCGTGGAATCAACGGCGGGGAAGCGGATGATGTTTCCTGTTTGCGCTCGCGTAGCGCAAGAAACGCTGCGAAGAGCATGATAGCCATGCCGATGATGTCGATCAGGCTAACCTCCTCGCCGTAGGTGATGATGCCAAGCACGACGGCAATCACGGGTGAGACGAAGGCAAATGCTCCGGCGCGCGAGGCGCCGATTTCGTGCAGGAGCCGGATAAAGAGTGTGTAGCCTATGAACGAACCAAACAGCACGAGGAACAGCCACCCGACCCAAGCCGGCCAGCCCCAATCGCCTTTTAGAGCCGCGGCCGCGCCTGGCTCCACAACGAGTGAGATGAGAATTAGGAATGCGCCCCCGAAAAGGGTGGTGAAGCCGGCGATGAAGTCCGATGAATATACCTCAAGAAGCGGCCGCGCGAGCACCGAACCCCATGCATAGATTACAGCTGCCGACGCCACCGCTGTCATCGCCAGCAGCCGGAGCCCCCTGCCCTGCTGGTCTGCGTGTGTCCAACTAGCATAGGCCTCGGGCCCGAACAGGATGCACAGACCGGCCGCACCGAGCAAAATCGCAAAGAGCCTGCGGCCGTCATAGCGTTCGTCTCCCAGAAGCAACGCAAACCCAAGCAGCGTGACGGGGGTCAGCGAAAGCTCAAGAACAGCCGCGGTGCCCGTATCGACGTAGAGCATGCCCCAAAAGAGTGGGCCATAGCAAAGCGGAATCATGAACAACGTAACAACGAAAAGGCGCGGCCAACTCCTTTTGGCCACCCGTGGTAGAGCAGCGCCCCTTAGGCGCGTCGCACTGAGGATCAGCAAGCCGGCTACTGTAAAACGCGTGCCTGCGAACATCAGAGGCGGCACGGTGGCGATCCCTGCCTTGATACCGATCCACGTGGTGCCCCAGATCACACATAAAACCAAAAATGTCGCTGTGTTGCGGTTCATCGGAAACAGCCTTCGCTGGGCGTTGTTGGTTCGTCGTAACGGCCAAAAGACGTTTATTTCGTTACAACGGCCTCTTGCCAATACGGTTCCGCCAACCGATGTTTCCGGGATGGATTTTGCGAAGACTATCGTCGACATGCGCATGGTTGGCGGTCACGCCTGCCTGGACTTCGTCAACACGGTCGACGCGCGACGCGATGTGTGGGGGCCAGACCTCTTACAGACCTATGCCGACCTGGTCGTCTGGGCTGGACGTGCCGATTTGATCGACGTCGATGAGGCACGAGCACTGCTCGCGGAGGCTTCCGCCCGCCCGCTCCTTGCGGAGGCGGCATTGGAAAAGGCCAAGATTTTGCGCGAGGCCGTTTACGCGGCTCTCCAGGCCGAGGCGGCAGGCGCCCGGGTGCCGGACGATGCCTTGCAAATCGTGCGCGATGCAGTCGCCCTAGCCCTGCCGAAGCGCTCGCTTTTCCCGTCCGGCGACCGCCTCGCTTGGCAGTGGACCGACGCAGCCAGTCTGAACACGATCGGCCACCGCGTGGCCTTTGAGACAGCCGAGTTTTTGGTGTCCAGGAATGACCGCCGCCGCGTGCGCGAGTGCACCGGGCCGAACTGCGGTTGGCTTTTCATCGACACCTCACGTGGCGGGCGCAGGCGGTGGTGCTCGGATGAGAGCTGCGGCACACGCAGCCGGGTAAGGCGCTTCAGGGCAAAAGCCGCAGGGAACATGGCTCCCGACAGCAAGAATTAGTATCTGACGCCAGGCTTGGATGACCAACGCAGCATAGTTGGCTTCACGCTATCCCTGTCGCTGTTTGTCCAACGAAGCTGGTCTCGCGAGCGACTGTGGCCAAGAGTGTGGAGAACACAGCCGGCGCGGCAAGCCATCATCGCGTTCCAGAGCGGGTTGCTTCGGGGCCGCCTACCTCGCCACGCTTCGATCGGTCGATCTGCTCAAACTTGACGGGAACTCCGGTAGCGTTACGGCGTTTTTCTCAGTCCGAAACAAACAAGGATAGGTGCCATGGACTGGAACCGTGTCGAAGGCAATTGGAAGCAGGTAAAGGGCAAGGTCAAGGAACAGTGGGGCAAACTCACAGACGATGATCTGGACCGTATTGCCGGTAACCGCGATCAGTTGGAAGGCAAGATTCAGGAGCGCTACGGCATTGAGAAGGACCGCGCCCGGCGCGACATCGATGACTGGTATGGCCGGCAAGGCTGGTAGGTCGCCGGTTCCAAACTGAACTTGAAAAAGGGCTCCGAGAGGTACGGCGCCCTTTTTTGCCGCGTTTCTTGTCGCCTTTTCGTGAGTCTCACGACAAGGGCGCTCACCGAGAGACGTGGAACCGCGAAAGGTGCCCGTCGTTATCTGGTTCTCGAAATTACATTGGGGGATTAGTTGGACAGAGACGACGCCTCGGCGATCACAACTGGAGTTAGCGGCCTCGACTACATTCTTCGTGGCGGCTACGCCAGGAACCGCTCCCATCTCATCGAAGGGAAACCAGGTTCTGGAAAAACCACTCTTGGCCTCCAGTTTTTGATCGAGGGCGCCAAGAATGGCGAGACATGCCTTTACATCACTTTGTCAGAAAGCAAGCGCGAACTGCTCTCGGTTGCTGGCCGTCACGGCTGGGATCTGAAGGGGGTGCAAATTCTTGAACTTGTGCCGCCGGAGCTCAGTTTCGATCCTGCGCAGCTACAGACATTGATCCATTCCTCGGAATTGGAACTCGGCGAAACCGTGCAGTCTGCCATGGTCGAGATCGGACGCGTCAGGCCCGATCGCGTGGTGTTCGATTCGCTCTCTGAAATTCGACTTTTATCGCAAGGGTCACTGCGGTATCGGCGCCAGGTGTTGGCATTGAAGAGCTTCTTCATGCTCAACAATGTGACGGTGCTTATGCTCGACGACCTGACCGCTGAGCAGGATGACCTCAATTTGCATTCGATCAGTCACGGCGTCATTCGGATGGAGCAGCTGTCGCCCGTCTATGGTGGAGAGCGTCGGCGGCTACGCGTGATCAAAATGCGCGGCGTGCAGATCCGGGGCGGCTTTCACGATTTCGTCATTCGCCCAGGCGGCGTTATCGCCTATCCGCGGCTCGTTGCAGCCGAGCATGAGGTGGCCGAGCATGATACGCCGGCCATGAGCAACAACCGGATCGACACCCTGCTTGGCGGCGGGCTGGCCCGTGGTACCAGCACGATGCTGATGGGGCCGTCTGGCGTTGGCAAGTCTACAATTGCCTGCACCTATTGCTATGCCGCACTCGAGCGTGGCGAGCGTGTGCTGGTGCTGTTGTTTGACGAGACAAAGCGCATCTTCTTGGCGCGCGCCGCCGGGCTCGGCATGGACCTGGAGCCGTTTGCCGAGGACGGCACGCTGATGCTTGAATCTGTCAATCCGGCTGAGCTTTCACCAGGCGAATTGTCTTCGCGCATCCAAGCGGCCGTCGAAGAATCCAATGTGCGGATCGTCGTGATCGACAGCCTAACTGGCTATCTCAATGCCATGTCCGAAGAACAACATCTGGTGCTTCAGATGCACGAGATCCTCACCTATCTCAATCAGAAGGCAGTGGCGACGATCCTGCTGTTGGCCAATCACGGGCTGTTTGGGCAAACGGCAGCGCCGGTCGACATGACCTATCTCTGCGATTCCATCATGCTTCTGCGCTTCTTCGAGAACGCAGGTCAGTTGAGACGCGCGATTTCGGTTGTCAAGAAACGTGTCGGCCCCCACGAAGAGACGATTCGTGAGTTTAAAATCGGCGGTAACGGCGTGGCCATAGGTGAGCCACTGGAACAATTCCGCGGCATCCTGATGGGATCTCCGGAATTTGAAGGCAAGCAGACAGACCTTCTGAGGGACAAGGCGTTATGATGTCGTCCAGCCCCGCCGTTCTCGTGCTGGCGCCGCTTGGCCGTGACGCGAGGATCGCGGCCTCCATCCTGGCTACAAACCAGATTGCCTCGCGTGTGTGCGGCAGCTTGGAAGAGGCAGTGCCGCTTCTCGACGAGGCTCAGTGCCTTGTCGTGGCCGAGGAGGCCCTGCTCAGTTCCGATCGAACGCAGTTTGCGGCCTGGCTTGAAGCCCAACCCGCATGGTCGGATTTTCCGATCGTGCTTCTGACGATGCGGGGGAACGAAGTCGACGCGCGGATGGCATTTCTGGACCGCTATCTGATCGTGCTTGAACGGCCATTTCTGGCTTCGAGCCTCGCCAACTCGGTGCGCTCCGCCTTGCGTGCCCGCGCCCGCCAGCGCGAGGTCCAGTCCTACATCGAACAGAAGCGGGAGGTCGCCGATCGGCAGAAATTGCTCATCCGCGAGCTGCATCACCGCGTCAAGAACACGCTGGCCAACGTTCGCGCCATGATGGGCGCGACGGCCAAGTCGAGCGGCAACGTCGATGATTTCGTACGCGATTTTTCAGCCAGGCTCGTTTCCCTGGCCCAGACCCATTCGATGCTTACCGACGATTATTGGCAGACTGCCTCGCTGCACAAGCTGCTCGAAAGCGAGCTTGACCACTATGAGACGCGCGACAGGCCGCGTATCGTTATGGAAGGCCCGAACGTAGCGCTAGTCGCCGACATTGCGGTCCCTGTCGGGATGGCTTTCCACGAACTGGCCTCCAATTCGTCGAAGTTTGGCGCGCTTTCGCAAACGGGAGGCCGCCTTGATGTCCGCTGGTCGTTAGGCGGGTCCGGCGATACACAGATCGTCAATCTTGACTGGCGGGAACGAGATGGGCCGAAAGTCGAGCAGCCCAGTCGCCGGGGGTTTGGCACGACACTTCTGGAAAAAGTGGTGACCGTGCAATGCAACGCCAAGATCGAATTGAACTACCATCGTGACGGCTTGCAGTTCACCATGGCCTTGCCGTTGCGAAACACGCGCCTTGTGCCGGCTTACTGAGCGGCAACGGAAAGGCTGGCTGGGCGCCGCGATAGGGATTAACTGAGCGTCACTCGGCAGGCTGGTCTAGCGCTTTAGCCAAAACATCAGTTCCGAAAAAGACCGCCTCTATATCTCCCATATGCCTCTGCAACATTGCGAGAGCTCCGGCGTGGTCTATGCGGCCGACCTTGGTGATGAAGTCGAACTCGTGCCGCGGCGCTGTGACCCGGGTCATGCGTCCTAGACGAAACTTTGGGCTCCCGGAGCGCAGTTTTGTCGCCTTCGTGGTCACCCCCCGCCATTTTGCTCACGATCCTCGTTGATAGCCCGGATGCGCATCTGAATCATCCGCGACCCGTCTGAGTTCCGACTGGCGTCGTAAAAAACCAAGAGGCCCGCAGGCAGGCTCGATCGACGGTCAGGCTATCCCGAACAGCAAACGAAATCACCCTCGCCTTTGGCCAACCAACTTTCGCCAGATCACCTTCGCAATGCCTGCGGCCCCAGTACGGTCGGACAGCCCGCGCCTCTGGCGGCCGAAGTGAGGCGCCGGGAACATACAACGTCGGTCGTTGTTTCTCTGATCAGGAGGAAAGATAATGGCAGACGATAAGAGCAAGCGTGATTTTCGAGATCGCAATCGTGTATCAGTCGATGAAGATTATGAGGTTCGCTATTTCGCCAAACAGCATCGTATCACGCCAGAACAGGTCCGCGAGCTAATCAGAGAACACGGCAACGACCGGAAGAGGCTCGAACGCGAGGCAAGAAAACGGGCTGATATCGGCTGATGGTCGCGACGCATCACGCGGCTTTTCGACGAGCGGGTCTGAAAGGCTGCGCGAGCGTGAAAACGTCTGGCCGGATGCCCGCCTCGACTTGCTTCCATGTGACCGGGTGGGCAATTGGGAAGCCGGGCCGCGCTCGCGGGGAAAAAGCGCCTATTGCGGTATTGCCCCGTCCGTTGCGGAGATAGTCGAGAAAGATCCGGCCTCCTCGGGCTGCGGGGTCAGCTGACAACAGGTATCGGTCAGGATCGGTATCAACCAGACGGTGGGCGAGCGACTTGGCCAGTTTCCGGGCGCTGTCATGGGTCATCTTCGCAACGAGCGGGGCCATCAAGTGGATGCCTTTGCCGCCAGTGACCTTTGGCCAGCTCTCCAAGCCTGCCGCTTCCAAGATGCCCCGTAGCGCCAGCGTGGCCTCGATCACAGCGTCCCATGGCACGCCTTCTCCGGGATCGAGGTCGACGACGAGCCGGTCCGGATGTTCGATGTCTTCAATCGTCGCGTTCCAAGGATGAAGCTCAACGGCATCCATCTCGACCAAGCCAAGCAGACCATCCATGTCATCTATCCATACCCGAATGCCTTCGCCGCCTTCGCGCTTTTGAACGCGGAGCTGGTGCACGGACGACGGTATCCGAGGTAGCGGTCCCTTGTGGTAGAAGGTTGCGCCAGAGGCGTGGCGGACCAGCTTCAGCGGTCGCCGAACGAGATGAACTAGAGCTTGATCAGCGACCCGCCGCCAATAGTCTGCCAACTCTTCCTTGGAAGGTGCAACCGCATCGGGTAGCAGCTGGAGAATGTTCTCGCGCGGGACGCCGTGTTGTCCTTCCGACCTCCGCTTGGACGGCGATGGAGGCTTGGGCGGGATTGCCTGAAGGTCCTCGCGGAGTCCCTTGAAGACCGCCTCACGCAAGATGCCCCGGTCCGACACGCCACTGAATTGCACCTCGGCAAGAACGTCTGGTTCGACCCATGTCGCCTTGGGCTTCTTGATCGGCTCCGACAGCGGTGACTTGGCGATTACAAGCGGATCAAGCCGCTCCCTAACGCGCCGAGCTGCGTCCAGCGTATAGCCGGTCTGGGCCTTCCCGGCATAAAGCAGCCGGTCGCCCTCTCGCCTGCCGATGTACAACGATGCGATGCGGCGCGGCTGCGCGCCAAGTTTCTCGACGAAAGCCACGATTGGAAAAGTGTCGCTCTTGACACATTTGACCTTGACCCAACTGGTCTGGACGCCCGAGCGGTAGTGAGCATCCGCTCGCTTGGATACGATTCCCTCTATGCCCATCCGGCAGGCATGGTCGAACATATCCTTGCCGTTCACCTCCAGATGCTCGGCATAAGTCAGGGTTGGCTCGGTTTCGGTCAGCAGCTTCTTCAGCGCAGCCTTGCGCTTCACTAACGGTTGTTCCCGTAGATCACGGCCATCGAGGTACAGGAGGTCGAAAGCGTAGAGAGTCATCCGCAGCGAACTTGGGTTGCCCAGCTCACGTTCCAGGGCTTGATAGTCCGGCAGGCCGGTGTCGCCCAGGACGACAGCTTCACCATCGATGATAGCGGATTTGACCGGCAGGCTTGCCGCGGCCTGAACAATCCTCTTGTAACGGTGGGACCAATCGTAGCCGCGACGCGTGAATGCTCGCGCCTTTCCGCCTTCAACGACCAGCTGCGTCCTGTAGCCGTCATATTTGATCTCGTGAAGCCAATCTCCGCCTTCGGGAGCTTTCTCGACCAGTGTGGGCGATTGGAACTCGATGAACGAAAGCCGGTCAATGGCACTGGTCATATGCTCGCGACTCCAGGAATCGCGACTCAAGCCCCAGCGCCCCTGTCGGTTCCGAGCCTTTTAGAAGAATTGCATCGCGACGATTGGTTATCCGCCTCACTTGTTGATGTGACGGCGCAGCAGAGTGATGTTGCGATTGTTCGCCTTAAAATAGACGTCGAAGATCGAGCCGAGAATTGGGACACTTCCTACGAGCGTATCCAGCAGCACGTTGCCTAGCATGCGGGCGACCAACCCATTTCCGGCACCGACGTTTCGAGCTCGCAAGACGATGTAGGCCGAGACAATGCCCGTCGCCGCATCTCCGAGTACGGGAACCAGACCTACGAGCGCATCCAGTCCAAAACGAATTGATGTGCCTGGAATGCGCCAGCGGGAATCGAGTAGCGCGGCCAATAGATCCAACTCGGCAAGTACGTTTGCTGTATGACCATCGTGACCGCCCTGCCCGATCATGCCAACTCGCGCGCCAGTACGATTTAGTATCTCTCCCTGATGGATAGCCGTCACCTTAGATATCGCTTTGACCGCCTGAATTCGCTTGCGTCCTGTGCGATGGCACGTCGTCGAGCAAGGTCGTCTCACCGGAGCTTTTCGGCGCCTCAACGGGCAATTCACCAGTAGGCGTCATCTTGCTGACGGCCTCAGGCAAATCTCGCGTGATCCGGCTTATGAGCTCCTCGCGCGATAGGCCGGTCTGCATCGAGAGGGAAGTCAGGGTGTCTTCGTCTATGGCTGCTTCCACCTCGCTTGGCTGGATCGGCTCGTTCGGCCCGGTGCCTACCCACGAATCGACCTTCGATCCGGCGCCTGCCCCTCTGAACCGGTCGAGAATATCGCCAAGCGCGGTCCCCGAAACGCCTTTTGAAAGCTGATCCAGAATCCCGCCTTGCGGATCATTTGGGTTGCGATCGCCCGCTCCACGGATCATGTCGCCGATCTTGTCGCGATTTTGGTATGCCAAGACGCCGAGCATCGCGATCGCCAATTTTCCCAGGTTAGCCATTGGTACCTCCACTGTTCAATGGACAAGGGCTCAACATCACAAAAGTTCCGACCGGCGACGATCTAATTGAATAAGGGCCGGCATATCGACACAGACGTGAGCGGTGCTGCCTAACCGGCTTGTTTCCGTTTGCGGTGCGGCTTCGGCCTCGCAGACGTTGATCGTGCAAAGCTCGTTGCCTGCCTGATCGCGCATGCGCACTAACCATCCGGTCATATCGTCATCGCCCAGATCAGCCAACAGGCCGATTCCGCAACGGATCGCTTCGGCGCGAGCGGCCTCAAAACTTGGCGTCTCGGCAGGCGGAACCTGGCGAGCCTGGTCGCCGTCGCGATAGTACAACGTATAAGCGAGATGGATTCCACGCGCTGCCTTAGAGTATGGAACTACCACCCTCATCTTTACGGGGGTTTGGCCAAACAGCGAACATCGGCTAGGCCTAAGACGATCGATCGAGGTCGACTCGCGCGACGGCGTAGGCGCCAAGCGAGATGCTTTGATCATCCAGCGGTCTTGCGGAACTTTCCATGAAGTCGGGATCGGTTGCCGCCCGCTCGAACTGCTCGGCGCCGAGAAGAGCAATGCGGGCGCTGCTCGGCGAATCCGAAAGCCGCACAGATTGCGTCTTGGCGGTAAGGTTAGCGACCCACAGGGTCACGCGGCGATCTTGTTCAGCCGCGATCGTGGCGACGCCGTCAGCGCCGGAAGTTCGTACGGACAGCAAGGTGGCTCCGCCGAGCTTTGAGAGACCAGCCAAGACATGGAAAGCGGGATAGACCGTTGGGCCATCCTGCTGGTCATACCATGGCTGCACGAAATCAGCCTTCCTATGGATTTGGCCAAAGGGGCCGGCGAAGTCACCGAACGCGACGGCCTCGATTCCTTCGCGAGCGCAGGCCGCGAAATATCCGACAGTCCAAGCCGCATTGAACAGCCCGCGCTGACGAGGATCAATGCGCGATAGACAGACGCGAGCGTTCGCTTCATTCGGCGCAGTGGATTTTCCGTATGGGTTCTCACGGCAGCCGAGCTGGATGGGACCGATACGCAGTGGCAAGCGTTCCCCCATGAAAGCATGCGCGGAGCGGATTAGATGGGGGATTGCCTGAAGTGTCTCCATCACCGAGACATCATCTGCGGCGTGCACGCTTGGACAGGTGGTGAAGGTCACGTAGTCGAGCGCTTCGGCTGGCGGACGCTTGCGGTTGAGTTCGGTGAAGTAAGCGGCCATGCCGCCGCCCAGCGCGATGCCCGGGAAAGCCCGGCGAGCGGCGGAGTAGCTTTCGTGGAAGCTGGGCATAGTCGGCCACGGTGCTCCCGGCTGTACGGATGTCATGTCCTGCGCCGGAAAGACGGAGACAGCTTCTAGTTTGAGGCCGAGTGAGTGGACAGCATCCGCGACCGGCGCCAATTCGCCGAATGGATCGCGCGTGCCCTTGGTGATAATCTCGAGGACCACTCCAGCGCCGGTCAGCCGTGCGAGCGCGGCGTAGCTTTCTAGTTCGTCCTGGCCGTGTGCGATCCGGAGATCGACCTGGCAGACCATCCACTGGGGAGCCATTCGTCGTAGGAGCTCGGGGGTTTCGAGCGCGTGCTTTGCCTCGTCGGCGGCGACGCCGACGCCAGTGCGGGGCACTCGGCCGACCGGTCCGCCGATCGTCAGGTTGATGAGTGGATTGCGATTTTCAGACGTCCCGGCAGGGAGCGTTCCTGACACGTGAAGCCGGACGGCCTGCGTGAATTTCTGGCCCCTGGGCAGTCTGTAAGGCCACGGGCGACGCAGAGGGCGGACATATGTTTTATACGAGGCGTCAGACCAATTGCGTTGGTCCTCCATCTCAAAGGCATCACCCTCCATGGTGCATGTCGCCCAGATCCCAGGCGCGATCTCGTGCGACAACGCCCGGATGTCGGTGAACGGACATTTTGGATCGATGTGGTCCGGCAAGAACGATAGCTCGTCGTGACCATCCTCATGCAGCACCTTTATCGGCTTGCCGGCTAAGCCCTCGATCGGATGAAGGACGACGAAGCCGGTCCGATTCGTCAAAAGGTCGGTCTCGGGCTCTGCCTCCGCCACAAACGACAGCGCACCATCGCCACGGCCTGAGACGCGCGCCCGGTAAATCAGGCGGCCGGATGTTGCAGCACATGTTGCACGGTATTCAATGGCGAACGCATCCGGCCTCTCGTCGATCCGCAGATCATCGAGAACGGTGGTACATGTTCCCCAGTTTTCGTCCCGTACAAGAAACGAGATTCCGCGCAAGACCTCGATCGTCCCAACGTGGATGTAACGCAACGCCCCATTGTCGAACGCGACCGACAAGGATCCGGCGCGCAGCGTGCGCAGCGGTGCCTCGAGCTCTTCGGTGCCACACAAGCGGACTGCCAGGGAAGCTGCCGAGGTCAAATTGCGCGCTCCGTCGTGGCGTCGAAGATCGAGGCCCGGTTCATGTTGATGTCGATCGCAAGCTTCTCGCCCGGACGGCTGACATCGTGCGCCTGCAGCTCAGCCATCACCGGCGCGCCGGCCAGTCGGAATGTCGCGTAACTGCGCGAGCCGGTCGGCTGCAGCAGGTCGATCGTTGCCTCATAGCGAAACGTGCCCTGCTCCGGCGTTGCAGTGTGCGCACGAGTGAGGTGTTCTGGCCTCAACCCGAGCAGCACCTGCTGTCCGTCCGCGACGCCCTTCAGCCCCCTGCCGCGCGCTAAAGGCAGCAGTGCATCCGCGAGCCGGATGGCAGCGGCGCCTGCGTCCAAGGCAAGGGTACCTGGCAGGAAGCTCATCCGCGGCGAACCCAGGAACCCAGCGACGAACGTTGAGGCCGGGTGCTCGAACAACTCGAGTGGCGCGCCCTGCTGCTCTATCAACCCGTCGCGCATCAGCACGATGCGGTCAGCCAACGTCATCGCTTCGATCTGGTCATGGGTGACGTAGATCATCGTTGTCGCAATGTCCTGGTGAAGGCGTTTGATTTCGCCGCGCATTTCGTCGCGAAGCTGTGCGTCGAGGTTGGACAGCGGCTCGTCGAACAAAAAGATGCGCGGGTTGCGGACTATGGCGCGGCCGATGGCGACGCGCTGGCGCTGGCCGCCGGATAATTGGCGCGGAAAACGCCCCAGCAAGGGAGTGATGCCAAGCATGCGTGCCGCCTCGGCCACGCGCACCTCGACCTCTGGCTTCGGCATCTTGCGAGCCTTGAGGCCGAAGCCAATGTTCTTGGCCACGCTCATATGCGGATAGAGCGCATAATCTTGAAACACCATTGCCACGTCGCGATCGCGCGGCCGGAAATCATTGACCACCTCGCCGCCGATCTCGATCGTGCCTTCCGATATCTCCTCCAGGCCGGCGATGGTCCGGAGCAGCGTGGACTTGCCGCAGCCGGACGGTCCAACCAGAACGGTGAACTGGCCGTCGCGAATGTCCAGGTCGATCCCGCGCACGGCATGGAACGCGCCGTAGCGCTTGTGCAAGCCGGTAATTTTGACTTCGGCCATGCGGGAGCTTTCCTAACCGCGAACGGCGCCGAGCGTCAGCCCGCGCACCAGATGACGTTGAGCAAGGACCCCAAGGGCGATCGATGGCACAAGGGAGACGATGGCAAGGGCCGCGGCTTCGCCATATTGCGCGCCCTGGAAGCCGATGAAGGCGCGGAAGACCGTTGGCAGTGTAAAGGCAGTTCGGCTGGTCAAGATCAGAGCGAAGAAGAACTCCGTCCAGCATGCAATGAAGGCGAAGACAGCCGCCGCGACGATGCCCGGTGCTGCGAGCGGCACGGCAACGCGCCAGAACGCCTCCCATCTCGTGCAGCCATCGACGAGGGCCGCCTCCTCCATCGACTTCGGCATGCCGCGGAAATAGGCGAACATCATCCACACCGAGACCGGCAGCGTGAAGACCGTATAGGCGATGATCAGGCCGACATGAGTGTCGTAGAGCCCGACCTGGCGATAGATCAGGAACACCGGCAGCACGATCCCGATCGGCGGCAAAAAGCGCTGCGACAGCACCCAGAAAGACAGATGCTTGCCGCCGGTGTCGTAGCGCGCCAGGCTATAGGCCATCAGCGTGCCGAGCAGCGCCGAAAGCACCGTGGCCGAAAGCGAAATAATCAGGCTGTTGATGAGCCCGTCCAGACCACGATAGGCGAACAGCGCAGCTTTGTAGTGGACAAGCGTCGGAGCGGCGGGGAACCAGACAGGCGGTACGGTGAGGTAGTCGTCGCTGGGCTTGATGGAGGTGTTGAACATCCAGTAGAGCGGCCAGAGCACGAACACCAGGAAGAACCCCAGCAGCAGAATTCGGCCGATCGGCAACGACCGGCGTTTCCTGCGGCGGGCGGGCGCGACGGCGGCCATCAGACCGGTTCCACCTTCAAGAGCCGACGCACCAGCAACGTCACGATGAGCGCCGTAAAGATCAGGAACAGCCAACTTCCTGCTGTTGCCTGCGACAGATGAAACTGCGTGAAGCCTATGGTATAAAGATAATAGGAGGCCGTGTAGGTTTGTGTTCCTGGGCCACCCCCTGTCATGATGAAAATGGTATCGAACATACGGATTGCGTCGAGCAGACGGAAGGTCAGCGCCAGCAGCATCATCGACCCGAGATGCGGGAGCGTGATCGCCCAAAAAACCTGCCAGGCGTTGACGCCGTCGAGTTCTGCCGCCTCATAGAGATTGGGTGGGATTGCGGTCAGCCCGGCGAGCAGGATGACGAACATGAACGGCGTCCACTGCCAGACATCGGCGATGATCAGCGAGACGTAGAGCCACGGGCGCTCCGTCATCCAGCCGATCGTAACCTCCTGCCCCAATAGTTGCGTCAGGACATAGTTGGTCGGTCCAAAAGGCCGCTGTAAGAGCAGCGTCCAGGCTTGGCCAACGATGACCGGGCTGATGAACAGCGGCACGATCAGGATCGACATGATCACACCGCGGCCCGGAAAGCTGCGCACCATTGTCAGCGCCACCAGGAGGCCGAGAACGAACTCTATAGCGACGCTGATGCCCGACAGCGATGCTGTCAGCAACAGCGACCAACGTGCTACGGGATCGAACACGACCCGCTCGAAGTTCTTCAATCCGACAAAGGCGTGGCCCGGCACCTGGAAGTCGTAGTTGATGAAGGATACCACCAGCGAGAACAGAAGCGGATAGATCGACAGTGCCAATATCAGCAGCACAGCGGGGGCGACCAGCAGCCACTTGAAATGACGGTCAGCCCATTGGGCAAAGGCAGACAGCCGGGGCGGTGCGCCGGCGGCCTTCAAATGGCGGATCGTGGCTGTGGGCTGCATAGGCGTATCCAATCGCCGCTTAGCGGGGGGTGTTGCGAGCCAAGCGCCCGCAACACCAATTGCTCCAGAGAGTCCGCCTCCCTTCAGAGGGTGACCGCCATGCCAAGTTTTTCCACCGTGTTGTCGGCGGTGGCGCCAGGCAGTTTCAAGAACTCGGTGTAGAAGCCCTTCTGCGAATCCACACCCAGTCGGTCGGTCGTCTCGTTCCACTCGGCGGCCGCCGTTTCAAGCGACGCCTTCGGATCCGCACCAGCCCACACCGCCGTGCACATGCGATCGATGCTCAAGAAGTAGTCCTGCGCGCCTGGCATGATCGGGTCGAGCAGACCGACGTTTGCCGAGTTGTTGAGGTTGGCAAGGTACTCCTTGGCACTCGGGAAGAGCGCGCCGTAGAGCTCGGACTTGAAGTGCGAGATGCGGTACGGGTCGCGTAGCGCGTAGGGCAGCATGCAACGTGCCAGCGAGACGGGTGGCGAGCATACCCACTGCATGAACAGATACGCCGCCTCAGGGTTGGGCGAGTCGGCCGACAGTGCCTTGTTGTAGCCGGTGGCATGTTCCGGATTTCCCGGAACCACGGCATAGCCGACCTTGCCGGCGATTTGGGACTGCGGAATGAAGTTGATTGCCGTGGCCGACTGCGAATAGTTCGCCGCCATACGGCCGCTAGGAGGCCAGGAATAGATCATCGCGACTTTGCCGGTCAGGAAAGCCGCCCACAAGGAGACGGCGTCGAGCTCGTTGTTGCCGGGGATCGAGGCCTTGTTTGCGGCGAGCATGTTTGTCAGCGTCTTGACGCCGGCATCCGAAACCAAACCTGCCTTCATGTCGTCGCCGAAGAGTTTTCCGCCGTTGGCCCGGTACTGCTGCAGAAAGTCGAACTGATTGCCGGGGCTGCCCGCCTTGCGGAAATGTCCCGCGCCATAGACCTTTGGCGCCATCTGGTCGGTGATGAACTGGGCGATCTGGGCATATTCTTCCCATGTCTTGGGCGGTCCAAGCTTGGTGTTGAACTTCGCCTGGTAAGCCTCCATCATTTTCGGATCCTCGAAAATGTCCTTGCGGTAGTAGAGAGCGAACATGTCGCCGTCGTCGAAGAACCCCCAGATCTTGCCCTTGTAGGTCGGCAGCGCCTTGTACAGGGGATGATAGTCCTCCAGGTCTGCCGGGTTCATGTATTTGGCGATGTAGTCGTCTAGCGGGGCGATGACGCCGCCATCGGCAAGCGACGGCGTCCAGGCCGGCGAGATGTCGAGGACGTCATAGGCACCCGAGCCGGCGATGTGCTCGGCGACCGCCTTGGAGTACTGGTCCGGGTTCGACAGCTCGACGACATTCGACTTCATCCCGGTAAGCTGCTCCCACATCGGCCCGCTGAAATTGCGCGGGTCGAGTGCCTGCAGGCCAGCCTCGTAGGTCATGTTGAGGGTGACGCCCGAATGCGCCTTGGCCGCCTCCGCCGCGCGAAAGGCGGAACCGTCCGCAGGCCCTTCCTTCGATGCTTTCAGGGCTGCGGCCTGCGCCTGGCCGAGCGGCGACGTGCCGTCCGCCAATTCCAATGTTTGCTGCGCCAGCGCCCAATCGGTCATCATCCCCAGCAGCGGGCCGGACACGGCCAACATGCCGGTCATCTGACCGAAGCGGGTGATGAAAGTTCGGCGGGTGGTTTCGCCGCGCATGAAGGCGTCGACCTCTGCTTCGAGACCTGCCTGAAAGTCACGTTTTTCACGATCGTTCATAGTGCTTGGTCCTCCCATTTTCCTTTTGCTTCACTCGTCCGCCGGCGCAGCGGTCAAGCATTTCCTCCCGTAAGGTCGCCGCAAACAGGCCGCGGCGGCGCGCCGAAAATCAGTGTCCTCCTAGGTTCCAAAGCGGGCGGCGAGCCCAGACAGCCTGGTCTTCCACAGCTCGCTCGAAAGCACCTCGCGATTGACCACGCCGCGCGGCTCGCGACCGCGCTGCACCTCCATTACCGCTTTGACGTCCGCGGCACCGTTGCCGGCAAAGCACTGGTCGGTCCAGCAAAGCGCGTGCGGCGCCAGGATGACATTGTCGAGTTTGAGGATCGCATCGTCTGCGTCGGGAGGCTCTTGTTCCAGCACGTCGAGACCGGCGCCGGCGATGCGGCGCTCCTGCAGTGCTTGCGTCAGAGCTTTCTGGTCGACGATCGGGCCGCGCGCGGTGTTGATCAGGTAAGCTGTCGGCTTCATCAGGGCGATCCGCTCGGCATTGACGATGTGGTGGGTCTGGGACGACAGGGGGCAACTCACCGACAGCACGTCGGCGCGGCGAAACAGATCCTCCAGCCCTACCAGCTCGACGCCCAGGTCGGCAGCGACCCCCTTGTCGGCAAACGGGTCATGGGCAATGAATTGCATGTCAAAGGGCTTCGCCAAGCGGAAGACCTCGGCACCGATGTTGCCGATGCCCAGCGACCCAAGCGTACGCCCGACGAGGCCGACCCCCATATGTTCGGAGCGCTTCTCAAAACCAACAGACCCTTTGCGGGTGAGCGCGTCCTTTGTCAGCAGCTTGCCGGTCAGCGCCAGCATGAAGGTGACGACGGATACGGCGACGGGCCGTCGCACGCCATCGGGCGTGATAACCAAGGCAATACCGGCTGCGGTGCATGCCTCAACGTCGACAGTGTCGTAGCCGACCCCGAAGCGGGCAACGACGGCCAGGCGGCCGCTCCTGGGGACACTCGTGGCATCGAAACGATGGGCGAGGAGGATCAGCGCATCGAAATCCTCAAGTTGGTCGGCGCGAAGCGGACTGTTTGACTCCAGGAACACCATCTCGACAGCTGTCGCATTGCGCAGCGGCTCCAGATCGAAATCTGGGTAGGTCGGCGAGCCGTCCGGCCTGCGGAAATCACCGGAAAGCGCCACCCTGAATTTCACGCTGTCCATCGTCTCCTCCGCTCCTATTGGCACCCGGCCCGGATCTTGGAAACCGCGTCGGCGATCGCGTCGTGCAGGACCCAAACGTCGCCTGAATAACAAATGAAATCGAAGCCCTGTGCGTAGAACTCGTGTCCCTGGGCGACGTTGGGCACCAAGCGTCCAAGCGATTTGTTGTGCTTCTTGGCGGCGGCAACGATTTTGGCCATTGCAGCAGTGAAAGTGGGGTGGGCGAAGTCGCCAGGAATGCCGAGCGAGACGGACAGATCGAAATGTCCGACCCACAGACAATCGACCCCGTCCAGTCCCGCGATGCCGTCAATGTTCTTGACGCCGTCGGCAGTCTCGATCAGGCAGATGAACGTCGAGCGCTTGTTGGCGGCCTCGAATTTGTCAGCGACCGAGCCCGGACGGTAACGGTCATGAGCGATCTGCAGCGCCACGCCGCGGGCGCCGGCAGGGTGGTATTTCATGGAGTTGATGATGTGCTGCGCCTGTTCGACGCTGCTCACCATCGGCGCGATCAGGCCTTCGGCGCCCATGTCCATGGCGCGGGCGAGGAAATGGTAGTCCTGCGACGGCACACGCACCATGACCGGCAGATCGGCCGCCTCGAAATAACGGATCGCACTCTTCAGCGTTTCCAAGCTAAATCCCGAATGCTCCATGTCGAAAAAGACGAAATCGCAGCCAGCGGACTTCAGGATGTGACCGATTCCCGGCGTGGCGAACTCGGCGACGAGCGTACCGAGCTTGACCCGCCTGTGAGAAGCTAACGCCCTGAGACTTGGCTCCGACATGCACTTCCTCCCGTTCGCCCCAATGGGCCAATCCGCCTATGTTCGCTTCAATGCGTGGCTTCAAGAACGAGGTCGCAGGTCGTCACCAACTTGGTCACGACGAGCGGCGCGCTCTGCGTATTGAATTCGTCGAAATGAGCGGTGCGGCAGTGGTCCTCGAATGCGGCCTCGCTATCGTAAATCTCATAGAGCAGGACCCGATCCAGTTCGCCGCGCGCCTCCGTCACGTCAAAGCGGCGACAGCCGGCCTCGGTGCGCATCGAGGCGGTCGCATTGGCGTCGACAAGTTCTCGGAATCTGTCCCGGGCACCAGGCCTCAGGCGGAAATCGACCCAGACGACAAATCCGGTCATCACTTGGGCCTCGCAAGTTGCAGATACCGCTTGGCCACATATTCGAGATGGCTGCGCATGGCCGTCTCTGACGCGTCTGGATCGCGCGCGGCGACGGCCTCGAAGATTTCGCGATGAGCCTGGTAAGCCTTGCGGTCTTCACCCTTGGCCAATGTGGTGCGACGCTGTTCGAGCAACCATTCAGCCAAGGCCGCGTGAATAGCTGTAAAGATCCGATTGCGGGTGATTACCGCCAGCACGTAATGGAAGTCTACGTCCGTGCGCTCGAAGCGCGCCAGATCGCCGATCGACTGCCGGTTGAGTTCGAGCGCCTCCTTGAGGCTCTCAATGTCTTCCGGGGTAGCATGCACAGCGGCGTTGCGGGCAAGACCGACCTCGAAAAACAAGCGCGCGCTCTGGAAGTCGTGAACCCCTCCCGGCGCCGAAATCATGTGCCGAGCCGGCCCTGAAAGGGCGTCAATCACGAATTGAGGAGTGGGTCGAGTGACGCGGGCACGCTCCCCCGATTTTACCTCGACAAGGCCCATTTTGCTCAGATGCAGCAGCGCCTCACGGATGGAAGGCCGCCCTACCCCGAACTGCCGCATGAGTTCCCGTTCAGATGGGAGACGGTCGGCTTCGGCCAACTCTCCCTCTCGGATCATCCGTTCGAGGTGCGCTGCCACCTCGTCCGAAAGCTTCCGCTGCTTGATCAGAACTCCGATCATGTGGCATACCTGTTATACCAGTCAGGTACGTTATGATCCCATAGCACCCTTGTCAACAATGTCTAAGCATCCGGTAGCCGAGCCGTTTAATCACTCCGCCGATGTCGAGGCGTCCTTTGCACACGCCTTCAACGTCTTCACCAAGGATATCGGTGACTTGAGGAGCGCGAGCACACTCTGCTCGGTGTTCCGATCGGGGACCGTCTTCGAACCCTGGGTCGGGTGGTCAGTTTCAACTGCGGTGTGGACCGCAGTGAGTGCCACCGGGCCGTGTGCTGGCCGAGACCTACCCAACCGCCTGCTTATGAGCCGCAACATGAGCCCTCGATGGCAAAGTAGACCTCGACCTGAGCAAGACCAGCGAATGGAAGTGGGGTTCACAGCCGAGGCGGAAAACGCGAACTCTCGCTGGTGGACCCATTTGGCAATACGCCTGCTCCATCTCGTAATCTTTTTGCGCCGCCGCAATGCCGCAAAGGAAGGTGGTGTCGGGTCAGTTCTCTCTAGGCTCCAGAGCGCTCGTCACATTGTGCCCATCCTCGTGCGGTGGGCGGCCGCCGCTTGAGGATGCGCATTTGAAACTGGTTTTCTCAAGATCTTTTAGTCCTGAGGGCCTCAGGCGGGGGCGCTTGCCATTTAGTTATCGTCACCTGCAAATGCCGAACCCGCACTCGACGCCAATCTACGCGCTGGCCAGTTTGCGACATCTGGCTTCGGCGATTCCGCTTTCAGTAGCGACGATCATGCTGGACGGCTGATATGAGGCGCGTTCCCGCCTGGCAGCTTAGGGGCAGCAAGCAGGACGTCGGCTTTCTTGCCTCGACCTGGCCTAAGCAGTCATTCAATTCGTGGCCTCAAGCAGCTCATCCACGCTCCTCCTGACGCGGCGTGCCATCCAGCCGATCTCGGGCTGATGTGCGTGGACGGCAGTCGTCCTTTGACCACCGCTTCTGGCGGCGCCGATTGGCGAGCCGCCTCGCCATCATTAGCTATGGAACGGAAAAGAAACCATTCAGCATCAGACTACCGCTTTTCGACGCACCTTTTCGAATATGTCGGAACGAGCGCTTGTCGCGCAGCCCACGATGCCCCCCATTGGTGAACCGGTTCCATGAAGAGTCTGACAATACGCCACCGCATCCTCGTCAGTTTCGCAGCCGTTCTGGTGGTCATGTCCGTGATAGCCCTCATCGCGTACGCCTGGTTTCTTCAGGCGGGGGAGGAGGCGACTGAGGTCGAGAAGGGCATCCTTCCGGACCTTTATCACAGTACCGAGATCATGACGGGCCAGATGGCGGCCCATAGTCTGCTTCAGGAATATGCCCTTCAGGACAACCCGTCAGACAGAAGCACGGTTGAAAACGCGATCACGACCAATCGCAACCAGGTGCAGCGGTCGATGGACGACTATGAGGCAACGATCGTCTCCGATATCGACAAGCAGAATTATGCAGCCGTCAAACAACTCGCCAACCAATTCCGTCTGGCTGAAACTGCTGTGCTGGAAACAAGCCGGGCTGCCTTGTCGAAAGGTGAAACTCCCAATGAAAGCCCAGCTATCAAGAACGAAGTAGAGCCGATCTTTGTAAAATTGCAGTCCGCTCTGCAGGCCATGGTTGAGGATCACAGAGGCGAGGCAAACAGCGCGACGCAGCGGATCAGCTCGATCGTCAGAACGGCCGAAGTCGGTTTGAGCGTTGGCTTGTTGATAGCCCTCGGGCTAGCCCTTCTTTTGGGTTACCAGCTGTTTCGCGCCATTACAGGTCCGCTCACCCGTTTGGTCGACGCGGTTCAATTGATGCGGCAAGGCGACTTCAGCGAACGGCTCGATCTGAGGCGCCGAGACGAATTCAGCGTGCTTGCCGACGGCTTCAACGCAATGGCGGACGATCTCACAACCCTCATTGGTCAGGTTCAAAGGTCCAGCATACAGGTCGGCACGTCGATAACTGAGATCGCCGCCACCTCCAAGCAACAGCAGGCAACTGCGACTGAAATCGCAGCGACCACAACAGAAATCCGAGCGACAGCCAAGGAAATCTCCGCCACATCAAACGAACTGGTCCGCACGATGAACGAGGTCTCCACAGTTGCCGAACAAACCGCTGCCGTGGCTGGCGGGGGGCAAGCGGGGCTGACCCGTATGGAAGAAACCATGCAGCAGGTCATGGAAGCGGCTGGCGCGATCAATTCCAAACTGGCGATCCTGAGCGAGAAAGCCGGCAGCATCAATCAGGTGGTGACGACCATCACCAAAGTGGCCGATCAGACGAACCTGTTGTCGCTCAACGCTTCCATCGAGGCGGAGAAGGCAGGCCAATATGGCCGGGGTTTTGCAGTGGTGGCGACGGAAATCCGAAGGCTCGCGGACCAGACAGCTGTCTCCACCTACGATATCGAGCAAATGGTCAAGGACATCCAGTCGGCAGTCGCGGCCGGGGTGATGGGCATGGACAAGTTTTCCGAGCAGGTCCGTCGGGGTATGCAGGACATCCAGCAGGTCGGCGGGCAACTCTTCGAGATCATTCAGCAGGTTCAGGGGCTGGTGCCACGTTTCGAAGTCGCCAATGAAGGCATGCAAGCACAGGCGACCGGCGCGGGGCAGATCAGCGACACGCTAACCCAGCTAAGCGAGGCAGCTCAGCAAACAGTCGAGTCCCTTCAGCAATCGACGCTCGCGATCGACGAGCTCAATCAAGTCTCAGGCGGCATGCGAAGTAGCATATCGAGGTTCAAGCTACGAGCATAGCGAGCCGGCAGTAGGATGTGACAATGCTATTCCTCGCCTTCAGCATGGGTCCGGATCGCTACTTGATCGATGTCCACAAAATTGAAGAGGTGCTGCCCTATATCGACGTGAAAGTTCTTCCGGGTGCGCCAACTGGTGTGGTGGGTTTGGTCAGCTATAACGGAATACCCATCCCCCTGATCGATGTCACCCTTCTTGCGATTGGCCGACCATCGGAGCGCCTGTTGAGCACCCGGATCGTTGTGACGCGCTATCCGGCGGATGATGGCGAGCGACGCCTGCTGGGGCTGATCGCGGAACGGGTGACGGATACGATCGAGCGAGACCCGGCCGATTTCGCGCCGTTCGGACTGGAACCAGGAACCCCGCCCTATCTTGGGCCGGTGGCTTCCGATGGTTCGGAGATCATTCAGTGGGTCAAAGTGGAAGCGCTGCTTTCGGAAGAGATTCGTACCGCTTTGCTCCGCCAGGCGGCAATAGGTGATCAATGACCGGAGCAATAGAAAAGCTCCTGACGGAAACCATTGGACTGGACAGTGCCAGCGTTGGTCCGACAGTGGTTCGTCAGGCGGTCAGAGAACGGATGGAAGCATGCCGGATAACCAACCCTCAGGCCTATAGGGAACACTTGGCCGGTTCCTCGCAGGAGCTGCAGGAGCTGATCAATGCGGTGGTGATCCCAGAGACCTGGTTCTTTCGCGACCGAGAAGCGTTCACGATGCTGGCGCGGCATGCGCGCGCGCACAAGCCTGCTCAGCCGATAAGAATCCTGAGCCTGCCATGTTCAACCGGCGAAGAGGCTTACTCGGTCGCCATGGCCATGTTCGATGCCGGCTTTGAGGCGCATGAGTTCAAGATCGATGGCGTGGACGTCAGCAGCCGCAATATCGCGACGGCTGAACGCGCCATCTATGGCCGCAATTCGTTTCGCGGCAGCCATTTAGAATTCAAGGATCGCTATTTCGAAGCGACCGAGGGCGGGTTGCGGCCTGTTGCTGGGGTGCTGAAACAGGTTCGGTTCATGGTAGGAAACCTGTTCGGTTCTCACGCGCCTTTCGGGCAAGAGGTCTATGACATCCTGCTTTGCCGCAATTTGCTGATTTATTTCAATCGAGAGCTGCAGGATCGCGCATTGATCTGCCTGAAGGACCTGCTGGCCAAAGACGGACTTCTTCTGGTCGGTCCGGCGGAAGCAGCTCTTCCAAGGGTGCATGGCTTTATTTCCGCTGAATGGCCATTGGCCTTCGCCTTTCTGAAATCGGAGCCCGTCAAGACCACGGCGCCGAAAGTTTCGGCCGCCGTCCCGGTGCGGACGCCAAGCCCTAAGGTCAACAAGAGCGAGCCTCTTCGTCCGTTCCGACCGACAATTGGCAATGAAGGCCGCGGGCAGGCTCCGGCCAAGCCGCTTGCACACGCCTCGGAAAGCCTCATCGCGGTTGAACGGATCGCCAATGCAGGACGCGTAAAGGAGGCACAGGAGGTCGCCCTGGCGCATCTCAAGGAGTTCGGTCCTTCCGCAGAAATCTTCTACCTGCTGGGCCTCGTCCAGGATGCGGATGGTTCTGCACCCGAAGCCGCGCAAAGTTATCGCAAGGCGCTCTATCTCGCGCCAAATCATCGAGAAGCTCTTGTCCATCTGGCCTTGCTGCTTAGCAAGCAAGGCGACCATAACGGCGCCGAGGCGCTGGCCGGCCGGCTGGGTCGGGTCCAGAAAAGGAGCGGCAGTTGATGGCGGCTTCGACAAGGATCGCTCAGCCGGTGGAGGAGATCGAAATCAACGACTGCTGGCGGCAAATAGGCGTACGGGGTGACAAGTCATGTCCGCTACTAGAGCAGCATCTCCACTGCCGCAATTGCCCGACCTACAAGAAGATCGCACGACGCCTCCTCGACCGTGCAGCTCCCTCGGCATCTCGCGACGAATGGCCTGACAACGCTGGTCGTGCAGGGATCGATTCGGCAGACAGCGACGCGCTGCAGACGGCCGTTCTCTTCCGTTTGGGGGAGGAATGGCTGGCACTTCCGGTCGGTATTTTTCATGAAGTGGCTGAATCTCGTCGCGTTCATTCACTTCCACATCGCAGGAACAGTGCACTGCTCGGCATTGCGAATGTCCGTGGTGAATTGCTCATTTGCCTTTCCCTGGCCGAATTGCTCGGGATAGACGAGCGCAAGGAAGGGGAACAGGGCACACGAACCAAGGTATTTCGCCGCCTTGTCGTGGTAGGCGAGCGCGACAAGCGGGTTGCTTTTACGGTTGATGAGATCCACGGCTTACATCGGTACCAGGAACGCGACACTCTCGCTGTTCCGGCCATGATTGGGAAGGCACTGTCTGCCGCTACGGTTGCCGTGCTGCCATGGCAAGGACGAGCCGTTGGTTGTCTCGATCCACGACAACTGCTCACGATGCTGGATCGGAGCATCGCATGACAGATGAAGACTTCAGCCAGGTTTCGATGCTCAGCCTCTTCCAGGCCGAACTGGAGACGCAGTCACGGGCTCTGACCTCTGGACTTCTGGCACTCGAACGCGATCCTATCGCCGCCGACGCCCTGGAAGCATGCATGCGTGCCGCGCATTCCCTGAAAGGAGCTGCCCGCATCATCGACCTGATGCCCGCAGTCAAAGTTGCAAATGCGATGGAAGACTGCCTGGTCGCAGCGCAACGCGGGCATCTGAGGGTGCGACGGGAGCATATAGACGCGCTTCTGCAAGGTTCTGACCTTTTGAAATTGATCGCATCGGGATCATCGAGCGAGAGCGCCAACTCAGAAGTCGAAACCTTTCTCGCCAAGTTCGAGGGGTTGTCCCTCCCCCAGGCAAAGCCCGGTCCCCAAGATTCTGCAGCTGATTTCGCAACTCCAGATCATGCCCAGGAGCAACTGGCGACGACCTCTTCAGCGAACCTCCTCGTTGGGGCGGTGCCGCAAGCCCACGGCAGCATCAGCTCTGATAGAATGGTTCGGGTGACGGCAGACAGCCTGAACCGATTGCTCGGGCTGGCTGGCGAGTCGCTGATGGAAGCTCGGCGGCTCAGGCCATTCGCTGACGGGCTGCTACGGCTGAAGCGACTTCAATCGGACCTCGCAAGTGCATTCGACAATCTTCATGCAGTGCTGCCGCCGGTTTCAAACGATGCGGCGGTGGTGGAGGCGCTGGCTGAAGCGCAGCGAAAGCTTCGGTTGAGCCAAGCGTTCCTGGCGGAGCGTTTCGATGAGTTGGATTCAGTGGATCGGAAAGCGACCGATCTTGCCAACAGATTGTACGACGAAACGTTGGCGAGCCGGATGCGGCCTTTTGAGGACGGCGTGCGACACTATGCGAGAATGATCCGCGACCTCGGTCGTACCCTTGGCAAGCGGGTGCGACTGGAGATCGTAGGCGGCTCGACCGGCATCGACCGCGATATCCTCGAGCAGCTCGATGCCCCTTTGGGGCACCTTCTGCGCAACGCTGTAGACCATGGGCTTGAACCGCCTGAGGAGCGCCTCGCGATGGGCAAACCCGAAGAGGGGCTCATCAGGCTCGAAGCGAGGCACAATGCCGGGCTGCTGCAGATAGCCGTGGTGGACGACGGCAGGGGGATAGAGCTCTCGAAGCTGCGCGAGACCGTCGTCGCCCGGCAACTTGCAACCAGGGAAAGTGCTGAAACACTCGGCGAAAGCGAATTGCTCGCATTTCTGTTTCTGCCAGGCTTTTCCATGAAAGCGGGCCTTACCGACGTCTCAGGTCGCGGTGTGGGGCTCGATGCAGTGCAAGCCATGGCGAAGGAAGTCCGGGGAGTCGCAAGCGTCTCCTCAGAATTTGGCCACGGAACCCGATTTCAACTGCAATTGCCGCTGACATTGTCGGTCCTGCGCACGCTGCTCGTCGATGTCGATGGAGAGCCCTATGCTTTTCCACTCGCTGCCATTTCCAAGACTTTGAAACTGCAGCGGACGGAGATCAACGTCCTGCAGGGCCGGCCGCATTTTCGATTGAACGATCGACAGATCGGGCTGGTCACCGCTCGCGAGGTGCTCGATCGAGGTGAGCCCGGATCGGAACCGAATGAACTATCGGTCGTCGTCGTGGATGCGGGTCGGGGCGATGCGTACGGCCTGATCGTTGACCGTTTTCTCGGGGAACGCGAGTTAGTGATCAGACCTCTCGATCCACGGTTTGCCAAGATCAAGGACATCAGCGCAGCGGCCCTGATGGAAGACGGTTCGCCTGTTCTGATCTTCGACGTCGACGATCTGATCCGATCGGTGGAAAAGCTTGCATCGTCCGGCGGATTTCGAGCTCTTCGGCGCGCCGCGGGCGGTCCCGAAGCGAGCAGGCGCAAGCGCGTGCTCGTGATTGACGATTCACTGACGGTTCGCGAACTCCAGCGCAAGATGCTCGGCAATTACGGTTATGAGGTCGAAGTGGCGGTAGACGGCATGGACGGGTGGAATGCCGTCCGGTCTGGTCCTTTCGATCTCGTCGTCACCGACATCGACATGCCTCGCATGGATGGCATCGAGCTGGTGAGTTTGATTAGAAAGGACGCTGATCTCAAGAACACACCCATTATGATCGTTTCATACAAGGATCGGGAAGAAGATCGCGCGCGCGGGCTCGACGCAGGTGCGGACTATTATCTGACCAAGAGTAGTTTTCAGGACGAGGCGCTGATCCATGCCGTCGTGGACATGATTGGCGAGGCGGCTGAATGAGATCGAGATTGGAAGCCAGCGAATGAGAATCGGCGTAGTCAACGACATGCCGATGGCGGTTGAACTTCTGCGTCGACTGGTTCTGTCGACCGGCGAACATCAGGTCGCGTGGATCGCGACTAATGGGCGTGAGGCGGTCGAGGTCTGCAGACGTGATCTGCCGGATCTGATACTCATGGATCTAGCGATGCCAGAGATGGACGGCGTGGAAGCGACCCGCAGAATCATGGCGGAAACCCCGTGCTCAATCTTGCTGGTGACCGCCAGTATCGAAGCCAACCTCGCCGGCGTCTACGAAGCAATGGGTCATGGCGCGCTTGACGCAGTCGATATTCCGTCAGTGGGCATCGAAGGCAACGCGTCCTCGCAATCCGCCCGGCTTTTGACGAACAAGATACGAACGATAGGCAAGTTGATCGGCGATGCGCCTACCCAGGCAAAAAGGCGGATGTCACGTGCGGCTGAGCCGTCAACTCGACACGTGATAGCAATCGGCGCCTCTGCGGGCGGGCCGGCTGCCGTTGCCGCAGTCCTGAGCGCGTTTCCCGTTGATTTTCGCGGCGCGATTGTGCTCGTCCAGCATCTCGATGCTCAGTTCGTTCCAGGCCTTGTTGATTGGCTAGGGCAACATACGCGTCTCCCGATCCGTCCGGCGGGGGAAAGGGATAGTCCACAAGCGGGCACCGTTCTCGTTGCCAGTTCTGCGGATCATCTGGTTTTCAAGTCAGCTCAGCAACTTGGCTATACGCCCAGCCCCAAGGACAATGTTTATCGGCCGTCGGTAGATGTGTTCTTCGAAAGTGCGGCGCAATGGTGGCCTGGCTCGGTGATTGGTGTTCTGCTCACAGGCATGGGCAGGGATGGTGCGCGCGGGCTGAGACAGCTCCGTGACAAGGGACATCTCACAATCGCGCAGGATAGAGCAACCAGTGCCGTCTATGGCATGCCGAAGGCCGCCGCCGACATCGGCGCGGCTGTTGATATTCTTCCTTTGGGTGCGATCGGCTCACGTATAATCGAAGCCTGCGAGCGCTCCACGTGAAAGGCCCCTTCCGATGACGCAAGAACCAGAGTTGGTCCCGCCACTCGCAGATAACTATTCATCCATGGTTCTGCTCATCGATGATCAGATCATGGTTTGCGAGGCGGTCAGGCGCGCCCTAGCCAACGAGCCCGATATTTCCTTACACTTCTGCACCGACCCGTTGAGAGCGATGACGGTCGCGGATGAGGTAAAGCCAACCGTCATCCTGCAGGATCTCGTCATGCCCGGGGTGGATGGGCTACATCTGGTGCGAGAATACAGGAAGCATGCGTCGACACGCGCGGTTCCAGTCATTGTGCTGTCGAGCAAGGAAGATCCAGCCACCAAGGGCGAAGCCTTCGCTGCGGGCGCGAACGACTATCTCGTCAAACTGCCGGATCGTATCGAGTTGATTGCACGCATTCGATATCACACGCGGGCCTATCTGGATCACGTCCAGCGAGACTCGGCACACCGAGCGCTGAGGGAAAGCCAGCGACAGCTGATCAGTGCAAATCTAGAGCTTGAACGTCTGACGCGGATCGATGGCCTGACAGGTCTCGGTAACAGGCGCTATTTTGACGAATATCTGGCGGCTGAATGGAAACGCGCTTTTCGCGCACAGTCCCCACTGTCGCTGTTGATGATCGATGCCGACAACTTCAAACGATACAACGATACCTATGGCCATATGGCCGGCGACGATGTGCTCAAGCAAATCGCCCGCGTAATCCAGAGCGGTTCCGGCCGTTCCACCGATCTCGCTGCGCGGTACGGAGGCGAAGAGTTCGTCATCGTGCTGGTCGACACTATACTGGAACAATCCAGTGCGATCGCCGAGCGGCTCGTCCAGAGCGTGCGAGAGTTGAACATACCCCACGGCCCGGATCGCGTGACCATCAGCGTCGGCGTCGCAACAGCGGTGCCCACCGAGAACGAGACGCCAAACGATTTCGTCAATGCCGCCGATTTGGCTCTGTTTCGTGCCAAATCGGAAGGACGAAATCGTGTTGCGCTTCATATGTCCCGCAGCTAGAGAAGCTCACATCTCAGTCAACGAAGCGCGCCCTGTTCGATTTGAGGACGACCTTGGCGAAGTCGGGCATCTCGAGACCTTGCCGCACCAGGCCATCAAGAGTTTTCTCAGCCGCCCTGATGGCGGAGAGCCGGGCCAGCACCGTCTCAGCCTCCAGGCGAGGCACCACGGCGAGACCGTCGCGGTCGCCGACCAGTATGTCTCCCGGCGAGATAGTCACTCCTCCCACCACCACCGGGAATCCGACCGTGCCTGGACCATTGCGCGCAGGCGAGTTCGCAATGATCCCGGCACAGTAAACCGGCAACCCGACCGCCTCGATCCCGACAACGTCGCGCACGAGGCCGTCAGTGATGAAGCCGGCGACCCCCTTGTTGCGCGCCATGCCGAGCACGAGATCGCCAGTTACCGCCGTACCGGCAAAGCTGTCGGTGGCCGCGACGATGACATCGCCACTTGCTGCGGCATCCAGTGCTCCAAACAGGGCGAGGTTGTCGGCGGGGCCGCAGTGACAGGTCACGGCGACGCCGACCATCGTCGCAGTAGCTGGCGACAGTGGCTTGATCGCATAATGCAAGGCGCCGCGTCCCCCCATCGCGTCTACGACCTGGCTAACCGGCACGCCCGCAAAAGCACTGATGATTTCTGCTGCGGGCCGTTCGAAACGGCGCTTGATGGTGAGCAGTGGTGGGTCTTCAATCATGTAGCGGCCCCATTCCCTGAACGAACGAAATACAGTCCGGCCCGAGGTCGCGCAGGCTCCGCGCGCCCATCAGTCCCATGACGCGGTCGATCTCCTTGCGGTAGAGTTCGAGCACGTGGCGTACCCCCTCCTCGCCGGCGACCGCGAGCCCCCACAACTGCGGCCGCCCGATCAGACAGCACGAGGCGCCGAGCGCCAGCGCCTTGACGACGTCGGAGCCTCGCCTGATGCCGCCATCGATAAGCACCGGTATGCGGCCTGCGACAGCCGCGACAACCGCCGTCAACGCGTCCAGCGATGCGGCGGCGCCGTCAAGCTGACGGCCCCCATGATTGGATACGATGATGCCGTCGATTCCCCGCGCTACAGCCTCGGCGGCTTCGCTGGGATGCAGGACGCCTTTCAGCAACAACGGTCCGGACCAGACAGTGCGCAGCCAGTCGACATCGGCCCAGGAGAGTCCGGGATCGAGCATTGCGGCCATGCGGCCCGCCAATGCACCGACCGTCGCCGTATCCCCGGGGCGCGCGTAGTTGCCGAAGGTCAGTTTCGGGAGTCGGGTGCGCATACGAAGAAGCCACGCCGCCTTGGTGGCGGCCGCGAGGGTTCCGGCCAAACCGAAGCGCGGCGGGATGGCAAAACCGTTGCGGATGTCGCGTTCACGGTTGCCAAGCATCTGGTTGTCGATGGTGAGCACCAGCGCGTCGTAGCTTGAGGCACGCGCCCGATGCACCATTTCTCGGGTGAAGCCGCGATCGGTGTAGACGAACACCTGCATCCACCGTGGGGTACTTCCGGTGGCTGCTATGTCCTCCAGCGTGCAGACGGATCCGTGGCTGGCGCAGTAGAATGTCCCTGCGGCCGCTGCGGCTCGGGCGGCTGCGCGCTCGCCGTCGGGCCAGAACAGCCCAGCCAGGCCGGTTGGCGCGATGCCCAGCGGGATGGCAAGTTTCGCGCCGAAGAGGTCAAGGGAAAGGTCTCGCGTCGTTGCACCGTTGAGCGGTCGCGGCAGAATGGCAACCTCGTTGAAAGCTTGCTCGTTCCGGCGCAGCGTTCGCTCATCCTCAGCACCGCCATCGGCGAAGTCGAACACCGGGCGTGGCAAAGTCCGCCGCGCGGCGATGCGGACCGCGGCCACGCTGTACAGGCGCTTCAACGCCGCCATCGAAGCAGACGATGCCGCACCGCGGGCGCCGGGGTCATCGCCTGTGTTTGAGGCGGACGAGGAGCTACTCACGGTTGCTTTCCGCCGATGCGACCATGATGCGTCGGTCCACCGCCTCCCGGAACACGCACGCAGGAGAGTGTTCCCTCAAAGGAGGGATCGCTGCCGGTCGCCAGCACGCCGGCATTTGTCACCCAAAGCATCTCGCCCGAGAAGACGCAGTTGGTCGTTGCCTTGCCGCAGACGAAGAAACCTTCCGCTGTGCCGTTGGGCTTCAGAACGTGAATGCCGTTGGCGGCAATATCCGTGACATAAAGGCGGCCATCGGCTCCGACCTTCAGCCCGTCCGGGATCGGATTGGGCCCAGGCAAGCGGCCCAGGTCTTCGACGCAACCATCCGGACGCTGCCGCTTGACGCGCCCCGTATAGGACTCCCCCCAAATGATCGAGCCGTCGGCTTCGATCGCCACACCATTGGGGAAGGTCGGCTTGTCGAAGCCGAGAGCAAGGTACGCACTGCCGTCGGGGTTGACGGCAAAGATGTAGCTTGGGTCCGGATTCCCCGGGTTGTATGTGCCGGGATCGCTGAAGATGAGCCGGCCGTCAGCAGCAAATACAAGATCGTTTGGCCCATTGAGCCGAATGCCCGCGACTTCGCTCAGCAGGATTTCCGGCTTTCCGCCATCGGCAACCCGCTGGATCGATGGCGTCGTCATGTCCGCGGCCCGCCAAGGTCCGGTCGTGCCGCCGTTCTGGCAGACATAGAGCAGGTCATCCGATCCGAGAACGCAGGCGTTGGGCGCTCCGGCAACATACGCGAACTGGCGAGCACTTCCGTCGCGATCTATGGCCGTCAGCTGGCTGCGATAGCTTTCGACGATGACAATTCGGCCATCGGGCAGCACCGTCGGGCCCTCGGGCCAGCCAAGGCCGGTCGCGACAACCTCGACGGCCAGCTTTTCAACCTCGTTCATCGTGCGACCCCCAGAACGGCAGCCTATCAAGATTTGTCGGGTATAATCCAGCCTGACGATCTGGCGGTCACCGGACCCGGCGACTCGAAAGATAGCCAGGCTGACGTGCGCGTTGCTGGGCCCCCCCTAGGCCGGCCCCCACCCCGGCGCCGGTGAACCCCGACGGGCGGAGGCCTATGGCTACAGCGCGAGCCGATCGGTGTCTACACAGCTCGGTAGCACTGGCTTGCTCCTCCAGGTTGCGTGGCAGGATTAGGTGCTGCTGAGGCCAGCGTGCAAGGAACAAGTGCAGGTGGAGAAGGTTGAATCTCAGTTCCTCTCCCTCTACCACTCACAAAGTCCAACAATTCTCTGCTCCGCTGCCAGGCGCTCTGGAGCCCGAGCGTTTGCAGGGCGTGCGTGTGGCCAAAAGCTGGGGAGCGCCGCAGCGCCCAGGCGTGCAAATTGCTCTCTGAACGCCGATCCTTCTCCGAAGCTGGGGAGTAGCCCCAAAATCCAACAGCAATATCATGCCTCAACGGCGGTTTTGCCACTGCCAGTTTTGCGGTTCGCTCGCCTGTCAAAAGGGACAGTCTTTCGGGTCACGATCCGGAGTGGGTTTGCCAAGGCTCCCGGAATCGAGGTGGCCCACTTTTGCGTCGGGGCTCCGCCACTCTTCAGATCAACAGCAACCAGCACCAATACGCACCAATCACCATTTGCACAGCGAACGCGGTGAACCTGAGACTGACCGCGAGTTGGCTGGTTGAGACGAGGTGGATCACCGACTGCACTATACGTGCGCCTAACATCGTGGAGGCCAAGGGATCCGTGACATCTGTCTTTGAAATGATGATCGCGACTCCGAGCAGACCTCCGAAGATTGGAAGCCCTTCAATGCAGGCACGGGCTAACCTCCGCATAAACGGGGAGAGGGCTCCGTTATCTGGCGTAAAGCCGTTTGCCGGGACTTGCCCAGAGATCACCAGGTAGCTCCGGATAACTTCCATCACGATCAGCAGGGCCAGCGCCCACGAGATGAAGCCAGTCAATGCGTAAGCACTCGCCGACATGTGCCCTCCCCGTTGCTAGCACTCTAGGTCGTTGTAGCCGATCAACTAGTCCAATGCTATTCGACGAGGAGGGGCGGCCTGTAGTGGGGCCGAAACGGAATAGCAGCTTTTGGACGTTGTGCCCGGAATAGCTGCCGTTCAGCCAATCAGCAGTGATTGACCGCTTTCGCCCTTTAGCGACCCTTCCGCGCCAGATCAGTCGATGCTTGAAGCTGCCATTCGCAGAGTGAAAGCGGCGTCGAGCATGGTCAGAAAGGCGCGCACGGCGGGGTTGGCGCGTCGGCTTGCCGGCCAGAGCACGGTGACATTGTTTCGCTCGACCGCGAACGTGGACAGCACTGGGACCAGTTCGCCGCGCTTCACATAGGGAGCAGCCATGAAGGAGGCGCCTATGCCTATCCCACCGCCGGCTGCCAGCATGATGAGCACGGCATCGCTGGCATCGGCGACCACACCGGAATTGGGCACGATCTCGATTTCACGGTCGCCAATCCGGAAGGGCCAGCGAAAGGCCTGGCCTGTGCTCTGATATCGAAGGTTGACGGTGTCGTGCCCTTCCAGGTGATCGGGATGGGTCGGTGTGCCGCGTTCCTCGAGATAGGCTGGCGAGGCGAAGCAGCAAAGCCGATGGGGTGCGAGCTTGCGTGATAGTAGCCGGGTGTCAGCCAGATCACCGATGCGTATGGCGACATCGATCCCTTCCTCGATCATGTCCACCATCTGGTCACCCAGCCTGAGATCGACGATCAGGTTCGGATGGAGCCGACGGAAAGCCGGTAAAGCCGGAGCGATCAGATGGAGTCCGATCGGCAGCGACGCGGCCACGCGCAACGTGCCCGATGGTTCGGAGCGCGCGGTCATTGCCGCCTGCTCTATTTCCTCCGCCTCGCGTAGCAGACGCAGCGCGCGCTCATGCAGGTCGCGCCCTTCGGGCGTGAAGGTGAGCGAGCGCGTTGTACGGGTAAACAGCGACACTCCTAAATGCCGCTCGAGCCGCTGGACGCTCTTGCTGACCGCCGACGGGGAAATCGACAGCGCGCGCGCCGCTGCCGTGTAGCTGCCCAGCGATCCCGCACGCGCGAAGGCGATGATGCCGGTGAGCCGATCCAAAGTGATATGTTCCGCCATGGCATTACTTAACCGCCATCGGCACCGATTATCAACCAACGGTCATGCCGCTAGATTCGCTCCAATGACATGGATGAGCGGAGATTTCACCAATGAGCGATAAGATGAAGGCAGTCCGTCTGCACGCATTCGGTGGTCCCGAGATGCTGGTGTACGAAGACGCGCCTAGGCCGGGTGTGAAGCCCGGCGAGGTGCTTGTCCGAGTCCAGGCGGCCGGGCTTAATCCGCCCGACTGGTATCTGCGGGATGGCTATCGCGCACTGCCGCCAGAATGGCGACCCAACGCGTCCTTCCCACTGATTCTCGGCACGGACGTGTCGGGCGTCATTGAAGCGATTGGCGCTGACGTCGCTGAGTTCAGCATCGGTGACGAGGTCTACGCAATGGTTCGCTTCCCCGATAACTTGATGACGGGTAGCAATGCCTACGCGCATTATGTCAGTGTGCCGGCATCGCATGTTGCGTTGAAACCAGCCGGCATCGACCATATTCATGCGGCTGGTGCGCCGATGTCGCTTCTGACGGCATGGCAGTTCTTGATCGAACTTGGCCACGACGAGCCGAATCCGTTCCAGCCCTTACCGCATGAGCCGGTGCCCCTCGACGGCAAGACGGTGCTCATCAATGGTGCCGGAGGCGGTGTCGGGCATCTGGCCGTCCAGTTGGCGAAATGGCGGGGCGCTCGCGTCATCGCGGTGGCATCGGCCAAGAACGAGGCGCTGATGCGCGATCTCGGCGTGGATCAGTTCATCCACTACAAGACAACCGCGGCGGAAGATGTCGTCCGAGACGTCGACCTTGTCCTCGACGCGGTGGGCGGCGCGAACATGGAGCGGTTCTTCCAGGTTCTGAAGCCGGGCGGCGCACTGTTCCTGGTCAACCCGCTGGGCTTCGCTGGTCACGAGGAGACAGAGAGGCTGGGGATCACGGTCTCATCCACACAGGTTCGATCCAATGGCGCGCAGTTGGCAAAAGCCGCCCGCCTGCTCGACGACGGCATTGTGCGCGTCGTCATCGACAGCACATTCCCGCTGGCCGAGGCATCGCGCGCGCATGAGCGCGCCGCCGACGGCAGTATTCAAGGCAAGATCGTGCTGGCCGTCTGAATTGTTGCTTTCAGTCGCCCGACCATCGGGAGTGCAGACGGTCGGGCGGGATTACGCCGTTCAGCCGACGAAGACCACCGACCGACGTCCGGCTAAATCGTGCTCGACTACAAGTGCCGCGATGGCTGCCGCGATCTTCGCGCCGCCTTGCGCTGACGGTTCGATAGGATTGGCGAAGTCCGCGTCCTCATTCGATACCAAGCGCAGGTCGACGAGCGGCAAACCGCGCGAGAACGCCGCCCGGGTGATGACGTCGTTGAGGACCGTCAGGGCAGTTGCGGCAAGTCTACGACGCTGTGGGTCGGGAAAGCGCGCCTCGTAGATCGTGCAGACAGCGGTGGGTAGGTTTTGGCCCAGCGCCCCCTCGAGCATCGTACAGTAGTCGTGCTCGAATTCCTCCCGGATATCGCTGATCCTGTCCAGAACCTCGGCCACAGAACAGGCCCCCTGCTCCAGAATCCCTGCATGACGAAGAGCATCATTGCCACCGACGCTGACGACAAGATGGCTAGCATCCTGGGGGAGCCGTTCAAGCTGCCGCTCGACGCCGCTTGTGACGGCGCCGTCGACGGCGTTTAGCGTTGCACGCCACCCCTCCGGCAAGCGCTCCCGCAGCTGCCGCACTACGTCGGGCCCGTGCGCGACATAGGCAGCGTTGTCAAAGATCGAATCCCCGAGAAGGACGACGTGTGGCATCGGATGCTCCGTTGAGGCCTCTGCAATGCTGCATCAGCAGAGGAGGTAAGGTGGTGGGTTGTGACCGCGGCAGCGAGCACGGTCAGGAGATCACGGCGAGTCAGGCCACCTGCAGAACGGAACGGCATCTCAGCCGTCCAGGAACGCCAGAAGCGCGGCATTCACCGCGCTGGCCTCTTCGCGCTGTACCCAATGCGTTGCCTTCTCGAACGTCTGCAGGCCCCGATCGTTGCAAAAGGCCAGACTGCGCTCGGCCAGGCCATATTCCAGAGCTTGGTCCTGCATCCCCCACAGTACAAGGGTCGGTGTCCTGATCCGCTGCTTCAGGCTTGGGCGGAAGCGCAGCGCCCGATACCAGTTGAGCATGCCGGTCAGCGCCCCCGGCCGTTCCCAGGCCTGCCGATACTCTGCGATTTCCTCCGCCGTGAAGGCATCTGTTCGGCTGGATTTGATGAGCGCCCGTGCCAGCAGAGCCGAGTGCCCTGCTCCCAGAACAGCCTCCGGCAGCAAGGGGAACTGGAAGAAGGCCGCATAGCTGCTCCGCAGGAACTGGGTCGGAGATCGCAAGGAATGGGCAAGCAGCACCTCGGGATGGGGCGCGTTCAGGATGACGAGCCTTTCCAGACGGTGCGGCAGCTTTGCGCCTGCCGCCCAGGCGACGATACCGCCCCAGTCATGACCGACGAGGTGAAACCTTCCGATGCCGAGCGCGTCGGCGATGGCAACGACATCGCCGACGAGCTTGGGGAGCGTGTATTCACGGATGGCTTTCGGCTTGTCACTGGTGTTGTAGCCCCTCTGGTCGGGGACGATGACCCGGAATCCGGCGGAAGCGAGCGCATCGATCTGCCGTCTCCAGCCGATCCAGAAGTCGCCGGGAGCAGTCTGTCCCGGTCCAGCCGCTAGGCTGGCAGCAGCGGCGGCGTCGATCAGAGTTAACATCTCGCGGAGTTGACGAGGAGTTCTGATAAGCAAGTTTCAATTTCGCGCTTTTTCCCGCAAATTCGAGAGCGTGAGGAATTGAAACCATTCGTTGATGAATCAGGCGTTTTCGCCGGCCTGTCACGCCGGAGGTCGCGGGTTCGAGCCCCGTCACTCGCGCCATTTCTCCTCAGGAGAAATGTGACATAATCGTCTAGAATCATGGTCTTGCATGAGGCAGTTCAGATCCGGTCGGATCTGAACTCGATCTCTCCCGCAACGACCTCACCCCTCGGCCAGCAGCGCCTCGACCTCATGCAGCGTCGGCATGGATGGCGCCGTACCCGGCCTTGTCACCGAAATGCCGGCGACGGCGCAGGCGAAGCGGACGGCTTGCAGCGGCTCCACGCCTTTGGCGAGTGCGGCGGCCAGGCCGCCATTGAAGGCATCGCCCGCGCCGGTGGTTTCGACCACCGGACCGGCACTGACCACGGGAACATGGTCGGACCGAGCGGCCGTGTGCAGCAGCGCGCCTTTTTCGCCGAGCGTGATGATGACCGAGCCGACGCCCTTTTTGAGCAGGCTGTCGGCGGCGCGGCGAGCCTCGTCGATCGAAGAAACCTTGATGCCGGTCAGCTCTTCGGCCTCGGTCTCGTTGGGGGTGACATAGTCGCAAAGCGTATAGATGCGGTCCGGCAGCTTGGCCGCCGGCGCCGGATTGAGGATGGTGGTCACCCCTGCACCGCGCGCGATTTCGAGTGCGCGCAGTGCCGCGTCGATCGGCTGCTCGAGCTGGGTGACGAAGACGCCGGCGCCGCCGATCAGGCCGGCGTTGGCCTCGATGTCTTCAGGCGAGATCAGCATCGCCGCACCCGGGCTGACGATGATGGCGTTGTTGCCGGTTGTCTCCTCGATGAAGATATAGGCCGCGCCGGTATAGCTTTGCGGCGTCTCGATGACGGCGGATTTGACGCTCGCCTCTGCCCAGGTCGCCTTGGCCATGTCGGCGAAAGCATCGACGCCAAGCCGGGTCAGGAAGGTGACGTCCGCGCCGAGCTTGCCTGCCGCCACCGCCTGGTTCGAGCCCTTGCCGCCCGGTCCCAGCTTGAAGGAATTACCAAGAATGGTTTCACCCATGCGCGGCTGTCGATCGGCGCGGTAGGCGGTGTCGGCGACGAAAACGCCCAGAATGACGACAGGTTTGCCCGACGCCATGGCCCTACTCGGCGTCCGGCGGCACGACGCCCTTGCGAAAGGCGAAGCAGCCATAGAAGCGGCGCTCGCCGGTCTGGATGACGCAATAGGCTTTCTTGGCGCGCTCGTAGAAGGCGTAGCGCTCGACCGAGATCATCGGCCAGGCCTTGCCCTCGGCCTTGTCGATCTCCTTTTGCACCTCTTTTTGCACCGGCGGGATCTCGTCCGGCTTGCCGACGATCTCCATGCGCGCGGCCGCATCGTCGACGAAAGTGTCCAGCGGATAGAGCGACAGCACCGCCTTGACCACATCGGCCGCCGAGGCGTCGATGTGCAGCAGCTTGCCGAGCACGGTCTGCTTTGCCACCGAATCGGCGGGGAAATTGGTGTCGGCGATGATCAGATCGTCGCCGTGTCCCATTGCCCTGAGCGCCTGGAGCACATCGGCATTGAGCAATGGGTTGATCCCTTTGAGCATGGCAGTCCTCGTCAAACAGGTTTGGTCAAAGTAGATTGGAAATCAGAGCCGGTTGCCGGTCTCGGCGTCGAAGAGATGGACCTGGTCGAGGCGCGGCTTGAGATTGAGCGTGTCGCCGGGCTTGAAGTCGTGGCGCTCGCGAAACAGCGCCACCATCTCGCCGCTGTCGCCGAAGCGCACGAAGACCAGCGTTTCGGAACCCGTGGGTTCGACCACCGAGATCTTTGCCGGCACGCCGTCGGGATGGATTTCGAGATGCTCGGGCCGCACGCCATAGACCACGGCCTGGCCCTCCTTGGCGGCGCTGCCGGCCGCGACCGGGAACAGCGTGCCTGCTATCTCGACCTTGTCGCCCTTGCGCACCACGCCTTTGAGCAGGTTCATCGACGGCGAGCCGATGAAGCCGGCGACAAACAGATTGGCCGGCCGGTCGAACAATTCCAATGGCGCGCCGACCTGCTCGATACGGCCATCGCGCATGACGACGATCTTGTCGGCCATGGTCATGGCCTCGATTTGGTCGTGGGTGACGTAGATGGTGGTGGTCTTCAGCCGCTGGTGCAGTTCCTTGATCTCGGTGCGCATTTGCACGCGCAGCTTGGCGTCGAGATTGGAGAGCGGCTCGTCGAACAGGAAGACTTGCGGATTGCGCACGATGGCGCGGCCCATGGCGACGCGCTGGCGCTGGCCGCCGGATAGCTGGCGCGGATAACGTTTCAGGTACGGATTGAGGTCGAGAATGTCGGCGGCGCGCTTGACCCGCTCGGCGACCACGGCTGGATCGGTCTTGCGCAGCTTCAGCGCAAACGCCATGTTCTGCTCCACCGTCTTGTGCGGATAGAGCGCGTAGTTCTGGAACACCATGGCGATGTCGCGCTTGGCCGGCGGCAGATTGTTGACGATGCGCTCGCCAATGGCGATCGTGCCGCCGGAGACGGTCTCCAGCCCGGCCACCATCCTGAGCAGCGTGGACTTGCCGCAGCCCGACGGGCCGACCAACACCACGAACTGGCCATCGGCGATATCGACGCTGACCTCGTGCAGGACCTTGACGGTTCCGAACGCCTTGGCCACATTGCTGATCGCGACTTGAGCCATCGTCCCCCCTTTTCTCGCGGTGAAGCTAGCCATTGCCAACGGCAAGGGCAAGTCGGTATGTTATCGATAAAAAGCCATTCGTGTTGACAAGGTAATCGATTACGCAAATATTGGCTGTTGCCAATCCGGCAGTCGGATTTTTATCCGAAAATCGGAGCTCCAGGCGACGCAGGGTGGGGTCCCACGTCCCCGTATGATAAAGGAGAACCGCCGACGTTTCGGCGTCGGAGGGATTGGCATCTTAATTCACGACTGTTGTTCTGGGAGGAATAGATGAGAGTCGGTCTGTACGAAAAACTCGTCCGCGCGGGTGCCACCCGGCGTGACATACTCAAAGGCGCGGCCTCGATGGCCGCGATCGCCGCCGCATCGGGCGCTGGGCTCGGCGCTTTCACCCGCCCGGCTGAAGCCGCCAGCGAGCTACGCTCCAAAATTCTGCAGATCCCCGGCGTCGGCAAGGGTCAGCCGACGGATGCCGATTTCCAGAAGGTCGGAGAACTCTGCCTGGAAGCCACCAAGGCCAACGTCAAGGAAGGCGAATTCGCCGGCGTCGAGCTCACCTTCATGGGCCTCAACAACCAGAACCTGCACAATGTGCTGTTCCGCGGCTTCCTGAAGCCGTGGGAGGCCTATACCGGCGCCAAGATCAGCTGGATCGACCTGGCGCAGGCCGACTACAATGCCCGCCTGCAGCAGTCGATCGCCACCGGCACCGTCGACTTCGACATCATCGAGATGGGCGCGCCCTTCGAAGGCGATGTCTGCGGCAAGGGCCTGACGTCCGAGATGCCCGACTGGGTCAAAGAGCAGATCGACATGAAGGATGTCGTGGCCTATCTGCAGCCGCCGGTCGGCACCTGGGACGGCAAGCAGTACCGGATCACCGTCGATGGCGATGCGCACAACTTCAATTACCGCACCGACGTTTTTGCCGATGCCGACCTCGCCAAGGCGTGGAAGGACGGCGGCGCGGCCACCGAATGGGGTGTGCCGAAGACCTGGCAGGAAGTCCAGGCCGTCACAAAATTCCTCAAGGGCAAGAAGTTCAAGGATCAGGACGTCTTCGGCTATCTCGATGCGCCCAAGGCCTGGGGCGGTTTCGGCTTCTACTTCCTCGGCAGCCGCGCCACCGCCTATGCCAAGCATCCCGACGACAAGGCCTGGCTGTTCGATGCCGACACGATGAAGCCGCGCATCAACAATCCGGCCTGGGTGCGCGCCATCCAGGACGTCATCGACGCGCTGCCGTCGGAGCCCGCCGACCAGATCAACGCCGACCCGAACACGACAGCCTTCCAGCAGTTCCTGGCCGGCACCGGTTCGATGGTCACCTGGTGGGGCGACGTCGGCTCCAACGTCAAGACCAATGATAGCTCGGTCATCGGCGACGTCACCGGCTTCTCGATCCTGCCGGGGTCCGACGACGTCTACAATGCCAAGACCGGCGCTTGGGACAAACTCGCCAGCGGCCCGAACTATGCGCCGAACTGCGCCTATCTCGGCTGGGGCGTCTACGTCATGGCCCGCGTCGATACTGACGAAAAGAAGAAAAAAGCGGCATGGTCGGCCGCCGCTCATCTCGGCGGCAAGGACCTGTCAATCTGGACGGCGATGTATCCGTCCGGCTTCCAGCCCTACCGCAACTCGCATTTCGACATTCCCGAATGGGTGGCGGCAGGCTACGACGAGGCGTTCATCACCTCGTATCTGAAGTCGGAAGCCGACAGCTACAACCATCCGAACGCGGCGATCGAGCCGCGCATCCCCGGCATCTTCCAGTATTATTCGGCTGCCGAGGACATTCTGGCCAACACATTCGCCGGCAAGATGAAGGCGCAGGAAGGCGCCGACGCCATTGCCGCGGCCTGGGAGAAGCTGACCGACCAGATCGGCCGCGAAAACCAGATCAAGCTCTACAAGGCCTCGCTCGGCGTGTAGGCTGATCCTATCGTGACAACAGGTCCGGCGGTGCAAGCCGCCGGACCTGACCGGCTCGGGCCGGTCGCAGGCTTGATTTTTTAAACGGACGGGGACGCGTGGCAGACCAGACCACCAATGCATGGCCGGCCAACGCCGGCCCAGCCGATCTGATCTCGCCGGCCCGCAAGCGGGCGGGTTTTGCCCTGATGGCGGCCGCCACGCTTGGCCTGCTGGCGGTGATCGCGTTTGAGATCCTCTACAAGAACGAGATCACCACGCTCGGCTTCGAGACCTGGCGTCCGATCGTCTACGCCTATGTTCTGTGGGGCGTGGCGCTCGGCATCGGCCAGGTGCTGACGCGCGGCGAGGACGGCCAGCGCGCGCTGTTCCTGCTGCCGGCGCTGCTGTTCACCATCGCCATGGTGATCTTCCCGACGCTGTTCGGCTTCTATATCGCGCTGACCGACTGGAACCTGTCGTCCTTTTCCGGCCGCAAGTTCAACGGGCTCGACAATTTCTGGCAGATGCTGGCCGATCCCTACTACCGCAACGCGCTGTTCAACATGGTGCTTTATGTGCTCGCCGTGCTGGTTGAGTATGTGATTGCCTTCGGCCTGGCGCTGCTGCTCAACGCGCAGATCCGGGCGCGCAAATTCTTCCGAGTCGTCTTCCTGATGCCGCTGATGCTGTCGCCGGTCGCGGTATCCTGGATGATCGGCAAATCGCTGATGGAGTACCGTTTCGGGCCGGCGGCGACGCTGGCGCGCCATCTCGGCTGGGAGAACCCCGCCTTCTTCTCCAACCCGATCACCGCCCGCATCTCGATCATGGTGCTCGACGCCTGGACCTTCATCCCGTTCATGATGATCATGCTGCTTGCCGGCCTGCAGGCGATGTCGCGCGACGTGCTGGAAGCGGCGCGCGTCGATGGCGCCACGCCCTGGCAGACTTTCTGGCAGGTCACCTTCCCGCTGATGCTGCCGGTGTCGGTCACGGCGGTGATCCTGCGCATCATCTTCAAGTTGAAGCTCGCCGACATCATCATCACCGTGACCTCCGGCGGGCCTGGCGGCGCCACCGATTCGGTGTCGAGCTTCATCTACCGCGAATACCGCGACCGCTCGAATGTCGGCTACGGCACCATGCTGGCGATGGCCTATCTCGTCATCATCGTCGTGTTCGTGACCTGGCTGTTGAAATTCGCCAATCGCTTCGTGCGCAACGTGAACTGACGAGGCACAATGAGCGTCCAGACCACCGACTATGCTGCCTCGGAAATCCGCTCACCGCTGGGTTTTCTGGCCAATCGCATCTTCATCTATGGCGCGCTGGCGTTCTGGGCCTTCATCTGCCTGTTCCCGATCTACTGGACCATCACCACCTCGTTCAAGACCGCGGTCGACGTCACGCAAGGACACCTCATCCCGTTCGTCGACTTCCAGCCGGACTGGAAGGGCTGGCGCTCGCTCGGCCTGTCGCCGGATTCGATCTTCCAGACCTCGACGGTGCGCGAGGAGTTTTTCAAGCGCTTCATGAATTCGGTCATCACCTCGGTCGGCGCGTCGAGCCTCGCCATCGTCATCGGCAGCCTCGCCGCCTATGGGCTGACCCGCTACCGCTATCAGTTCGCCTGGTTCAAGAACGAGGACATCTCCTTCTTCTTCCTGTCGCAGCTGATCCTGCCGCCGGTGGTGCTGGCCCTGCCCTTCCTGGTGCTCTACCGGGAAGTCGGTCTGCTCGACACACGCATCGGCCTGATCCTGCTCTACACGCTGATGGTGCTGCCGATCGTCATCTGGATCATGCGCGACCAGTTCAACTCGATCCCGGTCGAGCTCGAGGAGGCAGCGCTGGTCGACGGCCTCTCGATCTGGGGCGCTTTTTTCCGCATCGTCATGCCGATTGCGCTGCCGGGCATGGTCGCCGCTTTCATCCTGGCGATGGTGCTGTGCTGGAACGAGTATTTTTTCGCCGCGCTGCTGACCTCGACCGACGCCAAGACCATCCCGGTCATGGTGGCGAGCCAGACCGGCTCGCAAGGCATCAACTGGTGGTCGATGGCGGCGCTTGCCACCGCCGCGATCGCACCGCTGGCGGTCATCGGGATTGCGCTTGAGCGGTATCTGATCATGGGCATGACGGCGGGCGCGGTGAAGTAGGGCGAGAGGCGGCGTGCCCCTCTACTGTTGACCTCGGCGGGACAGCACCCCCCTCTGGCCTGCCGGCCATCTCCCCCGCAAGGAGGGAGATCGGCAGCTTTGGCTGCATCGCTTTTCTTGCGACGTAGGTGATTGGCGAAAGCGGAAATGACATCTGATCTCCCCCCTTGCGGGGGAGATGTCCGGCAGGACAGAGGGGGTGTGAAGGATCGCTACAGAGCGACTTTGTCTGCTAGCGCCCCAATATCGCCCTCAGGTGATCCATGATCATCGCGACGCCCTTCTGCCCTAGCTCCGCCGAGGCCTCCGGCGCACTGGCCGTATACCACGCGGTATTCTCGCCAAAACGCCCGGCATCGACCGCTTCCGGACACAGTGCCAGCATCAATGATGTCTCGCCAACACCGGCGTGATCGAACGGATACTTCCCGTTCATGGCAGCCGACATTAGCGGGTGCACCTGCACCCAGTTGAAGAAATTCTCGCCGGCGGCGTGCCCGGCATAATAATCGGCCATCTCGTCTGAGCCCCACCAGCCCTCGCCGCGCTGCTTCTCGAGGAAGCGGAAAATCGCCTGGCGGCCGGCGGCCTTGAAGGCGAGATCGGTCGGCATGCCGGCGGCAAAGTTCTCGGTCTGGTGGTGGATGATGGCGTTGATGTTACGAAAGCCGATGCGCAGCAGGCTGTAGAACAATTCTTCGGCGAACGGCGCCAGCTGGTTGCCGCCGACCTGCACCGAGCCGTTGCCTTCAGGTGCTGCCACCACATAGCTCGCCGCACCGTAGTAGAAAGCCGGCAGGATGACGATGTCGGCCTCCTTCTCGTAGAGCTCCAGCGTCTTGACGACGGCCAGCGTGTCCATGCCGACAGCCATGTGCTCGCCGTGATATTCGAGCACGCCGAGCGGGAGAGCGACCGGCCAGTTCTCGGCGATCGCCTTGCGGATCTGGTGCGGCAACATCAGTTCGTAGCGCATGATCTATTCCATGTTGGTGTGGCGGGTGCGCATGGCCTCGGACGACTGGCCGGTCAGCGCCTTGAGCTTCAGCACCATCACCTCGAACAGCAGGAACAGCGCCCCTTCGAAGACCGAGCCCATCGGCAGCAGCGATGTCTTTTGTGGCCCCTGGTCACGCGCCATGGTCTGCGCCGGGATCAGCAAGGTGAAGTCGGCAAGCGCGACCGCACTACTGCCTGCCTCGGCGGTGAGCAAAAGCACGGTGGCGCCGGCCTGGCGGGCGACTTGCATCAAGGTAAGCACCGTCGTCGTCTCGCCCGGGCCGGAACTGACCAGGAAGACATCGGCTGGGCGAAGCGGTGGCGTGTTCATGTCGCCGACCACCGACACCTCAAGGCCAAGGTGATAGAGGCGCATGGCGAAACCCTTGAGCTGCAAGGCCTCGCGGCCGCAGCCATAGACGACGATCTTTTGCGCGCGGGCCAGGGTTTCGCAGGCGGTGTCGATGCCGGCTTCGTCGACGCGCGCCAGTACGGCGCCCAGCTCTTGCAGGGCGGTCGAAAACATATCCGAGCCGGCATTCGTCATGAGAGTCCCATCTGTCCGGCTGGGTTTGTGGCCGGTGATTTCGGGTTGCGCGCTTTCGGAAAAAGGCTTGTTTTTGTTCATGCTATCACCGCGAAAATGCCTGTCCAACGGCCATGGCGGCTTTTGCTGAGCCAGCGGCGTGATAGTGTCATGTCAGACAATCAATCCAGGAAATCAGCACGACATGAAGACACGGCATTTCGACCGCATCGGCAATGGCGGCCTCGACTTCACCGAGCTTGGCTTCGGCAGCGCGCCGCTCGGCAACCTTTACCGCGCCGTCCCCGACGCGGATGCCAACGCCACGCTGGAGGCGGCGTGGGCGACCGGCTGCCGTTACTACGACACCGCGCCGCTCTATGGCCTGGGCCTTGCCGAAACACGGCTCAATGCCTTCCTGCGCGGCAGGAAGCGCGACGATTATGTGCTGTCGAGCAAGGTCGGTCGCCTGTTGCGCGCCTGCCCGCCGGAGGAACGAACCGGCATCGGCAAGTTCTTCGACACACCGACGCGCAAGGAGGTCTACGACTACAGCTACGACGGCGTCATGCGCTCGTTCGAGGCGTCGCTGGAACGGGTTGGCGTCGACCGCATCGACATCCTTTTCGTCCATGACCTCGACATCTTCACCCATGGCAGCAAGGAGGCGTCAGACCAGCGCATCGAGGAATTCATGGCCTCGGGCTACAACGGACTGGTTGCGCTGCGCGACCAGGGCGTGATCAAGGCCTTCGGCGGCGGCATCAACGAATGGGAGGTTTGCCAGACGCTGGCGGAGCGTGGCGACTTCGACCTGTTCCTGCTGGCCGGGCGCTACACGCTGCTGGAACAGGAAGCGCTTGCCACCTTCCTGCCGCTCTGTGAGCAACGCGGCATCGGCATCGTTCTCGGCGGTCCTTACAATTCCGGCATCCTGGCGACCGGGCCGAAGCCAGGCGCCTATTACAATTACTCCGAGGCGCCAAGGGACATCATGGATCGCGTCGGGCGCATCGAGGCCGTCTGCCAGCGCCATGGCGTCAGGCTGATCGAGGCGGCGCTGCAGTTTCCGCTGCTGCACCCTTCCGTGGTGTCGGTCATCCCCGGCGGCCAGCGGCCGAGTGAAGTCGAAAGCAACCGCGCCCTGCTCGATGCCAAGCTGCCTGCGGCGCTGTGGGCGGACCTCAAGCAGGAAGGCCTGATGCGCGCGGATGCGCCGGTGGGCTGAAGGCTCGCCTCAGCGGGCTGACGGCCTGCCGCCATCGAGGCAAAAGAAAAGCCGGGCGAACCCGGCTTTTCAACATTCTCTGAAAAATTTTTAGTTGACCGCGTCCTTGAGGCCTTTGCCGGCCGAGAACTTCGGCACGGTACGCGCCGGAATCTTCACTTCCGCGCCAGTCTGCGGGTTGCGGCCAGTCGATGCCGCACGCTTGGAGACGGTGAAATTTCCGAAGCCGACGAGCCGTACATCGCCGCCCTTCTTCAGTTCGCCAGTGATGACGGAGAACACCGCCTCAACCGCCGACTGTGCGTCACCCTTCGAAATGCTCGCGGATTCAGCGACAGCGGAAACCAGTTCGTTCTTGTTCATAAAAATTCCCTTCCATGAGAAAACCGGAACTTTCGACTCATCCGGCAGGAGAGGGACTTTAGAAAGAAGCGCTCGCAAACCCAAGTCAAAAAGCCGGAAAAAAGTTGAAAAAAGCCCGGAAATGGTGGGTTTTTCACATGAAAAAGCCGGGCTCAAGGCCCGGCTCTCTCTTTGTGCACTGCAAATTTAGTAGTTTCTAATGTGCAAGCGACTTTCCAGCATCGTCAACGGTATCGGTGGAAGCCGGCGGATTGACCGGCTCGACCCACTCGATTGGCTCCGGCATGCGCACCAGCGCGTGCCTCAGAACCTCGCCGACACGTGAGACCGGAATGATCTCCATACCGTTCTTCACATTGTCCGGTATCTCCGCCAGATCCTTGGCGTTGTCTTCCGGGATCAGCACCTTCTTGATGCCGCCGCGCAGTGCGGCGAGCAGTTTCTCCTTGAGGCCGCCGATCGGCAAGATGCGGCCGCGAAGCGTTATCTCGCCAGTCATCGCCACATCGGCCCGGACCGGAATACCAGTCATGACAGACACGATGGCCGTCGCCATGGCAGCACCTGCAGACGGACCGTCCTTCGGCGTGGCGCCTTCGGGCAAGTGGACGTGGATGTCACGCTTGTCGAACAGCGGCGGCTCGATGCCGAAATCGATGGCCCGCGAGCGGACATAAGAGGCCGCCGCCGAGATCGATTCCTTCATCACGTCGCGCAGATTGCCGGTCACCGTCATGCGGCCCTTGCCGGGCATCATGACGCCTTCGACCGTCAGCAGCTCGCCGCCGACTTCCGTCCAGGCAAGACCGGTGACGACACCGACCTGATCGTCAGCCTCGACCTGGCCGAAGCGGAAGCGCGGAACACCGAGGTAATCGGCGAGGTTCGCCGCCGTGATGCTCACCGTCTTCTTCTTCGTCTTCAGGATCTCGGTCACCGCCTTGCGCCCGAGCTTCATCAGCTCGCGCTCCAGGCTTCTGACGCCCGCTTCACGGGTGTAGGTCTGGATGATGCCGCGGATCGCGTCCTCGCCGACGGAGAATTCCTTCGGCTGCAGGGCATGATCGCGGATCACCTTGGGCATCAGGTGACGCTTGGCGATCTCGATCTTCTCGTCCTCGGTGTAGCCGGCGATACGGATGATCTCCATGCGGTCCATCAGGGGCGCAGGGATGTTCAGTGTGTTCGCCGTCGTCACGAACATCACGCTCGATAGGTCGTATTCGACCTCGAGGTAATGGTCCATGAACGTCGAGTTCTGCTCGGGATCGAGCACCTCGAGCAAGGCCGATGACGGATCGCCACGGAAGTCCTGGCCCATCTTGTCGATCTCGTCGAGCAGGAAGAGCGGGTTGGACTTCTTGGCCTTCTTCATCGACTGGATGACCTTGCCGGGCATCGAGCCGATATAGGTGCGGCGGTGGCCACGGATCTCGGCCTCGTCACGCACGCCGCCAAGCGCCATGCGGATGAACTCGCGGCCGGTCGCCTTGGCGATCGACTTGCCGAGCGAGGTCTTGCCGACGCCGGGAGGGCCGACGAGGCACAGGATCGGCCCCTTCAGCTTCTTCTGGCGGCTTTGCACGGCGAGATACTCGACGATGCGGTCCTTGACCTTGTCGAGGCCGAAATGATCGGTGTCGAGCACGTTCTGCGCAAACGCCAGGTCCTGCTTGACCTTGGAGTTCTTGCCCCACGGGATCGACAGGATCCAGTCGAGGTAGTTGCGCACGACGGTCGATTCCGCCGACATCGGCGACATCGTCCGCAGCTTCTTCAACTCGGCTTCCGCCTTTTCGCGGGCCTCCTTGGAGAGCTTGGTCTTCTTGATGCGCGCCTCGATCTCGGCGGCCTCGTCGCGGCCGTCCTCGCCTTCGCCGAGCTCCTTCTGGATCGCCTTCATCTGCTCGTTGAGGTAATATTCGCGCTGCGTCTTCTCCATCTGGCGCTTGACGCGCGAGCGGATGCGCTTCTCCACCTGCAGGACGGAGATTTCGGCTTCCATGAAGCCCATCGCCTTTTCCAGCCGTTCCTTGACGGACAGCGTGGCCAGCATCTCCTGCTTCTCGGGGATCTTGATGGCGAGGTGCGAAGCAACCGTATCGGCGAGCTTGGAATAGTCGTCGATCTGGCTGGCGGCGCCCACCACTTCAGGCGAGATCTTCTTGTTCAGCTTGACGTAGTTTTCGAAGTCGGTGACGACCGAACGGGCGAGCGCCTCGACCTCGACCTCTTCCTCCTCCGGCTCGACCAGCGCCGTGGCGGTAGCTTCGTGGAAGTCCGGACGGTCGGTGAACGAGACGATCTTGGCACGCGACGCGCCTTCGACCAGCACCTTGACGGTGCCGTCGGGCAGCTTCAGCAATTGCAGCACATTGGCGAGCGTGCCGATGTCGAAGATCGCATCGGGCTCGGGATCGTCATCGGCGGCATTCATCTGGGTGGCAAGCAGGATCTGCTTTTCCTGACCCATAACCTCTTCCAGCGCCTTGATCGACTTTTCACGCCCGACAAAGAGCGGAACGATCATGTGCGGGAACACCACGATGTCGCGCAGTGGGAGGACTGCGAAGACGCCGTCGCTGGGAGCCTTGGATATTTTGGCCATTGTCCAACCTTTCATGTCGCGGCCGCTAATCGAGCCAACCGCGAATCTCATATTAACGACCGAGGATCGTTCCGCCTACCACCGTTTGTGACGGGAGTTTTACAGCACAGAATTCGGCACCACGGCCTTCCGATGTTAGTTGGATGCACGAGGGGCAAAGATCAAGGGTCGACACGTTCGTTCATCCACTCCGTCACAAGGATCGGTACCTCACCACAGCAAAACGGCGCCCCGCGGGCGCCGTTCCATAAAAAGGTTAGGCCAGATGCCAGATCAGGCGCTGACGTTGCCCTTCTTTTCCTTCTGCTCGGAATAGATGTAGAGCGGCCGGGCGCTGCCGGTCACCACTTCTTCCGAAATCACCACTTCGCGCACGCCTTCCAGGGCGGGCAGTTCGAACATGGTGTCGAGCAGGATCGCTTCCATGATCGAGCGGAGGCCACGGGCGCCGGTCTTGCGCTCGATGGCGCGCTTGGCGATCGCCGACAGCGCATTCTCATGGAAGGTCAGGTCGACACTTTCCATCTCGAACAGCCGCTGATACTGCTTGACCAGCGCGTTTTTCGGCTCGGTCAGGATCTGGATCAGAGCCGGCTCGTCGAGGTCTTCCAGCGTCGCCAGGACCGGCAGACGGCCGACAAACTCGGGGATGAGGCCGAACTTCAAGAGATCCTCGGGCTCGACCAGGCGGAACACGTCACCGGTGCGGCGATCCTCGGGCGAAGCGACGATGGCGCCGAAGCCGATGGAAGTCTTCCTGCCGCGATCCGAGATGATCTTGTCCAGCCCGGCGAAGGCGCCGCCGCAGATGAACAGGATGTTGGCGGTGTCGACCTGCAGGAACTCCTGCTGCGGATGCTTGCGGCCGCCCTGCGGCGGCACGGAGGCAACGGTGCCTTCCATGATCTTCAGAAGCGCCTGCTGCACGCCCTCGCCCGACACGTCGCGGGTGATCGATGGGTTGTCGGACTTGCGCGAGATCTTGTCGATTTCATCGATGTAGACGATGCCGCGCTGGGCGCGCTCGACATTGTAGTCGGCCGACTGCAGCAGCTTCAGGATGATGTTTTCGACGTCCTCGCCGACGTAACCGGCTTCGGTCAGCGTCGTCGCGTCGGCCATGGTGAAGGGCACGTCGATGATGCGGGCCAGCGTCTGGGCAAGCAGCGTCTTGCCGCAGCCGGTCGGGCCGATCAGCAGGATGTTGGACTTCGCCAATTCGACGTCGTTGTTCTTGCCGGCATGCGCGAGGCGCTTGTAGTGGTTGTGGACCGCCACCGACAGCACGCGCTTGGCGTAGGGCTGGCCGATGACATAGTCGTCAAGAACCTTCAGGATCTCCTGCGGGGTCGGCACGCCCTCGCGCGACTTCACCATCGAGGTCTTGTTCTCCTCGCGGATGATGTCCATGCATAGCTCGACGCACTCGTCGCAGATGAACACCGTTGGGCCGGCGATCAGCTTGCGCACCTCGTGCTGGCTTTTGCCGCAAAACGAGCAATAAAGCGTGTTCTTCGAATCACCGCTGTTGTTGCCGACTTTGCTCATTTTCCTGTCCTTTCATGGCCGCCCGCCGATGGTCTGGCTGAAAGGGCGCATATTCTATCTATCGCGGGAATTCGCCGCCGCCAGTGTCCCGGCTCCCGCAACGCATTCCGTACGAAACACAAATCAGAAAACGTCGCAATGATTCGCGCCAACCCTGCACAAAGCTAAGCCGTCGAAAATCAACATAGCCTTAACGTAGGCAATCCCATCCACCGAGGGAACAGCCAATTGTGGCCGAAATGCCGCAAATCCCAGCAAAAGCGCGTTATCCCGCCACCCAACTGCCATGCAGCGATTATGCCGCAGCGCCTTCGACCGGCTCGCGCGACGAAATGACCTTGTCGATGAGGCCGAAATCCTTGGCTTCGTCGGCTGTCATGAAATGGTCGCGGTCAAGCGTCTTTTCAATGTCTTCGTAGCTCTTGCCGGTGTGTTTGACGTAGACCTCGTTGAGGCGGCGCTTCAGCTTGATGATGTCCTGCGCGTGCCGCTCGATGTCGGAGGCCTGGCCCTGGAAACCGCCGGAAGGCTGGTGAACCATGATACGGGCGTTCGGCGTGGCAAAACGCATGTCCTTGTGGCCGGCGGTCAGAAGCAGCGAGCCCATCGACGCCGCCTGGCCGATGCACAGCGTCGACACCGCCGGCTTGATGAACTGCATGGTGTCGTAGATCGCCATGCCCGAGGTCACCACGCCGCCCGGCGAGTTGATGTAGAGATTGATCTCTTTCTTCGGGTTCTCGGCCTCGAGGAACAAAAGCTGTGCACAAACCAGCGTCGCCATACCGTCTTCGACCGGGCCGGTGATGAAAATGATGCGCTCTTTCAGCAGGCGCGAGAAAATGTCGTAGGCCCGCTCGCCGCGATTGGTCTGCTCGACCACCATCGGAACGAGGTTCATGTAGGTTTCGACGGGGTTCTTCATGGACTACCCTTTTTGGAGATGGGGATTCCGGCGCCGGAACATCGGGCAGAATCGGTTCTTGATGGTTAGAATGTAAATAGGATGCCGGCTCACCCTAGCGCAAGGCCGCCTCCTCCTAGCCATCTGGTTAAGTCGAATCAAGGTTTCCGCGCAAGGGAAAGTCCGAACGCGGCCAGCGGCGTTTTTGCGGTGTAGCAATTCCTTAACCGCGTCGCTTAACGAAATGCGGCGAAACCGCTTTCCCCCGGAGAACCTTCCCCTACAATTCAACATTGAACCTCACGTTTCGGGTTCAAACAGGGGGAGTGCCATGATCAGGAAAACTGCTTGCCTCGCCATCTCCGGCCTTGCCGGTCTCGGCATGGTGTCCGATGCGGTTGCCGGCGGCCGGGCCGCCGAATGCTATGAGCCGGTGCACAGGCCGGCGCTCTATGACACCGTCTATGAAGACGTCATGGTCAGTCCCGGCGGGCAGTTGGTCGACTATGATCCGCCGATCTATGGCACCATGGAGCGCGTCGAGCAGATCGCGCCGCCCCGAGTCACCTATGACATCGTACCGGCGAGAACCCGCACCGTTTACCGCACGGTCCAGGTCGACGATGGCGGCTATGCCTGGGAATGGCGCGTCATCCACGGCCGCAAGGTGCTGTGCAAGGTGTGGCGCAAGGCCCGCTACGCGCGTGTGGCCGAAACAGTGGTGGTTGAACCGGAGCGCACCCGCCGGGTTGTGCTGCCGGCCGAATATGAGAGCGTCGCCCATGAAGTGCTGGTGCGGCCCGAGCGGCGGCACGTCACCCAGATAGCGCCGTCATACCAGAGGATGGCGCGCCGGGTGGTGGTGCAGGAAGGCTCGACCAGCTGGCGCCGCGTGCATATTGCCAGGCATTGCGAGGATTAGACTTCGGTACTTCGCCGAGGTCCGCCTCGGTTGGCTCAATCCATAGGGCCGTCGGGTGCCAACATCCGGTCTGGCACCAAGCCGGCAAGCCGCGGTAATGGTCTGGCATGACCACATCCATGCCGCCCTACCTCGCCTTTGATCCAGCCACGCGCCGCCTGGGGCTCGATCCGCACGAACCGGCGTTTTTCCAGAACCCCTACGACGCCTATGCCGTCCTGCATGGCGCATCGAATGCCTTCTTCTGGGAGGAATTCGGCTTTTGGTGCTTTGGCGGCTTCGACGACGTCAACCGGCTGTTGCGCGACCGCCGCTTCGGTCGCCAGAACCCGGCCGGCATTCCCGACAGCCGCGGCATCGGCGAGGATCGCTCGCATTTGGCCGCTTTCGACGGCATCGAGAGCAATTCGATGCTGGAGCTGGAGCCGCCGGTGCACACCAGGCTCAGAACCCTGGTCAACCGCGCCTTCGTCTCGCGCCAGGTCGAGCGGCTGAGACCGCGCGTCGAAGCGCTGGCCAATGAACTGATCGACCGTTTCGAACCGCGCCAGGTCGATCTATTGCCCAGCTTCGCCGCGCCTTTGCCGATCACCATCATCGCCGAAATGCTCGGTGTGCCGGTCGAAATGGGGCCGCAACTGCTCGACTGGTCGCACCGGATGGTGGCCATGTACATGCATGGCCGCACGCGCGAGACCGAGGAAGCGGCCAATCGCGCCGCGCGCGATTTTTCCGACTTTTTGCGCGGCTATGTCGCCGAGCGGCGCAAGAAGCCTGGCGACGACCTGCTATCGCTGCTGATCGCGGCGCAGGAGGATGGCCAGAAGCTGTCGGAAGACGAGTTGGTCTCGTCCGCCATCCTGTTGCTCAATGCCGGCCACGAGGCGACCGTCCATCAAACCGGCAACGCCGTGCGCACGTTGCTGGCGCAAGGCGGCGACCCCGGCCGTTTCTTCACCTCGCCGGAAGCAACCGCTGCAACGGTCGAGGAGTGCCTGCGCTTCGACGCGCCGCTGCACATGTTCACCCGCTACGCCTATCAGGAGGTCGAGGTGACATCAGGGGTTGTCGTACAACCGGGCGAGACGGTCGGCCTGCTGCTCGGCATGGCCAATCATGATCCGCTTGCCCTTGCCGAACCCGGCGCCTTCCGGCCCGGCCGACTGGACCAGAAGAATGTCTCGTTCGGCGCCGGTATCCATTTCTGCATCGGTGCACCGCTGGCGCGGCTCGAATTGCAGGTGTCGCTGAAAACCCTGTTCGAGCGGCAGCCGCAACTCCATCTTGCGGAGCAGCCGCGCTTCCGCGACACCTATCATTTCCATGGGCTGGAAAAGCTCATTGTGAGCTTGTGAGGACGGCGGAGCCGACGCATGCCCGAGAAAATGAGATTCGCCTTTCTACAGGAACCACCCTTCTGCTTTATCGACGGATCGGGACGTCTGGGCGGCAGCGATGCCCAACTGGCCAAGAGGGTCTGCCTGACGCTCGGGCTGGAACTTTTGCCCATCGAGACCGAGTTTGCCGAGCTGCTGCCTGGGTTTGCCGAAGATCGGTGGGACATAACCACCGGCCTGTTCATTTCCGACGACCGCCGGAAGCTGGTCGACTTCACAAGGCCGATCTGGATGCTGGCGGATGGATTGCTGGTCGCGAAAGACAATCCCCGCGCCTTCGATGGCTATCGGTCCGTCGCCAATGATCGGACGGCGCTGATCGGCGTCATATCGGGCCAGATCCAGCACCGGACGGCCCTGCAAAACGCTATTCAGCCCGAACGGCTAAGGATATTTGCCACTCAGGCCGAAGCAGCTAACGCCGTCGCGGCCGGCGTGGTGCATGCCTATGCGAGTGCAGCGCTCGCGCATCGCGGCTATCTGAGCCGGCGACCCAACGCGCCTCTCGACGTCGTCGACGTCCCGGCAGTCGAAAAACAGCCAGCGCCCGGCGCTTTCGCTCTCGCCAAAGGCAGTGCCACCCTACTCCAGCGCGTCGATTTATGTCTCAGTGATTTGCTTGGAAGTCCCTGGCACAGGGAGATGATGAGCGGATACGGCTTTTCCGACACTGACATCGATCGGCTTTTGTGAAGTCCAAGCGCGACCGAGCGGTCAGAGCTTGATCACATACTCCTTGCGGGTCGTTTCAAGCACTTCCCAGCTGCCCCTGAAGCCTGGCCTGAGCACGAAGCTGTCGCCGGCGCGCACCGTGCGCGCCTCGCCGCCATCCTCGGCAACCACCGAGACGCCGGACAGGATGTGGCAGAACTCCCATTCGTCATATTCGATGCGCCATTTGCCCGGCGTCGCTTCCCAGATGCCGGCATAGAGGCGGCCATCGCGCTCCTCGACATTCCAGGTGCGGAACTTCGGATCGCCCGCAATCAGACGATCCGGCGCCGGGGCGCCATGTTCGGCGTCGACGCTGTCGGTCGATATTGCCAAGTAATGCGCGGACAGGGTTTGCCTCCAACAGATCGGAAGAGCACACGTCNATGCGCGGACAGGGTTTGCCTCCAACAGATTAGTGACTAGTGAGTAGTGCAGTGAGTAGTGCAGTGAGTAGTGACTAGTGAGTAGTGAGTAGTGAGTAGTGAGCGGAAAGCGCTCCCTCGAGCGGGTGGCTGATCACTAATCACTGCTAAATGGTGAATACCGACTACTACTCACTACTCACTACTCACTACTCACTACAAAAAATCAAACCTTGGTCAAAGCCTGTTCCAGATCGGCGACGATGTCGTTGACATCCTCGATGCCGACGGAAAGCCGGACCGTGTCCGGTCCCGCGCCCGCCTTGACCTTCTGCTCGTCGGAAAGCTGGCGATGCGTGGTCGATGCCGGATGGATGACCAGCGACTTGGTGTCGCCGACATTGGCGAGGTGCGAGAACAGTTCGAGCGCCTCGACGAACTTGATGCCGGCCTCGTAGCCGCCCTTCAGGCCGAAGGTGAAGACAGCACCGGCGCCTTGCGGCGAGTATTTCTTCTGCAGCGCGTTGTTCTTGTCGCTGGGCAGGCCGGGATAGTTGACCCAGGCGACCTTGGGGTGGTTGGACAGCCAGCCGGCTACGGTGATCGCATTGTCGCAATGGCGCTGCATCCTGAGCGGCAAGGTCTCCAGCCCGGTCAGGATCAGGAAGGCATTGAACGGCGAAATCGCCGGGCCGATGTCACGCAGGCCAAGCACGCGCGCGGCGATGGCGAAAGCGAAATTGCCGAAGGTTTCGTGCACGACAAGGCCGCCATATTCGGGGCGCGGCTCCGACAGCATCGGATATTTGCCGGATTTCGACCAGTCGAACGTGCCGCCATCGACGATGGCGCCGCCGATCGAATTGCCGTGGCCGCCGATGAACTTGGTCAGCGAATGGACGACGATGTCGGCGCCATGCTCGATCGGCCGCACCAGATAGGGCGAGGCCAGCGTGTTGTCGACGATGAGCGGCAAGCCGTGCTTGCGGGCGATGTCGCCGATCTTCTCGATGTCGACGAAGGTGCCGCCGGGATTGGCCAGGCTCTCGATGAAGATCGCCTTGGTCTTGCCATCGATCTGGCTTTCGAAAGTGGAGATGTCGTTGGTGTCGGCCCAACGCACCTCCCAGCCGAAATTCTTGAAGGCATGGCCGAACTGATTGATCGAACCACCGTAAAGCCTTGTGGCGGCGACGAAATTATCGCCAGGCCGCATGAGATTGTGGAACACGATCACCTGTGCGGCATGGCCGGAAGCAACGGCAAGTGCAGCCGTGCCGCCTTCGAGCGCCGCGATCCGCTCTTCCAGCACCGCCTGGGTCGGGTTCATGATGCGGGTGTAGATGTTGCCGAAGGCCTTCAGCCCGAACAGCGAGGCGGCATGGTCGGCATCGTCGAACACAAAGGAGGTCGTCTGGTAGATCGGCGTGGCGCGTGCGCCCGTTGCCGGGTCGGGCTTGGCGCCGGCATGGACGGCGAGCGTGTTGAAACCGGGCGTGCGGGTCATCGAAAACCTCCCTGAGCGGTAAACGTGTGAATGATGAAATGGTCAATGGTGAGCGATGAATGGTGGTCGCAAAGTCGGCCAGTCCCACCTTGATTGCAAGCCGCTCATATTCCGCATTACCCGGCTTCCAGGAAAATCCTTCTATTCACCATTCACCATTCACTGCCTTACTTCTGGCGCACACCGAAACTCTGGAATCCCGACCGCATCAGCGGCTTCTTCGACGAAAGCACACCGGAGTTGACGCCGGTCCAGCCGATCTCGCCCGACAGCTTGCCATATTCGATCTTCGGGCAGCGGTTCATCACCACCTTGATACCGGCCGCCTCGGCGCGCGCGGCCGCCTCGTCGTCGCGCACGCCAAGCTGCATCCAGATCACCTTCGGCAAGGAGTCGAGCTTCAGCACCTCATCGACAATGCCGGGCACCGATGCAGAGGCGCGAAAGATGTCGACCATGTCGACCGGCTCCGGCAGATCGGCAAGGCTGGCATAGGTCATGCGGCCGAGGATTTCCTTGCCGGCCTGCCCCGGATTGATCGGAAACACCGAAAAGCCCTTGGCCAGCAGATATTTCAGCACGAAAAAGCTCGGCCTGACATCGTTGGCCGACGCGCCGACCATGGCGATGGTCTTCACAGAATTGAGGATGCCGCCGATATAGGCATTGTCGTAGCTATCGTGATTCACTCGTCGGTCTCCCTCAGTGCTTCCTCCATAAAGGACTGCGGGTCCGTGCAGAAGTCGCGCATCATGCGAAAATGATCGGTATCGGTGAAATCTGTGGGGTCGAGGCCGAAACGGCTGATTCGGAAGAGCCGCGCGCCGGGACAAGCCATCAGCAGCGGCGAATGCGTCGCCATGATCACTTGCGCCGTGCCTGACCGGTCCATGCGCCGCAGCATCTTCAACAATTCGATCTGCCGCGACGGCGAAAGCGCGCTTTCGGGCTCGTCGAGGATGTAGATGCCTTGCCGGCGGCAGCGCTCCTCGAAAAAGCGAATGAACCCTTCGCCATGCGACCACGATAGAAAGTCCGGCGGCGGCGGTCCGAACGGGTCTTCGAGTGCCGCCTGGTCGAGATAGCGCGCGACCGAGTAAAAAGATTCGGCACGAAAGAACCAGCCGGCGGTGACTTTTGGCAGCCAGTGGCCGCGGAATGTATTCGCCAGTGCCGCACCGCTCTTGTCGATGGCGATGGAATGATCGACCGGACGATAGCCCTTGCCGCCGCCGGCCTCGTCGTAACCGGCCAGCGCGCCGATGGCTTCCAGCAGTGTCGATTTGCCGGTGCCGTTTTCACCGACAATGATGGTGATCGGCGTGGTGAATTCGATCTCGAATTCACGGCCGCGAAACAGCGGCAGGTTCCATGGATATTTTTCCCAATCTTCCACGCGCTCGGGGTCAATCAGGATGCGTTTGAGATAAGGCGCCTTAAGCCGGGTCAGTTGCTTGCGATAGCCCATGCGGACGCTCAGTCCGGCAGCGAGATGGTGCCGTCATCCGCGATCGGGAAGGCCGGATTGTGTGCGACTTCCCAGACATGGCCGTCGGCATCGGCGAAATATCCATACCAGCCGCCCCAGAAGGCGCGGCCTGCCGGCTTGACGATCCTGCCGCCGGCCTTCTCGGCGGCCGCCAGCACGTCGTCGACTTCGGCATCGGAGCGGGTGTTGTAGGCGAGGTAGACCGCCGACGGTGCTGCGGCGAAGGCAATGCCTGAATCCTCCTCGGCGCTTGGCCTCGGGAACAGGCCGAGAATGGCGCCGCCCATCTGGAAGAAGGCGACGCCATCGGTGATGCCGGCGTGGCGCTTCAAGCCCATGCCTTCGTAAAAGCGCACGGCGCGCTCGAGATCGTCGGTGGCGATGGTGATGATGGAGATGCGCGGTTCCATGGATCGAAAACCTATTCGTCCGTCCATTCCGGTTTGCGCTTGCCGATGAAGGCGCCGATGCCTTCCTCGGCGTCGCGGGCCAGCATGTTCTCGACCATGACGCGGCCGGTATAGGCATACGCGTCCGCCAACCCCATCTCGGCCTGCGCGTAAAAGGCTTCCTTGCCGGTCTTGACCACCAGAGATGATTTGGAGGCAATGGTTTGCGCGTATTTGGTGACGATCTGATTCAGGTATTCGCGCGGCACGACGCGGTTGACCAGGCCGAATTCCTTGGCGGTTGCGGCATCGATGGTCTCGCCGGTGAGCAGCATTTCCATGGCGTGCTTGTGAGACACGTTGCGTGACAGCGCCACCATCGGCGTCGAACAAAACAGGCCGATATTGACGCCCGGCGTGCAGAAGGTCGCTTCATGCGAGGCAATGGCGAGGTCGCAACTGCAAACCAGTTGCAGCCCCGCAGCGGTGGCTAGGCCATCGACTTCGGCGATGATCGGGAGCGGATGGCGCACGATCTGCTGCATCAACGCCGCGCAAGCCGAAAATGTCTGCTCGAAAAACCCCTTGCCCTTGTCGGCGTCGGCGCGGCGCGCGGTCATTTCCTTGAGATCGTGACCGGCGCAGAAGACTTTCCCGGCGGCCGCCAAGACGATGACGCGGACCGATTTGTTGGCCTTGGCACGGTCGAGCTCGGCGCTCAATGCCGCCATGACGGAAAGCGACAAGGCATTGGCGGGCGGATTGGCGAGCGTCAGGCGCAGCACGCCCTTGTCCAGCCCGGCGATGACCGGCCCGTCAATGGCAACAGGTTTGATCGAAAGGATTTCGGCCATGACAAGGGTCTCCGCGATTCCGCCGGGCGCCGCCAGACTATCTAATATCGGATCGAGTTTCATCAACACCCATCGCTTGCGCCAAGGTGTTGCCAGAAGCGCATCATTGCGTTCATACAGGCCCGGCATAGAACGAGAGACCGACATGCCCGCCCAGGATAATCTCAAGCCGGTGCTGACGGCGGCTGAAGTCAATGCGCTGATGGCCAGCGTCTACCCGCAGCTCAACGACGAGTTCACGTCGTATGAGGCGCTCGACGTTTTCCCTGGCGGCTGCACTGTGCGGCTCAACGCCAACGAACGGCATTTGCGTCCCGGCGGCACGGTATCGGGTCCGTCGCTGTTCACGCTGGCCGACATTGGCGGCTATGTCTGCGTGCTCAGCCATGCCGGGCCGGATGCGCTTTCGGTTACCGTCAACCTCAACATCAATTTCGTCCGCAAGGCCGAGGCCGGCCCGATCGACGGCCATTGCCGCATCCTAAAGCTGGGCAAGAGCCTGATGGTGTTCGACATCGACATCGTCGGCGGACCGAGGGAACACACAGTAGCGCATGCGACCGGCACCTATTCGATCCCGCCGAAGCGCGCCGCCGATGTGGTAAAATAATACCTTTTGGTCAAACCTTTGTTTTTATTACACTTTGCGAGCAGACGTGCGTTTCCTGCGCCTTGACGTGCCCACTCCCCTCGCCTATAAGCCGTCACGAAGCAGCGGCCCGCAAAGGCCGCCGTTTTGTTATTGGCGGCGGGCAAGTGCCTTGTCGCCAATCCAAGCAACAAGAAACGCCTTCTTCGGAAGGTAAAAATGGAAAGCAGAAATCCATGGCAACCTTTTCGCAGAAGCCTGCGGATGTGGTGAAGAAGTGGGTGCTGATCGACGCCGAGGGTCTCGTCGTCGGCCGTCTCGCCACTGTCATCGCCAATCATCTTCGCGGCAAGCACAAGCCCACCTTCACCCCGCATGTCGACGACGGCGATAACGTCATCGTCATCAATGCCGACAAGGTGGTGTTCACCGGCAAGAAGTTCACCGACAAGGTCTATTACTGGCACACCGGTCACCCCGGCGGCATCAAGGAGCGCACCGCGCGCCAGCTGCTCGAGGGCCGTTTCCCCGAGCGTGTCGTCGAGAAGGCCGTCGAACGCATGATCCCGCGCGGGCCGCTCGGCCGTCGCCAGATGAAGAACCTCCGCGTCTATGCAGGCACGGAACATCCGCATGTCGCCCAGCAGCCCGTCACCCTCGACGTCGGCGCGCTGAACGCCAAGAACAAGAAGGTTGCATAAGATGGCTGAGCTTTCCTCGCTCGCAGAATTGGGCGCCGCCACCGGCAACACCAACACCCAGCCGGCAGCACCCGTCCATGTCCAGAAGCTCGACAAGTCGGGCCGCGCCTATGCCACCGGCAAGCGCAAGAACGCCATCGCCCGCGTCTGGGTGAAGCCGGGTTCGGGCAAGATCGTCGTCAACGACAAGGAATTCGCGACCTATTTCGCGCGTCCGGTCCTGCAGATGATCCTCAACCAGCCGATCATCGCTTCCAACCGCGCCGGCCAGTACGACATCGTCGCCACCGTCATCGGCGGCGGCCTCTCCGGCCAGGCCGGTGCCGTTCGTCACGGCATTTCCAAGGCGCTGACCTACTACGAGCCGGCACTGCGCGCCGTGCTCAAGAAGGGCGGCTTCCTGACCCGCGACAGCCGCGTCGTCGAGCGCAAGAAGTACGGCAAGGCGAAGGCCCGTCGTTCCTTCCAGTTCTCGAAGCGCTAAGCGCTGCGACGTTCCAGACATCGAAAGGCCGCCTCCGGGCGGCCTTTTCTTTTGGGTCTCGGCAGTCACCCCACCCGGCGCTTCGCGCCGACCTCCCCATCGAGGGGAGGTAGGAGGTCGCGGCAGTTTTGCCGCCCGGACAATCCACGATGGTCCAGCGGCTAGCAAACCAGTTCGACCATAAAAGCGCGGCACCCTACCTCCCCTCGATGGGGAGGTCGGCGCGAAGCGCCGGGTGGGGTGATGGCGCCGGCCTCGGTTCAAGTCTCAGAACTTGCCGGCCTTGATGTAATCGATAAACGCCCGTAGCGGCGCTGGAACCAGACGCCGTCCGGGATAGTACAGAAATGGTCCGGGAAAACTCTGCCACCAAGGTTCGAGCACGGGCTCCAGGGCGCCGCTTTCGAAGTGAGGGCGAAGCCAGCCCTCGAAGAGAGCGACGATGCCGCTGCCGGCAATGGCCGCATGGACGGCAAGATCGCTCGCCCCGCCGATCCGCACGATCAACGGCCCCGTCGTGTCGACCCGCACCACCTCGCCGTCGCGCTCGAATTCCCACGGCAGCATCGCACCGCTGGCAAAACGACCGCGCAGACAAGCATGGCCAAGCAGATCGCTCGGGTGCTGCGGCCGCCCATGGCGATCGAGATAGGCGGGGCTGGCGCCAGTGGCGAAGCGCTGGACGCGCGGTCCGATCGGCACCGCGATCATGTCCTGCTCCAGTCGCTCGTCATAGCGGATGCCGGCGTCGCAGCCCGCCGCCAGCACGTCGACGAAGTTCTCATCGGCGATGACCTCCAGCCGAATGCCGGGATAGGCGGCGAGGAAGCCCGGAACGATGTCGGGCAATATCAGCCGCGCGGCGCTGACCGGGACGTTGAGGCGCAGCGAACCAGCCGGCCTGTCGCGAAAGCCATTGACCACGTCGAGGGCCGCCTCCACCTCCGACAGCGCCGGGCCAAGCCGTCCGAGCAGGCTGAGACCTGCGTCGGTCGGAACGACGCTGCGTGTCGTGCGGTTGAACAGCCTGACGCCGAGCTGCGTCTCCAGGCGGCGCACCGCTTCGCTCAGGCCCGACGCGCTGCCGCCGCCGGCGCGAGCCCCTTCGCGAAAGCCGCCGGCACGCGCCACCGTCACGAAAGCGTTCAGGTCGCCAAGGTCCATCATTGTTCGCCATTCCGCACAAGCTGTACGGATTGTACCTTATTATCCCGAGGTTGAGCAGCGTCTATCTTCGCCTCCTCAAAGGAGACCGACCATGTCCACCATCCAAAAATCCGGCACATTCACCCTCGGCAGCCACACCGTGAAACGGCTCGGCTACGGCGCCATGCAACTTGCCGGCCCGCACGTTTTCGGTCCGCCGAAGAATCATGACGCGGCCATTGCAGTGCTGCGCGAAGCGGTGGCCTCCGGGGTCAACCACATCGACACCAGCGACTATTATGGCCCGCATGTCACCAACCAGCTGATCCGCGAAGCGCTGGCGCCCTATCCGCAAGACCTCGTCATCGTCACAAAGATCGGGGCGCGGCGCGGCAGCGACGGCTCATGGCTGCCTGCCTATTCCGCCAAGGAACTTGAGCAGGCCGTGCACGATAATCTCAGGAATCTCGGTCTTGAGGTGCTGGATGTCGTCAATCTGCGCATCATGTTCGGGGTGATGGGTCCCGCCGAGGGCTCGATCGAGCCGCAGTTGACCGCGCTTGCCGAACTGCAGCGCAAGGGTCTGGTGCGCCATATCGGCCTGAGCAACGTCACCCCAGCGCAGGTCGAGGAAGGCCGTGGGATCGCCGAGATCGTCTGCGTGCAGAACCAGTACAATCTGGCGCATCGCGACGACGACGGGTTGATCGATGAACTGGCGCGCGCCGGTATCGCCTACACGCCGTTCTTCCCGCTCGGCGGTTTCAGCCCGCTGCAGTCGTCGACCTTGTCGGATGTGGCCGCGCGGCTCGGCGCCACACCCTTGCAGGTTGCGCTCGCCTGGCTGCTGCGCCGCTCGCCGAACATCCTGCTGATCCCGGGGACGTCGTCGATCGGGCATTTGAGAGAGAACCTGGCGGCGGCGGAACTGGAGCTGTCGGCCGATGTGCTAAGGGAATTGGATGGGGTGGCGAAAGCGGCGTGAAGATTTTGCGGGCGGCGCTGTCACCCCACCCGCGCCTTCGGCGCGACCTCCCCATCGAGGGGAGGTAGGAGGTCGCGGCAGCCTTGCATGCCTCGCAATCGCTACGACTGTCGGAATCTAAAGCGCCAACGCCCTACCTCCCCTCGGCGCGCAGCGCCGGGTGGGGTGATGGCGCCGACGTACGATTTCTAATTGATACTCGCCGTATTCGCGGCTCGGCCGGCTTCGCCTCATCCACATAAGGCACCCTAAACCCGTTGGCCCCCAGCCAGCCAATGGCAGCCTTCGGTTCGTCGGTCTGGATGATGGTGGCGCCGCGTTCGGCCCAGAAACCGTGGTCTCGGCCGGCATGCCGGCCTGCACCGCCAGTTCATCGCCGCAGCCGCCGGAGAGGAAGCCGCCGGGCCTTGCACCTTGGCGATACAAGTCCTTCGCCAAGCTGTGACTGGCATCTTGCGTGCCGGTTCTGTAGTTGTGGCAGCCCGATGAACAAAGAAGGACCCGTAATGGCGAACCAGACCATCGACAACGCGTTCACCGCCCGCTCCAAGACGGGGCCTTCCTTCGAGCCGACCTATGCCGGCGCGCTGTCGTTCATGCGGCGCAAATACACCAAGGATGCAAAGGGCGCGGACGCCGTCGTGTGGGGCATTCCGTTCGATGCCGCCGTCACCAACCGGCCGGGCGCGCGCTTCGGGCCGCAGGCGATCCGCCGCGCCTCGGCGATCCTCGACAACGACCCGCAATATCCGTTCTCGCGCGACCTGTTCGAGCATCTCGCCGTCATCGACTATGGCGATTGCCTGCTCGATTCGGGCAATCACCAGAAGACACCAGGCACGATCGAGCGCGAGGCGGCGAAGATCCTGAAATCGGGTGCCTTCCTGTTGTCGCTCGGCGGCGACCATTTCGTCACCTGGCCGCTGCTCAAGGCGCATGCCGCCATCCATGGGCCGCTGGCGCTGGTGCAGTTCGACGCGCATCAGGACACCTGGCCTGACGATGGCAAGCGCATCGACCACGGTTCGTTCGTCGGGCGCGCCGTCAATGAGGGCATCATCGATCCTGATCGTTCGATCCAGATCGGCATCCGCACGCATGCCCCCGATACGTTCGGCATCAAGATCCTTTACGGTCACGAGATCGAGGAGATGCGGGCTTCCGACATCGCCTATGCGATCGTCGACCGCACCGGCGGCAGGAAGACCTATCTCACCTTCGACATCGACTGCCTCGACCCGGCCTTTGCGCCCGGCACCGGCACGCCGGTTGCCGGCGGACCGTCCTCGGCGAAAATCCTGTCGACGCTGCGCCAGCTCGGCCAAGTCGATATTGTCGGCGCCGACGTCGTCGAGGTTGCGCCGGCCTATGATCACGCCGATATAACGGCGATCGCCGGCTCGATGGTGGCCATGCACTATCTCGGCCTGGTGGCCGAGCGAAAAGCGCGGGCGGAAGAGCTGAACAGCGGCAACCATGGCGCGGCAAACCATGGCCAGGGCATATAGGCCTGAATTAGCAGGGAATTGACGGGCACATGAAACCGAAAATCTTCATCGATGGCGAACACGGCACCACCGGCCTGCAGATCCGGGCGCTGCTGGCCGAGCGCGGCGACCTCGAGATCATCTCGATCCCGGCCGAGCGCCGCAAGGAAACGGCGGCGCGCGCCGAGTTCCTCAATGCAGCCGATGTCGCCATCCTGTGCCTGCCGGATGCGGCTGCCAAGGAAAGCGTATCGCTGATTGCCAACGACACCACCAAGGTGATCGACGCCTCCACGGCGCATCGCGTCGCCGAGGGCTGGGAATATGGCTTTGCCGAGATGGAAAAGGGCCAGGCCAAGATCATCGCCAATGCAAAACGCGTCGCCAATCCCGGCTGCTGGCCGCAAGGACCGATCGCGACACTGCGGCCGCTGGTCGCCGCCGGCCTGCTGCCGGCGGATTTCCCGATCACCGTCAATGGCATTTCGGGCTATTCGGGCGGCGGCCGGCCGATGATCGAGGACTATGTCGCCAAGGGCGAGGATGCCTCTGAATTCCAGGTCTATGGGCTGACCCTGCAGCACAAGCATGTGCCGGAGCTGCGCACCTATGCGAAGCTGTCGCACGATCCGATCATGCAGCCGGCGGTCGGCAATTTCGCCCAAGGCATGATCACAGTGGTGCCGCTGCAGCTCGGCGGGCTCGACCATGTGCCGGCCGGCGCCGAACTGCACGCGGCAATCGCCGACCATTTTGCCGCCATCAAGGGCGGCGTGGTCGAGGTAGCTCCTTACGAGCACGTGGAGCGCCTGCCCGAGATCAATCCCGAGGTCTATAACGGCACCAACCGCATGAAGGTCTATGTCTTTGCCAATGACGACAGGGCGCAGGCGCTGCTGATTGCGGTCTATGACAATCTCGGAAAGGGCGCCTCGGGTGCTGCCGTTCAGAACATGGATCTGATGCTCGGCCTTTAATTCAGTTGGAGAGAGCATGTTGCCCGAAAACCGCTTAACACTTTTCGGCATCACGCTCTGAATGGACGCGCCTGCATTTCCAAAGCGCTGGAAGATCAGCGCGCCCGAGCTCATTGCGGAGACGTTTTCGAGCCGCATCTGGAAGGTGCGGCGTGAGGACGGCTCGCCGGCCATCGTCAAGGCGCTCAAACCATTCGACGATGTCGAGGACGAGTTGCGCGGCGAGCACTATCTCGCATGGCGGCGCGGCGAAGGCGCGGTGCGGCTGCTTGGCCGGGACGGCCACCGCATGCTGCTCGAATATGCCGGCGACACCCTGCTTTCCGACGTTCTGGCCAAAGAAGGCGACAACGCCGCGACCGCAATCGCGGCCGAGTTGATGGGGAGACTGTTCTCGCCCTCAAGACACCCTGCCCCGCCGGACCTGCAGCCGCTGCGGACACGGTTTGCCAGCCTGTTCAAAAAGGCCGGAGCCGATCGCGACGCCGGAGAGCACAGCCTCTATATCGAGGCCGCCGAAATCGCGGACCGGCTGCTCGATGCCCCGCATGCGGTCAAGCCGCTGCATGGCGACCTGCATCACGACAACATTTTGCACGGTGCGCGCGGCTGGCTGGCGATCGACCCGAAGGGCGTGCTCGGCGATCCCGGCTTCGACGCCGCCAATCTGTTCTACAACCCACTGGGGCGCGACGACCTCTGCCTCGATCCCGAGCGCATCGCGCATATGGCTGAGATCTTCGCCAGGACACTCGGCCAGACGCCGGCTGCCATTCTCGACCATGCCATCGCCTATGGCTGCCTGTCGGCCGCATGGCATCATGAGGACGAGAATGCGGTCGACGAGAACCGCGAGCTGTCGGTTGCGGGAGTGATCCGAAAGGTGCGGCTCAGCTTCTGACCGGCGCAGCCTCGCGCTTTAGACGTAGCGAGGCAGTTCGTTCGCGAAATAGATTATTGCGACGGCCAAGACACCGTAGACGATGTACCTGCGTTCATGGGCGGCCGCGTTGGCAGTGGATAGGCGCCCTTGTTGCCGCGCCAGTGGGCGGCGGCAAATCCCAGCAGGACCAGCGCGAAGGCCTGATGGGTCAGCGCCATGTGCAGCGGCACCTGCATCAGCAGCGTGCCGATGCCGATCGAGGCCTGCACCAGCACCAGCAGAAACAGCAGCGTTGCGCGGCGTGCGTGTGTCGTGCCCGGCAGCCGCCGGCGCGTCGCTATCATATGCCAGAGCGCGATGGCAAAGACCGTATAGGCGCCGAGCCGGTGGACGAACTGCACCGTCTTCGGGTTCTCGAAGAAATTGCGCCAGGCCGGTTCGAGCAGCAGCAGCTCGCCGGGGATGATCTTGCCGTCCATCAGCGGCCAGGTGTTGTAGCTCAGGCCGGCGTCGAGCCCTGCGACCAGCCCGCCGAGATAGATCTGGACCAGCGCCAGCAGCACGATGAAACCGGCCAGTCTTTGCGTCGACCGGCCGGCGGCAGGCTCCGAATGCGGCGCCAGCCCGCGCGCGACCACCATGGTGGCAGTGAAGATCAGGGCGGCAAGCGTCAAATGCGTCGCCAGCCGGTACTGGCTGACGGAGACGCGGTCGACCAGGCCGGAGGCCACCATCCACCAGCCGATGGCGCCTTGCAGGCCACCAAGCAGCAGAATACCGACCAGCTTTGGCCCAAGGCCGCGCTCGATGCGGCGCGTCGCCCACAAGACCAGCAACGGCAGGCCGAAGACCAGGCCGACACTGCGCGCCAGGATGCGGTGCGCCCATTCCCACCAGAAGATCGATTTGAAGGCGTCCAGGCTCATGCCCTTGTTGAGCTCGGCATATTGCGGAATCTTTTGATAAAGCTGGAATTCCTCCTGCCACTCCGCGTCATTGAGCGGCGGTATCACACCGTGGATCGGCTTCCACTCGGTGATCGACAGGCCGGAATTGGTGAGCCTGGTGGCGCCGCCGACCAGCACCAGCGCAAACAGCACCAGAAGCACGACATACAGCCAGCCGCGCACCAGCGCCCGATTTTTCAAGTCGCGATCGCGGTCAATGTAAGGCGCGGCGGCTGATATGGCGGCCATGGTTGGTCCCGGCAGGTTGACGTGGCGGATTGGTGAACCATCGCAACCCGGCTGACAAGACCGGACGGCGCGGCACGCCGTCGCGCCGCATCTCCCGGGTTGCACAGGCGCGCGGTTGGGCCTAAGCGGAGGCGATCAACGAGAACGCTCATGCCCATCCGCCTGAAAAAGCTGATCGGAACTTTCCTGCTGGTGGCGCTGGTCATCATCTATGCGCTGGTCGCGTCGATCATAGCGGTCGCGCAGCTGTCGCAATCCAGCCCGCTGGTGCACTTCCTGTTCTTCCTGTTCAGCGGCCTGTTCTGGGTGCTGCCTGCGATGGGCATCATCAAATGGCTGATCCTGGAGCCGCCGCCGAAAGGCTGAAGAGCCCGCCCCAGGTTAGATGGTGACCACCATTTTGCCGGCATTGGCCAGCGGCGTCGTTAAGCCCGACAACATGGTGCGGATATGGGCGACGCTCTGGTAGCGGCCGTTGATCGAAATGCGCGGCAGCGCGTGCAGGAAGCCGGCGTGCTCGGCGTGCAGCACGCCGTGGCGAGTGGTCACCGCCGAGGCGTAGCCGGCGTCGCGGGCAAAGCCCACTTCGCGGCAGCCGACAGCGCTGGCGTAACCATAGGGGTAAGCGAGATGACGGGGGTCTTCGCCGAGCTGCGCCTGCAGCTGGCGCCTGACGTCGACGATTTCATGGCGCGCATCGGCTTCGTCGAGCCGCTTCAGATTGCGGTGGTTGACCGTATGCGCGCCGATCGTCACCAGCCTGTGCCCGGCCACGGCGCGGATATCGTCCCAAGTCATTAGCGTGCTTGGGCGCAAGCCATCGAGGTCGATGCCGTTCGAGCGCGCCAGATCGCGCAGCACAGCGCGCTGATCCTCCTCGCGCACCTCGAGCGTCAGATAGGCATGCAGACGCGCATTTGCGTGGAGTTTCTTGCCGTGGGTCGAGCAGTCGATGGTCACCGGCCCCTTCGGCGTCGCCAGCGTCAAACGCTCCCGCGCGTTGACGATATCCTCGACCACGTCCCACCATAAATCGGCGCTGCCGTCGATCAGACCCGGCGCGACATAGATGGTGATCGGCGCGTCGTGCTTTTCGAGCACTGGCAGCGCTTCGGTCATGTTGTCGCGATAGGCGTCGTCGGCGGTGATGGTGGCGAACTGGCCGTCCTTGCCGCCGGCCTTGATGCGCTCGATCGCCTCGTCGAGGGTGACGAAGGCATAGCCCCTCGCCTTCATGTCGGCGACGAGAGCGTCGAGGAATCGCGGGGCGATGTTGAGGTGGCGGTTGACGCCGTCCGGCTTCTCCGGCGTGGCGGTGACCCGATGCAACATGAGGATTGCGCCAATGCCGCCGACGAACGGCTTGGCCAGCGGTGCAAGGCCGGTAAAGCGGGCGATATTAAGCGCCAGTTTCCGAACTGCCTCACCACCGTCGATCATTCATTCACCTTTTGCGCCTAGGCTCGATCCAAGCACGGAACGCGCCGACGCGAACTCCTGATCGCGACGAATACGCCTTAAGGATTGAGGTATGGTTGACGCCACCGCGTCATTTGACGGCAATCGGCTCGCCGCAAGCAAGGCGTCTGCGCGTGCGCCGGCTGCCGACCAGACCAGTCTGTCGGTGTCGATCGCAGATGCTGCCGCGCTCGCCTCTTACGGCGAATTCTGCCGTTCGGCGCTGTTTGCGCCGGCGCAAAGCGCGGCCTGGGTTCATGCCTGGACGGCGCAGGCCAATCCCGATGCGGTCGTCGCCACGCTGACAATCGAGGATAGGCCGGTCTTTGCACTGGCACTGCAAATCACGCGAACTGGTCCATTCCGCGTCGCCCGCTTCATGGGCGGGCGCCATGCCAACGGCAATTTCGCCGCCGCCGATCCGGCATGGCTGGCAAAGGCCGATGCCGGGGGGATCCGCAGGCTGGTGACGGCGATCGGCAAGGCGCGCCCCGACATCGATCTCGTTGCCTTGGAAAGGCTGCTCCCCGACCTCGATGGCGTTGCCAATCCGCTGGCGGCGTTCTCCAACTTTCCGAGCCCAAACCTGTCGCTCGCCGTCAATCTCGACGGTGGTTTCGATGTGCTGCTGTCGCGTGTGGGCGGCAAGCGCAAGCGCAAGAAGCACCGTTCGCAGACACGCAAGTTCGAGGCGGTCGGCGTTCATCGCCGCATCGAGGCGCAGACACCGGAAGACGTGAACCGGCTGCTCGACGCTTTCTTCGAGATGAAGGAGTTCCGCTTCGCCAAGATGGGCATCGCCAATGTCTTCGGCGAGCCGGAGGTGCGGGCTTTCTTCCGTGCCCTCTTCGCCGGCGCGCTGGCCGAGGAGAAACCGGCCTTTGTGCTGCATGGGCTCGAAGTGGCCGGCAAGCTGCGCGCAATCACCGGCTCGAGCCGCTCGGGCAAACGCCTGATCTGCGAATTCGGCGCCATCGCCGAGGACGATCTCGGCCACACCAGCCCCGGCGATTTCCTTTTCTTCGACATCATCGAGGAAGCCTGCCAAACAGGCTTCGATGTCTATGATTTCTCGGTCGGCGACGAGCCCTACAAGCGGCTCTGGTGCGATATCGAGACCCAGCATTTCGAGGTGCTGGCGCCCCTGACGCTGAAGGGACGCGCCCTGGCGTCGGCGCTGCGGCAGGGCGCACGGGCGAAAGCCTTCATCAAGAACAACCCGACGGTCTGGAAACTGACCAAGATGCTGCGCCGCAAGGCCGCCGGACAGGCAGCGCCCGCTCCCACGGACGACGAAAACTAGCGTTCAGAAATTCAGCGCTTCGCGGAGCGCCGGGCCGGCCCTGACCCGCAGGTCGAGATCCGCCTCGATGTGGTCGATATGGTGCAGCATCAGCCGGCTCACCAACCCGCAATCGCCGCTCTCCAGCGCGCCGACCATTTCCGTGTGCTCACTGTGCCCGCAGGCCGACACGCCGGATCGTCCGTAAAGGGCGATCACCAGCGACGAACGCGCCACCAGCTCCTCCATGAAGCGCTGCAGGATGGCATTGCCGGCGACGGAGGCGAGCAGCAGATGGAAATCGCCCGACGCCTTGATTTCGGAGCGCCGCGCGGTTGGGCCGCGCTCGGCGATGAAGCGGCCTTCCTCGTCGAGCTGCGCGCGGAACGCAGCGATATCGGTGGCTGTGACCCGCCCACAGGCGGCAATGGCGATGCCCGGCTCGATCAGCCGGCGCGATGCGAACACCTGGCGCGCTTCCTCGGGCGAAGGGTTGGCGACGAAGGCGCCACGGTTGCGCTCGGTACGCACCAGCCCCTCGAAGGACAGCATCTGCAGCGCCGCGCGCGCGACGGTGCGCGAGACGTCGAACAGCGTGCCGACCTCGCCTTCCGACAGCTTGGTGCCGGGCGTCAGCCGACGGTCGACGATGGCGTCCCGCAGATTGTCGCGAATCGCCTGGGCGCGATCCTGGTTGGCGCTGTCGGCGGAATGGATCTGATCGGCAATGTTCATGGCGATGATGGTTCCCAGCCTCTTCTAGCGCAACTCGTCGCCTGCGCACGAGAGGCAAAGTGGACACGAAGCCAAAAAAGATTGCATACGATTCTTGTGCAGATCGCGCACAATCGCCCATAATTTGTGCAATGCACAAGATAGCCTACCGGCTAGGCAGTGGGCAAGAACCCCGATTTTTCTGTCGATTCAAACGCTTGGGCCGATTGCCGCCGATTGGCACGCATAATGCATTGGTTAATGCGACCAAACGGGGAAGCCTGAATGTCCAAAGCCGCCGAGATCGACATCGTCTCCGTTTCGAAAGTGTACGGAACGACGACTGCCGTCGAGGCCATCAGCCTGAAAATACCGGCAGGCACCTATTGCTGCCTGCTTGGCCCCTCCGGCTGCGGCAAGACCTCGACGCTGCGCATGATCGCCGGCCACGAAAGCATTTCGTCGGGCGATGTCCGCCTCGGCAACATTGTCGTCACCGACCTGCCGCCGGCAAAGCGTGGCACGGCGATGATGTTCCAGTCCTATGCGCTGTTTCCGCATCTCGACCTTGTCGACAATGTCGCCTTCAGCCTGAAGATGAAGGGCGTCGACAAGGAGCAGCGCCGTGCCAAGGCGCTCGACATGCTCAAGCTGATGCAGATGGAGGCCTATGCGACGCGCCGGCCGGCGCAGCTTTCCGGCGGCCAGCAGCAGCGTGTTGCACTCGCCCGCGCTCTGATCACCGATCCCGAGGCGCTGCTGCTCGACGAGCCGCTGTCGGCACTCGACCCGTTCCTGAAGATACGCATGCGCGCCGAGCTGAAGAAATTGCAGACCTCGCTCGGCATCACCTTTGTCCACGTCACCCACAGTCAGGAGGAGGCCATGGCATTGGCGGACCTGATCGTGGTGATGAATGACGGCCGCATCGAACAGGCTGCGCCGCCACGAGATGTGTTCGAAAGGCCGGCCACCGCCTTCGTCGCGCGCTTCATGGGCGACCACAATGTCATCTCCGGCCGGGTCACCGGCGCGCGCGACGGCATGGTCGTCTTCGACGTCAATGGTGGCGCCTCGCTCGCCGCCCGCGGGCAAGGCCGGGAGGCGGGCCAGGAGGTGGGCACGCCGATCGACATCGCCATCCGCACCGACCATGTGCGCATCGGCGAAGCACCCTCTCCCGGCCTCGGCTTCACCGGCATCGTCTCCAACATCGAATATCGCGGCGCCACGGTGAAGCTGTCGGTCACCGGCGGCGGCATCGACGATTTCACCGTTATCATCGACGATTCCGACTTCTTCGCCAAACCCGTCGCCCTTGGCGACGCCGTACCGCTCGCCTGGGATTCCGAGGACGCCATCGTCCTCGGCCGCCTTCATTCATGAATTCAACGAAGCAAAACAAAAACAGGGAAATAAGAATGACAAAAACAGTAGAAACAAAGACCGGAATTTCGCGCCGTTCGTTGCTCAAGACAGGTGCGGCCGCCGTCGGCCTCGCCGCAGGCTCGGGCGCCATTACAGGCTTCCCGACCATCTGGGCGCAGTCCAACATCACGCTGCGCCAGTTCGGCACCGGCGTGTCGAACCTGAACGCGATCGCCGACAAGTGCAAGGCCGACCTCGGCATCACGCTGGAAATGACGGCGACCGATTCGGACGCGGCCGCCCAGCGCGCCGTGACCCAGCCCGACAGCTATGACATCGCCGACATCGAATACTGGATCTGCAAGAAGGTGTTCCCGAGCGGCGTGCTGCAGCCGATGGATGTCAGTAAGCTTAAATACTACGACGAACTGGTGCCGTTGTTCAAAACCGGCAAGCTGACGCCCGACAGCATCATTGCCCAGGGCACCGCGCCGCACACGGTCGGCTATGTCGAAGCGCAGGACTCAAAGACCTTCGCCAAGGCGCCGACCAAGTGGTTCACCATGGTGCCGACGATCTACAACGCCGATACGCTAGGCATCCGGCCCGACCTCGTCGGCCGCGACATCACCACCTGGGCCGACATCATGGACCCGGCCTTCAAGGGCAAGACCGCGATCCTCAACATCCCGTCCATCGGCATCATGGATGCGGCCATGATCATGGAGGCCACAGGCAACATCAAATATGCCGACAAGGGCAACATGACCAAGGAAGAGATCGACAAGACGATCGACTTCCTCATCAAGGCCAAGCAGGCCGGCCAGTTCCGCGCCTTCTGGAAGTCGTTCGACGAGAGCGTCAACCTGATGGCATCGGGCGAAGTGGTCATCCAGTCTATGTGGTCGCCGGCCGTCGCTGCCGTGCGCTCCAAAGGCATCGCATGCCGCTTCCAGCCGCTCAAGGAGGGCTATCGCTCATGGGGCGGCGGCCTTGGCCTTGCCGCCCATCTCAAGGGCGCCGAGCTCGACGCCGCCTACGAATACATCAACTGGTATACGTCGGGCTGGGTCGGCGGCTATCTCAACCGCCAGGGCTACTATTCCGCCAATATGGTCTCGGCCAAGAAGTTCATGTCCGAGGACGAATGGGGCTACTGGATCGAAGGCAAGCCGGCCAAGGGCGAGATCAAGGCGCCGGACGGCACCGTCATGGAAAAGGCCGGCGCCGTGCGCGACGGCGGCTCGTTCGAAGAGCGTATGGGCAAAGTCGCCTGCTGGAACTCGGTCATGGACGAGGACCGCTACATGGTGAAGCGCTGGAACGAATTCATCGCGGCGTAGAGCGGACGCGTTCACTGTGATGTTGCGATCCTTCGCGCCCCCCTCTGTCCTGCCGGACATCTCCCCCACTTGGGGGGAGATTGGCAGCGTCATGGCCGGCTCTTCGTTAGCAACGTTGGAGTTTGGCGAAGGCCGTTATGAGAGTTCGATCTCCCCGCTCGTGGGGGAGATGTCCGGCAGGACAGAGGGGGGCGCGAAGGATCGCAAGTCATCGCGATCACGCGGAGGATTTTCCCAATGACAGTCGCGCTCGAACGCCCCGCCATCGCAGCAGCCAAGCCCGCCAGACGCCGCCGCGTCTCCCTTGGCGCCGTCACGCCCTATTTGCAATCGGCGCCGCTGGCGGTCATCCTCGGTGCGTTCCTGCTCTTGCCAATCATCATGATCGTCGTCGTCTCCTTCTGGGACTACGACTTCGCCGCCATGTATCCGGATTTCCTGACGACGAACTATTCCGACGTGCTGGGATCATGGGTCACCTGGAAGACCTATCTCAACACCATCAAATTCGCTGCCATCGTCTGGGCTCTGACCTTGTTCATCGGCTTCTGGGTCGCCTATTTCCTCGCCTTCCATATCCGCACCACCGCCATGCAGATGGTGCTGTTCCTTGTCTGCACGGTGCCGTTCCTGACCTCCAACATCATCCGCATGATCTCGTGGATCCCGGTGCTTGGCCGCAACGGGTTGATCAACTCGACGCTGGTGCAATTGGGGCTGGTGCCAAAACCCATCGAATGGCTGCTCTATTCGGAATTCGCCGTGGTGCTGGCCATGGTGCATCTCTACACGCTGTTCATGGTAACGCCGATCTTCAACACGTTGATGCGCATCGACCGCTCGCTGGTCGAGGCCGCGCGCGATGCCGGCGCGTCCGGCTGGCAGGTCTTGTGGAACGTCGTCATCCCGCTGGCCAAGCCCGGCATGGCGATCGGCACCATCTTCGTCGTCACGCTGGTGATGGCCGATTTCTCCACTGTGCAGGTGATGTCGGGCGGCCAGAGCGCGTCGGTCGCACTGATGATGAAGAACCAGATGTCGCTGCTGCAGTATCCCGCAGCCGCCGCCAATGCCGTAGTGTTGCTGGTGTTGGTACTGTTGATGGTCGCGGGCATCCTGCGCATCGTCGACATCCGCAAGGAGCTTTGAGGTGAGCCACGAAAAACGCACCCTCGAATTCTATGTGCTTGCGGTCTTCTTCACTCTGTTCGTGCTGTTCCTCTATGGCCCGCTGTCGGCGATCCTGATCCTTTCTTTCCAAGGCGAGACCGGCGGCCTCACCTTCCCGCTCAATGGCATGTCGCTGCACTGGTTCGCCAATCTGTTCGAGCGCCAGGCGGTCGGCGATTTCGGCGGCAGCTTCAAGCGCTCGCTCGTGCTCGGCCTTATGGTGATGATCGTCACCGTCGTCGTGTCGCTGCTGGCAGGGCTCGCTTTCCGGCAAAAATTTCGTGGCGCCACCGCTTTGTTCTACCTGGCGGTCGCCAGCCTCGTCGTACCCTCGATCATCATTTCGCTCGGCATCGGCGTCGTCTTCCAGCAGGTCGGCTTCCGCCCGGCCTGGTACACATCGGCCTTCGGCGCGCACCTGACCTGGACCTTGCCCTTCGGCGTGCTCATCATGTTCGCCGTCTTCAACCGCTTCTCGCCCGCCTATGAGGAAGCAGCGCGTGACCTGGGCGCCAACTCCTGGCAGACCTTCGCCCATGTCGTGCTGCCGATGATCGCGCCGAGCCTGATCGGCGTCGGCCTGTTCGGCTTCACGCTGTCCTATGACGAGTTCGCCCGCACGCTGATGACGTCGGGCACCTTCAACACGCTGCCGCTCGAGATCTACGGCATGACCACCAATGTCACGACGCCGGTGCTCTATGCGCTGGGCACGGTGACCACCGTGTTCTCCTTCCTGGTGATCCTGGCCACACTGGGCGCCATCCTCTATGTCGGCCGCAAGCGGGCCAGGGTTTGATCGTGCAGATACTGGTGGTGAACCCCAACACGACGGCGAGCATGACCGAGACGATCGCGGCGGCGGCGCGCGCCGTTGCCGGCGCCGGGACCGAGGTGATCGCGGTCACCTCCTCGATGGGTCCTGCCTCGATCGAGGGCTATTATGACGAGGCATTGGCCGTGCCCGGCCTTTTGATGGAGATCGCCGCCGGCGAACGTGCCGGGGCTCAGGCCGCCATCATCGCCTGCTTCGACGATACCGGCCTGGATGCGGCACGCGCCATGGCCTCCATTCCGGTCATCGGCATCTGCGAGGCCGCACTCAGTGTCGCCTCCTACATTGCCCAGCGCTTCACAGTGGTGACGACCACCGAACGCTCGCGTGTCCCTGTCGAGGGGCTGGTGCACCGCTACGGCATGGCCGGGCGCGCGCGCGTGCGCGCCGCCGACATTCCCGTACTCTCGCTCGAAGACGCTGCTTCCGGCGCTGTCGAGAAACTGCGCGCCGAGATCGCCCGCGCCATAGCGGAAGACCGCGCCGAGGCCATCGTGCTCGGCTGCGCCGGCATGGCCGACCTGGCACCCCGGTTGCAGCAAGAATTCGACCTGCCCGTCATCGACGGCGTCGGCGCCGCCCTCAAACAGGCCGAGGCGCTGATCGCATTGGGCCTGTCGACCTCGAAGCGCGGCGCCTATGCCAGTCCGCTGGCCAAGCCCTATCGCGGCGTGCTGAAATCCTTCTCGCCGGGGGTGGTCGCCGCGGAGTGAACGCTATGAAGCCTACCGTCCGCGCATTGTCTCCGCCGGAACTGACCGTTCTCATCGACTGGGCGGCGGCTGAAGGCTGGAACCCTGGCCTTGATGATGCCGCCGCGTTCCGGCCAACCGATCCTGAAGGGTTCATCGGCGCTTTTGTCGACAACGAGATGACCGCCGCCATCTCGGCTGTCGCCTATGGCAGCAACTTCGGTTTCATCGGTCTCTACATCTGCCGACCAGACATGCGCGGCAAAGGCCATGGCAAAGCAGTCTGGAATGCGGGCATGGCCAGGCTGGCCGGCCGAACGGTCGGCCTCGACGGGGTCGCCGCGCAGCTGGCGAATTATCGCCGCACGGGATTCAGCTCGGCGTACGAAACCATCCGCTTCAGCGGCCGTATCGCGACCCCGCCCGTCCGAAGCGAAGGGGTGCGCATGATAACCACGCAACTCGTGCCCGACATCATCGCCTATGACGCCCGCTGTTTCCCCGCGCCTCGACGAGCCTTCCTGCACCGCTGGGCGCAGCCGCCGCATTGCGGGTTCGCCGCGATCAGTTCACTCGGCACCATAGGCTACGCCGTGGCTCGTCCCTGCCGTTCGGGTTACAAGATCGGCCCGCTGTTTGCCGACGACACCGAGACGGCGATGCAGCTCATGGGCAGTCTGGCTGCCGCATGCGAAGGTGGCGACCTGCATATCGACGTTCCTGCCGAAAATTTCGATTTCACCACGGCGCTTTCAGCAACTGGTTTCAGGCCGACCTTCACCACCACGCGCATGTACAAGGGCCCGCCTCCGAAGGTCGACTCGCGCCGAATATTTGGCGTGACGACCCTGGAGTTGGGGTAGATCCCGGCGCCGACTGACAGGCTTGGTTTTTCGGGAGCCGGCGGGCGATGGACGAGCCGATCCGTAGTAGCGCCGCCTAAGTCGAATTGTCTGATGTCTCAGGCGGCGCTACGTCGTCCCGGCACGGGGTTACCCGGCGTCTCGTGGCCGATCGGCGTCACCAGAGTGAGGTCGGGATAGCCGCTTTCGATCAGCTCGACGGCGGCCTGCGCCACCTCATCGTCCGCCTGCAGCATGGACATGAAGACCTCGGTGCTGTCGCCGACCAGTCGGCTGATGCCTTGCGCATCGGCCGGTCCGCATTCGACGATGACCAGATCATAGGCGGTGGTCAGCGACTGCATGATGATCGGCAGCCGGTCGGCGGCGCGCATGGCGCGAACCGGATCGGCGGTGCCGACGGGAACGACATGGCAGTCGGAATAGAGGTCAGCGTGAATGACGTCGCTGAACTGCGCTTCCGAAGCCAGCAGATTGGTGATGCCGGGGAAAAGTCCGCTGTCCAGCATCGGCCGCGAGGCGGCACCTGACGCCGTGAGATCGAGCAGCAGCACGCGCAGGCCAGCGTCGGAGACTTCGCGCGCTACCAGCACTGCCGATGCAGCCGCCTCATCGCCTTCGGGCGACACGAAGATGGCGCGCGCAGCACCGCTGGCGATCAGCTTTTCCGCCGCCTTCTCGACATCGATCTCGCCAAGGCTGGAGCGGACAGGTTCGGCTTGCGGTTCGGAACCGGCAGCCGCTGCTCCTTCCAGCACTGAAGGAGCCGGCTCGGGCTCTGGCACCAGTTCAGACTCCACGGTCGTCGGCTGATCGTCCACTTCCACGACCTCAGGAGCCGGTTCCGGGTGGACGACCGGCGCCGACATTGCCGACATCGCAACCTGCTCGATACGCTCGAAGCGCGCCCCTGGGGCCGGACGCATGGCGCGGCCGGAAAACAGCTCCTGCAGCAGCGTGATGACCGACATCAGCAGCAGCGAGCCGACTAAGGCGGCGCCGACGATCGGCACGAGCTTGGGGAAATAGGGTTCCGACGGCACGCGCGCCTCGGAAAACACGCTGGCATCGACCGGCAGATAGTTTTTGCGCGAGGACACTTCGCGGAAGCTCGCCATATAGGATTCAAGCTGCTGGCGCCGGACGTTCGCCTCACGCTGCAGCGCATCCAGCTGGACTTGCTCCTCGCCGGCCCGCGACGACGCCGCTTTCAGCTTGTTGACGTCCGATATCAGCTGGTTTTCGCGCGCCTGGGCGGTCTGCGCCTGCGTCAGCAACCCGCGCATGATTTTTTGCGCTTCGTTGCGGATCTGGCCGTCGAGATCGGCAAGCTGCGACCTCATCGCCCGCAGGCGGGGATGGTTGTCGAGCAAGGTGGTGGAAAGATCGGCGATGTTGGTTCTGAGCTCGATCTGACGCTCACGCAGCCGCTGGATCAGATCGGAAGACAGCACTTCGGGTACAGCGTCCAGCGAACCGCCATTCTGCAAAGCCTGGCGCACCCTTTCGGCCGTTGCCTCGGCCGAAGCGCGGCTGGCGCGCACACGCGACAGTTCGGTCGATAGCTCGGACAATTGCTGCGTCGCCAGCACCGAATTGTTGCCAGCCATCAACAGGTCCGACTGCGCGGAGCGGAAGGCCGCGACCTTGGCCTCTGCATCCCTGACCTGCTTCTGCAGATCGTCGATTTCCGGCCCGAGGAAGGCGGTCGCGGCGGCGTTCGACTTGGTCTTGGCGTCCGCCTGGTAGGCCAGGTAGGCCTTGGCGATGGCGTTCGGAATGTCAGCGGCAAGCTGGGGATCTTCAGAGGAAAATTCGACGGCGATGACGCGGGTCTTTTCCACGCCATAAACATTGAGCTTGTCGCGCATCTTCGTCAGCACGCGCTCTTCGAGCGGAATTTCTTCCGGATCGCTCTTCAGCCCGGCAATGACCAGGAGCCGGGTGACCGGCGACATGCCGAGCGCATAGTTGAACTCGGGCTTGTCGCCCAGCTTAAGGTCGGCAGCCACCTGCTTGAGAATGTCGGACGAGGAAATGACCTGAACCTCGGTTGCTACACCTTCCGCATCGAGCACAGGTTTGTCGTCTTCATTGGTGCCGGCAGGCCGCGTATAGGCCGATTCGCTCAACTGGATTTTCAGCTGCGTCGTGGCCTTATAATGCGGCGTGGCAAGCCACGCGAACGCGAAGGCGAGACCAGTGACGAGAAGCGTGATCACAAGAATGCGCAGCCAGTTCCGCGCCAGGCTGGCGAAGAGCTGTCTCAGGTCGACATCGACATCTGCGGCCGCGGACTGGTCGGACATGCATTCCTGCTCCGGACATGAGGTTAGATGGTAGCGTAAACAACTATGGTAACTCAGCCGTTAAGATCGCGGTAAGCAGCTGTTAGGGTTTGCTGACATCCGGTAAACAAAGCCAGCAAAACTATACGGCTTTTTGTCGATTGCCGCCAAATCGGCCGCGTCCCTTTACCGGCCATTAACCCTAACAGGATGATAACGAACCCAGATCCTTAAGGTTTGCCGCCGTGTCCTGGCGGCCATAGCGACGAAGGTGTGTGTCCGATCATGAAAAGCGCTGCTGGTCTGTTTCGCGCTCTGCTGGCCGTGTCGATGCTCGCCGGCTGCTCCAGCTACCGGCCGACGCCGGCGGCCTTCCACGAGGTACTCGACCAGCCCTATCGGCTCGGCGCCGGCGACCGTGTCCGCGTCACCGTGTTCGAACAGGACGGTCTGACCAACACCTACAGTGTCGATCAGTCCGGCTACATGTCCTTCCCGCTGGTCGGCGCGGTGCCGGCGCGCGGCCACACGGCCCAGCAGCTGGAAAAAGCGCTCGCCGACAAACTGCGCCAAGGCTATCTGCGCGACCCCGACGTGTCGGTCGAGATCGATCGCTACCGGCCGATCTTCGTCATGGGCGAAGTGGGCGCCGCCGGCCAGTATTCCTACGTGCCGGGCCTCACCGTGCAGAAGGCCATCGCGATTGCGGGCGGTTTCTCGCCGCGCGCCAACCAGGAAAGCGTCGACATCACCCGCGACATCAACGGCAAGGTGATGACAGGCCGGGTGGTTACCTCCGATCCGCTGCTGCCGGGCGACACGGTCTACGTTCGCGAACGCCTGTTCTGACATCAACGTGGCGGACCAGCTCAGGATCGTCCACTGCTTTCGCTCACCCGTCGGCGGGATCTTCCGGCATGTGCGCGACCTGACGGAGGCCCAGCTCGCCGCCGGACATGTTGTCGGCATCGTCTGCGATTCGACCACCGGCGGCGAATACGAGGAACGCCTGTTCGACCAGATGAAGGACAGCCTGGCGCTCGGCATCCATCGCACGCCGATGCAGCGCCATGTCGGGCCGGGCGACTTCGCCTCGGCCTGGCGCACTTACAGGATCATCAAGGAATTGCAGCCGGACGTGTTGCACGGACACGGCGCCAAAGGTGGCGCCTATGCCCGTCTGTTCGGCTCATTGTTGCGGGTATCTAGGTCTCGCGTAGCCCGCCTCTATTCGCCGCATGGCGGCTCCCTCCACTATGACGAAACGACGACGACCGGGAAGCTGTTCTTCGCGCTCGAGCGCTTCATGGCGCGCTTCACCGACTGCCTGCTGTTCGTCTCCGACTATGAGCGGCGCACCTATCGCAGGAAGGTCGGCGAACCGCCTATCCCGAACTCGCTGGTCTATAACGGCCTGCGCGCCGCCGAGTTCGAACCGGTGGTCGCACAGCCCGACGCGGCCGACCTGCTCTACATCGGCATGATGCGCGACCTCAAAGGGCCTGACATTTTCATCGACGCGCTGGTGCTGGCCGGGTCCCAGCTTGAGCGCCGCTTGACCGCGGTCATGGTCGGCGATGGCGACGACCTGCCGCGCTACCATGCGCAGGTGAAACGGCTGGGCCTCGGAAACCAGGTCCGCTTCTTGCCGCCGATGCCGGCCAGGGAGGCATTTTCGCTGGCCGATCTGGTCGTCGTCCCCTCCCGCGCGGAAGCCATGCCCTATATCGTGCTGGAGACGCTGGCGGCCGGCAGGCCGATGATCGCCACGGCCGTCGGCGGCATTCCCGAAATCTTCGGGGAGGGATCCCCTGCCCTGATCCGTCCCGATCCGCGCCAACTCGGCGACAAGATGGGTGAAGCGCTGCGCGATCTCGACGCCTACCGGCGCGCCATGCCCGATACGGCCAGCCTCAGGGCGCGATTCGGCGCCGATGTGATGGCCGCCGAAATCGAAAAGGCCTATTTCGCCGCGCTCAACAGATAGACGACCCTCCAAAACCACAAGTTGTCTCAAGGTTTTTTTAGCTCTCTTTCTGCTATCGTCATCGCGGAAGCTTGTGGGAAACCCGATGAACGAGACCGACCCCACGCGCCGCTTTTCGGCCGATGCGGTGCGCAAATTCGACAGTCCTGCCGAGAGCCCCACGCCCGGCGGCATGAACAGTGTTGCCCGCCAGGTCGCCTCGCAATACCGGCGCGATACGATGTCGCCGGTCATGGTCAGCGGCGTATTGCGCATCGTCGAATTCGGCTTGCTGTTCCTGTCGGGGCTCGCGCTCTACTTCCACTTTGTCGGCTTCTTCAACTATCTCGCCTGGCAATATCCGCTGACCATTGCCGCGGCGTCATTCGTGGCCGTGGTGCTGCTCGACGTCAGCGATTGCTACCAGATCTCCGCCTTGATGCGACCGATCTCCAATCTCGGCCGCGTACTGATGGTCTGGGCCGGCACCTTCGCGCTGATGGCGCTGACGGCCTTCATCATGAAAATGTCGGAGGATTATTCGCGTCTGCTGTTCGGCACCTGGTTTGTCGTCGGCCTGCTTCTGCTGTTCGGCCTCAGGCTGGTGATGTCGAAGCTGATCCGGCGCTGGGCGCGCAACGGCCGCATGGAACGCCGCGCCGTCATCGTCGGCGGCGGCAAGGCGGCCGAGATGCTGATCCGCTCGGTCGAGAAGCAGCCAGACAACGACATCCGCATCTGCGGCATCTTCGATGACCGCGGCGACAAGCGCTCGCCGCCGATCGTGGCCGGCTATCCCAAGCTCGGCACCATTTCGGAGCTGATGGAATTCGCTCGCATCGCGCGCATCGACATGCTGATCGTGTCGCTGCCGCTGACTGCCGAAACGCGCGTGCTGCAGCTGCTGAAGAAGCTGTGGGTGCTGCCGGTCGACATCCGGCTCTCGGCGCATTCGAACGCTTTGCAGTTTCGCCCGCGCGCCTATTCCTACATCGGCTCGGTGCCGATGCTCGATATCTTCGACAGGCCGATCAACGACTGGGATTCGGTCGCCAAGCGCGCCTTCGACATCGTCTTCTCGCTGATCGGCATCATCCTGTTCTCACCGGTGATGCTGGCGACTGCCATCGCCATCAAGCTCGACAGCAAGGGGCCGGTGCTATTCAAGCAGAAGCGGCACGGCTTCAACAACGAGATCGTCGAAGTCTACAAATTCCGCTCCATGTACACCGACCGCTCGGACCCGACCGCCAAGCAGACGGTGACCAAGAACGATCCGCGCGTCACCCGCGTCGGCCGCTTCATCCGCAAGAGCTCGATCGACGAGCTGCCGCAGTTCTTCAACTCGCTGTTCGGCACGCTGTCACTGGTTGGCCCGCGCCCGCATGCGATTGCCGCGCAGTCGCACAACCTTCTCTACAATGAGGTGGTCGACGGCTATTTCGCCCGCCACAAGGTCAAGCCCGGCGTTACCGGCTGGGCGCAGATCAATGGCTGGCGCGGCGAGATGGACACCAATGAGAAGATCCGCATGCGCACGGAATATGACCTCTATTACATCGAGAACTGGTCGATGCTGTTCGATCTGCGCATCCTGCTCATGACGCCGCTGCGGCTGCTCAATACGGAAAACGCCTATTGAGCGCGATTTCCCATGATTTGCCGCAGGCTGCGGTCAATGCCAAGCTGATCGCGCTGATATCGTCGGGGGCGGTGTTTTTTGGCGTCTTCCTGTCGGGCTTCGTCATCGACGAACCGGCGCCCTACGATCTTTTCATGCTCGGGCTGATCGGGGTGTGGGTGCTGTTTGGCCTGCGCATATCGCGCGCGGCCGTGCCGCTGCTCGTGCTGCTGATCACGATGAACATCGGCGGCATGATTGCCATGACGCAGATGGCCGTTCTCGCCAACACACCGCTCTATCTCGCCGTCTCGCTGTTTCTCGCGTTCACCGCGGTGTTCTTCTCGTCGGTGACGGCGGTGCAGCCCGGCCTCTACCGGCTGATCTTCATCGCCTATGTCGTCTCCGCGGTGGTGACCTCGCTGCTCGGCATTGCCGGCTATTTCCACGCTTTCCCGGGCGCTGAAATCTTCACCAGATACGACCGCGCCCAGGGCGCCTTCCAGGATCCGAACGTGTTCGGACCATTCCTGGTGCTGCCCGGCATCTATCTGCTCTATCTCCTGTTGACCGGCTCGATCGCGCGCATGCCGCTTCTGGCGGTGCCGCTGCTGATCATCACCGCTGGCATTTTCTTCTCCTTCTCGCGCGGCGCCTGGGGCATGTTCGCCGTCTCGGCCATCCTGCTCACCGGCGCCCTGTTCCTGCAAAGCAACAGCGGCAAGTTCCGGCTGCGCGTCATCATCATGAGCATTGCCGCCGTCACCCTGCTGGTGGTCGCCATGATCGTCATCCTGCAGCTGCCCGGCGTCGGCGAGATGTTTTCCAGCCGCGCCCAGCTCGAACAGAGCTACGACACGGCGCGCCTTGGCCGCTTTGCCCGCTACACGATCGGCTTCGAGATGGCGCTCGAACATCCGCTCGGCATCGGCCCGCTGGTGTTCGGCACCATTTTCGGCGAAGACACGCACGACATCTGGCTGAAGACGCTGATGGATTATGGCTGGCTCGGCTTCGTCTCGTTCCTGTCGCTGACGCTGTGGACGATCGCGGCCGGCTTCCGCATCCTTTTGCGCGACCGGCCGTGGCAGCCCTATCTGCTCTGCGCCTACGTCGCTTTCATTGGCAATATCGGGCTCGGCACCTTCATCGACATCGACCACTGGCGCCATGTCTACCTGCTGCTCGGCCTGATCTGGGGCGCGATCGCGCTGGAATACAGGCATCAGCGCGGGTTGCGGGCGGTGGCGGCAAGCTAAACCGATGGGAAAGCCGCCGAGTTCGGATGACTTCGCCTTCGGAACGAATTGCGACCGACGATTTCGTCTATCTCGCGATACCGGTCACCCGCTCGGGATACCGCACGGCCAACATCGAATTGTCCGCATGGCTGGCAAAGATGGCGCTGACCTTTTCGGCGTGGAACCGCGCCCGTCGCTTGCGCTTCTCGTCGTTCAGCAAAATCCCGCTGATGGCGTCGAACTTGCGGCCGAGGTTTTTCAATATGCCTCTCTTGATCGGCCAGTTGCTGTTGAAACGGCCGGCCCAGGGCGTGCCTTTCGCCAGATCACGATAGATCGCCATGGCGCCGACCTCGACACCGATCGGCGGACGGTCCCAGGGCTTGCCCCAGGCGAAGTGGCGGGCGTAGCAGCGGCTGAAAGAAATCTGGCTGGTGTAGTTGGTCATCACGTTCCAGAACGGGTGCATCGTCTGCCACCTGCCCTCGAAAGCCACGTTCAATGCACCTTGATCCATCCCGTAAACCTGCTCGGAGGCCAACTGCCGGGTACGCTCCAGAAGCCCCTCCTGCCTGACCAGTGGCATGTTGAACACCAGCACGCCGGCATTGAACTTCGGCGCGCCTGGCTGCATCGGCAAATGCTGTCGATACTTTACGTCGAAATAGGTCTGCTCATCGTGTGCGGCCAGCAGCGGAGCGTTGAGCGGGACGTTGCAGAGGTCTTCTATCGATCTGTTGAAAAGCACATCGGCGTCGGAATAGGCGATGCGGTCATATGGTTCGAACTCCGGCAATTGATCGGCAAACAGCCTGATGTAGGTCGCAAGGGTTGGGTGCGTTCCGCGGTTGAAGTTTGTCGCTTCCATGAATTTCGTGACATCCAGGATGCGGATCTTCCCACCGAGCAGACGCTCTCCGATAGCTCGGTCTTCGTTGGAGATGACACCGGTGTGCAAAATAAAGCCGTCGAGGTGGTCCGACACATTCAGCACGCGGCGCGCCGCCAGGCTGGCAAACGGGAAATACCTCTGGTCGGTGGCGAAAAAGAAACACGATTTTTGCGGCATGCTACAACCTGTTGCCTGACCCATTCGCGAGAGCTCCGTTGCGGGTCTCAGGCGAAACCACCGAGTACTTCCGGAAACTGCACAGCCATCGCCCCGGCGTCAGCATGCTCGGCATATATCTTATGCACCTTGCTGCCGTCGTACCGTGCGCGCCGCCGATACCGGTCCTTGTTCGGCAACATCCCCATGATACCGTCGAACCTGCGGGCGAACCGCCTCATGACGCCCCGCTCGAAGGGAATACGCTGCCGGAAGGGCTCAAGCCACGGCGTATCCCTTGCCAGATCGCGCCAGACGGCAAGCGCCTCGGGCTCCACGTCGACCTGGCTTCCCCAGGGCTTGCCGCCGGCGAAATGCCGCGCATAGGCTTGGGCGAACCGAAACTCCTTCGTATCGTTGGACATCAAATTCCAGTTCGGGTGCATCGTCTGCCACTTGCCCTCGAAGACGATGTTCAGCGCGTTCTGATCGTTCATTTGCCCGGCAACGGCAACATCTCTGGCGCGGTGCAAAAGTCCCTGTTGACGCACCGGCGGCATGTTGAAGACGATGATGCCGGCGTTGAAATAAGGCGCCCCCGGCTGCATCGACAGTTTGTTCCGATAGCCCGGGCGGAAATACATGTAATCGTCGTGAGCGGCCAACAACGGAGCATGAAGTGTCTGGCCCACGAGATCCGCGATATCTCGATTGAACAGAACATCGCAATCGACATGGGCGATGCGGTCATAGTCCGCGAACTGAGGCAGTTGGTCGGCGAAAAGCCGAACAAAAGTGCCGACATTGCTTGGCCGGAAAGTATGGCCAGCCTCCGCAAACAGCCCCGAAACGTCCATTATGCGAAGACGGTTCTTCAGCAGGCGTTCAGCAACACGCATATCAGCATCGCGTGCGCCGGCATGCAGGATGAAGCCTGGCGTTGCGTCTCCCGAAACATCCAGAATTCTGCGCGCCGCCAAGCATGCATACGGAAAATAATTGGCGTCGGCCGCCAGAAAAAAACAGGAATTTGCCACGCGCAATCCTTCGTATCGATACTGCGCGAGCCATATCGCCTTGGCGTTGCGGCGACAAGGCCGAATGCTGGCGACTTTCAGGCCCGGCGCGCCGTTTTAGCGCTTGCACCATACCCCTTGAAAATATATGGCTTTGCGCGGTCCGGAGTGTAGCGCAGCCCGGTAGCGCACTTGACTGGGGGTCAAGGGGTCGTCGGTTCGAATCCGGCCACTCCGACCATTTTTAGACAGGACTTGCCCCCAAAGGTCCTGCTTCTCAAATCACCAACATTCATCCTTGGCAGACGTCGACCCATTCGGCGCCGACAATCTGTGCCATGCGCTGCGGGCTGAGCCTTACAGCGGCGTTGGTGGCGCCGGCCGCGGGCACGACTTCATCGAAGGCGCGCAGCGAGACGTCGCAATAGACCGGCAGCGGCGCCGGCAGGCCGAATGGGCAGACGCCGCCGACGGGATGGCTGGTAATCGCGACAACCTCGTCGGCGTCAAGCATGCGCGGCTTGCCGCCGAAACGGTCCTTGAATTTGCGGTTGTCGAGCCTCGACATGCCGCCGGCCACGATCAGCATGGTCTCACCGCCGACGCGCAGGCAGATGGTCTTGGCGATCTGCGCCGGCTCCACGCCATGCGCCTCAGCCGCCAGCGCCACCGTCGCGGAACTCGCTTCGGTGACGAGCACTTCGACATCGGGCGCATGGGCAGCCAGGAAGGCGCGCACGGATTCAAGGCTCATCTCGGCATTGTCCCATTCGAAAACGGTTAGCGTTCACACTGGATAGCTTCACGCTCGGTCGGCGGCAACCTCCCCGCCCCTCGACGGCTGCAGCGATACCAGGCCAGGCGGGTCGCGCCGCATGTCAGCAACGCAAGGCGCATCCCCCGTGCGGGAGATGTGTTCGGGCTGCTGCCTTGGTAGGTCGCCATGGATCAGGGCCGGCGCTGATGCTGTGCTCCCACGACCAACCGGAGAGATCATCATGCTCAAGCTCGCCTCGGCTCTGGCGCTGCTGCTTATCGGGACGGCGCCGCTGCTTGCCGACGACATGCCGATAAACGCGGACGCCATCAAATGGGGCCCTGCTCCTGCTGTCCTGCCCGCCGGCGCGGACATGGCTGTCATCGCCGGGGACCCCTCGAAGGATGGCATCTACGTGCTGCGGTTGAAGTTGCCGGCCGGCTACAAAATTGCCGCGCACAACCATCCCACCTCGGAGTATGTGACGGTGATTTCCGGCAATTTTCATATCGGCATGGGCGACAAGCTCGACGAGACCAAAGGCATCGAACTGACCGCCGGCGGCTTCGGCGTAGCCCCGCAGGGAATGAACCATTACGCCTGGGCGACAAGCGCTACGATCGTCCAGGTTCATGGCGAGGGGCCGTTCGCAATCACCTACGTCAACCCGGCGGACGATCCGAGCAAGAAGTGACATTCGCCGTTGGGCGAATGCAACAAGCCCGCCAGGGCAAACCATGGCGGGCTTGTTGAACGACGCTTGGCCGTTGTTTATGAAACGGACCGGTTTTCCACAGGCGCCGTGGGCGCCGGGGCATCGATCAGGGCCGTTTCCGGCAATTGCAATGCTGCGGCGATCCGGCGAAGTTTCGTCGGATCGGTGTCCTTGCCGCTCTCTATGTCGGCAATCTCGCTGGTCGACAGACCGCAGGTCAGGGAAAGCTCTTCAATACTGTATCCCTTTGTCTCCCGGATGGCTTTGAGGCCGGGGTGCTCGAGCGCAACGTCGGCCGCCAGCCTGGAGAAGGGTTCGTGTTTTGCAGTTTGGGGCATTGGCAACTCCATGGGGCTAAAGAGTTTTGGATCAAATGATAGGGTGTTGCCTGAGAGCCGGGACAATGCCCGCTTGACGGCGATTTGCCAAGGCCCAAACCGACCGTCACAGCTTCGTGAACCGGCGTCAAAACCGCAGGCGCCAGGGGACATATAGGATCTCCGCCCCGATCTCCCAATCAAGTTCTTTTGAAGGGCCGCACGCGGAAGTGTTCAGCGGTTTTGCGCCGCTCGCGCGTTAGCCTGATGTTGCTGGAAGCCGCATCGGGCCAGCTTTTCCCAAGAGGATCAGATCCATGACATTCAAGACATCAGCCATCGTGCTCGCCACGATTTCAGGCCTCGCTGGCGCGAGCATGGTCGCGGCGCAAGCCGCCGAGGCCGTGCGCATTCGCGGCACGGTGACCGCCTTTGCCGGAGCGACGCTGACGGTGAAGACCCGCGAAGGCGCTACCGACGCCATCGCGCTGGCTGAAGGGTGGAAGATTTCCGGCGTCGCCAAGGCGGATGCCGGGGATATCAAGCAAGGCGATTTCCTCGGCATTGCCTCTGTTTCGAAGGCCGATGGCGGCAGCGGCGCGCTTGAGGTGGTGATCTTCCCGGCCGCGCTGAAGGGCGCCGGCGAAGGCGACCGCCCGTGGGATCTCGAGCCCAACAGCCGGATGACCAACGGCACGGTCGCCGATGTCACCGAGATTGCAGGTCGCACGGTGACGCTGACCTACGACAATGGCCAGAAAAAGCAGATCGCGATCCCGCAGACGACGCCGGTGGTGACCTTCGCGCCGGCGACGCCCGCCGACCTCAAGCCTGGCGCTGTGGTGTTCGTCAACGCCGAGCGCGGCAGCGACGGCAAGCTGACCGCGGGCCGGGTCGTTGTCGGCACCAACGGCGTCATTCCGCCGATGTAAGTTGCCGACGAAGCCGCCAGACACAATCCAGAAACAAAATTCTACAGTCCGGAAAAACTGTCGAAAAGTTCGGAGGCGATAGTCATGACTGCGGGGTTCACCGGGACCGATCTTGCTCGGTGACGGTCAAATTCAGCCCGCGCAGAAAAGGAAACGAAGTCATGAAGAAGTCCCTCCTGTCGGCTCTCGGGCTGGCTTTTGCCCTGGCTGTCTCTCTGCCCCTCATCGGCGCCAGCAGCGCCGACGCAGCATCGCTGCACAAGAAGCATCACTATCATCATCATCACAACAAGCATCACCGCCATCACCATCACCAACGCCACCACAACAAGGTGGAGGCCAAGAAGGCCTGACACGGCCGACTTGCCCAACGGGAAGGCTGGCCCTGGAGTCCTCGCCAAGGCCGCCTTCCCGTTGGTTTTTGCCAGACGACATGTGGAAAAGCTGAAGGCAGGATTCGATGGCGCCGATGCGCCAGAACGCGAGCAACCACAGCGCACCCCAACGAACGTATCAGGCGCAAGGCCGACAACACAGCGGTTGCCAGTTGCAGGACACCACGGGTCTCTCAATGCTGTCGGAACCCGCTAGGACGGCGCCGCGAACGCGAGCACTATTGCGATCAAAATCAAAAGCGGTCCCATCCATTTGAAATGCTTCGCGACCTGCAGCCACCATGGCTGCTGACCTTTCTGGGCCTGAAAAGGACTTTGGAGCAGCCCAAAACCAACGCCTGTCATCCACAGCCCAGCGCAGAACATGATGAACTCGTCGATGTAATTTGCGACCACGCCCGTCTCCTCCGCCGGTACCTTTGGACTGGCGTTATAGTCGCAGCCGGGAGTGGCAGAAAGCGCGGTGCCAAGTGGCGGCAATGACTGCTGCCGCCACCTGACAAGAGCCGGGCGCGGACTCGGTCTTGGCCGGCCATTTGGGCACGCCACGGTGTGACCTTCGCATGGGATGCCGCGCCGCTACGTCAGCGGCCTTCACGCGAAAATGCATGATCGATGCCGGCCCCGTCAAGCGCCGTCCGTTGGCGAAGGCTAAAATTCGACGTCGCGAAAAAACGCGAAGAAAATTCGAACCACGCATGAACCTTTGCTTTGGAGGCCGCACTAACCGGCATGGACGCCGAGAAGGCGATCCCAACATAGAAGAACGCCATGGTGGCGATCCTCGATCCAGAGAAGGAAATGCTCAAATGACCAACTTCAAGCGCATCACGCTCGCCGCGGCCCTCATCGTCTCGGCCTTCGGTTCGGCTTCCGTTCCGACCTCGGCTTTCGCCAACGGCACGCATCCCACGGGCGACGGCGGCGCGGTTTGCAAGGGCTCCGGTCATTGCCTGGTGCTCTCGATCGAGTGCAAAGGCACCTATACCGACGCCACGGACAAGAATGGTACTGTCTATGGCAAGTGCAGCCAGACCGCGCAGGTTTCGCCGCAGGCCAAGATCAAGCTCGCCAAGTAATCGGCCGCAGATCAGGGAAATGGCGGTCGTCCGCGGGACGGCCGCCATTTTCTTTTTGTTTTCGTGAATTGTTTTAGCGCCGGCTGAGCAACAAGCTGGCGAGAAGGCCAACCACGACCAACCCAACAGCAGCGGCTGTTGCCGGACGATCGCGCGCCGTCTTTTCGATCGCCCTGCCCTGCTTCCTGATCGCCGGCAGCGCATCGCTGACAAGGTCGGCAAGCTGCCCATAATAGTCCGAAGCGGCATCGCGCCCGTCCTCGTAGTAAGCACCGCCGCGTTTGGCCACGACTTTGCGCAACGCGGCGAGCTCTTTGGAAAGGGTCGCGACCTGCTTTTCGAGATCGAGATCGGAGAGGGTCGAAAGCGATACCATGATTGTTTTTCCTTCTTTTGAGAGAAGGCCAAACGCATGGCCGCAGAACCGGTTCCGGTCTGCTTGCCCGAGGGCAGCGGAAAGGTTAGCGCACCTGGTCGAGCAGGCGCTTGCACTCCAAGAGGTCGAACAGCGCCTCCTGCAGCAAGGCCCGGTTGTCGCGCGACAGTTTCGATGCGCCGGGCTGGACCGGACCTTCCTCCTCGGTCTTGCCCAGGCCGAAAAAGCGGCGGCTGGGTTTTACTTTGGGCTGACCAACCAGCATCTCGTCATCCATGCCGCGCGGCTGGGCGGCTGGCGTCAGCGGCACCTGATCGGCCTGCCTGCGCTGCGAGATCGCTTCGACGGCAGCCATGTCGCCATTGCCGATGGCGACCAGGAAATGGTTGCCGTTCTCGCGCAGCAGTTTCTGCACGCCCTTGATCGTGTAACCCTGGTCGTAGAGCATGTGGCGGATGCCCTTGATCAGTTCGACATCCTGTGGCCGGTAGTAGCGGCGGCCGCCGCCGCGCTTCATCGGCTTGATCTGGTTGAAACGGGTTTCCCAGAAGCGCAGCACGTGCTGCGGCAGATCGAGATCCTCCGCGACCTCGCTGATGGTGCGGAAAGCGTCGGGGCTCTTGTCCATGGGCGAAATCCTCACGCTGGACGGCGATCCGGCCCAGTCTGCCGAATCGGGTATCATTTCAGCGGTTTATGAAACAATATTCAAGCCCGGCGTCAAAACGGCCCGGCGTTTTCAACCGAAGCCTGCGGCAGAACCTATTTGCCGCCCTTGGCCTTGCTGTTCTGGTGCGAGCGCAGGATACGGCTTTTCAGCACGTTCGACGACTTGAAGGTCATCACCCGGCGCGGCAGGATCGGCACTTCCTCGCCGGTCTTGGGATTGCGGCCGATGCGTTCGTTCTTGGAACGGACGTGGAAGGTGGCGAAGGACGACAGCTTCACCGTCTCGCCGCGTACGATGGCTTCACAGATTTCGTCCAGCACCGCTTCGACGAGTTCTGCCGATTCAGTGCGTGACAAGCCGACCTTACGGTAAACAGCTTCGGCAAGGTCGGCGCGCGTAAGTGTCTTTCCCCCCATGCGACCGTCCCATCAGTTCAAAAAACATAAATCGATACAGGTAAAGGCAGAGCCTAAGTAATTGATCCGGCAAGGTCAAGGACCGAAACCGGACCGTTCGGCACTTACCAGCGAACGAGAACCGCGCCCCAGGTGAAGCCGCCGCCCATCGCTTCCAGGAGCACGAGATCACCCTTCTTGATGCGACCGTCGGCGACAGCCACCGAAAGCGCCAGCGGCACGGAAGCAGCCGAGGTGTTACCGTGCAAATCGACGGTGACCACCACCTTTTGCTCAGCAATCCCGAGCTTCTTGGCCGAAGCGTCAATAATGCGTTTATTGGCCTGATGCGGCACGAACCAGTCGAGGTCGTCGGCGGTTATGCCGGCCTGCGAAAACGTCGCCTCGATAACGTCGGTGATCATGCCGACGGCGTGCTTGAACACCTCGCGGCCTTCCATCCTGAGATGGCCGACCGTGCCGGTGGTCGAGGGACCGCCATCGACGAAAAGCTTGTCCTTGTGGGCGCCGTCGGAGCGCAGGCTCATCGCCAGCACGCCACGGTCGGCAATGCCGCCGGTGCCCTCATCCGCTTCCAGCACCAGCGCGCCGGCGCCGTCGCCGAACAACACGCAGGTCGAGCGGTCGCTCCAGTCGAGGATGCGCGAAAAGGTCTCCGCGCCGATCACCAGCACGCGCTTGGCGAGGCCGCCTCTGATGTAGAGGTCGGCGGTGGTCACCGCATAGACGAAGCCCGAGCACACCGCCTGCAGGTCGAAGGCAAAGCCGTGATGCATGCCGAGCCGGTTCTGGATCTCGACGGCGGTCGCCGGAAAGGTGTTGTTGGGCGTCGAGGTCGCCAGCACGATCAGGTCGATGTCGGCAGGCGTAAGACCAGCATTGTCGAGCGCTGCGCGCGCCGCCGCCTCGCCCAGCGACGCCGTCGTCTCGTCATCGGCGGCGATATGACGCTGGCGGATGCCGGTGCGCTGGGCGATCCACTCGTCCGAGGTCTCGACCATGCCTTCGAAATCGGCATTCTTCATGATGCGGCGGGGCAGCGCAGCACCGGTGCCGCGCACGACTGATCTGATCAAAGCTCTTTCCTATTCCTTTTCGTCGACGGTGGCGTCGGATTTCCTGCTTGCCTGGGCATGCGGGTTGCGCGCATGGAACAGGTCGAGATCGGCCTCGATGCGGTCGATCAGATTGTTGCGCACCATGTCGTAGCCAAGCTCTATGGCCGCCGCGAAACCGTCCGAATCGGCGCCGCCATGGCTCTTTACCACGATGCCGTTCAGACCCAGGAAAACACCGCCATTGGAGCGGCCCGGATCGAGCTTTTCGCGCAGGCGGTCAAAAGCGCCCCTGGCGAAGACATAGCCGATCCTGGCCATCAGCGTGCGGTTCATCGCGGCGCGCAGATAGCCTGAGATCTGGCGCACAGTGCCTTCTGCCGTCTTGAGCGCGATGTTGCCGGCAAAGCCCTCGGTGACGACCACGTCGACCGTGCCCTTGCCGATGTCGTCACCCTCGACGAAGCCATGATAATTCATCGAGGCCATGTTGGCCTCGCGCAGCATGCGCCCGGCTTCCTTGACCTCTTCCTGTCCCTTGATCTCCTCGACGCCGACATTGAGCAGGCCGACTTTCGGCCGGTCGATGCCGAACACCGAGCGCGCCATGCCGGTGCCGAGAATGGCAAAGTCGATCAGCTGGTGCGCATCGGCGCCGATGGTGGCGCCGACATCCAGCACCACGCTCTCGCCGCGCATCGTGGGCCAGATCGCCGCGATCGCCGGACGATCGATGGTCGCCATCGTGCGCAGGCAGAACTTCGACATCGCCATCAGCGCGCCGGTATTGCCGGCCGAAATGCAGGCCTGCGCGCTGCCACTCTTGACTGCTTCGACAGCCTTCCACATCGACGACTTCCAGCGGCCGTGGCGCAGCGCCTGGCTCGGCTTGTCATCCATCCTGACCGCGACTTCGCAATGGTGGAACTCGCTGACCTCGGCCAGTTTGGGAAATTTGGCGAGTTCGGGGCGCACCAATTCCTCGCGCCCATATATGACGAAGCGGATGTCGGGACGCCTGACGGCGACCGTCATGAGTGCCGGGATGACCACGTTTGGCCCGTGATCGCCACCCATGGCATCGATGGAAATCCTGATCACGCGGTCTTTATCTCACTAGCTTGGGCCAGGGCACATGGCCCGCGAAAGAAATACTAAACTCGCGAAATTCGGGGGCTCGCGAAGGTTCGGCGAAAATAGCGGTTTTGGGCTGCCGCACAACCGGCTTTTCTCCAATCGCTTCGTGTTTTAGGATTTTCCAAGCAAGGATCGCAGCTTTTGCTGGAATTCATTCTCGACGGGCTCGTCCGGGCCGGCGGCATCGAGAGAGGCGCCTGCCTTGCGCGGATAGGGATCGATCGCCAGCCCGAAGAACTGTTCGGCGAGCGCGCCGACGTCGATCGTGTCGCCGGAGAATGTTTCCGGGCCGTCTGGCCCGTCGGCGTCGAGCAGGATCTCGCCGCCGCCTTCGAAACCTTGCCGTCCGAGTTTGGATTGTTCGGGCAAGAACAGCGCCTCGACCTCCTCGTCGATATGGGCCGCGACCGGCTCAAGGGTGACGATGCAGGCCTGGGTGATATCAGCCTCGACGCGGCCGCTGACCTTGACGCCATTGCGCTTCCACGGCGCCACCAAAAGCTCAGCACGGTAGTTTTCGACCGAAAGCAGCTCGTGCTCGCGCGCAAGCATTGCGCGCTGCGCGGCGTCGGCGTCGATCACCACCTGCAAACCTTTGTGCGGCAGGCGGCCGACATTGGCCGCGAATGAGACCGGGCTAGGCGTGTCCACATGTTTCATCTTGGTCTCCCCTCCTCACTCCGCTTTCGCGACGGGAAACGCCACGGCACCGGAAACGATCGATTCGGACGGCTGTGCTTCAAGCTGCCTGGCGGCATCGATTACATAGGACGCCAGCGGCAAGGCTTGCGGCCAGGCGCCGGCATCGGGTCTGACATTGCGCGCCAGGGCGGCAGCAAGCGCGTCGCGGTCGCTGCGTCCCAGCGCGTCGTCATAGGCGGCGGTACGGCCGTAGAACATTTTGGCCAGCCTCTTCATGCGCTTGGGCACGCCGACATCGCCAACGCCCAGTTCCCGCAGCGAATGCTCGACATCGAGAAAGAACTCGTCGATCAGCACCTGCGCGACCTCTTGCGCGACGCCCTCTTCGCCGCGCAGCCGGTGCTGAAACAGGAACATGTGCAGCGACAACATCTCGAAACGGCCGAGCGGCGTATCCGGCACATTCCAGTGGGAATAAAACACGGTCTGCCGCGCCGCCGCCACGATTTGTGCGTAAAGCGCCTCGGTGATAGCGCGGTTGGCGTTGCGTTCGCGGCCAAAAAGGCGCTGGAACATTGAGGGTGGTCTCCTGGGGACCGATTGTTTGAATGGGCCTTGTTGCATCGGCAAGCAAGCTGGTTTACCGGTTTTGCCGCCCAGCGCAAGTTGCGGCCAGCTAATGGAGTTGTTGTTGCGCGCGCTGAAATTCAAGTCGACTTTTCTGCCTGGGGCCACCGCCGCGGTTTCGCTGGTGCTGGTGGCTTCCGCGCTGTCGGGCTGCAATTCGTCCAAGATGTTCGGCGACCTTAACCCTAGCGAGACGCTGACGCAGGGCTATGTTATCGACCAGCAGGCGGTCGATTCGGTGCCGGTGGGCTCCAGCCGCGAACAGGTGCTTCTGGCGCTCGGCACGCCATCGACGAAAGCCACCTTCGACAATGAGGCGTTCTATTACATTTCGCAGACGCGCAAGCGCTATGTCGCTTTCGACAAGCCGCGCCTGGTCGACCAGAAAGTGCTCGCGGTCTATTTTGGCGAGGACGGGCGCGTCACCCAGATTGCCAATTACGGTCTGAAGGACGGCAAGATTTTCGACTTCATCTCGCGCACCACGCCGACCGGCGGCAAGGACCAGAACTTCCTCAGCCAGATCATCAAAGGCGCCAGCAAGCTGGCGCCCCCCATTCCTGGCGGCGGCGCCTAAGAAGCGACCGCCTTCCTCAGATTTTTGCTTCCCCCGAAGCGACACCATCTCAGGCGACCAAAAGCCCGCGGGAGCGATCCTGCGGGCTTTTGTTTTGAGGTTATGCGGCCGCAACACCCGTCGCGCTTTGCCGCGCGTGGCCTGTTCGGCCGCCGGGCTCCAGCGAGGCGCGGTGCACAGCCGCACTCTGCCGTGCTTCCGAAGGCGTCATGCCGAAATGCCGGCGGAAGGCGTGGTTGAAGGTCGAGAGATCGCCGAAGCCGGCGTCGAAGGCGATGGCGCCGATGGTGCGGTGTGCCAGGCGCAGGTCGGATAGCTTGCTGCAAACCAGCGCCAGCCGCCGGCCAAGCACGAACTGCGACAGCGAGGTACCCTCACCCTCGAACAGCTTTCTGATATAGCGCGCGCTGACGCGGTGGCGCCCGGCCAGCGCGTCCGACCCGACATCGCCGGAAGCCAGATTGCTTTCGATATCGGCTTTGATGGCGCGCAGCCGCGCGGCGCGTATGCCGCGGCCTGCGGCGACCTCGGTGGCGTCCTGCGTTGCCCCGACCACGACCGCGACAAGGTCCTGTATGTGCTTGGCGGCAAGCCAGCGCAATTCGGACGCGGCCAGGTTCGGCTCCTGCATCAGCAGACGGACATAGCTGGTCAGCAGCAAGAACTTTTCGCCCACGCATGACATCGGCGTCATCAGGGCGGCATCCGCATTCGCAGCCATGGGCCCGAGCGCTGCCTTGGGGATGGTGATGAAGAGATGATGCGACATCGCCCGCTCGATCACATGCGGATCAGAGGAGGACAGAAGGATTGCCTGGCCGGCCTCGATGCTGACCTCGCGGCCGAGATGCGAGAAGGTGGCAGCGCCCTCCAGACACATGAAGAAAATGTAATCATCGGTCCCCTTGGCCATGGCGCGGGAACGGATGGTGCGGAAGGCGGTGGTCCTCGAATCGGCAATGCCGACGCCCGGCAGCCGCAGGATGGTCGCGTCGACGGAGAGCTTTTCCTCCGTGACGTTAAAATCCATGTCGGTCACCATCCGGCGCAACAGGTCGCAATAGACGTTTCGCCATTCCGCTCGCGGCCACATGGCGGTCGAAAAGCGCGCATGCGCAAACTCGGGGGGTCGAATAGTCATGGGGTACTCCCAAGCGATTGTCTTCATTTCACTGTCGTTCGTAGTCGAGGCTCGTTCCATGAACGGCCTCTCATTCCGACGGCGGCAATCGGGGGGCAGTGGATGGCTACAATGATTTGCGCACTTGGACAAAAGACTATTTACGAAGCTATGGATGAGCTTAGTTCATTCATGCTAAGAAACCCAGCGGCAGGATAGGGTAACGGCAGATGACAAGACGGCTTCCACAACTGGAATCCATTCGGGCTTTCGAGGTCATTGCCCGGCTGGGCAGCTTCAAGCGCGCCGGCGATGAGCTGAATGTTACGCCAAGCGCGCTCAGCCACCGCATCGCCGATCTCGAAGCCGATCTCGGCGTGCTTCTGTTCACCCGCCATGTCCGCCGCGTCGAACTAACGCTTGAAGGCGAAAGATTGTCCGCGGGCGTGAGACGCGCACTGCTGGAAATCCAGAGCACGATCGCGAGTGTCGCGCGCAACGAGCGGACGAGGCTGAGGGTCACCGCCATTCCTTCGCATGCCGTGCGCTGGCTGGCCCCGCGTCTGCACAGGTTTCGCAAAAAGCATCCCGAAACAGAGATCGACATCAATGCGGATCTTGCAGTCGTCGACCTTTCGCAGCGAACAGTCGACATCGCATTGCGCTTCGGCGGCGGACACTATCCGGCCGTCGAGACCGAATGGCTGATGGCAGATGCGATCTTTCCTGTCGTCAGTCCCGACTATCTCGCCGCCAACGGCCCGGTCAGAGACCAGCACGATGTGCTGCGACTGTTCCGCATCCTCGACACGACGGCCGAAAATGACGAGAGCGGCGCCAATTGGCGCCACTGGTTCGAGAGAAACAATCTGCCGCTGGATACGGTTGGCGACGGCATGAATCTGAATGGCACCTTGTTGGCGGTCGAAGCGGCGGCGAGCGGTCTGGGCGTCGCTATCGCGAGGAAGTCGCTGGTCGAGAGCGATTTGCGGACCGGCAGGCTCGTCCGCCTCCTGACGACGGACATACCGACGAACTGGAACCACTACGTCGTCGTCCACCCGTCCATCTCCGCCTGGGAGCCTGCCAGATCGTTCATCAACTGGCTGAAGGCGGAAGCCGGCGACAACACCGGCGCCGGTTGACCTCGGCGGCCGTCTAGGAGCTCTCATCGGAAGGCGTCGGGGCTCACGGACTCATCGTATCGGCCAGTTGCTCATCCTTGCGGCCCGACTGGTTCGCCGCCTTGGCGGCAAGCGCTGCCGCCATCTGGCTCTCCAGCTCGCGCAGCTTGGCGTCGAGTGTCGCCATGCCGCCCCAGGCGAATGTCGCGCGGTATAGCGGTGCGATCTCGGGCGTCAGGAATTCGACCAGGGTTTCGTCCTCGACCCAGACCTTGAGCACCTTGAACAGGCGGGCATCGATCAGCTCGCTATGCCAGCCCATGCGGGCGGCAATGCCCTGGATGGTTTCGGTCGAATTGGGCGTGCTGAGCAGCACATGCGAGCCGGAGCGCAGGCGCATGTTCGGGTCGAAGCCGATGCCGAGCGGCGCTTGCTGGTCCAGAACCGTGCCGCACGGCAGGATTTCGATCAGCGAGCCGAAATCGTCGCCGAGGCAGACGAACCATGCTCCCTCAGGAAATGGCGGCGACGGCGCACGAACCGCGGTGGCGACAAGCATTTCGGCAAGGACGCTGGCGACGGCCTGCGGATCGCGGGCGTTGAATGAAGCGTGGTGCAGCATGGCAATACTCCTGTTTTCAACGGCGGCGGCCGGCAGGAGTGCCGACCCATGCCGCGGCGTTCCGCGAAAACTGAATCACCGGCTGAGCGTCAGGATGACCGCGGCAAACAAGCAGGCGTATTCGGCCAGTCCAAGCACAAGGCGCAAATTGTGGTTGGCCGCCCAGTTGTCGCGGGTCTGCGCCCAATCATCGGGGATGGTCACCGGCGTCCAGCTCTGCACCTGTTTGTTGAGCGGCACCTGACGGCTGACGGCGAAGCCAATGTCGATCACCACCAGCGCCGCGGCGACGATGGTCAGGATGCGCGGCAGGCCGGCATCGACCGCAAACATCGCCATCGCCGCGATCAGCACCAGCGTCGTCAGCCTGACGACCGGCATCACCCGGGTAAACGTCCGGTCGCCCATCTGATGCATGGCCATGTACTGGCCGGCGGTAAGATCATCGATGCGAAAATCGTGGATTACGCCCGAGACGTAGATGCCGGCAATAATTCCAGCCAGCGCAAGCGAAGCCGCCATCAAGAAAATGTCCATGTCTTTCCCTGTCCGATGTCGTTTCCCTGGCCAAAATCGCCGCAGAGGCGAGCCCGACACCGCGCCTATTGCAATGTCCTGGCCAATGGCCGGGGTATTAAAGCAGGCGGACGGTCCGGGCTTGGGTAGGATGGAACGATGTTTTGGGCAATGCGGCCCTCCGATTGCGTCGGAAACATCAAGTGCCGTGAGGTCGAAAGCTATCAGCAAACATTGACGCGTACTTGCCAGCGACCGGTCAAATTCGTATCAGACCGTGCTGGCCAATGGCGCATCACGCTGAATTGGGAGGAGTATCCGTGCCGGAAAAAACCCGGACAAAACCGACAGGCTGGATGGCGACCGGAACGGCTGACGGCCAGGTGGTCACGCCTGACTGGATACCCATCGAGCCGGTGGCGATCGATGGCGTGAGGGTCAAGGAGATCAGGCCGGTCGCAACCTCCACCGGCTATCTGACCGAGATCTTTCGCGAGGAGTGGGAGCTCGATTCGGAGCCGGTCGGCCAGGTCTTCCAACGGACCTTGTATGCCGGCGCGGTGACTGGCTGGCATGCACACGCGGTGACCACCGACCGGCTGTTCTGCTGCGTCGGCAGCGTTCGCATTTCGCTGTTTGACGGACGCAAGGCCTCGCCGACCTTCGGCGCCGTCTGGCACAAGATTATCGGCCCGTTGCGCCCGGCGGTCGTCATCATTCCACCCGGAATATGGCACGGTGTTGTTTCGCTCGGAGCGGAGACGGCGGTGCTGCTCAACCTCGTCGACAAGGCCTATGCCTACGATCAGCCCGACCATTGGCGCCTGCCGCCAGACACCGACCACATTCCCTACAGACTGGTGTAGCGTGGAAGCATCGGCGCAGCGCGACCAGGCCGGCGGCGAACCGCTGGTTTCGATCGTGGTCGCGACGCACAACCGGCCGGCAGCACTGCGGCAGGCATTGACCAGCGTCATGCGCCAGACGTTGCAAGGCTGGGAAGCCTTGGTCATCGGCGACGGTTGCAGGCCGGATACGGCGGCCGTTGTCGCTGAATTTGACGATGCCCGCATCGTCTACATCGATCTTCCTGTCAATTTCGGCGAACAGTCCGGTCCCAACAACATCGGCTTTGCCAGGGCGCGTGGCCGCTTCGTCGCCTTGCTCAACCACGACGATCTGTGGTTTCCCGACCATTTGGCGGCGATGACCGGCTGGATCGACGCCTCGGGCGCCGACGTGGTGCTGGCGCGCGGTGCCGTCATCCAGCCGCCGTCGGCGGCCGGCAATCCTTTCAATTCGATCTTCGGGATCGGCAAGGATGGTTTTTACGACCCCGTCACGACGGAAGGATTTGGCTCGGCACACATGTTTCGCCGCGCTTCGTTCAGCCTGCTCGGACCTTGGCGACCCGCCAGCCAGTGCTTTTGCGAAAGTTCGCAGGACTGGCTGTTTCGGGCATGGCGAAAGGGCGCGGTGATCGCGACGATGCCGCACCTCACGGTGATCAAGTTGCATTCCGGCATACGCAAGGGTTCCTATCTCGGCGACAATGCGCAGGAACAGAAGGATCTTCTGGATGCCATGCAGACGCCGGACGCCTTGCGCGTGAAAATCCTTGGCTGCGCGGGCGAACCCATTTGCCTGGCGGCATCGAGTTATCTCAGGCGCAGGCTGATGGCGGCTCTTGGCATCCATCCCCGCGCCCGCGCCTTCCGCCGCAAGTATAAGCGAGGCGCCTTCCTTGCCAAGCTGAGGCGCCTGCGTGGCCTGGCGCCGATGCCTGAGCGCGAACCTGGCGTGAGCGAATTGCTCGATCGCTACAGCAAGCGCGGCGATGCCGGCACCGAGCCGGATGAGGGTTGACTGCCACCAGCGTAAATCTCAAACAAAAACCCGCGGGATCGCTCCCGCGGGTTTGTTCCTGAAGCAGTGGCGTTGCCTTAGCCGTGCGCGAGCACGGCCAGCAGCAGAAGCGCCACGATGTTGGTGATCTTGATTGCCGGGTTGACCGCCGGGCCGGCGGTGTCCTTGTAGGGATCGCCAACCGTGTCGCCGGTGACCGAAGCCTTGTGCGCTTCGGACCCCTTGAGGTGCTTGACGCCGTCCTTGTCGACAAAACCGTCCTCGAACGACTTCTTGGCATTGTCCCAGGCGCCGCCGCCCGAAGTCATCGAGATGGCGACGAACAGGCCGTTGACAATGACGCCGAGCAACGAGGCGCCGAGCGCCGCAAAGGCGGACGCCTTGGAGCCCGAGATCAGCTGCACGCCGAAATAGACGACGAGCGGCGCCAGCACCGGCAGCAGCGAGGGGATGATCATTTCGCGGATCGCCGCCTTGGTCAGAAGGTCGACGGCGCGGGCATAGTTCGGCTTGGAGGTGCCGGCCATGATGCCCGGGTCCTCGCGGAACTGCTTGCGCACCTCCTCGACGATGGCGCCCGCCGCGCGGCCGACCGCCGTCATGGCGATGCCGCCGAACAGGTACGGGATCAGGCCGCCGAAGATCAGGCCGGCGACAACATAGGGATTGGAGAGGTCGAAGGAGACATCGCCCATGCCCTGGAAGTATGGATATTTGTCGCCATTGGCGGCAAAGAACTTCAAATCGTTCGAATAGGCCGCAAACAGCACCAGCGCGCCAAGACCGGCCGAACCGATGGCATAGCCCTTGGTCACCGCCTTGGTGGTGTTGCCGACCGCGTCGAGCGCGTCGGTGGAGTGGCGCACTTCCTTGGGCAGGCCGGCCATTTCGGCAATGCCGCCGGCATTGTCGGTGACCGGGCCGAAGGCGTCGAGGGCGACGATCATGCCGGCAAGGCCGAGCATGGTGGTGACCGCGATCGCCGTGCCGAACAGGCCGGCGAGCTGGTAGGTCGAGATGATGCCGCCGACGATGACGATTGCCGGCAGTGCGGTCGATTCGAGCGACACCGCAAGTCCCTGGATGACGTTGGTGCCGTGACCGGTCACCGAGGCCTGGGCGATGGAGTTCACCGGGCGCTTGTTGGTGCCGGTATAGTATTCGGTGATCACCACGATAAGACCGGTCACAACGAGACCGATCAGGCCGCAGATGAACAGGTTCTTGCCGATGATGGTCATGCCGGCGACGGTGCCGACCTCGCCCCAGCCGACGGTTGCCGAGGTAGCGACACCGAGACCGACGATCGACAGCAGGCCGGTGACGATCAGGCCTTTGTAGAGGGCGCCCATGATCGAGCCGTTGGAACCGAGCTTGACGAAGAAGGTGCCGACGATCGAGGTCAGGATACAGGCGCCGCAGATGGCGAGCGGATAGAGCATCGCCGCACCCAGAGCGGCGGTTCCGCCGAAGAAGATGGCAGCCAGCACCATGGTGGCAACGACGGTCACCGCATAGGTCTCGAAGAGGTCGGCGGCCATGCCGGCGCAATCACCGACATTATCGCCGACATTGTCGGCGATGGTGGCCGGGTTGCGCGGATCGTCTTCGGGAATACCGGCTTCGACCTTGCCCACGAGATCGCCGCCGACGTCGGCGCCCTTGGTGAAGATGCCGCCGCCCAGACGGGCGAAGATCGAGATCAGCGAAGCGCCGAAGCCGAGCGAAACCAGCGCATCGATGACGATGCGGTCATTGGGCTGCAGGCCCATCGGGCCGGTCAGAATATAGTAGTAAATCGACACGCCGAGCAGCGCCAGGCCAGCCACCAGCATACCGGTGATGGCGCCCGACTTGAAGGCGATGTCGAGACCGGCGGCGAGGCTGTTGGACGCCGCCTGCGCGGTGCGCACATTGGCGCGCACCGAGACGTGCATGCCGATGAAACCGGCGGCGCCCGAAAGCACGGCGCCGATCAGGAAGCCGACCGCGGCGGTGATCGAAAGCAGCCACCAGGCGAGCACGAGCACCACCACGCCGACGATGGCGATGGTGGTGTACTGGCGCGCCAGATAGGCCTGCGCGCCTTCGCGGATGGCGGCGGAGATTTCCTGCATGCGTGCATTGCCCTGATCGGCTGCAAGAACCGATCGTGTCGCCCAGATGGCGTAAAGGATTGAAAGCAAGCCGCAGGCGATGACGGCAGAAATGATGGTCATTGCCGAATTTTCCTCGATTGATGGCCCAAAAGAACCCCTCCCTGGGCCGTTGGTGCGGGGAGCGGATAAGCCTAGGCGGAATCCGTCCTTCGCAGCGGTGTATGCGAAACAGGGCTCGGAACGTCAAGATATTGTTCGGTTTTTGCCCCGCTTTCAGCCAAAAGGTTTAGGCCACAACATTCCCATTGCCGATGCCCTGCTATTAGATCGATTGAAATGACGCCGCGTCAGTCAATGCTTTGCCCGCAGTCCAGCGAAGGTCAGTCGCCAGTCTCCTGCCCCATCTTGCGCGCCGTGTAGCGCTCGATGGCGGACAGTCCGTCATAGATCAGCACCGCCAGCGCCGCGACGATCAGGCCGCCTTGCAGGACGAAGGCGAGATTGTTGGACAGCAGGCCGGCGATGATCACCTCGCCCAGCGTCTTGGCGGCAACCGTCGAACCGATCGTCGCCGTGGCCAGGCTGATCACCACCGACAGCCTTATGCCGCCCAGAATGATCGGCGCGCTCAGCGGCAATTCGACCTTGATCAGCCTTTGCCAGCCCGTCATGCCGGCGCCGCGCGCGGCCTCCATGATGTTGCCGGGCAGTGTCGTGAGGCCGGTCAGCACGTTCTCGAAGATCGGCAGCAGGCCGTAGAGAAACAGCGCAATCAGCGTCGGCTTCTCGCCGAAACCGACGGCGGGCACCGCCAGCGCCAGCACCGCCACCGGCGGAAAGGTCTGGCCGATGTTCACCAGACTGCGCGACAGCGGCAGGAATTCGGCGCCCGCCGGCCTGGTCACCAGGATGGCAAGCGCCACGGCAACGATGGTTGCGGCGACGGTAGCGATCAGCACGGTCCTGAGATGCAGCAGGGTCAGCGTCAGCAGGCTGCCCTGATTGTAGATCGCCGGCGCATTGTTTTCGGTCAGCGGCTTCAACAGCGGCTCGAACCAGCCGGGATTGGTGACGAAGGCTATGAGAAGCACCACCAGGGCAAGCCTGAGCAGCGAAGGCAGCCAGGCTTTTAGACCGGCCCCTTTCATGCCGGCCTCGCCGCGCGCTTCACCAGCCCGTCGACGGTGACGCGGCCGAGCAGCTTGCCGTCTTCGCCCTTGACCGGCAGCGCCGGCCGGCCCGACCACAGAAGCTCGGCCAGCGCGTCGCGCTGGCTGGCGTCGCCTGGGATCGCCTCGCCTTCGGCAGTCCCCTTTTCCACGGCGTCGCGCACGCGGCCGAGCGACAAGAGCCGGAACGGCTTTTCGCTGGCGCCGACCAGGGTTTCGACGAAGGCGTTCGCCGGCCGCGCCAGGATCTCTTCCGGCTTGGCGTATTGCACCAGCTTTCCGGCATCCATGACGGCGATCTTGTCGCCCATGTGGACCGCCTCCTCCATGTCGTGGGTAACGAGGATGATGGTGGTGCCGAAGCGCTTCTGGATTGCCAGCAGGTCCTCCTGCGCCTTGGTGCGGATGATCGGGTCGAGTGCGCCGAACGGTTCGTCCATCAGAAGCACATTGGGCTCGGCGGCGAGCGCGCGGGCGACGCCGACACGCTGCTGTTGCCCGCCGGACAGTTCGTGCGGGTAGCGCGGGCCATAGGCCTCGGGGTCGAGCTGGTAGAGTGTCATCAACTCATCGACGCGGGCCTTGATGCGGTCCTTGTCCCAGCCCAGCAGGACCGGCACGGTGGCGATGTTCTGCGCAACGGTGCGGTGCGGGAACAGGCCGTGGCCCTGGATAGCGTAGCCGATGCTGCGGCGCAGCTCGTAGCCGGGCAGCGTGCGGTTGTCGTTGCCGTCGAGCTTGATGACGCCGGCGGTCGGCTCGACCAGCCGGTTGATCATTCGCAGCAGCGTCGTCTTGCCGGAACCGGAGGTACCGACAATGACGCAAACCGTACGCGGCTCGACGACCATGGACACGTCGTCGACCACGGTCGTCGCGTCATAGCGCTTGGTAATGCCTTCGATCTCGATCATGCCGTTTCAACCCTGCGCCTGGTGGCGGTCATCTCGATTACTGCGTCGAGGATGATGGCCGCGGCGAAGGCCAGCGCCACCGTCGGCACGGCGCCGAGCAGCACCAGGTCCATTGCGGTCTGGCCGACGCCCTGGAAGACGAAGACGCCAAAGCCGCCGCCGCCGATCAGTGCGGCGATGGTGGCCAGGCCGATGTTCTGCACCAGCACGATGCGGATGCCGGTGAGGATCACCGGAAAGGCCAACGGAAACTCGACGCCGAACAGTCGCTGGCCATCGGTCATGCCCATGCCGCGCGCTGCATCATTGGCCGCGCGGGGTACGCCGGCAAGCCCGACCACGGTGTTGGCCACCACCGGCAGCAGCGAATAGAGGAACAAAGCCACGAAGGCGGGCGCGGTGCCGATGCCTCTGATACCGAGCGCTGCGGCACCCGGAACATGCGCGGCGACCCAGCCCAGCGGCGCGATCAGCAGGCCGAACAGCGCGATCGAGGGTATGGTCTGGACGATGTTGAGCACATTGAGCACGCCGGCCCGCAACCGTTCGACGCGGTGGCACAGGATGCCGAGCGGCAGGCCGACGATCACCGCCGCCGCCAGCGACCCCAGCGCCAGCGTGATGTGCTTGGAGCCTTCGGCCCAGAAACTATCGGCGCGGTTTGCATATTCCTTGAGGATCGACAGGCTGTCCCACTGCCCCGATATCAGCAACAAGCCGATGGCCAGCGCCGCGAGGACGAGCACGCCGACGCGGGCCGGTGGCGACAGGTTGAGCCTGGTCAGCACGTCGGCGAGCAACAATGTGAAGGCAAAGATCAACAGCCAGAACCCGGAAGCCGGCGAGATGCGGGCGAAGGTGTTGCCGGCCGGCGTCAGGAAGGTGCCGGCGACACCGATCAGGATGGCAAGGGCGGCGAGCGCCACGACGCTTGCGGCCAGGCGCAGGACAAGCGGGGTTTTCAGCAAGGCAACAATTGCGGCCACGACGACGATCGCCAGCAGTAGCGGCCCGACTGTGGCCGGCAGCGCCTCCAGGATCGAGCGCGCCTGACCGGGAACGATACGATTGGCGCGGAAGGTGGCGAACGGAGCCAGAAACGCCGCATAGGCAACGATCGCCGCGATAACCATGCCGAGCTTGTCGAAACGCAGGGTCATGGATGCCCCTCATGAGGAGCGATTTTCCACGTTGCGCAGACTACGCTGGTGATCGGTGCAAGCCGACGCGAAGTCCGATCTCCCCCCTTGCGGGGGAGATGGCCGGCAGGCCAGAGGGGGGTGTGAAGGATCGTCAGCTCTCGAGCGTCGGCCTGTTCGGAAGCAACCCTGTCGAGGCACGCACCTGCTACCGGTTGTGAGGTCGGCGGGACAGCACCCCCCTCTGTCCTGCCGGACATCTCCCCCGCAAGGGGGGAGATCAGCAGCTTCCAGAGAGGGGTGTCTCGCACCAGCGTCACGATCAGCTATGCGCTGACTACTTCAAAAACCCGTTCTTCTTCAAAAAGTCCTCGGCGACACCCTTGACCGGCTCGCCGCCGACCTGGACGCGGCCGTTGAGTTCCTGCAGCGTGACGAGGTCGAGCTTGGCGAACACCGGCTTCAACAGCGTCTCGATCTCCGGATGCTCTTTCAGCACCGCTTCGCGGATGATCGGCGCCGGCTGGTAGACCGGCTGCACGCCCTTGTCGTCGGCGAGCACGACCAGGCCGGACGGCGCGATGCCGCCGTCGGTGCCGTAGACCATGGCGGCGTTGGCGCCGTTGGTCTGGTTGGCGGCAGCACCGATTGTCGCGGCGGTGTCGCCGCCCGAAAGCGTGATCAACTGCTCCGGCTTCAGCGTGAAGCCGTAAGTGGTCTGGAACGCCGGCAGGGCTGCCGCCGAATTGACGAACTCAGCCGACGCCGCCAAAACCACCGTGCCGCCGCCGGCGACGTATTTGCCGAAGTCGGTCAGGGTCGCCAGCTTGTTGGTCTCGGCAACCTCCTTGCGCAGCGCGATCGCCCAGGTGTTGTTGGCCGGTGACGGCGACAGCCAGACGATCTTGTTGGCGTCATAGTCGAGCTTCTTGGCGGTCTCATAGGCCTTGGCGGCATCCTTCCAGACCGGATCGTCGGCCTTCTCGAAGAAGAAAGCGGCATTGCCGGTGTACTCGGGATAGATGTCGATCTCGCCGGCGGTGATCGCCTTGCGTACCACCGGCGTGCCGCCGAGCTGGATGCGGTCGGTGGTCTTGATGTTGTTGGCGTTGAGCACAAGCTGGATGATGTTGCCGAGCACGCCGCCCTCGGTGTCGATCTTCGAGGAGACGACCACCTGGGCATTGGCGGAGGCGGCCGTGATGCCGAGCGCCAACGCCGCGCCGGCCAGAATCTTGACTGAAAACATTGTGAAAACCCCTTGCTTTGGACCGAAATGCGGTGGCCGCATATGAGCATGGCTTCAACGCCCCGTCGGGGCACACGGTTTCATAACAATGGGTACAGACGCAATAATTTTGTGCGGTCGCCGCGATTCGGTCGGCGCCATGCTGACAGGTCGTGCCAAGCCAAAGATAGAACCCGATCAGGCGCGGGCTTTGCGCGATCCGGTCAGTTTGAGCGCGCCAAGGGCGACGAAACACAGGGCGACGACCGGGAAAACCAGCCAGTTCAGCATCTCCCAGCCCCAGGCATTGTAGATGGCGCCCGACATTAGCGAGGCGAAGGCGACGGAGCCGAACAGGACGAAGTCGTGGAAGCCCTGCACCTTGCTCTTTTCGGACGGATGGTAGCTGTCGGCGACCATGGAGGTGGCGCCGATGAAGGCGAAATTCCAGCCGAGGCCAAGCAGGATCAGCGCCGTCCAGAACTGCCACAAATGCAGGCCGGACAATGCCACCGCGGCGCAGCCGATGAGCAGGACCAGGCCGGTTGCGACGATGCGTTCGGCGCCGAAGCGATGGATCAGCGATCCGGTGAAGAAGCTCGGCGCAAACATCGCCATCACATGCCAGGAAATGCCGAGCGTGGCGTCGTCCGTCGACAGGCCGCAGCCGACCATGGCCAGCGGCGCGCCGGTCATGACGAAACTCATCAGCGCATAGCTGCCGACGGCGCAAAACAGTGCCGCGACGAAACGCGGCCGGGTGACGATCTCGGACAGCGGCCGGGCGTCGCTTGACGCGACTTCCGCGTGGCCGGGAGCCTTGGCCGGGATGCGCAGGAATGACAGGATGATGGCGCCGGCCGCCGCCAGAACCGGAATGGCCACGAACGAGCCGGCAAACATCACCGGCGCCAGCAATTCGCGGGTGAAGATGACGATCTGCGGCCCGAGAATCGCGGTGATGACGCCGCCGGCCAGCACGAAGGAAATGGCGCGCGCCTTGAATTCGGGCGGAGCATTATCGGCGGCGGCGAAGCGGAACTGCTGGACGAAGGCGCCGCCGACGCCGATCACCAGCAGCGCGAAAGCGAACAGCCAGAAGCTGGCGTGGAACAGAGCCAACGTGGAGATGACGCCGCCAAGCGCGGTGACGATGGTGCCGGTCATGAAACCGCCGCGCTGGCCGAGCCAACGGATGATGGCCGCGGCCGGCAACGCGCCGAGCGCCACGCCGATGTTGAAGCCGGTGATTGGCGCCGTTGCCAGCGACTTATCGGGGCCAAGCAGATATTGCCCGGCCAGCCCGCCCATGGAAATGGCAATCGGCGCGGCCGAACCGATAATCGCCTGCGACGTCGCCAGGATGATCGCCGTGCGGCGCGCGTCCCGTGCTGCGCCGGCGACGGTGCCGGTCACAATGCGTCCTTGCCGCGCCCCTCGCCCCGCACCCGGCGCGACACACGGTCGAGCACGGCGTTGGTCAGCTTCGGCTCGTCTTCCTCGTAGAAGGCCTTGGCGATGTCGACATATTCCGAAACGATGACGGCCACCGGCACGTCGTCGCGCTTCATCAGTTCGTAGACGCCAGCGCGCAGGATGGCGCGCAACGTCGAATCGAGTCTGGACAGCGGCCAGTCTTCCGTCAGCGCCTGGCGTATGATCGGATCGATGGTCGTCTGGTTCTCGACGACGCCGGCCAGGATGGCGCGGAACCACTGCGCGTCGGCCTCCCGATAAAGCGCGCCGTCGACTTCCTTGCCGAGCCGGAACGCCTCGTATTCGGCGGTGATCTCGAAGACGCCGCTGCCGGCCACGTCCATCTGGTAAAGCGCCTGCACGGCGGCCAGACGGGCGGCGCCACGCTTATTGGCATGGCGTGTCGCGGGCTGGCCGGGCGAAGCGGGTTCGCTCACGATTGCGCTCCCAGCTTCTCCTTGAGCGCGATCATGGTCAGCGCCGCGCGCGCGGCAAAGCCGCCCTTGTCGCCCTCCGAGCGCTTGGCGCGCGTCCAGGCCTGCGCGTCGTTCTCGGTGGTCAGGATGCCGTTGCCGATCGCAATCGCTTCCTGGACCGAGAGATCCATCAGCGCGCGACTCGATTCATTGGCGACGATGTCGAAATGATAAGTGTCGCCGCGGATGATGGTGCCGAGCGCGACAAAACCATCATAGTCCTTGCCGCCCTCGCCCATGCCGTCGAGCGCAAAAGTGATCACGGCTGGAATTTCCAGCGAACCGGGAACGGTGATGACGTCATAGGTCGCGCCGGCTTCGTCGAGCGCGCTCGTCGCGCCGTCGAGCAGCGCGTCGGCAAGATCGTCATGAAAGCGCGCCTCGATAATCAGAAGGTGGGCCTTCTTCTTCGGGCGAATGAACGCTTTGCCGTGTTGGGATGTGCCTGCCATGAATGTCTCCGGGGGTACCGGTGACTTAGGCTGAAGCGGTCACATTCGCAAGCTTTGTCCGACGCTCAGGCCCGGTCTAATTTCCCAGGGGGGCTCAAAGCCCCTCTTTCACTGCCTCGACCAGTCGCGCGGCGTAGCGGGCCATGGTGTCGATCTCGAGGTTGACCTTGTCGCCCACCTTGCGCTCGCCCCAGGTCGTCACGGTCAGCGAATGGTGGATCAACAGCACGTCGAAACGGGCGCCTTCGACCTTGTTGACGGTGAGCGAGGTGCCGTCGAGTGCGACGGAACCCTTGGGCGCGATGAATTTCGCCAGTTCGCGCGGCGCCTCCAGCGTGAAGCGCACGGCATCGCCCTCGTCCTTGCGCTCGACGATTTCGGCCATGCCATCGACATGGCCCGACACGATGTGGCCGCCGAGTTCGTCGCCGATCTTCAGTGCCCGCTCGAGATTGACCTTGGTGCCTGATTTCCAGCCCGACGCCGTGGTCAGCCTCAGTGCCTCTTCCCAGGCTTCGACCTCGAACCAGCGGGCATTCGAGCCGCCATCTGGCAGCGCCGTCACCGTCAGGCAGACGCCGCCGCAGGAAATCGAGGCGCCAATAGCGATGGTCGCGGGATCATAGGCAGTGTCGATGCGCAGGCCGACGCCTTCGCTCAGCGGCTTGATGGCCGCGACAGTGCCGATATCGGTGACAATTCCAGTGAACATTTCAGATATCTCTCACCCATTCGGCATAGCTGTCTTCCCCGAAGCGCATCTCGCGCAATTTGCGGAAGCCTGCCGGGATATGGTTGGCGTCGATGGGCGATGCAATGCCGCCCTCGCCGATCGCTTCCGGTCCCTGGAACAGCACGATGCGGTCGACCAATCCCTCGGCGAGGAAGGCGCTGGCCACCTTGGCGCCGCCTTCGACCAGAACGCTGGCCATGCCGAGCGCGCCGAGATCCTCGAGCAGTTCCGGCAAGGCAATGCCGCCTTCATGGGTTTCGGTGCCGATGAAGCGCACACCGGCACGCTCCAGCACCGACCGCCGCAGCGGGTCGGCCTCCAGGCTCGCGGCGATATAGAGCGGCACGCGGTCGATGCCGGAGACCAGCTTCGAGGCTTCGGGCAGCCTGATCTGGCGGTCGAGCACGATGCGCGCCGGCGAGCGGTTCTCCAGCCCCGGCAGCCGCACGGTGAGCGCGGGATCATCCTCCAGCGCCGTGCCGATGCCGACCAGTATGCCATCGGCTTCGGCGCGCATCAGATAGACTTCGCGGCGGGCGACATCGCCGGTGATCGCAACCTGGCCGGCGCCATGCCTGCCGATCTTGCCGTCGCTGGAAAGCGCAAGCTTCAGAGTCACTTCCGGGCGCTTTTTCAGGGATCGAATCAAATAGCCGGCCATCTGCTCGGCGGCTTCCTCGACCAGCACCTTTTCGACCACTTCGATGCCGGCGGCGCGCAGGATGGCATAGCCTTTGCCGGAGACGCGCGGATCGGGATCGCTGGCGGCGCCGACGACCCGCGCCACTCCGGCATTGACCAGCGCGTTGGCGCAAGGCGGGGTGCGGCCATGGTGGGCGCAGGGCTCCAGCGTGACATAGGCCGTGGCGCCGCGCGCCAACTCGCCGGCTTCAGCCAGCGCCTCGGTCTCGGCATGCGGCCGGCCGCCAACAGCGGTGACCCCTGTGCCGACGATCATCGGGCCGGCGCCATCGTCGCGAACGATTATGGTGCCGACGGAAGGGTTGGTCGAGGTGCGGCCGGCATTCCTGCGCGAGAGCCTCACCGCCGCGGCCATGAAGCGGCGATCGAGGGCCTGCTGATCGGCCTTCCCTGACGTTTGGCTTGCCATGCTCAGCCGGCGTCCTCTTCGCTCTTCAGCTCGTCGCCCTTGAGCTCGTCGCCTTCGAGCTCACCCAGCACGTCATGGAAGTCCTTGGCCTCGCGGAAATTGCGATAGACAGAGGCAAAGCGGACATAGGCGACGTCGTCGAGCGACTTCAGCGCTTCCATGACGAGCCGGCCGACCTCGCCCGAGGCGATTTCAGTCTCGCCGGAGCTTTCGAGCTGACGCACGATGCCGGTGACGGCGCGGTCGATGCGCTCGGGATCGACATTGCGCTTGCGCACCGCGATCTCCACCGAACGCAAGAGCTTGTCGCGGTCGAACGGCACCTTTCTGCCGGACTTCTTCACCACCACGAGGTCGCGCAACTGGACGCGCTCGAAAGTGGTGAAACGGCCACCGCAATCGGGACAGACGCGCCGCCGGCGGATCGCCGCGCCATCCTCGGCGGGGCGCGAATCCTTCACCTGCGTATCTTCGGACTGGCAATAGGGACAGCGCATGGAGAGCCTTCGGGTTGGCGATTCTGGCGGAACGATAGGCTTAGAGGTTTTTGCCGGGACGGCAAAGGTTCGGCAACGGCCGCTCGCGCCCTCAGAGATAGCGAGGCGGGAGGAAAATTGCCAGCCGCGCCAGATATGTCAGGGGGCGACGTCCTTGGTCGGGAAGCCGCAGGACGTTCCGAGGTTGCGGTAGGCCTTGGTGAAGCCATCCATCGGGATGCTGGCGACAGCCTGCTTGCCGAACGTCACATCGAGCGAGATGACCTGGCGCATGGCCCGCAACAAAGCGAGACTGGTCTTGGCCTGGTTGTCGACGGTCCAGCTCGGGCGGCCGGCATCATTGGAATAGACGGTCGCGGAAACCTTGACGCCGGGGTCGCCAAAGGTCGCGGCGATCTTCTTGCCGGTCGGCAGCTCCTTGTTGGCGATGGTGAACATGATCGCCGGATAGGCATCGGGCGGCAGGGCGTCGCCAGTCGAGATCGAAAGCGTCAGCGTGCCGGCATTGCCGTTGCCGTCGACAAAGGCTGTCGAGGCCGCACAGGTCTTGTGCGAATCCTGGCCGGTGTCGAGCGCATCGATGATGGTGGTCCACCTGCCAAAGGTGTTGGTGGCCGGGATATCCGTGCCCGGCTGCGTCTGCTCCTGGGCTATCGCGCCTGACGCGGTGAAAGCGGCAAGCGAGCCGATGAAGGCCAGAACGGCAGGACGGAACATGCGCATCGTCAGATCTCCAACAGGCCGCGCCGCCCGGACAGCAAGCGGCGCAGAGCGCGGGATAAAAGACGAAGCGCCGCTGGTGGTCAACCGAGATAGGGATAGAGCGGGAAACGATCGGTCAGCGCCACGACCTTTGCCTTCACCGCCGCCTCGACCGCCGCATTGCCTTCGTCGGAATTGGCGACCTTCAGCCCGTCCAGCACTTCGGCGATCAGCTTGCCGATCTCGCGGAACTCGGCCTGGCCGAAGCCGCGCGTGGTGCCGGCCGGCGTGCCCAGACGCACGCCAGAGGTGACGAAAGGCTTTTCCGGATCGAACGGGATGCCGTTCTTGTTGCAGGTGATGTTGGCGCGCCCGAGCGCTGCCTCGGCGCGCTTGCCGGTGGCGTTCTTGGGCCTGAGATCGACCAGCATCAGATGGTTGTCTGTGCCGCCGGAGACGATGTCGAGGCCGGTTTCCTTGAGGCTCGACGCCAGCGCCTTCGCGTTGGCGGCGACACTCTCGGCATAGAGTTTGAAGCTCGGCTTCAGCGCCTCGCCGAAGGCGACCGCCTTGGCGGCGATGACATGCATCAGCGGCCCGCCCTGCAGGCCGGGGAAAACCGCCGAGTTCATCTTCTTGGCGATGTCCTCGTCATTGCACAGGATCATGCCGCCGCGCGGGCCGCGCAACGATTTGTGCGTGGTCGTGGTCACGACATGGGCGTGCGGCAGCGGTGACGGATGCACGCCGCCGGCAACCAGGCCGGCGATATGGGCCATGTCGACCATCAGATAGGCGCCGACCGCATCGGCGATCTCGCGAAAGCGCTTCCAGTCCCAGATGCGCGAATAGGCGGTGCCGCCGGCCAGGATCAGCTTCGGCTTGGTCTCATGCGCGGTCTTTTCGATCGCGTCCATGTCGAGCAGATGGTCGTCCTTGCGCACGCCGTAGGAAACGACCTTGAACCATTTGCCGCTCATGTTGACGGGCGAGCCGTGCGTCAGGTGGCCGCCGGAATTCAGGTCGAGGCCCATGAAGGTGTCGCCGGGCTGCAAGAGCGCCAGGAAGACCGCCTGGTTCATCTGGCTGCCGGAATTCGGCTGGACATTGGCGAAGTTGCAGCCGAACAGCTTTTTGGCGCGCTCGATGGCGAGTTCCTCGGCGACGTCGACGAACTGGCAGCCGCCATAATAGCGCTTGCCCGGATAACCCTCGGCGTATTTGTTGGTCATGATCGAGCCCTGCGCCTCGAGCACGGCGCGCGAAACGATGTTTTCCGAGGCGATCAGCTCGATCTCGTGACGCTGGCGGCCAAGCTCGTTGCGGATCGAGCCGAAGATCTCCGGATCGGCATCTTCCAGCGTGGTTTCGAAGAAGGATTCGAACTTGTTCGACGCTGCCGCTGCAGTTGCCATGGCCTGAAATCCTTCGGTTCGGGGCATTTATCTATGCATATCGTTGTCCCGAAACCGCTGCACGGTTCCGGGCGACATGCATTGCCGCGCCATTAACACAGTTGTTTTCGCCTCGCCACGTTTGCAGCGCGAAATTTGCTGGCCGGATTGCGCCAGAGCGGCCCTGAACCGCTATTTTCGCTCCTGCCGCCCCTGCAGCAAGGCTTCGGTGAGCGTGATCTCGGTAAACAGCGCCCGCGCCGTATGGTCGTTGATCGCGCCGCTGCTTAACATGTCGCGCACGGCGATGCGCTCGGCCTCGATGCCGGCAAGCCGCATTTCGAGCTCCAGCCGCCCGGCTTCGCGGGCCTCCGCCCGGGCGTCGTCGGCCTCGTCCGAAGTGGCGATCCGGCGCCGGTAGCCGGCGACGATGTTTTCGGCGGCGGCAAGCCTGGCGCCGGGCACCTCGCCCTGGTCGTCGTCGCTGGCGCCCGCCATGCTTTCGACGCGGGCGATGGCCGCCTTGGCGGCGCCGATGCGGGCGAGACGCTCCTCGATGGCGCTGCCATCCTCGCCCGGCTCGACCAGCCCGCGCGCTATCTTCGGCAGCGCCACGCTGGCGATGGCGAGCGAACAGATGATGACGCCGGCGGCCAGGAAGATCACCAGGTCGCGCGCCGGAAAAGACGAGCCGTCCGGCATGGCAACCGGCAGCGACAGGATGCCGGCCAGCGTGATCGCGCCGCGCACGCCCGCCACCGAGCCGGCAAGCCGCACACGCATCCCGAACGGCTCGGCCTTGCGCTTTCCCCATTTTGCCTTGAGGCCTGCCGCGATGTCGCCGACCCAGATCCAGAGGAAGCGCAGCGCGATCAGGCACAGCGTCAGCGCAATCACCGTCGCGACCGGCTGGATGATCGGGTAATGGCCAGTCAGTTCGGGCGGCACGCGGCGAATGATTTCGGGAAGCTGCATGCCGAGCACGATGAACAGCGCGCCATTGTAGACGAAGGACAAGGTTGTCCACAGCGAGATCGTCTGCATGCGCGCCGAGACGCCGAGGAAGCGGAAGACGCCGGAGCCGCCGGTCAAAAGCCCGGCGGTGACCGCCGCCAGAATGCCTGAGGCATGCAGATGTTCGGCGACGAGATAGGCAATGAAGGGCAGCAGGACCATGACCAGAACCTGCGCCTCGGCCGGAACGCCGCCGATGCGATTCAGAAGCTGCAGGAGCCTGGCGGCGATGAACAACGCGGCGATGCCGGCCAGGATGCCGATGGCGACGGCATAAAAGAAGCTCAGCGATGCATCGGCGAAGGAAAAGCTGCCGGTCACGGCGGCGGCGACGGCGAAGCGGAACATGACCAGGCCCGAGGCGTCGTTGAGCAGCGCCTCGCCTTCCAGAATATGCATCAGCCGCGCCGGCACCAGGCTTCTGTCGACGATCGAGGACGCCGCCACGGCGTCGGTCGGGGACAGCACGGCAGCGAGCGCGAAGGCGACGACCAGCGGGATGCTCGGCACCAACCAGTGCAAGGCATAACCGAAGCCGACAATGGTAAAGAAGACCAGCCCGATGGCCAGATCGAGGATCGGTCCGCGCAGCGCGATCAGCTCGCGTTTGGGCGCTCCATAGGCATCGCCGAACAAAAGCGGCGGAATGAACACCAGCAGGAAGAGTTCGGGGTCGATCTCGACATGGATGCCTTTCACCGGCCAGGCGAGCGCGGCGCCGATGGCAATCTGCAGCACCGGCAGCGGCACCCGAACCAACCGCACCAGTGCGCCGGAAAGAGCGACGAAGACCAGCACGGCGAGGATGAAGATTGCGACCTGCATGGCGCGATTCCGGCTGTTTTGAGGACCATGCGCAATTGCCGTTAGTCCGTCCAGATGGGCCTGCGGCGCAACGTCCGGCAGTGTTCATGGCCTGCATGGCTGGCGGCCACCAGTCTTCTTCTGTTGGGATGTCGAACGGAAAAGGCCACCTTGCGGTGGCCTTTCCTGAAGGAGATCAGCAGCTTAGAGCGAAGAGGTGATCTGCAGTTCGCTGGCGCCATCGAGCGCGTAGACGTCGTCGCGGAACTGCACGACGCCCGGACCCGTCGACCAGGCCGACACATAGAGGAAGTGGACCGGAACCGGGTTGACGACCTGCACCGGCGTGTTCTCGCCGGTCTTGATGGTCGCCTCGAAATGCTGGCGGTCCCAGCCGGGTGTGTCGCGCAGGATCCATGTGACGAGGTCGCGCACGTTCTGGACACGCACGCAGCCCGAGGAATCGAAGCGCATCATCTTGCCGAACAGGCTTTGCTGCGGCGTATCGTGCATGTAGACGCCGTCGGGGCTGGGGAAGTTGATCTTCACCGAGGCCATGGCGTTGCCGGAACCCGGATCCTGGCGGAAGCGGTATTTTGCGGCATCATCCGTCGACCAATCGACAGTCATCGGATCGACTTCGCTGCCATCCGGCGCAAACAGGCGGATATGGCTGTCCTTGAGATAGTCGGGGTTCTTCCGCATCAGCGGAATGATGTCCTTGCGCACGATCGAGACCGGCGCGTTCCAGTAGGGATTGACGATGATCTCGTTGATCTTGGAATTGACCACCGGGGTCTGGCGGTCGATCTTGCCGACGATTGCGGTGTGGCGCAGCACGACGCGATCGTTCTCGACCGCCTCGATCTGTGCCGCCGGGATATCGACCAGCACATAACGGCTGCCCAGCGTGCCGGCCTTTTCGCGCAGGCGCTCCAGGTTGGTCTGCAGCTGACCGAGGCGGATCTGCGCCGAAACGTTCATCGCGGCATAGGTGTATTTGCCCATGGCGCCGTCGGCCGGCAGGCCATGGCGCGCCTGGAAGCGCTTGACCGCGGCGTCGACGTAGGAATCGAACGACGTCGAAATGCCGGCGCTCTGCGCCAGGTCGCCCGAAACCATCAGCCGCTTGCGCAGCGGCACCACGTCCGGATCGTCGACGCCAAGCTGCAGCTTCTTGGTCGCCGGCACCTCGCCCCAGCCGCCCTGGGCGACGATGTTCTGATACTGCGCCACCGCCTGTTCGGTGAAGGCGACCGTCTGCAGGCTGAAGATCGGCAGCGTCGAGGCGACCTTGCCGCCCTCCGAGGCGCGGGCATCGAACTGGTCGTCCCAATTGCCACGGTTCGAAGACTTCAGGATATCGTCGATCACATCCTGCGCGCTGGCGGCATTGGCAACCATGGCAACGGCGAGCGCGGAAGCTCCGGAAAGGAAAAAGCGGCGGCTGGTTCTCATGGACGTTCCAGACATTCTTGTCGTGTTTGGCTTGTAGCGTTTGGCTGTTGCAGCGTTCGGCTACGTGCTCGATGTTGGGCGATATCACCCGCACTCTAAAGTTGGCACTGTTAACAATTAGCCAACCATGACCTGCGTCACCTGGCCGTCAAAAGCGGACCGCGATGCGACCTTACAGGCGCGCGAACAGCTTTCGCCGCCGCATACCCACAGCCCTCGCTTCCACCGCGAATATGGCGGCAACGTGGCTTTGCGCCGAATTGGAAGCGCAGGCGGCTCGAAAAAGAAAAGGCCGGTGCTTTTCGGCACCGGCCTGTTGGCTGAGACTTTCCTCCGGCCGCGCTTCTTCCGGCGCAGCTGCTATTCAATGGCCCGCTGATTACATCCGGTAGGCGATGGTGTCGTTCCAGAAGCGGTCGAGGCGCTGCAGCGCGCGGTTCATCTGCTTGAACTCTTCGCTGTTGATGCCGCCGACCTGTTCGATCGAGCCGACATGGCGCTCATAGAGACCGGCGACGACTTCCGCCACTTCATTGCCCTTCGGCGTGAGCGAAACGCGGACCGAACGGCGGTCGATGCGCGAGCGCTGGTGGTTGATGAAGCCGAGATCGACCAGCTTCTTCAGATTGTAGGAGACGTTCGAGCCGAGATAGTAGCCACGCGAGCGCAGCTCGCCGGCGGTCAGTTCGGAATTGCCGATATTGAACAGAAGCAGCGCCTGGATGGCATTGATGTCGGAACGGCCGTTGCGGTCGAACTCGTCCTTGATCACGTCAAGCAGACGGCGATGCAGACGCTCCACCAGTTGCAGCGATTCCATGTAAAGCGAACGGATAGCCTCGCGGCGATCGTCGGATACGTTGGCGGTCTTCGCCGCCGGACGCGAATTGATCATTGTCTTTGCCTCTCGTTTGTCGCCCTGGTGATTTTTTGTTTTTCACCTTGATTGCGACACTATCGAATACTCATAAAATTCGACTTAAACGCTAGGGCTAACAAGAGCTTACCGGTAATAGGTTTCGCAAGACGCTTAACGAACGGTCACCCGAGCAAGGATAATTAACCTAAAGATTTACCCAATGGCTGCGGGGCGGCGTTTCAGGCGCGCGCGGGGCGCTTGCGCATCCAGATAACGACGCGGAAGGCGATGTAGAGCAGCGCCACCGCGGCATGCGAGAAGACGATCAGCGGCCGGTGGCCGTACAGATTGGGGAAGCCGGCATACATGATGGTCTCGGTGACAGCACAGATGAACCAGATCACCGGGCCCCACGACGCCAGCATCCACAGGCCGGCGGCGGCGAAGGGGAAGAACACGGCCAGCATCACCGCCACGACCTGCCAGTGCACCGGCATCAGGTCGAAGCGCCACAGCGGGCCGGGATAAAAGCCGATCAGCCGGATCCAGTACAGGATGCCGAACAGCAGGCAGTAGCCCGCTATGACGCGCTGGAACCAGGCGAAGATGATCTCGACGCCCGAGGGCTGCAGCACGATACGCCGCGACGTGACCTCGCTCACAGTTCGAGCTCCCGTTCGAGCGGCGCGAAATAGGCGTCCACCGAAGCAGCGTCGACCTCGGCCAGGCTTGCCGGCCGCCACTGCGGCGTCGAACCCTTGTCGACGAGGACGGCGCGGATGCCTTCATAGAAGTCGTGGCCGGCCAGCATTCGGTTGAGGATACGGAACTCCATCTTCATGCAGGCTTCCATCGACAGCGTCAGCCCGGCGCTGATCTGGCGCCACGCGACATTGAGGCTGGTCGGCGAGCGGGTGCGGATGGTGGCCAGCGTCTTGGCGGCAAACTCGTCGGCGCCTGCCGCCCGCTCCAGGCTCTCAAGGATTTCGGCGAGCGACGGTTGGGAAAAATGCCGGGCGATGGCTTCCAGCACCGGCTGGGCGGTTTCGCGCCGGGCCGGCACGAAGAAGCCGCGCAGCACCGATTCCGGATCGCCATTGGCGCAGAGCCGGTCGAGAAAGGCAGCCTGGTCGGCGGCCTTGATGGTGTGGGTGGCCAGGCCCGACCACAGCGCATCGCCATAGCGAATGCGGTTGCCGGTCAGCGCCAGATACATGCCGAAGCTGCCGCCGAGGTCGGGCAGCAGATGGCTGCCGCCCACGTCGGGGAAGAAACCGATGCCGACTTCGGGCATGGCGAACTGGGCGTTCTCGGTCAGCACGCGCTGCGAGCCGTGGAAAGAGATGCCGACGCCCCCGCCCATCACGATCCCGTCGATCAGCGCGACATAGGGCTTTTTGTAACTGTTGATGCGGGCGTTGAGCCGGTATTCGTCGGCGAAGAACTCGACCGGCGGCTTCCCGGCGCGGGCCTCGTAGACGTGCATGATGTCGCCGCCGGCGCAAAACGCTCTGCCCTCGGCCTTGACGACGACGACATCGACGCCGGTATCGCGTTCAAAAGCGTCGAGCGCCTTGTCCAGCGCCTTGATCATGCGATGTGTCAGCGCATTGAGCGCCTGCGGCCGCGTCAGCGTGACGACGCCTGCCTTGCCCAACCGTTCGAAGCGGATCTCGTCGCCGCCGCCAAAGTCCATCGTCAGAGAATCCCTCCCCGCGCCTGCGGGACTGAAGTGCTAAAGGTGGCGCATGGGTGCGTCAACCGGCGGGCGCGGTTTGGATTTTCGCAAGGCAACGCGACCGTGCTTTGCCCCCGACAGAAATGCGCGCAAAATTGCCGGGCAAAACAGCCTTTCTTCTGATGCAGGGACAAACGCATGACGCTTGAAACCGCAGCGCCGAGCCATGGCTGGGAGATGCCGAAAAAGTTCGACCCGGATGATGTTCTCAGCCGCCCGCTGATGGCCAATCTGGCGACCGTGACCGCTGACGGCGCGCCGCGCAACGCGCCGATGTGGTTCATCTGGGAGGACGCTGCGATCTGGCTGCTCGGCTCGACCGGCGCAAGTGCTGTCAAACACCTCGAACGTGACCCGCGCTGCGCCGTGGAGATCGTCCATTTCGACAATGAGGCCGGCATCCTGCTGCATCTCGGCCTGCGCGGCGTCGCCACCATAGAAGCGATGGCGCCGAACCGCTTCAAACGGCTGCTGCACAAATATCTCGGCCCGGAGGCGACCTGGAACCGCTGGTTCATCGACAATGTCGCCGACATCGGCCATCCGGACGGGCGCCTGATCCGGCTCGCCCCGGAGAGCACCTTCACCAACAATGTGTCGTTCTTCAAAACCGGCCCAGAACTGGCGTGGCCGCCGAAGCCGTAAGCAGCGCGTTATCGACTGGCACAATCGTGTCGCATTGGTCAGCGGCAAGGCCTCGTGGTAAAAGCCGCCCCGACCCGGAGTTTTTGCGATGAACAAATTCACCCCCGCGACGAGCAACAAATTCGCACCGGCAAAGCCCGCCGGTGCGCGCAGCGTCGACGAGATCACCGGCAGCCGCCGCTTGCGGCGCATGCGCAAGGCCGACTGGTCGCGCCGCCTGGTGCAGGAAAACCGGCTTACGGTGAACGATCTGATCTGGCCGATCTTCGTGATCGACGGCAAGAACACGCGCGAGCCGATCGCCGCCATGCCCGGCGTCTTCCGCCTGTCGCTGGACCTCGCCGTCAAGGAGGCCGAGCGGGCCGCTAAGCTCGGCATTCCGGCGATCGCCACCTTCCCCAATGTTGAACTCAGCCTGCGCGACCAGACGGGATCGCACATCCTCCACCCGGAAAACATAATCAACCGCGCCACCCGCGCCATCAAGGACGCAGTGCCCGAGATCGGCATCATCACCGATGCCGCGCTCGATCCGTTCACCTCGCACGGCCATGACGGCATCTTGCGCGACGGCATCATCGTCAATGACGAGACAGTGGAACAGGTGACCGCCGCGGCCGTCATCCAGGCAGCGGCCGGCGCCGACATCATCGCGCCGTCCGACATGATGGACGGCCGCATCGGCGCCATCCGCGACGCACTCGACGCCAACGGTTTTTCGGATGTGGCGATCATGTCCTATGCGACGAAATTCGCCTCCGCCTTCTACGGCCCCTACCGCGAGGCGGTCGGCACCGCCGGCCTGCTCAAGGGCGACAAGAAGACCTACTATCTCGACCACGCCAATTCCGACGAAGCGGTGCGCGAGGCCGAGCAGGATATCGCCGAGGGCGCCGACATGCTGATGGTCAAGCCCGGCATGCCCTATCTCGACATCATCCGCCGGCTGAAGGACGAGTTCCAGATGCCGACCTTCGCCTACCAGGTTTCGGGCGAATATTCGATGATCAAGGCGGCGGCCGCCAATGGCTGGATCGACGGCGAGAAAGCGATGCTGGAATCGCTGCTCGCCTTCAAGCGCGCCGGCTGCGACGGCATCCTGACTTACTTCGCGCCGGAAGTGGCGCAGATGCTGAAGGGTTAGCCGGAACCTGGATGCTCCGGGTTCCGGCTTTTCCTCACGCCTTTGGCAAATAAGGAATCGTTCCGGCGAGATCGGTATCGTCGATCAGCTGGAAGCGGCTGTCGCTGCCCTTCCGGCGCTCCGCCACAAACGGGGCGTATTGCGGATCGTTGGTGAAGGCCTCGGCTGCCTTTGCCGACGGAAACGCCATGATGGCGATCAGGCTGGTGTCGAGCGGCTTGCCCTCGAGCGTCTTCACGTTGCCGCTGCGGGCGAGGTATTTGCCGCCATGCTTGTGCACGAGGTCGTGCACCGAAGCGGCATAGGCCGGCACCCATTTGTCGTCCTTCACCTTGATGTCTGCGATCACGTAAGCGGTCATTTCAAAACTCCTCATGGATCGGCACCGGACTGCCCGGCGACGTACCGCTGCCTCGCATGGCAGCGCCGGACCGCTCCAGTCACAGAACTGTACCGGGGGTGCCAGTACAGCTTCTGTACTGGCTGAACTCAGGTTTTCTGAATAAGGTCCGGCAACATCTTTTGGAGCTCACCACATGACACAAGCCGGTTACAAGCAATTCTGCCCGCTCTCCATGGCCGCCGAGCTGCTCTGCACACGCTGGACCATGGTGCTGCTGCGCGAACTGGTGGCGGGATCGACCCGCTTCAACGATTTGCGCCGCGGCGTGCCGAAAATGTCGCCAACCCTTCTGTCGCAACGGCTCAAGGACCTCGAGGCCGGCGGCATCGTCGAGCGGACCGAGATCGCGACCGAGAAGGGCGTGTTCGAATACCGGCTGACCGAGGCGGGCCGGGATTTGCGCCCGGTTGTCGAGGCGATGGGGTTTTGGGGCCAGAAATGGGTCGAGGCCAGGCTGTCGCTCAAAAACCTCGATCCGTCGCTGCTGATGTGGGACATGCGGCGCAATCTGAACCCCAGTCCGCTGCCGGACGGGCGCACCGTGATACAATTCCTGTACCATGACCTGCCGGCGTCAAAACGATCGTGGTGGCTGATCGTCGAAAAGCAGGGCGAGGTCGATCTTTGCTGGTACGATCCGGGCTTCGACGTCGATCTCTACGTCTCGACCGATCTGTGCACCATGACCTCGATCTGGATGGGGCTGACGACAGTTCACAAGGAACGCGACAAGATCAGCCTGACCGGCGATCTCGACGTCGCCGGCAAGATGCAGATCTGGCTTGGGCTCAGCCCGTTTGCGGTGATGCCGAAGCGCGTGGCGGCTTGAGGTCCCTGCGCATTCCACAGATCGGCTTGCCTCTAAAAATACTAGTTGCAAAATGCAATCAGTTTGAATACTGATTGCAAATCACAACTGGTCACGAAAGGGAGTCTTCCATGTCCAAACTGCGCGTCAATGCCTTCACCTTGTCGCTCGACGGTTTCGGCGCCGGTCCTGACCAGGACCTGCAAAATCCGCTCGGCGTTGGTGGCGAAGATCTGCACAAATGGATGACCGGCACCCGCACCTTCCACGAGATGGTCGGCAAGGATGGCGGCAGCACCGACGTGGACGACCGGTTCACCGTCCGCAGCTTCGACAATGTCGGCGCCTGGATCCTCGGCCGCAACATGTTCGGCCCGATCCGCGGCGAATGGCCGGATGAGAACTGGAAGGGCTGGTGGGGCAACAACCCGCCCTATCACGTGCCGACCTTCGTGCTGACCCATCACAAGCGCGACCCCATTGTGATGGAAGGCGGCACCATTTTCCGCTTCGTTACCGGCGGCATCCACGCCGCGCTCGAACAAGCAAAGGCTGCGGCCGGCGGCAAGGATGTCCGCGTCGGCGGCGGCGTTTCCACTATCCGGCAATATCTCAAGGAGAAGCTCATCGACGAGTTGCATCTGGCTGTGTCGCCAGTGTTGCTCGGGAGGGGCGAGAGCCTGTTTGCCGGGCTGGATATGCTGAAGCTGGGTTACCAGTGCACCGAGCAGGTGGCGACAGCGCTCGCCACGCATGTGACGATCAAGCGGGTGTAGTGGCGAAGTGATAGGCGCAGGCTTCTTTCTCCCCGTTCTACGGGGAGAAATGCCCGGCAGGCAATGAGGGGCAGCGCTGCTTTTGGAGGTTAGCAGCGTCCGACGACTGTGAATTCGCCGATGCCGGCGCTGCCCCTCATCCGCCCTTCGGGCACCTTCTCCCGTGAAACGGGGAGAAGGAAAAGTGCTCAATACTTCTCCGGCACGTAAAGCTCGCGCGGCAGGACCTGGCGCTCGTACTCCGGGTTGAACACCCGCTCGGGCAGCGTGATTTCTTCGTGCGGCACGTCCTCATAGGGCAGCTGTTTGAGGAGATGGTCGATGCAGTTCAGCCGCGCCCGCTTCTTGTCGTTGCCTTCGACGATGTACCACGGTGCCTCTGGGATGTTGGTGCGGGCAAACGTCTCTTCCTTGGCCTTGGTGTACTGCTCCCAGCGCACGCGCGACTGCAGGTCCATCGGCGACAGCTTCCACTGCTTCATCGGATCGTGGATGCGCATCATGAAGCGCATCTGCTGTTCCTCGTCGGTGATCGAGAACCAGTATTTGACCAGCGTGACGCCGGAGCGGACCAGCATGCGCTCGAACTCCGGCACGTCGCGGAAGAACTCTTCGACCTGATCGGGTTCGGCAAAGCCCATCACCCGCTCGACGCCGGAGCGGTTGTACCAGGAGCGGTCGAACAGCACGATCTCGCCGCCGGCCGGCAGATGCGGCACGTAGCGCTGGAAATACCATTGTGACTTTTCGCGCTCGGTCGGCGCCGGCAGCGCCACGACGCGGCAGATGCGCGGGTTGAGGCGCTGGGTGATGCGCTTGATGACGCCGCCCTTGCCGGCGGAATCACGGCCCTCGAAAACCACCACTAGCTTCTTCTTGTGGTAGGCAACCCAGGACTGCAGCTTGATCAGTTCCGACTGCAAGCCGATCAGGTCGCGGAAATACTGCATGCGATCGATCGACGGCGGATGCGCGTTCTTGTAGATCTTGGCGATCTCCAACGACAGCGCCGGCTCCGAGATTTCCAGCTCATAGTCCTCGTCGAGCGTGTCGGCGAGTTCGGCTTCCAGCCAATCCCTGGCCGCAGAATTCTGCTTTAGCTCATTCATTTCCACTGCTCCGCTTGCCGGCTGACATGAAACCCTGAGCCGACTTGATATAGGCCGGCAATGACGGTTTTATTGCAAGCCGCCGGCCAGCCGGTCTTCACTGCAAAGCAGCGAGGCATTGCCGATCCAGCGCCCTGGCATGGCGACAAGCCGCTCAAATTGTCCTACAAATAGCGGACCCGTTCGGGCTTCCCCGCCCTTTCCTGCTAAAACCGCCTCCCCACCAAAACTACGAGGATCAGACATGGAATACCGCACGCTTGGCCGTTCCGGCTTGAAAGTTTCGGCGCTGACCTTGGGAACCATGACCTTCGGCGGCAGCGGGCCGTTCGCTGCCGTCGGCAATTCCGATCTCGCGGAGGCCTCGCGCATCATCGACACTTGCATCGATGCCGGCATCAATCTCATCGACACCGCCAATGTCTATTCCAACGGTCTGTCGGAAGAGATCATCGGCGAGGCGCTCGGCGGCAAGCGCAAGAACGACGTGCTGATCGCCTCCAAAGCGCGCATGCGGATCGGCAAGGGCCCCAATGACGAAGGCCTGTCGCGCCATCATCTGATCCGCGAATGCGAGAAGAGCCTGAAGCGCCTCAGGACCGATGTCATCGACATCTATTTCCTTCACGAATGGGACGGCGCGACGCCGCTCGAGGAAACCATCGCCGCGCTCGACACGCTGGTTGCCCAGGGCAAGATCCGCTATGTCGGCTGCTCCAACTATTCCGGCTGGCAGGTCATGAAGGCGCTGGGCATCAGCGACAGCCAGCACCAGCCGCGCTTCGTCACCCAGCAGATCCACTACACGCTGGAAGCACGCGAGGCCGAGTATGAGCTCTTGCCGATCTCGGTCGACCAGGGCCTTGGCGTGCTGGTGTGGAGCCCGCTCGCCGGCGGCCTGCTGTCGGGAAAATACCGCCGCGACAGCCCGACGGCGCGCCAGATCGGCGGCTGGTCGGAACCGCCGATCCGCGACGAGGACCGGCTGTGGCGGATCGTCGATGTGCTGGTCGACATCGGTGCGGCACGCGGCGTTTCGGCGGCCCAGGTGGCGCTGACCTGGCTGCTCGGCCGGCCAGCCGTCAGTTCGCTGGTGATCGGCGCACGCAATGAGTCCCAGTTGAAAGACAATCTCGCCGCGGCAAGCCTGACGCTGTCCTTTGATGAACGCCAGCGTCTCGATGCCGTCAGCCGGCCGCCGGTGCTCTATCCCTACTGGCACCAGCAGTTCACCGCGAAGGACCGCTTCGGCCCGGCCGATCTGGTTATGGACCGCAGCGTCATCTGACTTAAGGGCGCCGGAGGCCGCTAGCCCGCGATAAACCGCCAGACCTGCGGATCGGTCTCGATCTGGCCGCTGAGCACGAAATATTTGTAGAGCACGAGCAGGCAGATCGCCTGCTCGGCCCGCTCGTCGGCGAATTTGCGGCAATAGGCGTTGGCCGCCGCAACGATGCGCTGGGCCTCGGCCGGATGTTTCTCGAGATGGTGCACGCGCTCGGCCAGATCGCTGAAGTCGGGCGCCAGCGGCACATAATGGACATCGGGCTCGAGCTGCCCTTCCGCGAACCAGGTCTCATAGGTCGGCGGCGGCATCAGGCAGAGCGAGTTCGAGCTCATGATCCATTTCAGATTGGTCGCGACATCATTGCCTTCGAGCGAGATGATATAGCGGTAGCGGCGCTGCTGATCGATGCTGAGATAGGGCTTGCGGTATTCCGCAGGTGCTGTCGCCCTCGGCGTGCCGACATCGCAGAACGGCAGATTGCGGGCTGCATCCAGCAACAAGGTGCGGATCGGATTGTTGAGTTCGCCGCGCCAAACGACGAGCGGATGCTTGTCGGCGAAGGCGACATCGTCGGCTGGCATGTAGAAATGACGGAACTTGTTCAGCTTGAACAGGACGCCGTTGCCGTTGTCGCCCGCTATCGGCCGGTCCTTGACGATCGACGGCATCTTCGGCACTTCGATGACGTCGCCGAATTCCAGGTCGATGCGCAGATCTGGGTCGAAATAACGGGTGAACTCCTTCAGATCGTAATAGTACATGCTGCGGTCCGACGGCAGCCGGCTGACCGGCACGGCCTCGGGGCTGGGGCTAAAAGGCTCCCGCAGCGTGTTGTAGTAATTGAGCCGCTGGCGGACCGATGCGTCGGAAAGCCTGGCCTGATCGAGCAGCCGGCCGAGCCGGCGCCGGAAAAGAACCGGCGGCGCGATGTCGCGCATGGCGTTGCGCGCATAGTAGATCAGCTTCTGTGCGTTTCTTTGAAGCGTGGCCATCGGTCGTTTTGATTCGAAATCGGTCGGCGGCGGCTCCAGCAACTGTCCCGCAGCCTTTTCTAAACCATTGTGTTCGCCATCACGCAAGTCCAGAACCGCTGGCATCTGCCCTCGCGGCGCTGTTGTGTTTGCCGGCCAATGCTTCTAGGCAGGATCAGGCACAGCGAAAGGAAACGATATGGCTCGACCACCGAATTACGGTCAGGAACGCAAAGAGCGCGACCGGCAGAAGGCCGCCAAGAAGGCGGAGAAGCTCGCCGCCAAGGTCGCGGCCAAGGAGCGCGCCGAGCCTGAGAACGAGGCAAGTTCCAAAACCGACACCGAGACAGAAAAATAGGCAAGACAGGATCACCGGCCCGCGAAACGGGCCGGATCCTGGCAAAATGCCGGTCTGATCAGGCCGATGTGATCAGGCCGGGGCCTTGTCGCTGACGAAGACGTTGACCTCGCGCGCGGCGGCGATGAAGGCGCGTCTTGCAATCATCGCCGGCTTGTCGCCGGCCAGCGCGTCATGGCAGGCCTGCAGCGCTTCGCGATGCTTGGGGCTGCGCTTGCCGGGCCAGCTGTTGAGCAGGTAATCGGAAGCCTCACGCACCGTACGCAAGAGCTGAGTGCTTCCCTCCGTGCCCGACTTAACGGTCACGGGTGTTTCAAATCGGTTGTTTTCCATGGCCGCCTCTTACGCCATCGGCGTCCGCGAAGCGAGGCCGAAAGCGGATCGCGACGGCGTTCTTTCGTTTTCGTGACCAGTATCAAGCGGCGACGACGGCAAAACCCCTGGCGCGCAGGCCGCGCCGGTCATTGTGCAACGACGTCACCAGGCGGGCGCGGCTGCCGGCGATATGGGCGGAAAGTCGCGCCGCCGCCGCATCGGCATCGCCGGCCCGCACCGCTGCCAGAATGGCGTGATGCTCGCTCCAGGCGCGGCCAAGGGCCGCCTCGTCGCGCACCTCCAGCCAGCGCGCCCGCGACAGCCGCGTCATGGCATCGCGCACGGCCCGGAACAGGAACTCGTTGCCGGAGAGCCGCGCCAGTTCGATATGGAAATCCATGCCGACGCGGTGCCATTCCTCGCGCGGCGTGGCAGTGTCGCAGGAGTCCAGCATCGCCTCGATGACATCGGCTGCGCTCCTGTCGGCCAGCGCCGAAGTCAGCCTGACCGCCGCGACCTCGACGGCTTCGCGGTACACCGCGATCTGTTCCAGTTCGGCAAGGTTGATCGGCGACACGGTCCAACCGCGCCCGTCGCGGCAGATCAGCCCTTCCGTCTCCAGCCGCAGCAGGGCTGCCCTGACCGGCGTGCGCGAGGCGCCGAAGCGGCTCTCGATCCAGCGCTCCGTCAGCCGCTCGCCAGGACCGACCTCGAGGCCAAGGATCATCTCGCGAAGCGCTTTTTCGACGATCTGCATCTGCGACATAGTTGCTTCCATTGCTGGCGATCGGCCTTGCCCGTTGGTCTTGCCGATCACATTGAGAGCGCCTGATTGACAGCAGCCGAGCTTTGCGTCCATGAGGTACCAAGTTGGTATCCCATAATGGTATCCGCAGCAAGCGGACAGGACAGGACATGCCGCAGGACAGTGCAGCGCAGGCCGCCCAAGCGCCTTCCACCTACAACATTCATTGGCGGCGCAACCTGTTCGTGTGCTTTGCCGGATCGTTCAGCACGCTTGTGGCGATGACGCTGTTGCTGCCGTTCCTGCCGCTCTATGTCGAACAGCTGGGCGCCGTGGGCCACGCAGCGATCGTGCAATGGTCCGGCATCGCCTTCGGCGCCACCTTCCTTGCCGCGGCCCTTGTCGCACCGCTGTGGGGGCGGCTCGGCGACCGCTACGGCCGCAAGGTGATGCTGGTGCGCGCCAGTTTCGGCATGGCGATCTGCATGTCGCTGACCGGCATGGTGCAGACCGTCTGGCAATTGGTGCTTTTGCGCCTGCTGATCGGCTTTGCCGGCGGTTATTCCTCAGGCTCGACCATACTTGTCGCCATGCAGACGCCGAAGGAGCGCTCCGGCTGGGCGCTTGGCGTGCTGTCGGCCGGCATCACCGCAGGCTCCCTGGTCGGCCCGTTGCTTGGCGGCGCGCTGCCGCCATTGATCGGTATTCGCGCCACCTTCCTCATCGCGGGCGGCGTCATTTTCCTGGCGGCGCTGGCGACGACGTTCCTGATAAAGGAGATGCCTCGCCCGCCAGTACAGGCAAAACGCGAGGAGAAACCAAAGGGAAGTTGGGCGCAGATCCCCGACAAACGCCCTGTCGTGGCCATGCTGGCGACCGGCATGCTGTTCACCTTCGCCAACATGTCGATCGAGCCGATCATCACCGTCTACGTCCAGCAACTGGTCGCGGACGCAAGCCGGGTGACCCTGGTCTCAGGTGTCGTCATGTCGGCGGCCGCACTCGGCGCCATCCTGTCGGCGTCACGGTTGGGCAAACTCGCCGACCGCATCGGCCACTGGAACGTCATCGTCGCATCGCTGGCCGTCTCGGCTCTGCTGTTGATACCGCAGGCCTTCGTCACCGAGAGCTGGCAGTTGGTCGGGCTGCGGTTCCTTATGGGTCTGGTGCTGGGCGGGCTGTTGCCCTGCATCACCAGCGTCATCCGCCACAATGTTCCCGATGGGGTCGGCGGCAATGTGCTGGGCCTGGCAATCTCGGCGCAATATGTCGGCCAGGTTGCGGGGCCGCTGCTGGGCGGCTTCGTCGGCGGCCATTTCGGCATGCGCGCGGTGTTTCTCGGCACGTCGTTGCTGATGGCGGGCGGTGCCGCGTATAATTGGCTGGCCCAGGCGCGCCGCACGCGCGACATGCTGGCGATATCGGAAAAATCCTGACAGACAGGTCGCGCCGCCTATCGTCAATCACGGAGCCCGAGACATGAGCATCGCCGAGTCAGCACCAGCAAACAGCGCGCGCATCCTCGTTTTCGCCGGCGGCATTGCCGGCGCGGCGGGCGTGGCGCTGTCGGCGGCTTCAGCGCATCTCGGCGGCGCGTTCGTCGGCACGGCCGCATCCTTCCTGCTCATGCATGCGCCGGTGTTTTTGGCCGTCGGCCTCGCCGGCGCAAACCGGATCTTGCGGATCGGCAGCCTGGTGCTGCTCGTCGGGCTTGTTCTGTTCTGCGGCGATCTGCTGGCACGGGATTTCGTGGGATCGCGGCTGTTCCCGATGTCGGCGCCGATCGGCGGCACCTTGCTCATCGCGGGCTGGCTGGTGATCGCGGCCTCGGCGCTCGTGCGGCAACGGTCCTGACGAGGCAAGAACCCTGCCCCATCAGATATCACACGAGGCTTAATCCTGCCGGTTTTCCGGCAGCAGGTCGCGGTTGCGCTTGGCAGGCTTGGTCGGCCGCCGCCGTTGCGGCTGCTCCGTGGCAGGCGAGATACCCCAGTAATTGCGATAAATGTCTTCGAACAGATGTTTCACGGGATGCATGTTCGTTCTCCTCTTCAAGAACTTGAATCGATCCAATCAGCTGGCACGAAAATGTCTGGCCGATCAGCTGCGCTTGCGTTTCACAAGGTATTGCAGGTCACGCCTCCACGGCCCGACCTTGTCGCGGCGCCTGCGGGTGGCGGCGTCGGAGACTATGCCCCAATCATTGCCGTAGATGTCTTCGAACAGATAATTCACGGGATGCATGGCACCCTCCTCTTGAATCGATCCAAGTTGTACTTGATGAATCCCTTGGATCGATTCAAATATAGACCCTCTCCGCCGTCCGATCAAGGGAAAATTTGAACCGATCCAACGAAAGTGCTAAACAGGCTCCGGTTCAGGAGACGAAAATGACGGCATTGACCTCCGGCAAGACGAGACCAGTGCGGCTTGCCGACATCGCCAAGGCGGCCGGGGTCTCGCACGGTACCGCGTCCAACGTGTTCGCTCGCCCGGAGATCGTGCGCGAAGAGGTCCGCGAGCGGGTCAAGGCGGCGGCGGAAGCGATGGGCTATGCCGGCCCGGATCCCAAGGGCCGGCTGCTGCGCGCCGGCAAGGTCAACGCCATCGGCGTGGCAACGGCAGAACCATTGTCTTATTTCTTCGACGATCCCTTTGCCCGCGTCATGATGGCCAGCATTTCGCAGGCCTGCGACGCCACCGGCGCCGGAATTTCGCTGGTCTCGGCCGCCAACAGCGAGCAGCTCGCCTGGAACATCCAGAGCGCCCTAGTCGACGGCTTCATCGTGTTCTGCATCGAGGGTGGGTCGCGGCTGGTCGAACTGGCGCGCGAACGCAAACTGCCTTTCGTGGCGCTTGATCTCGATTCGGAAAATGAGGCGGTCGCTGCGATCGGCGTCGACAACGTCGCCGGCGCGGGTCTGGCGGCGCGCCATCTGGCCGAGTTCGGCCATCGCAGCTTTGCCGTACTCGCCCTGGAATCTGCCGACGCTGGCTTTGGTCCCGTCACGCAGGAGCAAGTCGAGACGACATCCCTCTACTCGGGCACACGCGACCGTCTGCGTGGCTATTTCGGCGAGCTCTCCCGCTTCGGCATCGACGTCTCGCAAGTGCCAATCTACGAAACCCTCAATGACGAGGCGAGCGTGCGGGCCGGCCTCGATCATATTTTCGCGCTGCCGCAGACGCCGACAGCAATCCTGGCCATGTCGGACAAGATCGCGCTGCATGCGCTCGACTGGCTGCGCGAGCGTAACATTGCCGTGCCGGGCGATGTGTCAATCGTCGGCTTCGACGGCGTGCCGGAAGGCGCCGACTCCGAGCCGCCACTAACCACTGTCGCCCAGCCGATCGCCGAGATGGGCCGGCTGGCCGTCAAGGCGATCCTCGAAAATGACGGCTCGCAGCACCGGCAATTGCTGCCGGTCGTTCTTGTGGTGCGGGGGTCGTCCGGCCCCTCGCCTGCTGGCTAGGCGGCTGATGTGGGATCATCGGCTTAGCCTTGGCATCGCGGGCATGCCGAAGGTCTGGTGAACGGCTGGCGCTTCTTTGCGAACCGGCTTTTTGCCCAAGCCGATGCCGGACAGCCACTCAAGATAGAAGGCGAGCGCGAATTGCATGGCGATGCCGGCCGAAATCAGCAAGACGTCATAGGCAAAGCCGCCCGGATTGATCAGCGTCATCACCTGCGCCGCCATGGCGATCAGCGTGCCGGCGAGGAACACCGGCAAGGAGCGCTTGCCGAGCAGGGCAAGCGGATGGTCCGGGCTGAGACGGAACAGGTTCGAGAAAGCCGGCAGGGCGACGATCAGATAGCTCACCGCCAATATGTGCAGGAGCCGCGGCAGCGACAGGAACGTCTTGTCGAAGCCGCCGATCACCACGGGCAGGTTAAACCACGTTATCTCGCCCCAGAGCGGGCTGTGCACCCAGACCGCCGCTGCCGCGACATAGGTCGCCGCGGCGCCCACCAGCCAACGATTGACGGGAATTGTGCCGCCGCGCCTGGCATGCAGCATGCCGGCAAGGCCGATGTTGAACAGGAATTGCCAGGACAGCGGGTTGAGGAACCAGAAGCCGGGCTCGGGATAGTTCGGCGGCGCGATCTGCCAGAGGCCGGCGGCAAGCCACAGCGCGCCGGAAAAGACCAGCGCCGGGAGCGGCCGGTAGCTGACGAAGAGCAGGAAAAGCGGCGCCATCAACAGCAGCGCCGCATAGACCGGCAAAATGTTGTTGTAGCCAAGCTGGTGGCCGAGCGTGACAATGCCGATCATGACCTCCGGCGTGTTCTTCATCAGCGGCTCGATGTTGATCAGCTTGAGCAGTTCCGGCCGCCGGCCGTACACCGCCGCGGCGCAGAACAACGCCATCACAACCATGGTGGTGACGATGTGGGCACTGTAAAGCACGCCGGCCCGGCGCCACATCTTCAACATCGCTAGCAGCCGGCCGCCCGGCTGGAACTTGTTGCCATAGGCGAGTGCGACCGACATGCCGGAAATCAGCACGAAGGCTTCCGCCGCGTCCGAGAATCCGAAATTCTTGTAGGTCAGCGTTTCGAAGACGGTGCCCGGCACGTGGTCGATATAGATGGTCAGGAGTGCGAGCGCACGGAACACGTCAATGCGCGTGTCGCGATCGGCGATACGCGGGGCGCGATCGGGCGGAACTGGCAGGGTCATCGACAAAAGGCCTCAAAGGAGAGCAAGGGTGCTCGCGTTGTTCATGCCGGGATGCGACCATCGGCGCACACCGCTTCGATTCCTCCCGCAGGGAGCATATCGGCGCAGAAACGGTCTGAAATGAGCCTGTTGCAATCACATTTGGCGGAGCGTGAAAATATTCCGTTTTGAAGCTGGCAAAGGACCAATGTCTCCGTGAAAACAACGAGATATGAGCGTGCATCGATATAGCGACGAGAACGCCTTTCTGCACCAGGATCTGGCCTTTCCCTACCGCCTCCTCAAGCCGGAGAATGCCGGCGGCGAGAGCCTGTTTTTACTGCACGGATCGGGTGTCGACGAAACGACGATGGTCCCGATTGCGAGGCAGATCGCCCCCAACGCCACGCTGGTCGCGGTGCGTGGCCGCATCCGCCAAGAAGACGGCTTCCGCTGGTTCGAGCGGATCACGCCGACCAGTTTCGAACAGGCGAGCATCCGTGCCGAAACATCGTACTTTGCCGCCTTCGCAAGCGAGGCCGCAAAGCGCCACGGGCTCGACCTCGCCCGGGCGACTTTCGTCGGCTATTCCAACGGCGCCAATCTGGTTTCCAGCCTGATGCTGCTCAACTCTGACCTAGTCCGAAAAGCAGTGCTGCTGAGAGCGATGCCCGTGCTTGACGATGCGCCGGCAACCGATCTGACCGGAACGCGCGTCCTGATTGTCGCCGGTGCCGCCGACGAGACCTACGGGCCGTTTGCGCCGCCACTGGTGACGCTGCTCAACAAACATGGCGCCGAGGTCGATGCGCGCATCGTGCCTTCAGGTCACGAAATCGGCGACCCGGATGCCGCCATCGTCCGGCAGTGGCTTGCGGGACCAGCATTGGTCGCACGCCAGGCAGGCTAGGAGACCTTGGTAGACCGCATCGGCGCCCGGCGGAACGGCTGAGCAGATGCTCGTCGCCTAGCCCTGTCCCATCCGGTTCCAGGCATCGAGCCCGGCGATCTTGTAGGCTTCGGCCAGCGTCGGATAGTTGAAGGTGTTGTTGACGAAGAAATCAACCGTGCCGCCGAGGTTGATCACCGCCTGGCCGATATGGATCAGTTCGGTGGCGCCTTCGCCGACGATGTGGGCGCCGAGCAGGCGGCGCGTTTCGACCGAGAACAGCAGCTTCAGAAAGCCGGAGTTGACGCCCATGATGTGGCCGCGCGAGGTTTCGCGGAACCGCGCCAGACCGACTTCATAAGCAGCGCCGCTATCACGCACCTGCTCCTCCGACTGACCAACGGTGGAGATTTCCGGCACGGCGTAGATGCCATAGGGGAAGGTTTCCGGCGGCGGTGGCAGTTGCACGCCGAAGGCGTGGCAGGCGGCCACCCTGCCTTGCTCCATCGATGTCGAGGCAAGGCTGGGGAAGCCGATGACGTCGCCGGTGGCATAGATGTTGGGCGCACTGGTCTGGAAGGTCTGCGGATCGACCTTGATGCGGCCCCGGGAATCGGCCTCGATGCCGACCACGTCGAGGCCGAGGCTGCCGAGATTGCCGCTGCGGCCGGCGGCGTAAAGCACGATCTCGGAGCGGATGGTGCGGCCATCGGCGAGCGTCACTTCGGCATAGTCGGGTTTTGAGACGATTTCCTTGACCGTACTGCCGAGGCGAATGGTCATGCCGCGGTCGCGCATCTGGTGGATGAAGTCGTCGACGATCTCGCGGTCGACGAAATCGAGGATGGTGTTGCGCGGCTCCACCAGCGTCACCGGCACGTCGAGCGCCGAAAAGATCGTCGCATATTCAACGCCGATGACGCCGGCGCCGATCACCGTCAGCGTGCGCGGCAGATGGTCGAGTTCCAGCATCTCATCGCTGTCGAAGACGCGGATCTTGTCGAAAGGCACGTCGCGCGGCCGGTGCGGCCTGGTGCCGACCGCGATCAGGGCATTGGTGAAACCAACCTCCGAGTAGTCGCCATTGTCTGCCGTCAGGCTGACCTTGTTTGGGCCGACGAATTTCGCCATGGCGCGCACGCTTTTGACGGCGTTGCGCATAAACTGGTGCTGCAGCACCTCGACCTCGTGGTCGAGCGTCTTGTGCAGCCGCTCGACCAGGTCGGCGATGGAGATGTCCTGCTTGACCCGGTAGCCTCGGCCGTAAAAGCCCCGCTCGCGCCAGCCGGACAGGTTCAGCACCGTCTCGCGCAGCGTCTTCGACGGGATGGTGCCGGTGTGCACCGAGACGCCGCCGAGGCGCCGGCCCCTGTCGACCACCAGCACCGATTTGCCGAGCTTGGCCGATTGCACCGCGGCGCGGCGCCCGGAAGGGCCGCTGCCGATGACCAGCATGTCGTAATCCATGTAACCCCGTCCCCTCGGCGTCTTGTTGCGCCGCAGCAAGCTAACGCCATCCGTCCACCAAATTCAATCGGCTCAACCGCGTCACACTGCCGAGCCGGACCGATGGACGAACCGATCTTGATTCCGCCCGCGGTCTTCACCATTTCAGTGGCGGCGCACCCTAGCGTGGCGCCTGTTACGAGGACATGACATGAACGCGCGCGTACTTGACGGCGAAATCATCACCAGCAGGCTCGACGACGTCAGGGCCTATGACGGTGTGCGCACGCGGCGCATCCTGGCCTTCATCATCGACTATTGCATCGTGGCGCTGCTCACCATTCCGTTCGCGATCCTGGTGGCCGTGCTTGGCCTTTTGACATTCGGTCTTGGCTGGGCGCTGTATTCCATCCTCGTGCCGGCGGTCGCCATTCTCTACATCTGGAACACGCTGGGCGGTCGCAACCAGGCCACATCAGGCATGAAGATGATGGGCATTCGGCTCGATCGTCTCGACGGCAGCCGTATCGACGGCCTCACCGCCGTTGTCCATTCGGTGCTGTTCTGGGCGAGCACGGTCATCCTGACGCCGCTCGTCCTCCTGGTGACGCTGTTTTCCGATCGCAAGCGCACACTGCACGACCTGCTGCTTGGCACGGTCGTCAGCCGCAGCGACCGTTGAACCGGCGTCCAACCGACGCCAACAGGCATTTGTGCGCAAATGTGAAGGGGTCCGTTCAACCCCGCCTTCACAATCCTGTTGAATTTTTCGCCAGCCAAGCCAAAGGTAGAGCGATTCGCAGGAGTGTTCCCAAGGTTCGATGACGCACCATCCGACCCAGTCGCCGCAGTTCTTCCTGACCGCGCCATCGCCGTGCCCGTATCTCGAGGGCCAGTTCGAACGCAAGGTGTTCACGCATCTGGTCGGCGACAAGGCGCCGGAGATGAACGATCTGTTGACGCAAGGCGGTTTCCGGCGCTCGCAGAACATCGCTTACCGTCCCGCCTGCGAGACCTGCCGCGCCTGCGTCTCGGTGCGCATCCTGGCGCAGGAGTTCACCGCCAGCCGCAACATGAAGCGGGTGATCCAGCGCAATTCCGATCTGATCGGCGCCATGCACGACGCGCAGCCGTCGACCGAGCAGTATTCGCTGTTTCGCGGCTATCTCGACGCTCGCCATCGCCGCGGCGGCATGTCCGACATGACGGTGCTCGACTACGCCATGATGGTCGAGGATACCCATGTCGACACCAAGGTGATCGAATACCGGCGCCGCGGCCCCGACACATTCATCACCGGCAAGGGCCAGGGCGAGCTGATCGCCGTGGCGCTGACCGACAAGATGGCCGATGGCCTGTCGATGGTCTATTCCTACTTCAATCCCGAGTTCGAGGACCGTTCGCTCGGCACCTTCATGATCCTCGACCATATCGCCCGCGCCCGGGCCATGGGCTTGCCCCATGTCTATCTCGGCTACTGGGTCAACGGCTCGCGCAAGATGAACTATAAAATGCGCTTCATGCCGCAGGAGCATCTCGGCCCAAAGGGCTGGGAACGCTACGACCACGAAGCGGTCACGAGCTGATTTTTCTTCTTACCAAATCCTGATCTAAACATTTTCAGCCGAGACGATGCTGGTCTTTCCGCCCGTTGGCGGGGCGATTGCGCCGGCCGGCATCTGCTCAAATCATTGCGAAAGCCGTTGCATGTCCTCTCACAATGCCCACACCAAAGGACTTCTGCTCACCGCGCTTGGCGGGCTGGCGCTGACCATCGACATTCCCCTGATCCGGCTCGCCCATGGCGAAGCCTGGACGATCCTTTTGCTGCGCACCGGCTGCACCTTCGTGGCAGGGCTGATCGTATGGGCCATCTGGCGCTCGTTCAGCAAGAATGCTCCGCAGCTGATACCCGGCTGGTCGGGGCTCGTCGTCGCCACCCTCTACGGGCTCGGCGCAATCGCCTTCATCACTGCCGTCTACAACACCTCGACCGCCAATCTGGTTTTCATCCTGGCCTTCTCCACCATGTTCTCGGCGCTGCTGTCGTGGCTGTTCCTGAAGGAGCGACCACAGCCGCTGACGCTTGCGGCAATGGCGCTGATGATCGTCGGCATCGCGATCATCGTCGGCGATTCCGTCGGCACGGGAAATCTGTTCGGCGATGTGATGGCGCTGTGTTCGGCCTTGGCGATTGCCTGCGCCATCACCGTTTCACGCGCCAGCGGCAGGGATATGGGATTCACCGCGCTGACCGGCGTCCTGCTGCCGTTCGGGCTGGCGGCGCTCATGGTCTCCAGGACCGGTTTCCAGGTGGAAGCGCCATGGTGGATCGTTTTCAACGGCGCCGTCATCATGCCGTTCGCCTTCTTCTGCCTAGCCAACGGGCCGAAATACATTTCAGGCCCGGAAGTGGCGATGTTCTATCTCCTGGAAACGGTTTTGGCGCCGGTCTGGATATGGATGATCTTTGCCGAGACGCCGTCGCGCAACAGCTTGATCGGCGGCGTGATCCTGATCGTCACGCTGGTTGCCCATTCCCTGTGGCAGTTGCATGAAGGGCGCAAGCGCCGGGCAGCGCTCGCCGTCGCTTACCCAGCCTGACTTTTCTTCGCCGGGCCGGCGACAATCTCGATCTGCGGCGGCCCGCCTTCGAGCTCGGCCGCCGCGTCGGGAACGGTGTCTTCGGCCAGTTCCACCTCGCGCAGCCATTCGCGCCAGATCGCGACGAGCAGCGCCATCAGCACCGGGCCGATGAACAGGCCGAGAAAGCCCATTGTCTTTACGCCGCCGATCAGGCCGAAAAAAGTCGGCAGGAAGGGCAGCTTGATCGGCCCGCCGACCAGCTTCGGGCGCAAGGTCTTGTCGACGATGAACAGTTCCACTGCGCCCCAGATGAACAGCGCCAGACCCGCCATCGGCGAGCCGCTGGCGGCGAGGTAGATCGACACAAGCGTAAACGACAGCGGCGCGCCACCGGGGATCAGCGCCATCACGCCGGTCAATGCGCCCAGCGTCACCGGCGACGGCACCCCGGCCAGCCAGTAGGCGATGCCGAGCACCAGCCCCTCGCCGATGGCGATCACGGTCATGCCGGTAACGGTCGAGGAAATGGTCGCCGGCACGACGCGCGAAATCCGCTCCCAGCGCGTCGGCAGGATGCGTTCGCCGAGCCGGTCGATCTGGCTGGCAAAGTGTTCGCCGTCGCGGTAGGCGAAGAACAGCGCGATCATCATGAACAGCAGCGTCAGCAACAGGCCGAAGGCGCTGCCGCCGGCAGCCAGCACGCCGCGATAGATGCTGCCGATATTGGCGCCGCTGACCAGCTGGATCAGCTCGCCGATGCCGCCGGGATGGCCGAAATTGTCGATCCACTGTTCGTTCAGCCACTCGCCGACGACAGGCAGCGAGGTGATCCAGTGCGGTGTGACCGCGCCGTGCCTGTTGGTCTCGATCGCCCAGCCGACCCATTCGCGGACCTCGTTGATGGCGTAGGTGCCGGCGAGCGCTATCGGCACCACCAGGAAGGCGAGGATGAACAGGATGGCGAGCGTCGCGGCGACCGTGCGGTTGCCTCCGACACCGGCAAGCAGCCGGCGGTAGAGCGGCCAGCTGGCAAAAGCAATGACGAGGGCTGCCAGCACGGGAAACAGGAACCCGTGGAAGAAATAGACGCCGGCGGCAACGATCAGCACCAACAGCCAGCGCGCCGCCGACAGCGGCGGAATAACGGCTGATCGCAACGGAGTCGACAGGCCGAACAGGCGCTGCTGACGCTCAGGCTTCTGGATCTTCGCTTCCTTCAAACGGTCAATTCTCCCCAGCCTACACGGCGTTTATGCACTGTTATAGTGCCGCAATCGTGACGATAGTCCAAATGGTTGGTGAAGCTGCCAATCTCCCCCTTGTGGGGGAGATCAGCAGATTCAACCAAATTTCCCGGTCCGCGGGAATCCCTTCGGCACCATCCGTCCGGCCGACGCTCTCGCGCCGATCCATTCCGCCAGCTCCTCGCGCGACCTGACGAAGGTGCGGTCTGCGGAATCCTGCCACGACAGGCCGCTCGCCAGCGTGAAAGGTTTCAGGTCGAGCAGACCGCCATCCTTGTATTTCTGCAGGCGAACGCCCTTGCCGCGGCCCATCTCCGGAATTTCGGAGAGCGCAAACACCAGCATCTTGCGGTTCTCGCCGACAATGGCGAGATGATCGCCTGACACCGGGACGCAGGCCTTGGCCTCGTCGGGCGCCTTGACGTTCATCACCTGCTTGCCCTTTCGGGTGTTGGCGACGACCTCCTCCTCCGGCACGACGAAACCATTGGCATCGTAGGAGACGAGCAGCAGCTTGCGCTTCGGGTCGTGGACGAAGGCGGTGACGATGTCCTGGTCGTTGTCCATGTCGACGATGATGCGGATCGGTTCGCCATGGCCGCGGCCGCCCGGCAGCCGGTCGGCGCCGATGGTGTAGAATTTTCCGCCGGTGGTGAAGACCAGGATCTTGTCGGTGGTCTGGGCATGGAAGGCGAGCTTGAGGCTGTCGCCTTCCTTGAAGGTGAGCGTGGAATGGTCGGCCAGATGGCCTTTCATCGCCCGCAGCCAGCCCTTTTCCGAGACCACCACGGTGACCGGCTCGCGCTCGATCATGGCGTGCGCAATGTCGGTCAGATCATGCTCCGGCGCGTCGGCGAACTGGGTGCGGCGCTTGCCGAGTTCGGTCTCGGGGCCGAACTTGTCGCGAACCTGCGTGACTTCCCATTTGATCGTCGACCATTGCTTGGCGTCGGATGCGAGCAATGCCTCGATCTGCTTCTTCTCGGTGGTGAGACCGTCGAACTCCTTGCGGATCTCGAACTCTTCCAGCTTGCGCAGGGCCCGCAGCCGCATGTTGAGGATGGCTTCGGCCTGGGTGTCGGTGAGCGACCAACGGGCCATCATCACCTGCTTGGGCTCATCCTCCTCGCGGATGATCCTGATGACCTCGTCGATGTTGAGATAGGCGATCAGGTAGCCGGCAAGGATTTCCAGCCGCTTCTCGATCTCGCCAAGCCGATGCTTCGAGCGGCGGATCAGCACATCGCGCCGATGGTCGAGCCACTCCTTCAGCACGCCCTTCAGCGACAGGACGTTAGGCACCTTGCCCCGCGACAAAACGTTCATGTTGAGGGGAAACCGGCTTTCGAGCTCGGTCAGCTTGAACAGCGATTCCATCAGAATGCCGGGATCGACCGAACGGCTCTTCGGTACGAGCACAATGCGGACGTCCTCGGCGCTTTCATCCCTGACATCCTCAAGCAGCGGCAATTTGCGCGCGATCAAAAGCTCGGCGATCTTCTCGATCAGCCTGGCCTTCTGGATGCCGTAGGGGATTTCAGTGACGACGATGCTCCAGGTGCCCCTGCCCTGATCCTCCTGGCCCCATTTGGCGCGCACGCGAAAACCGCCGCGGCCGGTCTCATAGGCCTCCAGGATGGATGCGCGGCTGTCGACGATGATGCCGCCGGTCGGGAAATCCGGCCCCTGGACGAACTCCATCAGCTTTGTCACCGGCGCGTCCGGCTGCTCGATCAACTGCAGCGCTGCGTCGCAAAGCTCGGCGGCATTGTGCGGCGGGATGGAGGTAGCCATGCCGACCGCAATGCCGGAGGAACCGTTGGCGAGCAGATTCGGGAAGGCGCCGGGAAGCACTACGGGCTCCTCGTCCTCCTCGTTGTAGGTTGGCCGGAAATCGACGGCGTCCTCGGTGATGCCGGCAAGCAAATCGCTCGCCACCTCGGTCATGCGCGCCTCGGTATAGCGCATGGCGGCGGCGTTATCGCCGTCGATATTGCCGAAATTGCCCTGCCCGTCGACGAGGGGATAGCGCATGGAGAAATCCTGCGCCAGGCGCACCAGCGCGTCGTAGATCGACTGGTCGCCATGCGGATGGAACTTGCCCATCACGTCGCCGACGATGCGGGCGCATTTGGCAAAGCCCTGGTCGGGGTTGAGCCTGAGCAGCCGCATCGCATGCATGATGCGGCGATGCACAGGCTTCAGCCCGTCGCGCACGTCAGGCAGCGCCCGGTGCATGATGGTCGACAGCGCATAGGCGAGATAGCGCTCTTCCAGCGCCTTCTTCAGATCGACCGGTTCGATGTGGTCACCACCGCCATTTTCAGGCGGCAAAATCCTTTTTCCCATGCGGCTGGACTAGCCGAGCGGGTGATTCGCGGCAAGGCGGGGCTGCGGAAATCCGCACTTTGCAGCCTTTGGGCTTACGAGGGCGGCTCAAGGTCCGACAATGGATGTGACGGACTTCATGTTCCCCCTTGCCGTCCCTGTGCAACAGCAGCGGTAGCAGTGCTGTTGCCAACCAACATCAATCTGTTACACGCCTTCTCTAAGGCAGGAGACGGTACGCAGGGGAGCCCGACCTTCATGACATATTCACCGCATCGGGCGAAGGCTCCCGCTCCGATTTGCCTTTCGCCGTGATTTTCGACAACTCTGCGGGAAAGCGCCTTTTTCCCGTCCAGTTCGTCACGGAATGGTGATGGCGTAGAATTGAGAAAACACTTTTTCAGGACTCTCTCAGGGAACTCGCGATGACAATCCAACGTTCGACACTCAAGAAACTTGCTTTTTCGACCTTTTTGCTGACGCTGCCGCTGAATGCCGCCTTTGCGCAAGACACGGCGGTTGCCGACCGACTGAAGGCCGCACTTGCCGTCCAGGGCGTCGATATCACCTGGACCGGCGTTACCGGCGACAATTCCAGCATGGTGCTGCAGGGCGTGTCGGTCAAACCGGCGGCCGAAAAGGAGGCGCTGCCGATCGGCGACGTCAAGCTCGAGGGCGTGACCGAAGCCAATGGCGGCTTCGATGTCGCGACCATCACGACTTCGGCCTTCGAGCACAGCAAGGACGGCGTCACGCTCAACCTCACCCCCTTCGTCATCCACGACGCCAACATCCCGGCTGAGGGCGCTACAGGCCCGCTCGGCTCGATGATGATCTACAAGTCGGCCGAACTCGAAAGCCTGACGGTCAAGGTTGCCGACAAGACCGCCTTCTCGGTGGATGGGCTTGCTGTCCAGATCACGCCGCCGGCCGACGGCAAGGCGATGGAGTTTTCCGCCACCACGGAAAAGTTCAACGCCGACCTGACCCTGGTCGACGATGCGAAATCCAAGGAAGCCATCGAGGCCCTCGGCTACCAGAACATCTCGGGCAATATCGAAATCGGCGGCACCTGGCAGCCGAGCGACGGCAAGATGGACCTGTCGAAATACGACATCTCGGTCGAGAATGCCGGCACGCTCGGCATGACCTTCGGCCTCGGCGGCTACACGGTCGACTTCGTCAAGTCGCTGCAGGAGATGCAGAAGAAGATGGCGGCGCAGCCCGAAGGGGCTGACAATTCGGCGCAAGGCATGGCCCTGCTCGGCCTGTTGCAGCAGCTCTCCTTCAACAGCGCATCGATCCGCTTCGATGACGATTCGCTCACCGGCAAAGTGCTTGAGTATGTCGGCAAGCAGCAGGGCATGTCGGGCAAGGACATCGCCAACCAGGCCAAGGCGATCGTGCCGTTCGGCATGGCGCAGCTCAACAATCCCGAACTGACCGCCGAAGTGACGGCCGCGGTGAGCAAGTACCTCGACGATCCGAAGAGCCTCGAGATTTCGGCCGAGCCGCCGGCAGCGGTGCCGTTCGCGCTGATCATGGCCGGCGCCATGTCCAACCCGGCCGACCTGACCAAGACGCTGGGCGTCCACGTCAAGGCCAACGAAGACTGATCGAAGTTCGCTCCCTTCTCCCCGTCACTATACGGGGAGAAGGTGCCGGCAGGCGGATGAGGGGCGGCGCCAACGCCTGCAAATTGTAGTTCGATGCTGAACCGGTTGTCAGAAGGCGCCAACTGCTAAGGCCGTTCGCCAATCGCCTGCATGCGTGCTGCCCCTCATTGTCCTGTCGGACATTTCTCCCCGTATAGAGACGGGGAGAAAGGGCGGCTTCAACGCTGCCGTCAGTCCTTCTTCACTGCCGCGACACGCAGCGACAGATCACGCAACTGCTGCGGCGAGGCTTCCGAAGGCGCGTTCATCAACAAATCGTAGGCCTGCTGGTTCATCGGGAACATGGTGATCTCTCGCAGGTTCTTGGCGCCGACCAGCAGCATGACGACACGGTCGACGCCGGCCGCCATGCCGCCATGCGGCGGGGCGCCATACTGGAAGGCGCGGTAGAGGCCACCAAAGCGTTCTTCCACCGTGGCGCGGTCGAGGCCAACCGTCTCGAACGCCTTGACCATGGTTTCCGGCAAATGGTTGCGGATACCGCCAGAGGCGATCTCGAAGCCGTTGCAGACCATGTCGTACTGGAAGGCCTTGATGCCGAGCAGGTCGTCGCCGTTGAGCGCGTCGATACCGCCTTGCGGCATCGAGAACGGGTTGTGGGCGAAGTCGATCTTCTTCTCCTCCTCGCTCCATTCGAAGAACGGGAAGTCGACGATCCAGCACAATTCGAAGCGCTCGCGGTCGACAAGGTTCAGTTCTTCGCCGGCACGCGTACGCGCGGCACCGGCGAAGGTAACGAACTTCTTCGGATCGCCGGCGACGAAGAAGGCGGCGTCGCCATCGGCAAGGCCGAGCTGCTGGCGGATCGCCTCGGTGCGCTCCTCGCCGATGTTCTTGGCCAGCGGACCGGCGCCTTCAAGCTTGTCGCCTTCCTTGCGCCAGAAGATGTAACCCAGTCCCGGCTGGCCCTCGCCCTGCGCCCACGAGTTCATGCGGTCGCAGAAGGCGCGGCTGCCGCCGGTCTTGGCCGGAATGCCCCACACTTCGGCCTTCGGATCGTTGGCCAGAATGTTGGCGAAGACCTTGAAGCCGGAATCGCGAAAATGGTCGGAGACGGCCTGCATCTCGATCGGGTTGCGCAGGTCCGGCTTGTCGGAGCCATATTTGCGCATGGCGACATCGTAAGGAATGCGCTGGAATGTCTGCGTCACCGGCTTGCCGTTGGCGAAGGTCTCGAAGACGCCGCGCATCACCGGTTCCATGGTCGACAGCACGTCGTCCTGCTCGACGAAGCTCATTTCGAGGTCGAGCTGGTAGAATTCGCCGGGCAGACGGTCGGCGCGCGGGTCCTCGTCGCGGAAGCAGGGCGCGATCTGGAAATAGCGGTCGAAGCCCGAAACCATGATCAGTTGCTTGTACTGCTGCGGCGCCTGCGGCAGCGCGTAAAAGGTGCCGGGATGGATGCGCGACGGCACCAGGAAGTCGCGCGCGCCTTCCGGCGACGAGGCCGTCAGGATCGGCGTCGAGAATTCGGTGAAGCCGACATCGGTCATACGCTTGCGCATCTCGGCGATGATTTTCGTGCGCGCCACGATGTTCCTGTGCAGCGTCTCGCGGCGCAGGTCGAGAAAACGGTACTTCAGGCGGATGTCTTCGGGATAGTCGGGCTCGCCGAACACCGGCAGCGGCAATTCCTTGGCTGCCGACAGCACCTCGATCTCGCGGGCAAAGATCTCGATCTCGCCGGTCGGCAGGTTGGCGTTGGTGGTGTCCGGCAGGCGCGCCTTGACCTCGCCGTCGACGCGGATCACCCATTCGCCACGCAGCGTCTCGGCCACCTTGAAGGCGGGCGAATCCGGATCGGCGACGATCTGGGTCAGGCCGTAATGGTCGCGCAGATCGATGAACAGCAGGCCGCCATGGTCGCGCACGCGATGCACCCAGCCCGACAGGCGAACCGAAGAGCCGACATCGCTCTTTCTCAACTGGGCACAGGTGTGGCTGCGGTAACGATGCATTGTCATGTCAAAATTCCGGGGTGCTGGGTTGTGGGTCGAGCATCAAAGCCCGGTCCAAAATTTGCGCGAAAAGCGCATGGGAGGCCCGATTTGTCAAGGCAAGCCGGGTTTGGGTCGCCGCCCTATGCGATCGTCAGCATAAAGTCTTTGCCAGGCTTGGCGCATTGCCGCCAGGCATGTTTCTCGCGACAGTGCCGTCCTCAAGCAATCTGGAGATGCTTCATGCCGAAACGCACAGTCCCGTCGGGCGTCGGGCCACATAATGGCCGCGAGTTGGCACTGATGCTTCAGGGCGACAAGCCGATGGCCCTGTTCGGGGCGGAGCCGGGTATGGACGCCGAAGATATTGGCGACACGGGCTTTGCACCGTTTGTCGACGAAGGCCGCATCCTGAAGTTCACCCACTTTGATCCAGAGACGTCCGTGGAAGATCGCCGCTACTGCCTGCCGACAGAGGAATGGCGCTGCAAACTGAGCTTGTTGATCTCCAGAATGTGCCGCAGCGGAGAGGCCTTTGACATCTTCACATCGAATGATCTGGCGAGGCTTGAAGGAGCCCTTCTCGGTTATTCAAAGGAAGATGTCGAAGTGTTCGTCGCCCATGCTGCGTCCCGGACTGCCCGCGCGCCGAGCTCCGTTTAAGCCAAATGGATTTCGGCGCCCTGGCGTTCGAAATCCGCGAGGATCGCGGCCGGCGCGGTCTTTTCGACCACGAGGTGGCGGATCGCCTCTGGCCTGGCGACCCGGTAGGGTGCGGCTGTGGCTAGCTTGTCGTTGGTTACAGCGATGACGATGCCTGCGCTGTTCTTGGCCATCGCCCGCTTTACCTCGGCCTCAGCCGAATCGAAGGCCGTGACGCCGCGCGACGCATCGAGACCGCAGGATCCGAGAACAAACAGGTCCGCGCCAAGTTGCGCGACAGCGGCAAGCGTGTCGGCGCCGACGCAGGCGCCGAGGTGGCGGTCGAACCGTCCCCCAAGCACAATCAGCTCGACCAAAGCGTGGTTTGACAGGACGGAGGCAATTTCGAGCGAGTTGGTGGCGACGGTCAGATCGAGGTCGCGCGGGATGGCCCTGGCGATCGCGGCATTGGTCGAGCCGCTGTCGATGAACAGGGTCTGTCCGCGCGAAAGCAGTGCCACGGTCGCGCGGGCCAGCCGCGTCTTTTCTTCGACCGCATGGCCGGCGCGCAGGCCGACCGGCGTGGCCGCGAAGGGTGCGGCCGCGACCGCGCCGCCATAGACGCGGCGGCACTGCCCGGCCTTGGCCAACTCCCTGAGGTCGCGGCGAACCGTGTCTTCCGAAACGCCGAAGCGGCCTGCCAGCTCGCCGGCCAGCACCCTTCCCTCGACGGCCAGGCGATCGCGAATGATTTGATGCCGCTCATCGGTCAGCATTGCATGATCCTGTTTTCTTTGTGCACGTTCTTGCACAATTTGCATGTTTGTGCAAGATAAGGGGATATCAACGACAATCTCCGGCTCTCTTCCCCGAAAGCATCGTCATGACCTTTGGCCTCCGCCTCGCTCCGCAACACCGGGTCTACGCCGGCTTTGCGATCTATTCGTTCGCCATGGGCCAAATCTTCCCGCGGCTGCCCGACATCAAACATGCCATGGGCATAGGAGACGGCACGCTCGGGCTCAGCCTGATCGGGACGCCGATTGGCACCTTGACCGCGCTGACGCTGGCGGCGCCGATCCTGGAGGGCGTCGGCTTCCGCCGCGCGCTGCTCGGACTGGTGCCGCTTTTGTCGGTCGTCTTTGCCATTGCCGTGCATGCGCCTGGGCCGCTTGCGCTATTCCTGATGCTGTTTCCGGTCGGCCTGATGATCGGCAGCGTCGAGATCATTCTCAATGTCGAGGCCGACAGAACCGAATTCCTGCTCAAGCGCCGGATCATGAACCGGGCGCATTCGTTCTGGAGCATTGGCTTTTTCGGCGCCGGCCTGTTCGGCGCCGCGCTTGCGCATCTCGGCATATCGCCGCAACTGCACCTGGCGATTGTCGTACCGATGGTGGCGACAGGAATCGCGCTGTTTCTCGGCGGTTACGAACCGGCGCCGAGCCGCTTCGCCGGCAATGACGAGACGGCGCCAAGGCTGGCGCGGCCGACGCTGCCTATCCTCGTCCTCGTCGCGGTGACGCTGTCGGCGATGCTGATGGAAGGCGCCAGCATCGACTGGTCGGCAATCTACATGCGCACCGTGTTCGATGCGGGCCCTTTCGTCGCCGGCTTCACAGTGGCGCTGTTTGCATTCTCGCAAGCGAGCACGCGCTTCTTTGCCGACTCCTTTGTCGACCGCCACTCGCCGAGCGTCGTGGCGCGGGTGCTGCTGGCGACGATGGCGGTGGGCGTGCTGCTCGTCTTCTTCTCGCCTGCCCCGCTCGTATCGATGCTGGGCTTTGCGCTACTTGGCATCGGCAGCAGCGTGCTCTTTCCGTTGGCGATCTCGGCGGCAGCCCAGCGGACGGACCGCTCCGCGACGATCAATGTCGCGGCGCTGTCGCAGATTTCCTTCGTCGCCTTCCTGCTCGGCCCGCCGCTGCTCGGTTTCGTCTCCGACCATTGGGGCATCCGCTCGGCCTTCGGTATCGGCATCCCGTTCATCATGCTCAGCCTGCTGACCGCCGGCTCGCTTGGCCGAAGGGCTGCCCGGGGCAAGCCTGCGCCGGCGAGCGAAGCTTTGGCGAGGGCCGACGGAGCTTGAACGGCCGCACTTGAAGCCACACACCTGTTGGCGGCGGGACAAGCCACTGGCATTGGCCACACCGATGGTTCAGAACTGTGGAGCCACCTAAGCAACGGTTCCGTATGTCCTCCATCCGCCCGCTGATTCCGCTCCTCATCGCCGCCGGCATCCTGCTTGGCGGCAACGGGCTGCAGGGCACGCTGATCGCGTTGCGCGGCGCGCAGGAAGGGTTTTCGGCCTCCGACATCGGCCTGATGGGCACGTTCTATTTCGCCGGCTTCCTGCTTGGTTGCCTCGCAGTCACCCGCATCCTCAAGGCAGTCGGCCATGTCCGGACGTTTTCAGCGCTCGCCGCCATCGCCGCGGCCAGTACGCTGCTCCTGGTGCTGATCATCGATCCGGTGATGTGGTGCGCGGTGCGCTTTGCCGGCGGTTTCTGCTTTGCCGGTCTGTTCACCGTCATGGAAGCCTGGCTGAACTCCGGCGTCGAAAACAAGGATCGTGCGCGCGTGCTGGCCATCTACCGCATGGTCGATATCGGCTCGGTGACCGGCGCACAGTTCCTGATCCCGATCTTCGGCCCCGGCGGCTTTGCCATCTTCGCCATCATGTCGATGATGATCACGCTGTCGCTGGTTCCGGTGTCGCTCGGCGACCGCTCCAACCCGACGCCGCCCGAAGACGTCAAGCTCGATCTCGCCCGCGTCTGGCGGATTTCGCCGCTCGGCTGCTTCGGCTGCATCTGCGTCGGCGTCACCAACAGCGCCTTCCGCACGCTGTCGCCGGTCTATGCCGAACAGATCGGCATGTCGGTGGCCGATGTCGTCACCTTCGTCAGCGTCGGCATCTTCGGCGGCGCCCTCATCCAGTATCCGCTGGGCTACCTCTCCGACCGCTGGGATCGGCGCGCGGTGCTTTTGGCCACGACATGCGGCGCCATGTTCGCCGCGCTGGCGCTGGTCTTCGTCGCCGGCGCCGATCCGACCCTCAATTTGATCATCGTCTTCATCTTCGGCAGCTTCGCCATGCCGCTCTATTCGCTATCGGCGGCGCATTCCAACGACCGCGCCGACAAGGGCGAGTTCGTGCTGATCAACGCCGCCTTGATGCTGTTCTATTCCTTCGGCGCCATTGGTGGCCCCTTCGCGGCGTCCGCAGTGATGCAACATTTCGGACCGGGCGCCCTGTTTGTCTTCAGCGCAGTCGTCTACGCCACCCTCATCGCCGTCATTCTCTACCGCATGCAGGTGCGCGGCAGCGTGCCGGCGGGCAAGCGCAGCCGCTTCACGGCGCTGCTGCGCACATCAACCGTCTTCGCGCGGCTGGCGCGCAGAAATGGCGATTCCGACGGATCGGCTGATACTTGACCGAAGGGCGGCTTGACGAAAGCGCCCATGGCTGAAATTGAAAGAGAACCTTACCCGTTACTAAAAAGCGATTTGATGCACGTCATCACCACCCAAAATGAGCTCGAGTCCGTTCTCGCCGCTTTTGAAAAGTCGGATTTCGTCACCGTCGACACCGAATTCATCCGCGAAACGACATTCTGGCCGATTCTGTGCCTGATCCAGATGGCGGCGCCAGGCGTCACCGCGCTGATCGACCCGCTGGCGCCCGACATCAACCTCGCCCCATTCTTCCGGCTGATGGCCAATGAAGCGGTGGTCAAGGTTTTCCATGCCGCGCGCCAGGACATTGAAATCATCGTCCATCTCGGCGATCTGGTGCCGCATCCGGTGTTCGACACCCAGGTCGCGGCCATGGTCTGCGGCTTCGGCGACAGCGTCTCCTACGATCAGCTGGTGCAGCGCATCACCGGCGCACGGCTCGACAAATCCTCGCGTTTCACCGACTGGCGCCACCGGCCGCTGTCGGACAAGCAGCTCGATTATGCGCTGGCCGACGTCACCCATCTGATCGACGTCTACAAGCACCTCAGCGCCGAACTGGAGCGGGAAAACCGCGCCCATTGGCTGAACGAGGAAATGGAGGTGCTGACTTCGCGCGAGACCTACGATCCGCACCCCGAGGATGCCTGGAAGCGGCTGAAGATGCGGCTGCGCAAGCCGCAGGAGCTGGCGATCGTGCAGACGGTGGCGGCATGGCGCGAACGCGAGGCGCGCGAGCGTGACGTGCCGCGCGGCCGGGTGCTCAAGGATGACGCCATATACGAGGTCGCCCAGCAGGCGCCGCGCGATGCGGCAGCCCTTGGCAAGCTGCGCACGACGCCGAAAGGCTGGGAGCGTTCGTCGACGGCTACCGCATTGCTCGGCGCGGTCAACACGGCGCTCGCTTTGCCCCGCGAAGAGATGCCGAAGCTGCCCAAGAGCTTTCAGCCGCCCGAAGGCTCCAATGCCGCCTCCGAGCTGTTGAAAGTGCTGTTGAGGATCGTCGCCGAGAAGGAAGGCGTCGCCTCGAAAGTGCTTGCGTCCAGCGATGACATCGACCGCATCGCCGCCGAGGGCGAGGATGCCGACGTGCCGGCCCTGCAGGGCTGGCGACGCGCCGTGTTCGGCGAAGCCGCACTGAAGCTGGTGCGCGGCGAAATCGGCATCAAGTTCGACAAGCGCAAGATCGCGGTGTTCGATTTGTAGACCCCCACCCCGCTCCGCTGCGCGGAGCGACCCTCCCCACAAGGGGGAGGGTAAACAACTGCCCTACACCGCTCCGAGCAGGTGTAGCGCGAACCAGATCCATGCCAGCAAGAGAATGATCGCGCCGACGTAGAAGGCGCGGCTGCGAAACCGCAGATTGTTGCTGGTGAGGTGGACCCAGGCGTGGCCATAGCGGGAAATCACGAAAATCCACATCAAGGCCAGGGTCAGATAATTGACGCCATTGGTCGCGTGCAGCGCCAGGCACAGCACATAGAACAGCACCGGCAGTTCGAACTGGTTGATGAGATTGTTGGCAACCGTGACGCTCGACCCGGGCTCGGTCGTGCGCACCTTGTATTGACCGACCTTGGCCTCGCCCGATTTGACCGCGCCGTAGCGGCGCCGGCCCATCACGACATAGACGATATAGACGAGCAACACCTGCGCCAGCATCGGCCAGAAAATCGCGGTCTGGCTCATGGCGTTGCCCCTGCTCTGTCGTTCATGCCTGTGGACGCCGCTGGGCGGCAAGGATCAAAAACGCGATGACGATGACGGGGATCGCCAGCAGCGCGAATTTGGTGACGATCAGCGACGAGGCGAAAGACAGAGAATCCGGGTTGGCCGACAGCGCATCGGACAAGAGCCGCGCCACCGCAATGTTCTGGGCGTAGTCGGCGCATGTGTAGGGCAGCACGATTACCAGCGCGAACAGCGCCTGAAGCTGCACCGGCATGGCACGAAAATTCTTCAGCCGCCGCCCGGTTGCCAGGATCAGGCTGACCATGGTCAGCGACAGCAGCGCCGGGAAGAGAAGGTCGAAAGTCAAATAGTGCCAGACCAGGATGATCTCGCTGCCGCGTCGGCCGAGTGCCGTCAGCCAGGCCATGCCCTCGTCGGGCGTGAACCCGCCAAGGCGCACGTCGAGCGACGGCAGGCCACCGCTCAGCCGGCGGAAATAGAAGAATTCCAGCAGCGTCATGATGATGAAAACCGCCGCGGCGGCAAAGCACAGCGCGCCGGCATGGCGCGCCAGCCGCAGCACGATCGTCGCCTGGTGGCGCCAGAGCATGTACCGCTCTGGCTGCCGGTCAGGCTCCGCCAGGATAGTTCGGGCTTTCGCGGGTAATCGTGACGTCATGGGCGTGGCTTTCACGAAGTCCGGCGTTGGATATGCGCACAAAGGTGGCGCGTTCGCGAAAATCGGCAAGGTCGCGGCCACCGACATAACCCATAGCGGCTTTTAGCCCGCCCGCAAGCTGGTGCAGCACGCCAGACACAGGTCCCTTGTAGGGCACCTGCCCTTCAATGCCTTCCGGGACCAGTTTCAGCGTGTCGCGAACCTCGGCCTGGAAGTAGCGGTCGGCCGAGCCGCGCGCCATTGCGCCGACAGAGCCCATGCCGCGATAGGCCTTGAAGGAGCGGCCCTGGTGCAGATAGACCTCGCCCGGGCTTTCATCGGTCCCGGCGAGCAGCGAGCCGATCATGGCCGCACTGGCGCCGGCGGCAAGCGCCTTGGCCAGGTCACCCGAATATTTGATGCCGCCGTCGGCGACGACCGACACGCCTGATCTATGCGCCGTCTCGACCGCCGACATGATCGCCGAAAGCTGCGGCACGCCGACGCCGGCGACGATGCGCGTGGTGCAGATCGAGCCCGGGCCGATGCCGACCTTGACGGCATCGGCGCCGGCGTCGATCAGCGCCTGCGTGCCTTCGGCGGTGGCGACGTTGCCGGCCAGGATGCGGACGGAATTGGAAAGCTTCTTGGCCCGCGTCACCGCATCGAGCACGCGCTGCGAATGGCCATGCGCGGTGTCGATGACCAGGAGGTCGACACCGGCATCGATCAACCGCTCGGCGCGCTCGAAGCCGTCATCGCCGACGCTGGTGGCTGCCGCCGCCCGCAGGCGCCCCTGCGCATCCTTGGTGGCGTGCGGGTTGAGCTGCGACTTCTCGATGTCCTTGACGGTGATCAGGCCGACGCAATTGCCGGACTTGTCCACGACGACGAGCTTTTCGATGCGGTGCTGATGCAGCAGCCGCTTGGCCTCGTCCTGGTCGACATTCTCCTTGACCGTGATCAGGTTCTCACGGGTCATCAATTCGTAGACTTTCTGCCCCGGATCGGAGGCGAAGCGCACGTCGCGGTTGGTCAGGATGCCGACGAGGCGGCCGATCTTCTGGCCGCCGGTCCCGCCATTCTCGACCACCGGAATGCCCGAGATGGAATAGGTGCGCATCAGCGCCAGCGCGTCGGCCAGGGTGGCGTCGGGGCCGATGGTGACCGGATTGATGACCATGCCCGATTCGAACTTCTTGACCTGACGCACCTGCTCGGCCTGTTCGGCCGGCGAGAAATTGCGGTGGATGACGCCGATGCCGCCGGCCTGCGCCATGGCGATGGCAAGCCTCGCCTCGGTGACGGTGTCCATGGCGGCCGACAGGATCGGCACGTTGAGGTCGATTTCGGTGGCGATGCGGGTGCGGATGTCGGTCTCACCGGGCATGACCTCGGAATGACCGGGCTGCAACAGCACGTCGTCAAAGGTCAGCGCCAGCGCGCCGGTGGACGTTTCGATGATTTTTGCCATGGCCAGTCCTCGGATACGAAAAGCGCCGGGAGAATACAAAAAAGCGCTGGACCGAAATGGACAGCGCCGACTCGTTTCTTCCCTTTCAGGATTGGCGCTGGCTGGTAACACGTCGCGGCGTGGTTGAAAAGCCGGTCGTGGCCTATTCGGCGGACTTGCCCAACAGGGCATCGAGCAAGACATGGCGCGGTGACGCGAAAGGATTGACGACCGTTACGCCGCCCCAGGTGAAGCCGTCCTGCAGATCTTCCGACAGCAGCAGCCGGCAACCGGTTTGCGAGGCAACAGACAGGATGGTCGCATCCCAGATGCCGAAATGGTGATCGGTCGCAAGATCAGCCGCGACCGTCATCACCTCCGGCGTCGTGCCGACAACCGGAAACGCGTCGCGCCAGCTCAACAGGGCGTCGCGCGCTTGTGCACGTGATCGTCCGGCCTTGCGTGTGAGAACGGTGAACAATTCGCCGAGCACCTGGACTGGAATGACGGCTGCCTCTTGCGCAATGTCGTGCAGCAGGCCGAAAACGATGTCGCGCTTCTCGGCTCCGTTGATCCCCTCGGCATAAACAAGGATGTTGGTATCGAGCGCGACCTTCACCGCTCGTCCTCGTAAAGCTCGTCGCGGCTCCAGCGCCCGGCTTCTACAACAGGCTGGCGTTCGAGGCGCGACAGCAGCGCTGTGCGCGAACGAGACGCCGCAGGGTCGGGCTGCCCTGCAGGCACGATCCGCGCCACGGGGCGCCCATGGCTGGTCACGACATAGCTCTGTCCTTCGCGGACACCGCGCAGGAGGAGCGAGAATTTGCGGTTGGCGTCGGCTGCGGAAACGGCTTCTTCCATAGCATTGTCCATATAGTAGTTATATTCACTACAGCATAGTGAACCAGGTCAATTTTCGCAAGTTCATTCAATGTGGCGAAACGCAGCGACGCCTCTTGTCCGCCCACGGTCGCACAAAAGTGACAGCAAATTAATGCGACATCGCGCCTGAGGCGTGATAACCGCCCGTTTGTATCGGCTTGCCCGCCTTTTCATTGTTTGGATTGGCCGGCAGGCACATTTAGACCAGTTCGGACGCGTTCGTTGAACCGCATCATTCCGCTCATTCTGGCGGTCGCCTTGTTCATGGAAAACATGGATTCGACCGTCATCGCGACATCGCTGCCGGCGATTGCCGTCGACATCCACACCAGCCCGATCGCGCTCAAGCTGGCGCTGACTGCCTATCTGGTGGCGCTGGCGATCTTCATTCCGATCAGCGGCTGGATGGCCGACCGGTTCGGCGCGAAGACCATTTTTCGCGCCGCGATCGGCGTCTTCATCGTCGGCTCGGTCTGCTGCGCCATCTCCAATTCACTGCCGGCCTTTGTCGTCTCGCGCTTCCTGCAAGGCATAGGCGGCGCCATGATGACGCCGGTCGGCCGGCTGGTCCTGGTGCGCGCGACGCCGAAGAGCGAGCTGGTCGCGGCCATGTCGTGGCTGACGGTGCCGGCGCTGGTCGGCCCGCTTGTGGGACCACCGATCGGCGGCTTCATCACCACCTATTTCACCTGGCACTGGATCTTTCTGATCAACGTGCCGATCGGCCTGATCGGCATCTGGCTGGCGACGCGCTTCCTGCCGCAAACCGACTCGATGGAGACGCCGCCGCTCGATTTCGTCGGTTTCGTACTGAGCGGGCTGGCGGCCTCCGGCGTCATCTTCGGCCTGTCGGTGGTCAGCCTGCCCTATCTGCCGCCGGCGACCGGCCTCATCACCGTGGCGGTCGGGCTGATTTCCGGCGTGCTCTATCTCCTGCATGCGCGGCGCGCCAAGAACCCGCTGCTGGCGCTGGAACTGTTCCGCAACCCGGTGTTCCGCTCCTCGGTGCTCGGCGGCTCGCTGTTTCGCATCGGCATCGGGGCGGTGCCGTTCCTGTTGCCCCTCATGTTCCAGATCGGCTTCGGGCTGACGCCGTTCCAGTCGGGCATGATCACCTTCGTCTCGGCTATCGGCGCCATCGGAATGAAATTCGTTACCGCGCTGATCTTCCGGCTTGCGGGGTTCCGCCGGGTGCTGATCTGGGGCTCGCTGATCGCCGCGGCATCGATCGCCATATACGGCCTGTTCACGCCGGAGACGCCTTACGCGCTGATGCTGGCGATATTGCTGGTCGGCGGCTTCATCCGCTCGATGTTCTTCACCGGCGTCAACGCGCTCTCCTATGCCGAGGTGACGGCCGAGGACACCAGCAAGGCAACGCCGATCACGGCGGTGTTCCAGCAACTGTCGATCGCGCTCGGCGTGGCGCTGGCCGGCGGCATCCTGGAAGTCTCGACCTCGATCCATGGCGGACCGCTGGCGCTCGGCGATTTCCACATCGCCTTCTTCATCGTGGCGGCGGTGTCGGCGGCAGCGTCCGTGTCATTCATGCGGCTGGCGCCGGATGCCGGCAATGCCGTGTCGGGACATGGCCGGCTGACGACGCCGAAGACGCTGGAGCCGGTGAGCACGGCTGGGAAGTAAGGGGCGGCGCGACGAAAATCGTCGACGTCGGCGATCCTTCACACCCCCCCCTCTGGCCTGCCGGCCATCTCCCCCGCAAGGGGGAGATCGGATATCACGCGGCTTTCGCCAATCTTGCAACTTTGAAGGAACGGCGAGGCGGGGGCGGTCGCAACTGCCAATCTCCCCCCTTGCGGGGGAGATGTCCGGCAGGACAGAGGGACGGAACGCTACGAAGCGTCTTTCACGCCGTGCCGTCTCTGCCCTTAAAATCCTTCGCCAGCAAATACAGTTCCACCGACTCATCGCGCGACGCCGGCGGCTTGACGTGGTGCACCGAGCGGAAGTTCTTCTTGAGCATCGACAGCAGCTCGTTTTCGGCGCCGCCTTGAAACGTCTTGGCCAAAAAGTGCCCGCCCGGCTTCAGCACCGACAGCGCGAAATCGGCGGCCACCTCGCACAAATGCATGGTGCGGATGTGGTCGGTTCGCTTATGACCCGTCGTCGGCGCGGCCATGTCCGACAACACGACATCGGGGTCGCCGCCCAACGCCTCGGCGAGCTTTTGCGGCGCTTCCGGGTCGAGGAAATCCATCAGCAGCACCGGCGCACCCGGCACCGCATCCATTTCGAGATAGTCGATGCCGATGACATGTGGATTATCAGCCGTCGATTTCGTCCTCGCGGCCGCCACCTGGCACCAGCCGCCGGGGGCCGCACCGAGATCGATGACCTTCATGCCGGGTTTCAGCAGATGATGCTTGTCATCGATCTCGATCAGCTTGTAGGCCGCGCGCGAGCGATAGCCGTCGGCCTTGGAGCGCTGGACATAGGGATCATTGATGTGGCGCTGCAGCCAGCGGCGCGACGATTCCTTCAGGCCGCTCTTCTTCTTGATCCGCGTCTTGAGGACACGAATGCTGGCGGAGCCCGGCTTTTCCGGCTTCTTGGTCATGACGTTATTTCTTGTTTGAGTTTTTGCGCTGGCCGAGTTGCCGCCGTTTTTCGGCGGCTTCGCGTTTCGCGAAGGGCTTCCCCCACTCCGTCGCCGCTTCGCGGCGCCACCTCTCCCCCCTCCGGAGGGAGAGGAAAGGCGCCGGTCTGCATAAGTTCGCGCCCTTCCTCTACCCCGTCGATCGGGGGAGAGGTGTCGAGCGAAGCTCGACGGAGTGGGGGTCGACCGTTCACCAAAGCAATGCGGATCATGCTCGGCCCCGCCCACTGTTGCGCCAGACGCCGTCATCGGCCATCAGCTCGCTCAAAATGCCTTCGCGTAAGCCCCGGTCGGCGACGCGCAGCCGCTCCGACGGCCACACCGCACGGATCGCTTCAAGAATAGCACAGCCGGCCAGCACAAGATCGGCACGGTCGGCGCCGATGCACGGGTTGGCGCAGCGCTGCTGGAAGTCCCAGCCGACCAGCTTTTCGACCATGCGGTCGACGCTGTCGCGGTCCATCCACAGCCCGTCGACGCGGCGCCGGTCGTAGCGTTCGAGATCGAGATGGACGCCGGCCAGCGTCGTCACCGTGCCGGATGTGCCCAGCAGATGGAATTTCGGACTGGCCAGCACATGGCTCAGCCGGTCGCGGCCGTCGAAGGACTTTAGCCGCACCGCGACATCATCGACCATGGCGGCAAAGATCTCGCGCGTCACCGTGCGGCCGCCAAAGCGCTCGGCCAGCGAGACAACGCCGACCGGCAGCGACGTCCACGACACGATGTGGTTGGCCAGCCGCGGCGAGCGCTGGCCGGTGAGGTCGATCAGCGCGATTTCGGACGAGCCGCCGCCAATGTCGAACAGCACCACGCCTTGCGTATCGCGCTCGACCAGCGAGCCGCAGCCGGATACAGCAAGCCGCGCTTCGGTCTGGCGGTCGATGATCTCGAGCTTCAGCCCTGCCTCGCGCTCGACGCGCTGCAGGAATTCGACGCCATTATCGGCGGTGCGGCAGGCTTCGGTGGCGATCAGCCGGGCTTTCCTGATCTTGCGGTTGCGCAATTTGTCGCCGCAGATTTTCAGCGCCTCGACGGCGCGGTCCATCGCCGCCTGGCTCAGGTGCCCATTGGCGGTCAGCCCCTCGCCCAGCCTGACGATGCGCGAGAAGGCGTCGATGACGCGGAACTGGCCATGGCGCTGCGGCACCGCGACCAAAAGCCGGCAATTGTTGGTGCCGAGATCGAGCGCGGCAAACACCGGCAGTTCCTGCATCGGCGGACGATGCATTGGCTGTTCCGGTCGGGATTGTGGCGCCGAGGGCAAAGGCACCGGCGCTGGAGCGGCCGGGCCGACGGAGGCCGGCGCACTAACCGCTGCGGCCGTTGCGAGAGGGCTGTCGTCGCGCGCAAAAACCTTGCGCCCACGCCGGCGCTTGCGCCGCTTTCTCGCCTTGCCTCGCTGATGCTGGGCTTCGCCGGCCTGTCCGTTACCGGACTGAGGCCCCGCCTGGCGGGGCCGCCCGGCGGATGGGCTTGGCCCGCCTGACGGCGGCGAAGCCCTGGACACGCCCACTTCCGGCGCGCCAGCGCCGGTGTCGTGGTCTTCCACTTCAGTTCCTTCCGGCGCCGCGCGAACCGTAAAACCGGACGCAGCAGGCGCTTCAATCTTTTAAGTTACCGCCAGAGTAGCAGCGCCGGGCCGGATCACCAAGAGCAAGAGCTCAAATTTTGCCGGCTGCGTCCTGCCAGGTCCCCGCTGCTTTGCAGCGTCCGGCGTTCGCTAGCCTTTCATCGTGCCACTGGCACGATGAATTCGCCGTTGGCGAACCGGCTGCTCACCCTTGCCGGTTGAATAGCCGGCTTCAATGAGGCATTTCTGAAATGAGGGGGAATATTGGTGAATCGCGGACGTTTTCACGCCCGCCCGGGCGATGGGCAGCAACACATGACGACAACTCCATGAATTGGGGGGCCACGAATTGGAAGCGCTATCTGTGGCCGGTCATCGGTGTCGCGGCGGTCATCGGGTCGCTGTTGTTGCTGTGGCACGAGTTGCGCGGCATCTCGATCGACGATGTCTGGGACGGCATATCCGCCATCCCGACGCGCGGCTGGATGCTTGCGGCACTGAGCTCGGTGGTCGCCTATGCCTCGCTCGCCGGCTATGACCACATCGCGCTCTTGCATATCGGCAGACGAGTGTCGTGGCTGTTCGTCACCTTCTGCTCCTTCACCACCTACGCGCTGTCGCACAATATCGGCGGCTCGGTGTTTTCGGGCGCCGTGATCCGCTACCGCGCCTACGGCACCAGGGGGCTGACCGGCCAGGATGTCGGCATTCTGGTGGCGATCTGCTGGATCACCTTCGTGCTCTCCAGCATTCTGGTCGGCGGCCTGGTGCTGGTTTTCGAGCCTGCAATCATCGACCGCTTTTCCGGCGCCCCGCACCACGGCCTGGCGATCGCCGCCGGCATCGCTTTGCTGATCCTGGTCGGCGCCTACATCTTCGGCAGCTGGCTGCATCTGAAGCCGCTGAAAATCGCCGGCTTCCAGTTGCACTACCCGGCGCTGCCGATCGTGGCGGGGCAATTGCTGATCGGCCCGATCGAGCTTCTGGCGGCGGCGGCGATCATCTTCTTTGCCCTGCCCGTTGCCGGCAATCCCGGCTATTTCGTCATCCTCGGCGTGTTCCTGGTGTCATTCTCGGTTGCGCAGATCTCGCACGCGCCGGGCGGGCTCGGCGTGTTCGAGGTCGTGTTCCTCGCCGGACTGTCTGATATGGACCCGGTCGGCGTGCTGGCGGCACTTCTGGTGTTCCGGCTGTTCTACCTGATCATCCCGCTGCTGATCGCGCTCGGCGTGGTGCTGTTCTTCGAGCATTCGCAATACAGCCGGACAGAGAGCTGAGGATCATTGGGTGCGGCGCGCCACCCGGGCGTAATTGCCCCTATGAAACGCTGTGATTGAAACGCAGCTTAGGCTTGACTATTTTCCGGCGGCGGCTACAAGGCACGCGCGGCTGCTTCGGCGGCCCACCAGCGCGACAGCGCCTGCTGGGGAATAGGTTAACGGTAGACCCACGGACTCTGACTCCGTTAGTCCTGGTTCGAATCCAGGTTCCCCAGCCAAATTGGATGCCTCGTCAACGACACATCCCCGCGAGCTTGTGCAGCTGCCGCAGACGCGGCCGTTTCCGCAAGTAAATCAAACGGTTGCCTGAAGACCGCGCGGACCTCGCCGCGATTCCATTCGCAGTTCGACAGCACCAGATTCAGCAGTCGTTTTTTCTCGTTTGGGGCCTGATGAGTGAACATTTGGCTGGCGTTGCGGGCTAGCTCAAGCAGTTGGATCCCATCGTCCATGTATGATTCCTGCGCCTCGCCATGGCGCTCTATCTCACGCAGCAGGCGCGCTTGTTCGACGCGCCATTGCGCCGACATGCGGTCGTAGAAGGCATTGTCGATGCGACCGTCGAGCTTGTCCAGGTACATGGCGTTGAGGCGGTCTTCGAGACGCTTGTACTGAGTTTGGCACCGCTCAATCGCCTGTTCCTGTTCCCGCCGCTCGTCTGCATGGCTCGCCTTTAGCGCATCGCGTACCCATTCCAGAACCTCCGCATCGAAATGAAGTTGGTCCAGGAGGCCGGCAAAGGTCTTATCCAGCACCTCCTCGCGAACATATTTGCGGCGACAGTCGGCATAGCCGCCCCGGCCTTTGTCGGCATGTCCCGTGCAGTGGTAGTAGATGTATTTCCCCTTCTTGACCTCCGCCACGACCGCACAGCCGCACTCAGCGCAGGTCATGAGGCCCGAGAAGGCGAACTCATAACCATAGGAATGGATAGGGGTCGCGTGCCGGCCTGCCAGGACGCCCTGGACCCGCTCCCAGAGGTCGATCGATACCAGCGGCTCGTGCTTGCCGTGGTGCAGCCTGCCATTCCATTGAAACAGGCCCGTATAGAGCCGATTGCGCAAAATCGTGTGCACCGTACTGACCGGTACTGGGTTGCCGCTCCTTGGATGGATGAGGCCGTCGCAATGCGCCGCCTTCGTGAGCGCCTTGAGTGAATACTGGCCGGTCGCGTAGCGCTCGAATAGCTTGGTGATAACCGACGCCACCACTGGGTCCGGCTCGATGACCTTCTTACCGTCTTTGGCCGTGACATTGAGATAGCCGAGCGGCGCCTTGGATGGCCAGATGCCCTGCTCCGCCTTTTCCATCTGCCCTTTCCGGGCTTCCTCGGAAAGGTTGTCGATGTAGTTTTTGGCCATCAGCACCTTGATGCCGTGCATGAACTTTTCCGAGGATCGCGAGTCTCGCGACAGCATCACGCCTTCTTTGGCCAGGTGTATCTCGACATCAAGTTCGTCGAGCGTCACCCAGTCCTTGAGGTTGCGGTAGAGGCGATCGGTCTTCTCGACCAGGATGACCCGTACGCCAGGGTGCTTGCGCAGATATTTGACCATCTCGCCGAAGTTGGTCCGTCCGGTGTTCTTCGCAGTCTCGACATCAATATATTCCTCAACGATGCCAAACTGCCGCTGAAGAGCATATTCTCTCAGCAGCTTGCATTGCGCCGGGATCGAAAAGCCCTCCTTCTCCTGCTCTTTCGAGGACACGCGCGCATAGAGCAGCGCTTTCACGAAACTGCCTGGCTTCGCCTTCGGTGCTGGTTTCTTGTCGATCGGCTTCATCTCCGCTCCTTCGCGTTCACGGAACGGCGCGTGTGATTAACATGTCGGCGGTCAAGCCTGGCCGCAACGTGTGAAGCAGTCGGAGGAGCCGGTTTTCCTCGTGTCATCTGCAGCGGCCGAGCGCCATAGCGCTATATCACGTGCGCGTCGGTTCGACTCAATTCGTCATGTGCCATTCGGCAAGGATGCGAAAGAACCCGCTGACGTTTTCCACGATCTGGCGCGCTTCTTCCTTCGACAACAAACGACCGGTGCGTGCCTCGAAAAGTTGAACCGTTCGTTCCAGCAAGGCTTCGTCGACAGCGCGCGACCGAGAATATGGGACGGCCTCGATCTGCCGACTGGCATCTCTGCGTGTTGCTTTCATCGCACTTGCCCTGTTTCGAACGCGCGACTGCGCGGTCAGAGCAAGGATCGTTGAAATCTGCGTAATCTCGCATGCCCGTTATGTACGCTCCCGTTGCCTTTTCTACCCCGCTTCGCTTCCGATAGTCATTCCGGGGCTCTGGAACTCCCGGCGCCTGTCAATGTGAGGAGCGGTTAAAGAAGCACTCGCGATCTTTCGGCAAGGAATCACCTAAGCTAACCTGCCCTCAACCGGCGTGGGTTCGGCGGACGTTCCGCTCTCCTGTTTTGGGTCGACGACCGCCAGTTCCTCCCCCAATGCAACGATTAAGGCCGACACACGGCCGCGCACCCGTGGATGAAGTTGCACCAGCCCTTCAATCAGGCGTCGGCCTTCCGCGCTGGCAATAAAGTCGATGCGCTCGTCGACCGGTAGCGTGGGAACGTCACGGTCAATCTCATTGCCCGGCAGCCCTCCAAAAAAACGGCTGACTGGGACGGCCAGTGAACTAGCGATCTCGTAGAGCATGGAGGCACTAACTCGGTTTTTCGCGTTCTCGTATTTCTGAAGCTGCTGGAAACTGACGCCTATGGATCGGGCAAGCTGGGCTTGCGATACGTCCGACTGCAGACGAACGATGGCGATCTGCCTGCCGACGTGCTGATCTGCGGGATGCGGGCTACCCTCGGTTTTAGTCTTTGGCCATGCCTGGATGACGCCGGGGCATCCTGGCTCCGCAAATACCTTTCGGGACTCCATCAGTCACTCCATGGATAGAGATTTTGATTCGGTAAGCCCCGCGAAAAATTACCAAACCGTCGAATGATCGCGATTTCGGAACCGTAGTGACGAGGTTTCAGCTCGTGACTTTCTGCTCCCTGAGCCGAGCTATATCGTCCAAAGCCGAGCGGATCTGCGGCCACGGGGGCTCACTGTCGTGTAGCGAATACTCCCCTTCCCTAAGCGCTGCATTTAGCTTAGCGGCTATACCGGCGAGGGACGTTGCAGGAACTTGGGATAAGGCTTCGAGCAATGCCTTCGCGCGCTCGGCAGCTTCGCACTCCGCAAGTAATGTTGTCGAATAACCAATCTCCCTAGCGGCGGCATCCCAGCGCGCCTGATTGGCTACGATTTCAGCTTCAGCTTGGGTGCGGGCCACTGCTTTAGCCGGACGAACACCGAGCAATTCCTGAAGGGCTTCAACGGAGTGAACTGTCACGCTCTCGCCGTCGGACAAGGTAACTGTCGTGCACGGGAAGCCCACGGTCTCGATAAGTACCCTCTCCAGCCGCTGCTGCTGATTGCAAAGCTGTTCAGCCTCCTCCCAAGCCGCCTGCCATCGTTTCCACACCACCACCGCAGGATCAATGGCGTCATCACCCTCGAAGTCAATGCGAGCAAACGATGTAGACTGCGTCGCCGCCATTGCGATTGCTGTTCCCGCGAGCACCTTCCTGCGGGTGACGAAAGGCAAAGTCGTGTTATTGTCGGAATCAGCCATGATCCGAGCTCCCAGAAGCTTAGGCGTGGTCAGGCTAGGCATGGTGCGTCAACACCGCGTCTAGCCGCGCCCCGGACCAAAGGCCAAGGGTATCCACTGATACCTTTGGATCATACCGCAATGATCTAAAGGGATCAAATAGAAATTGGTCACAGCAGCACAAATGCGAGCGGCTCGAGCGTTGATAGCTCTCTCACAATCGGAGCTTGCCCGTAGGGCGGGTGTTTCTATTCCGACGGTAAAACGATGTGAGAGCGACAGTGAGCGCGCCGCCGTCGTCTCCGATGAAACCCAGGACAAAATCCGTGCTGTTCTTGAGGCAGAGGGTGTTGAATTTACGAACGGCAATCATCCGGGCGTGAGGTTGCGGCGACCGTGATCGACTACGAATGAAGTAACATCTGGCGGGCTGGCGTCGAGTTGGGGCGAGACGCGTAGCCGCCAATCAGACGAGTTGAGAAATGGCCGCAAGTGGGGCCGAAAACGGACTGGTAGGTTGAAGTGTCTATCCGGGACTAAGCTGCCGTTCAGCATCCGACCTCAATGTCGAACGTCTGAGCACACATTTCGGCATCTCAATGCTGCCATTCGAACTGCGGCTGGAAGTTAACTTCGATCGCGCCGGGCGCATACGATTTGCGTCCGCACAGTAGATAGTGCACCAAATAATCGTGGTTCAACTTGAATTACTTCACCAGCCTTAGCTGGCCACGAGGAGGCGTAATTGGTTCCGTCCGCAGGGCCGACGGCACACCAACGGTCACGAGACCAAACAACAGTTTCGCTAACTCCGCCTCAGGCAACGAAAGAAGCTGGGACAACCCGACTAACCCCAACTGTTCATCCCGGCGAACCTCGCTTAGCACCTTCTGCCAGATCTGGGATTGCTCGCGTCGAATTGGCGAAGGCTCTGCAGTCCGCCAGCCCCGCCTAGAGATCTCGACGAAAATCTGCTGGTAATTCCATTTGGTAAGGAGGCCGATCNCCCAACTGTTCATCCCGGCGAACCTCGCTTAGCACCTTCTGCCAGATCTGGGATTGCTCGCGTCGAATTGGCGAAGGCTCTTCAGTCCGCCAGCCCCGCCTAGAGATCTCGACGAAAATCTGCTGGTAATTCCATTTGGTAAGGAGGCCAGTCTCGTGCAGTCGGTAAGCCATAGCAGCAACCGATACCGACCACTCTTGCTTCAATTGCACGACTTTTGGAAGCCCGGAAACCCGCCCCACAGCCCGGAGCGGCGCCTCTGGCATCAAGAAGGCTGAAGCAAACTCATTGGCCTGCTTTTCAGCCTCAAGCCCATTTGGCGAAGCATGCTTGTGCAACACGAGGTGCCCGAGCTCATGCGCAGCGTCGAATCGGCTTCGCTCTGCCGATTTTTGGGTGTTCAAAAACACATAAGGCCGCGCTCCCCGCCACAGCGAGTACGCATCGACCTCTTTGCCATCTTCCCCAAGGGAGAAAACTCGAACACCTTTCAACTCTAGCAAATGAACCATGTTCTTAATGGGTCTGTTGCCCAAGCCCCAATAGTCTCGCAGCCCGGCTGCCGCAGTCTGAGGTAACTCATCTCGCATGTCCGGCAGGTCAGCGCCCGGCAGGTCAAACTCTCCATCCAACCAGTCCGAAAGAAGGAAGGCTACAGCGCCAGCGGCGATCGCACCGTCTCGCTGCCGAGCCGTCATCTTGNGAAAAATCCCTACTCGCTATTCGCTACTCACTATAAGCTCACACCTTCCACCAGTGGAATGTCCAGGTCGTCAGCCATGAAGAATTCGAGAGGGAAGCCGAGTACCCGCGCGAATTTCCGAGCTACGTCATCGCTAGGCAGGTATTCCCCAGCCTCATAACCGGTCACAGTACGAGGTTCGATACCAACTCTGGACGCAAGTTCTCGCATCGTCAGCCCGGCCCGCTGACGAGCTACTTTCAGCCGCGATTTGTTGAACATTTTATGCGGCCTTGCGCTTCACCGGCACGTCGATATCGGGCGTGTTATCTTTCTTCTGCGGCACGCCGCCGTCCACACCAGGTATGGGGATGAAAATGCGTTCAGCCCAATCGGTCACCATTTGGTCGTCGAAGTCTGACGGCAAGGACAGCTCGGCCCGGCATTGTTCATCATCAATGTTTATAAGCAGCATATAGGTCTTGTAGTTAAGGACCGTCACAGCCCGGAGCAGATCAGCTTTCACTGTATCGGGAAAAAGATCGCCTTCCACACTGTTCTTCAAGACGGCCGCCTCCGTAAAGAGACCCTTGAGTGACTTTGTTCTTGGCACGCCAGGCCATCTGCAAGTGAGGTGGTCGGCACTTGCTACGACAATGTTGATCTCACTCGAATCGTTGATCACCAACGAGTAGTTGCTCGGATCGTCCTTGCGCCAACCAAGCGGCACCAATTCATCTCGCAGAGTGCGCACTACCATTCTCCAGGCCTCGGTACCGGGTATGAACGGCGGGTCATTGTCAGTGCAATTCAACCGGGCCACGTGCCCAGCCTGTACAGCCTTGATCAAGGCCTCAACAGAGATGCCCAGTTCCATTAGACGACGGCGAGCGTCAAAAGGATGCTGGTAGAGTGAGGCGCTCGCTACAGTGCTCATTGACAGAATCCAACTTCATTTTTTTCACCTTCTAGCAGGTAAAAAAAATGAAGTCCAGTGGGGCGGCAATCTTTTGAAAGCCGTCGTGCCATCCAGGTGTTCAGCCGGCGAGCGCTACGAAGACTGACCCTCAAGCGTTACCGCCACCAGACCTTGAGAAGCTCCAGGCAACTATTTTGCCCGTCGACCTCGCCTGGTCCGTACTGGAGATGGTTGAAGGGGGAAGAGCCCTCGGTGAACGATTTGATTGCCGCGTGCTCGTAAAGCTCCGACATGACGGCGTGCGGATCACTGCCGGCTGCAAGGCAGCGACCCAAGCCATTGCGCGCCACATAGTCCACGATCTCTCCGCTGTTGCGGGCCATGCCTTCTGCTAGATAGCTCGTGAGCTTGGGGCCAAGATCCTGCCGCCAATCCAGCAATATCTTCAGTGTGCGGGCCAGCGTGCCGATATAATGAGGATTGGCTTCGAGATTAATATCGACAATGCCGTGCTCGATACTCGTCCAGAACCGATCCGAGCGCGTTATTACCTGTGTTCGGCAGTGAAAGATCACCGCATCACAGTCGAAAAACGTCGTCCTCACGAGATCGTCTAGCGAGTGCACTGCCACGTAGCCGTGGCTCACGGCCCAAGTTGATTGAAGCGCCCATATGTCGAAGTCGAAGCGACCGTATTTGAGCCTATACCCACCGAAGCGATTGCGCTGACCGCCAAGCGTGCGGAGCAGGCTATCGAGCACGTCCGGCGAAGCATCGACGACAACGTCCACGTCGGAGTTGAACGCATCACGACCCTCGCGCGCGAAGTCACGCGGAAGCCCGCCGAAAATCGCGCTATCACCTGCACCACCCAGAATATCGACCAGCGCGCCGATCTCGGAACCCTGCGATCCTCTGATGAATTCAGCGATGTCGTCGCTTAGGCCTCGGTCGCGCAGATGAAGGCTGACGTTCATGCCGCTCCTCGCTTACGCAAATCGTCAAGCATCGAAATCGCAAAGCTATCCGTCATGCCGGACATCATGTCCGTCATCAGTTGCAACTCACGATACCGGATAGGCATGCGGTTGTCGGGAGATTCGGCAACACGCCGATAGTTCTCCGAAATGCGTGAGTAGACGTACTGATGCAAGGGCGTGGTACGCTTCGAGCCGATGTCGAGCGGGTCCTTGCGGTTGGTGATCGCAGCCCAGAAGATATCCATGAGGCCGTGGATCGTTTGGTGGCCCCGCAGTTCGACTTCGAGCACTTGGCGGTGCGTATAGATATGCTTGGCGGCAAAGCTCTTGAGGAGGGACCACAAGCGATTTGCCTCCGATGCCGCCATAAGCTCCTTGTCGAAGTTACCCACCATCATCGCCGGCAGATTTTCGGCAAAGGCTTTGGTCGCCGCCACGATCATCACGCCGATAGCGTTGACCCGAAACATCTGCATGGTGATGTCGTCGAGTTCAGCGGCAGACAATGATTGCGCCCGAAATTCATGGTGCTGCTCCTTCGCCTTTGCAAGTACCGACTCGATGCACGCATCGCCGGCACCTTCGAACTCCAGGAAGCCGGCCAGCCGATCGAAATTCACCAGGCCCTTCTTGGCAGCATCTTCCACATCAACGATGGAATAAGCGATGTCATCACAGGCCTCCATAATGAAGGTCAGCGGATGGCGGATCCCTTCACCCAAGCCCGTTTCGGCCCACACTTCCTCAGCGATATCGGCTTCGGACTGGAAGTAGTTGAACTTCTTGCGCGCAAGCACCTTCTTGTTCACCTTGTCCGACGGGCTGGGATACTTCATGAGCGCCGCGAGGAAGGCATAGGTCATGTTCAGGCCGAAAGAGTCGTTGACGATCTGAAGTCGCGTCAGGAGCCGGAATGCCTGCGCGTTGCCCTCAAAACGCAAAAAGTCGTCCCTGAGTGCAGCCTCGTCCAATCCCTCGAATATCTCCGGAGCTCTGGCCTTCATCCAAGACTGGATGGCGTCTTCGCCTTGGTGGCCGAACGGGGGGTTACCCAGGTCGTGGGCAAGGCCGATAGCCTCAAGCAAGGCAGGGACGTTGCGTTCCGCCACGACGCTCTTCGGCAGTTTCAACTCTTCAGGATAAACGTAGACAAGGGCGGTGCCAAAGCTGCGGGCCATGTTGGCGACTTCATGGCTATGGGTCAGGCGCGTACGCACACTGTCATGCGGATCGAGAGGAAACACCTGCGTCTTGTCCTGCATCCGTCTGACAGGCGTAGAGAATAAGATACGGTCGTGATCGCGTTCGAGCTCGGTACGATGCTCAGCGGTCTTGGCGGAGCGCTCAACGCTCTTTCCTCTGGCCTTATCCTTGCGGCGTTGTGGATTGAGCAGCTTATCCCAGTTCAGACCGACCATTATCCATTCCCCAATGTCGGCCATGGTTTCGGCTTGAGCGCTCGATTCGTCAATCGATTGAGCTTTCCGGACCACATAACCATGTTGATTCATAAGCAATCGCAAACGCCTGGTCGATCGGAGCATATTCCTTGAACGGCGTTTATGTTCTTTATTTGTTCCGAGTGGGTGCGGAAGGCGCCCAAGGATAGGTTCTGCCTCACGAGAGTGCTGAAGCGAAAGCACCCGAAATTCTCGGAAAACAAAACTACCGTGCGCTCCACCACTTGCAATCGTTCTCTCACGCAGCGGGCCAATAGAGGCGGTCCAGCCAGAATCCGTCCCATCCGGCAGTTACACAAGGCGCAGCTTTTGGGAATTTGTCACGACAAATGTCTGACGTGAAGGCGCATGCCAGACGTTCATCACCTGACCATCCGCGAGCCGGTCACATCAACCCTTCAACATCGTCGATCGGAGAATGGCCTGCATATGCTCTGCGAGGTCGAGTTCGCCACGCGCCTCGATCTCTAAAAGATATCGGGCCTTGACCAGGCGATCTCCTCCAACGGCAGGATAGCCGCAGATGGCGAGCAGCGCCCTCTCCTCTTCCCGGCTGGCTCTGGCGCGGTCGTCGCTGCCACCGCCTATCTCGTGCAGAGCTTTGCCGAACTCAGCATAGGCTGTCTTGTGCGCCTCAATCAGCGCTCGCAGATAACTGGATGGCTCTTGGTCTCGGGTCGGAGGCTCCGCGCCGAGCGCCGCTGCCGTCATCGACGACGCGACGACTGCGCTGCCGGAGTGGAGAAGCAAGGCGCGGCGGTTGATCCTAGACATGGCAACCTCTCCCATTTGCTTTGATGGCGATTAGGCAAGTGGCGTAAAAACCATCAGACCGTAACACGACGGTTTGCGTATTCGTGTCAGGATGGGTAGATCTCTGGCAGTCAAGAGCCAATGCGGCCGGGCGATGCACAGTGCCTCTGGACCGATGCCGGACCCGATGAAAGCTTGAATGTTGTTGGCGGACGTGTCTCGACCGGTACGCGTTTCGTTGGGGCCGTGGAGCCTTGTATCCGCCGTGCCGAGTACGGCGCCTGCCGACAAGCCTGCGCTCGGCCGCCATCCTACGGCCGGCGCTGGCGACGTCGGCTCCACGGGCCGAAGTGACGCGTCTCTGCGGCGGGGGTCGTTCGCCGATCGCGGGCCAATACAGGCTGGGTCGGCGAGGTTCTAACGTGGTCTATCCAACAGCTCGTTAGCTACCGACGAGCGGCTCTCACCACGCCCTCCTTTCCAAGCCCGAGCCCCACAAAGGCCAGCCGGGCGGTCGCACATCGCACTAAGCTACGGACGAAGAACGAAAATCGACGATCTTGAGAGGTGCAGGAAAAACAGGCACCTCGCGAAAATTGGGAATAACCTATTGGAATAACACGACCGCCACAGCCCGCACCTCGCGGCCTTTTATCTAGCCGTCTTAATCGGTCGTGCTAGGCGAGAATTTGTACGCATCGTCGTTTCTCCTTCCATCTACGATAATATACGAATTTATTCTCCACGCTACGTTTCCACGTTTTGGCGTCGAGTTCCGATGCGCCGAGCAGTCTTACGCGCTCTGCGACGGGTGTTTCGGCTGCACTGTGGCAGCGCTCGAACCGTCGTGGCGCACTTTTCCATCGGACTGGCGGAGCATCGTCACAGGCAATCGAGCGCGGTCCGGCCGTCTGTGGATCGGCGCGGCCGCAGGCAAGATAACGTGCGTTCCGTCGTTCCTGGTCTGCATCGGTCCTCATCCGCCAAGGCGGATCTTCGTGTTCAGCTGGCGTCGTTCACGTTGCTGACGCCCTGCGTTTCAACTGACGATCCCCTGCTCATCGATGGGCTCCGAGCAGCTTGCGGTCCTTGAGATGAGCGCGCTGGGCAGCGTCGGTTGGGCTTGCCGCCGGATCGCCGACGTAGAACGTTCCGTCGCTCCACATGGCGTGCATGATCACCGCCAGCTTGCGCGCCACCGCCACGCACGCCTTGCGATGGCAGGAGCGTTTGGCGATTTCCCGGCCCAAGCTTTTGCCCTTGTCCATGCCGCGGAGGCGCGTCATCAGCGCCGACGCCGCCTCGTAGAGCGCGCGCCGCACGGCCGCGTCGCCAGCCTTCGAGATGCGTCCCTGGACGTCGATCGATGTGCTCGACTGCCATCGCCGCGAGGTCAGCCCGAAGTAGGCGGCGACGTCACGCGAGCGGCGGAAGCGCGATCGTCGATCGCCGTCATGAAGGAGAGCGCCGTCACCGGGCCGACGCCGGGGATGGCCATGAAGCGTCGGCACAGCTCGCTACGCGCGACGATCTCACCACCAGATCGTGCAGCCGGCAATATTCCCGCCACTGAACGGCGCGCCCCGACAACATGGCGTCCATCAACTCGGCTGACAGCGGATCGGCCGCGAGCACCGCCTGGTCGAAAGCGCCACGCGACGTGCCGCCAAGCTTGATGCCGAACGCCTTCAGCGAGTGCCGGAGGCGTTCTCAAAATCGACGAACTTGCGCTTCAGGTTGCGCCGGTGGGTCAGTAAAAGCCGCATCCGATAGCAATCCTGCGTCTTGATATGGGCCTGACGAAACCAGCCGGTGCGCATGATGTGGGCGATGCCGAGCGCATCGGCGGCATCCGTGTTGTTGCGCTGCGCCGACATCGCGGCGCCCACGTGCTGTGTCTCCAGGCAGATCGCCGGAAGGCCGCGTTTCAGAAGCTCGGGATTAAGCCAGGGCGACAGCGATCCGGCCTCGTGGCCGACGCGCCGCAGCCGCGCCACGAACGGCTTCAACACCACGAACAACGCATCCGGATCGGTCTCCACCTTGACCGTCAAATGCACCTCACCATGTTCGTCGACGACGGACACCGCAGTTTCGTCCACGCAACATCCAGTCCGCAAAAATATTCCATCAGCCGCCTCCTGCGTGGCTTGACAGGTGATTTCTTAGCAGTTGCCCTGCTGTACTTATATATACTACTCCACAACAAAGGTAATTTGAAACGGACTCAGCATTATGCCGCAGTCTCCATTCTCAGCGAAGACAAACCTGATACCTCCCTCCTCAAGAGTTTTTTCAATCGAGCTGAGTGTTCGTGGACCTATTGGAGTGCCAGCTTCCAATCGCGTGATCGTTGTCGGGGCGACCCCCGCAAGGCTGGCCAGCTCGCTTATTTTCAGTCCCAGCGCCGCCCGAGCCATTCTGCATTGGACACCTCGGATCGTCATTTCTCGTTGCCCCGGTGAACGAAAGTCCCTGGCAGAGATCATATAACTGCTATTCGCGCCATGGTTTCCCTTTCTGTTTTTTGAGAAGGCATAATCCGGCCATTTTGCCCGTCAGATCGTGTCCCGCGGCGTGGTGTAGCTGGCGGCATTAGTCGCCGTGCTCTCCGGCATGGGCCGGGCTGATCAGCGCGCCACGGCTGGCAGGCTGATCAGGGGATCATCGCTCATCTGGCTGATCGTTTCCAGAGNGCCGGGCTGATCAGCGCGCCACGGCTGGCAGGCTGATCAGGGGATCATCGCTCATCTGGCTGATCGTTTCCAGAGTCATATATCTGGCCCGCTGCACTGCCCATTCATCGTTCTGTTCGAGCAGGATTGCGCCGACGAGGCGCACGACCGCATCGTCGTTCGGGAAGATTCCGACGACCTCGGTGCGCCGCTTGATCTCGCCGTTGAGACGTTCGATCGGATTCGTCGAGTGGAGCTTGGCGCGATGTTCCTTGGGGAAGGTCATGTAGGCCAGCACGTCGGGCTCGGCGTCGTCCATGATTGTCGCCAGCTTCGGCACCTTCGGCTGGATCTGGTCGGCGACGGCGCGCCATTGTACGGACGCGGCCTCGGGCGTTTCCTGGGCGAAAGCGGTGGCGATGAAGGCTGAGACGACCCTGCGGCCGCTCTTGCCGGCATGGGCCAGCACGTTCCTCATTGAAGTGGACGCGGCACCTCTGCCATGTCGCGCACAGCACCTTGGTGACGACCGCCTTGAGGCCTTCGTGAGCATCGGAGACGACGAGCTTGACGCCGCGCAGGCCGCGACGTGTCAGCTTGCGCAGGAACTCTGTCCAGATCGGCTCGGCCTCCGAGGTGCCAATCTCCATGCCCAGTACCTCGCGCCGGCCGTCCGCGTTGNACAACGAGCTTGACGCCGCGCAGGCCGCGACGTGTCAGCTTGCGCAGGAACTCTGTCCAGATCGGCTCGGCCTCCGAGGTGCCAATCTCCATGCCCAGTACCTCGCGCCGGCCGTCCGCGTTAACGCCGACGGCGATGATAACGGCGACCGAGACGATCCGCCCACCGCGGCGGACCTTCAGGTAAGTGGCGTCGATCCACAGGTATGGCCAATCGCCCTCGATCGGCCGATCGAGGAAGGCCTTCACCTTCCCGTCGATCTCCTTGCACAGCCGCAAGACCTGGCTCTTGGATATGCCGCTCATACCCATGGCCTTGACCAGGTCGTCAACCGACCGGGTCGAGATGCCTTGCACATAAGCTTCCTGGATGACGGCGGTTAGCGCCTTCTCGGCCATGCGGCGCGGTTGGAGGAAACCTGGGAAGTAGCTTCCCTTCCTGAGCTTCGGGATGCGCAGCTCGACCGTGCCGGCCCGCGTCTCCCAGTCCCGGTCGCGGTAGCCATTGCGCTGGGCGAGCCGCAGCGGGTTCTTCTCGCCATAGCTGGCGCCGGTGGCCGCGCCCACCTCCATTTCCATCAGTCGCTCGGCGGCAAAGCCGATCATCTCCCGCAGCAGATCGGCATCCGGGGTCTTCTCCACGAGCGTGCGCAGGTTCATCATGTCGTCGGTCATCGGTGGTCCTTCCGAAATGGGTTGGCGTCAACAACCAAACCCTACCGGAAAGCGCCGATGACCACCCACACGCCGCTCGCTCGCTACAGCGCTACTAACGGCGCGCTCGTGAGCGGCTTCGCTACTGCCGAGCTACACCACCTGATGGGACACGACCGCCCGTTCACGGCAGGTCGCGCATAACATAGTATATCTCGGAAGTTAACTAAGCCTAAACATTCAACTGCAGCGTCATACCTGATTATATCAATCAGCCTTACAAGTGGTTGCAATTCTTTGGAGGTGCCTGTCTCTTGCCGGGAAATGCCGGAGGGATTTCAGCAATGACCACCAATATCGATTTGGACAGTTTTTCGGGTTTGGCCGACGAGCATTCCGGGCCGAATGAACACAGCAGCCAGGCAACGCCGGTAGAGATCCAGGTTGCGCAAGCAACTTCGACGCAGCCGCCCGCGCCGCCAGCGTCCGAACCGGTGCCGGTCGACGTCGGAAGCGGCGCGCCCGTTCAACCGGCGGCTCCCGCGGCGGCGAACGCAGCGGCGGCGCCCCATGAATATGTGGCCGACGCTAGCAACATGGTCAGGCTTCCGTCCAGCGTTTCCATCGACAACATCAAGGTCGACGGCCACAACCTTTTGCTCGAACAGGCCGACGGCTCGGTGATCGCGATCAAGGATGGCGCCCTGAACGTGCCGACCTTCATCATCGGCGACGTCGAGGTGCCGCGCGTTGCCTTGCTGGCCGCCCTTGAAGCAAGCCACGTCGATGTCGCCTTCGGCGCCGACGGTTCCATGTCGGCTGGTCCGGGAGGTGCCCCGGGCAGTGCTGGTGGGGACTTTACGGTTCCCCCAGGCGGTATCGGTGACGGATTCGACCTTTCGGCCTTGCTCCCCCCGACGGACCTGCAGTTTGGGCAGTTGGAGCCACGCGAGTTGACCATCGGCGTCTTGGGAAAGGACTCCACGCCATCGATTGGGCTCATAGGAGAGACCACCGTCTATGAGGCCGGCCTTCCGGCACGCGGCGGCGAGTCCGCGGGCTCGAACGCTGCCGCCAACTCGGAGACCACCTCGGGCACCATCGGCTTCACTTCGCCGGACGGCGTGTCGGTAGTCTCGCTCGGCGGCCATGTGCTGACCGGCGCCGCGCAGACCTTCACCGACGCCACCGGCTCGCTGACGGCAAGCTATGTCTACAATCCGGCCACCGGCGCCGGCACGATCAGCTATTCCTACACGCTCGTCGACAACACCACCGGCGACAACACCACCGCCAGCTTCGCAGTCGTCGTCACCGACACTGACGGCGACAGCGCACCGGCCGGCAACCTGGTCATCAACATCATCGACGACGTGCCGACGGCGCATGCCGATACCGACAGTGTAGCCTCCAACCAGTTCACGGCCGAGGCCGGCAACGTGCTGACGGCGGTGGGCACCACCTCGCCGGTGACCGGCATCGATGTCCTGGGTGCAGACGGCGCAGCGGTGGTTGGCGTCCAGGCCGGCGACACCAATGCCGACTTCACCGGCTCGCTCGGCGTGCAGATCCAGGGCACCTACGGCAAGCTGACGCTTAACGCCGACGGCTCCTACTCCTATGTACGCGATGCCGGCTCGCAGGGCGGCCACGACGACGTCTTCACCTACACCATCAAGGATNCGCACCGGCCGGCAACCTGGTCATCAACATCATCGACGACGTGCCGACGGCGCATGCCGATACCGGCAATGTCAACGAGGGCGCTTTGCTCACCGTATTGGCGGCGGCAGGCGTGCTCGTCAATGACGTCGCCGGCGCCGACGGGGCCACGATCGATGGCGTACGGGCGGCGGGCGGCAACACCACGACAGCAGTATCGGGTGGCGTCAACACCGACATTGTGGGCCTGCACGGCACGCTTCACCTCAACGTCGACGGCTCCTACACCTACCAGTCGACGGCTCACAGCATTAACGCGAACACCACGGACGTGTTCGTCTACACAATCAAGGACGGCGACGGCGACTTCTCGACGACGACATTGACCATCAACCTGACGGACGTCAACGATGCACCGGTTGTTGCCAGCACCCAGAACTGGATGTCGAGCGACCCGGGGCAGCAGACCCTTGGCACGCCGACTTATCCCAATGGATATCCGCTGCTGGTCTCGATCCCGACGGATGCGGATGGCGACAACCTGATCGTCACCGCAACAGGGACGATCCCGACTGGGGTGTTCTACTACAACGGCGTGACCTATGTCGCCCTGACAACCGGCACCGTGCTCTACAATCCGTCCGGTGGCATCAACCTGCTGGGTAACCTGGTCTACACACCAACCGCCTCGGTAACCGATACTGTCAACACCAACCTTACGCTGAATGTCTTCGATGGCACCGACACGACTGTCCAGACTGTCGGCATCCACGAAGTGCCCCCGACCAGTCTGCCCAGCGACACTGCTCAGGTGGGCAATGGCAGCAGCCCTCTTACCTCGGGAAATGATCAGGTCACGACCCTGGCCCTGTCACAAGCCACGGTAAATGCTATAATCGCCGATCCTCATAGCGCGACTCTAGTAGTCTATACCGACTTTCAAGAGTCGCCCTTCGTAACGCCGATACCTGTAGCGGAGCGAAATCCCGGCGTGTTCGGAGACAGCAGTGCGGGATCGCATCGCGAACAGGAAGTCCAGGTCGAGATAGTCATAGGCACCAACCATTTCGCAGTTGTCGAAGACGATCTGACCGCCGGAACATTCGAACAGAGCTGGTTCTACGATCCGGCCACCGGCCTGATGAAGGCAACTGTCGACTACGACCATATCTTCCTTCTGGACGGCAGCGGCAACGCCACCTCCACGACGCTTGCCAGCTATTTGATCGCACACCCACCTACAGCCGGCGACTCATGGACGCTGTCTTACTTCGACAATAGTGGTGGCAATTACCAGGCGCGCTCGGTCAGCTTCTCCTTCTTCTCGCATGATCCGGGCGATCCCGGCATCACGGTGAATGGCGACGCCACATTGGCCGACCAGATCTATGGTACGTCCGGTGTCGATCATCTGTCCGGTGGCGGTGGAAACGACATCATTATCGGACGGGGCGGCAACGATTTCCTGACGGGCGGCGCCGGCGCCGACACCTTCCTGATCGGGACTGGGGATTCGACACCCGTTATAGGCGGAACCGGCAATGCCGGGACGATCACCGGCTATGACATCATCACTGACTTCGTCGCCGGGACCGACAAGTTGGCCCTGCCAGGGACTCTGGTGGCCGCCACCGCCGGCCTTGTCGACGGAGCAGGAGACTCCGTATTGACGATCGGCGGAGATACAGTGGAATCTCATTCGGTCACCAACGGCATCGCCAGTTTCTTCGGAACAGATGCCGGCGGCTCGCCGTTGGCTATCACCTCAACCGCAGCTCTCGCGGCGGCTGTCCAATATCTCATGGGCACAGACATCGGAAACGCCGGGGCGACGCTCGCATTCACGGCAACCATCTCGGGCGTAAATCATACGTTCGTCTATACCCAGACAACCACCAATGCCGGCGTAGGAGCACTGGTCGATCTCCAGAACGTCACGGTAGCGAACCTGAACACCCTGATCGGCGGATCGGTCGATCCGATTATCCTGGATCTGAACCATGATGGCTTCGCCTTCTCCGACGTCAGCCATGGCGTCCAGTTTGACATCAATGGTGACGGAACCAAAGACCAAATTGCCTGGAACACCTCGAACGACGGCATGCTGGCGATCGACCTCAACCATAACGGCAAGATCGATGATGGCACCGAGCTGTTTACGCCGAGTTTCGGCGGCGGCCATTTCGCCAGCGGCGCGGCGGCACTTGCATCGCTCGACAGCAATCATGACGGCGTCATCGATCAATACGACGATGCCTTCAGCAGCCTGCTGATCTGGAAGGACGCCAACGCCAACGGCATCAGTGACTCTGGGGAATTGTCACACCTTGCTGATAACGGTATTATTTCGATCAGCACGACAACGACCTCCGCTGTCGGCGAAATCGATGGGCAGGCCGTGGCAAGCAACGGCACCTTCCAGATGGCCGACGGCACGACCGGCAACTATATCGAGGTCGAACTCAACACCTCACTTGTTGCGCCCGTGGAAACGTCCGTTGCCTCCGATGGCACAAGGACCTTCACCATCGGCTCGCTCGAGGTAGCCGACCTGATCGCAGACTTCCACGATGGCGACCAGCTTGATCTTTCCTCGTTGCTCAAAGGCTTGGCTGGCGTCACCGATCTCGTAGGCGGCGGCTTCGTGGAGATCGCGCAGTCCTCGGCCAATGCCGAGGTCAAGGTCGATACCGACGGCGGCGGCGACAACTATCATACGGTCGCCGTGCTTGAGAACTACACATTCCACAGCGCCGCCGATGCGGTCAAAATACTCTACGATGACAGCCACGGCACCAAGACGGACGTGGTCTAAGGGGCGAAAGGGACGGGGTGAGGAGCATGAACAGAGTTTTGCGAGTGGCTTTCGGAGCCGGGCTGCTGTCGATATGCGCGACAGGACTTCAGGCCGCCGACATTATCGAAGGGCCGGTGGCCGACTATTGCCGGACCGTCGGCACGTCGAATTTGGTGTTGAACGACAACATCGTCGATCTCAAGACCGAGGTGGTGAAGCTCATGGACGAGTCGGTGGCCGTCGCCAACAGCTCGGAATGGATCAATTCGTCCCGCCCCGCCTTCATCTGGGCGTCGGAAGCCAAGGTCGCCTGCGGCATGGCCTATGGTTATCTCAAGACGAACTACAAGGACGAAGACACCCTCAACAAGTGCGAGTGCTTCCACGACCGCATGGTCGAGTACATGAACTGACCGGAAGGGATCAAGTCGCGCCGACAGGCTGACGATGACAGCCCACGGGAGATTGTCGAGAGCGATTGCTGGAGCGATCGTACTGGCCATTTCTGCCCCTGAAGCCCGTGTCAATTGGCTGGAACGACCTGCCCTTGAGCCACACGCTTTATCCGGGTCAACGCGGCCGGTTCGCTGTCATGCAGTTCGGGAACTTTTCGCACGGGCAATTGTCCCAAAACGGATGACTACTAGCTGATCTTGGCCCACCACAACCGGTGGATTCCAACGCCGTCGGCTTAGTCCGGACGCCTGACCCAACCCATTCGTGCCCCGACTGCGGGTAAGCCGTCGAGCGGATTGAGCGCGCCTAGTGCGCGGAAAGCCGCAATATGGCCGACGAACTGCAGCACGCATCATCAACGGCCCCGGCGTGATCTCCGTGAAGTCGTTGACCATCTCGCCGGGCGAGAGCCAGCCAAAGGCGGGCACGGCCGCTTGCCGTGGGTGTCTTTTCGTCGGCGCCGAGCCTCAGTCGGTGACGACGATCCGCGTGTTGCCGAAGCCAACTTCCCGCACCATTGAATAGAAGGTCGCGGCATTGGCGGTGTGCAAGCGGACACAGCCATGCGACGCCGGGCGTCCAAGGTATCTCACCGCGCCGGTGCCATGAATGGCATAGCCGCCACGGAAGAATACCGAATAAGGCATAGGCGACATGTCGTATTTGCGCGAATACCACATCCGCGCTGTCCGTTGCGGCCGATAGGCGCCGCGCGGGGTGATGTAACCCTTGCGGGCGGTGGATACGCTCCATCGGTAAAGCACTTGACCATAGCGGCTGACAGTCATGGTCTGCGAAGATACATCAATGGTGGCGACCAGGCCCGCGGCCTTGCCTTCGACAGACGTGCCGAACAGCATCGCAGCAAGTGCTACCGCCATGAGAACAACTCTGTTCATGAGATCAAGCCCCTTTTATGCCCTTTGCCTGACTGCCATCGCGCGGTTTCTTCATCTTTAGCGGCAGGTGAGTGGCGTAACACACAGTCTTTGACGAAATCGCCAATCTAAAGCAGCGGATTTGAACGATTCCCCGTCATAGCTGCCGCGACGACACGCACAATCGATGTAGGCGGCAGGCTTGCACAACCACCCCGTCCACTGCTCAAATCGTCGGATGAACGAACAACACCTGAAGCTGGTTACCTCGCGCGTGATATTCTCATCGAGGCTGATTTCGTGCGGATCGTTCACGGTGTCGATGACACAGCGGATCGGTTCGGTCATCTTGATCTGCTTGCGTTTTTACGCGAAGCAACTGCTCGACCCTGCGGCCTTCGCCAGATGCTGACTAAATGGAAGCCGGTTTCCGCACTTTCGCCGTCAAGCTCCGGCTTCACCACAAGGTTTTGCAGGGGTTGACGGGCGGTCCACATGGCCCGAAATATGAACGGCAATCGCGCGGCCTCATGGTGGAATGGCCCATGCGAGCGGTTTGATGACCGGGCTTGGCGGTGTCGATCGAGGCGTTCAACCGGATCGGTCGCAAAACCGCGGAGAGATTGTCGCTACCGGCGATGTGCGCGAGAGTCCGAACCGATGTTCGGATTTGGCATCACCCACCTGGTGGTCATCTTTGTGGTGGCGCTGGTTGTTTTCGGGCCAGAGGAGCTTCCAAAAGTCATGCGATCGCCAGGGGCGATGATGAAGACATTCAATCGGATCGCTGGTGATTTCGGAAGTTTACAGTGACGATGCGGATGCCCTCAGCCTGGTCCGAGCGCTCCATCCTGCAATCATCTTCGCGCCTACGCCGCGGTGGTATAATTCCTTGTCGCCGTAGGCGATGTACCCGACCAAGTCCTTTCGGCCGCCCAGCAATACCTAATTTTGCTCCACAACCCATTTGTTGTAGGGGCTTGGGCCTGATGATTATCTGGTCCTGCTGTTTTGCCGGTCGCGGTAATTATCGAATGACCAGAGAAAATATTGGTCAACCGCTATGGCGACGAACAGGAAAATAGCCAGCGCGGCAATGCCTGAGAGCCAGTATCCGGCACCCAATCTGTAGGCAGATAGGCCGGTCGCCGCTGCAGCCAGCCCCGCGAAATAGGCATCATACTGGTAGAGCAATTTCAGCGTAAAATTTCTCATCGATCGTTTCTACACCAATCCCTTGTTCCCAGGAAGGTTCAGGCGTGACGACATCGCATCGCGCCGATGGCCCAGATCGCTAGACCTTCCGGCTCGACACCGACTTGGTTCTGGTCGCGTGCTTAGCAATGAAAGTCTCGATCGGACCGGTGAGAATAGCTGCCTCGCTCTTGATCTTATCTTCTTCCCATAGCCACCACTTTATTTCCAGCAACTGTGCAATGACATCAGTAGGGAACCGACTGCGGATGACTCGTGCACGATTGCCGGCGACTATTGAATACGGCTCGACAGACTTGGTGACCACGGAGCCGGCACCCACAACGGCGCCATCGCCAACGGTCACGCCTGGCAATATGATGGCGCCGTGGCCAATCCAAACATCGTTGCCAATCGTAATGCCTCCAGGCTTTCCGGCGTTGGGTATCGGCTCAGGCTGCTTCAGGAGGCGGCTATAAATCGGGAATGAAGTGGCACTCTTTGTCTGGTGTTGACCAGTACACATGAAGAGGACTTGGCCAGCAACTGAGCAGAAGCTCCCCACGTCTAGGGGAGATTCACTAGTTGGGAAAAGCACCTTCCGCCAAGTGACGCCATAGGTGTGGCGGCCGACAGAAACATGCTCGGGCAATTTCGCACGTGCGTCCCGAATCCACTTCGAAATAGCCGACATTCTTCGATCCGCCTCTGCCGAATGGCATAGCCGGAAAACACGCATCAACACAACCCAAGAGGAATTGTAATGGCAGTTTCCCGTGAGAAGGAATCGCTTGCCAAGGTGCTCGCGCACGAAGGCGACTATTCAAAACAATAAGAATGATCCTGGTGGCCCAACATTGAAGGGCGTCACCCAGCGCGTCTATGACGCTTGCTGGGTCGGCAAGGGCCAGACAAAGCGCTCGGTCAAAAGCGTCACGACCGACGAGCTGAACGAGATTTACGACCGGCTCGTTGCCGCGAACGGCTTCTTCTTCCCGGCGGAATTTTTGTGGTCGCCGTTCGCGGTAGCGGGTGGTCGAACTTCAATGCCCGCATCAAATTACTTGGTCGTGCCCAGCGTTCGGCTCCCGCGTTCCGCCGCGAAAACCATCAGGTCCTCGACGGGGAATTCAACGTAGTACTGGCCGGACGGAAGGGCATCGCGGGAATAAGTCCGGACCGTCAGGTCATTGCCTTCGAAAATCACCTCGTGCCGGTCGCCGAGGAAAAGGCTCTCGACGCAGGTCATGGCAATACGCCCCGGGCCGTCCTTCCCGGACCACGTCACCCGCTCAAGCCGGACGAGTGCGGTGACTTTGGTGCCGACGGTCAGCTCCTCCTGAGCACTGCCCACGAGATGGATGCCGTTCGCGACAATTTCCGCACGGTTGCCCTTGATGGCGGCGACCACGCCGTCAAGGCGATTGCTGGCGCCCATAAACTCTGCTGCAAACAGACTCTTCGGCCTGTTGTAGATTTGTTTGGGCGTTCCGTCCTGTTCGATCTGGCCGCCATTGAGCAGCAGGATGCGGTCGGCGAGCGCCATCGCTTCGACCTGGTCATGGGTGACGCACAGTGCCGATAGGCCGAGATTGGTGATGAGGCGACGCAACCAGATCCGCGCTTCCTCGCGCAGCTTGGCGTCCAGATTGGACAGCGGCTCGTCGAGCAGGATCACGTTCGGCTCGTAGACCAGCGCGCGGGCCAACGCGACGCGCTGTTGCTGCCCGCCGGAGAGCTGGTGCGGATAGCGCTCACCTAGTTTGCCGAGGCCTATGCTGTCCAAAGCCTTCTGGACGCGGCTGGCAAGATCCGCCCGAGACACTTTGCGCAGCTTCAGCGGATAACCCACATTCTCCGACACCGTCCGGTGCGGCCACAGCGCATAGGACTGGAATACCAGCCCGAGACCGCGCGTTTCCGGCGCCAGATTGATGTTCTGCTCCGCGTCGAAAAGCGGCCTGTCACCGAGCAGTATCTTGCCGCGGTTGGGTGTTTCCAGACCGGCGACCGCTCGCAAGAGCGTCGTCTTGCCGGACCCGGAGGCGCCGAGCAAGGCGACAATCTGGCCTGGTTCGACCGAGAAGGACACACCTTTCAGGATCTCGAGGGTGCCGTAACTGAGGCGCAGGCCGTCTATGATGATGTCAGTCATTGAGGCGGACTCCAAAGCGCATCGCTACGGCGAGACCGGTCACGATGATGACGGTGTTGATGACGGCAAGAGCGGAGACCAGATCGATCGCGCCGGTGCCCCACAGGGAAACCATGAGCGAGCCGATCACTTCGGTTCCCGGCCCGAGCAGATAAACGCCGGTCGAATATTCACGCGCGAAGATCAGGAAGATCAGCAGCCAGGCCGAGAACATCCCGCCACGGATGAGCGGCAGCGTGATGTCCCTGGCGACCCGGCCTTCGCTGGCGCCAACTGACCGGCCGGCTTCCTCGAGTTCCTTGCCGATCTGCAGGAGCGTTCCGGAAATCAGTCGCATGCCATAGGCGAACCAGACAATGGTATAGGCAAGCCACACCGAGATCATCGTGGCACGCAGAGGCGCGATCGGCTTGAAGAACAGAAAGATCCACAGCATGGCGAGGCCAGCCACAATACCCGGCATCGCCCGCGGTATCATGGCCACGTAGTCGACGACTTTGGTCAGGGGTGCGTTCGAGCGGTGACCGGCGAGTGCCACGGCGGTATAGGCCGCGATCGAAGCCGCACCGCCGATGACCGCAACACCGACCGTGTTGACAATGGCGCTGACGACATTCGGATAGTCAGCGAGATCGCGATAGTGATCTAACGTCAGCACCTCGAAGATGTTCACCCCGACGCCCCAGCTTGTCACCAGCGAGCGAATTGCGACGCCGCCCACCGGTATGATCACCGTGGCCGCGAACCATGCCACTACGAGCGCGAAGGCCGGCCAGCGAAGCGCGCCCAGCCGAATGGGGTTGTGCCGGCTGCCCTTGCCCTTGACAGACACATAGCGGCTGGCATTGCGCAGCATGTAGCGCTGCAGCACCACCAGCGGAAGCGCGATCATGATGATCGCCACCACCACTACGGCCATCAACTGGTAGGAAGGAACCCCGAGCTTGTTGGTGAGCTTGTAGAGATAGGTGGCGAGAACCAACACCCCTTCCGGATCGCCAAGCACCAGTGGCAGGCCGAAAAGTTCGAAACCAAGGAAGAACACTAGAACCGCCGCATAAAGCACCACCGGCATCACCATGGGCAGCGACACGCTGGCGGCGACGCGCCAGGGGCCGGCGCCGACGATGCGTGCCGCCTCTTCCAGGTCGGCGCCGACATTGCGCAGCGCCGCCGACGCATAGAGATAGACATGCGGGACATGGGTGAGCCCGGCGATAATCGCGATCGATGTCACCGAATAGACATTCCAAGGCACGTAGCCAATCACCGACTTGACCGCCAGCGAGACGAAGCCGACTGGTCCCAACGTCATCACATAGCCGAAGGCCAGCACTACCGCCGACATGAACACCGGGATGAGGATGATCGGCTCCAGCCAGCGCTTGCCCGGCACGTCGGTACGCACGATGATGAACGCCAGCAGGATTCCCACCGGAACGGCGATCAATGTCATCCCCACCGCGAGCTTGAGCGAAGTCGTCAGCGCCAGCCAGAAATCCGCATCTGCAAGGATGAAGCTATAAGCCTTCAGCGACAGATGCGCGGTCTTCTGGAAGAACGGGCCGGACAGAAAACTCTGGTAGATGATCAGCGTTACCGGCGCCAACACCACCAGGATGGCGAGGAGATTGGTGCTGACACGAAAGACGCGGAAGGGCATGATCGCCTCGAACAAAGCCGGGGGCCGTCCGCTAGCAAGAGCGCAAGCGCGCCGTTCCGATGGTTCTTAACAGCAAGAAGGGCGGAAGAGCCGATTGTGGCGGCACTCCCGATCAGGCGATTACTCGCCCTTCATGGCTTTCTGCCACTCGTTGAGGAACGCCAGCCGTGTCGTCTCGTCCAGGCCTTCGAGCAGTTTGTCGTCGAGCGCGATCGGATGAACATTTTCGCCGGCAGCGGCCTTTATGGACGCCAGCGTGGTTGCCCCCTCAACGTCATCACGAACGGCATAGAGCTTGATGTCGTTGGCGATCAGCTTCTGCGCGCGCGCCGACAGCAGATAGTCGACGAACAACTTCGCCGCATTGGGATCCTTGGCTTCCGCTGGAATGATCGTGGCGCGGGTGGTCACTAAAACATAATCCTTGGGGATTATCACACCAAGGTTCTCGTCCTTGGCCTGTTTGGCGAGGCCATACGAGCCGAAGATGCCGTAGGCGATGGAATGTTCGCCAGACGTGACCTTCTCAATCATCGAGCCGGCGGAGCTGTAGAGCTTGATATGGGCCTTGCCAAAAGCCTTGTTGAGCGCCCAGGAATCGGTCCAGGTCTTGGCGTCCTGGTTGTAGAAATAGAAGCCGACCCCGGACTTTTCCGGATCGTAGGACGCGATCTTGCCGTCGTAATCGGCGGTCTTGCCGGTCATCAGCTTGAGCAGATCGGCGTGGCTTGCGGGAACATCGCCTTCAGGCACGAGACGCTTGTTGTAGACGAAAGTCACCGGGTCGGCTGTGGCACCATAGATCATGCCCTTGTACGACGCCCAGGCCGGAACGTGAGCCGCCTCGACGGATTTGTACTCCTGCGCATAACCGTCTGCGGCAAGTTTGATCTGCAGATCCGGAGCCGAAGACCAGGCGACATCCGCCGTGCCTTGGCCCGAAGCGGTTTCGGCAATGACGCGATTGTAGAGTTCGGTCGAATTGAGGTCGGAATATTCTACGGCAATCCCGGGGAACGCTGCTTCGAAATCCTTGAGCAAGGGCTGGACCAGCGCCGCATCGGTCGTCGAATAGATGCTGAGGTGTCCTTCCGCGGTGGCGGCGGCCACCAGATCCTTGTAGTTGTCCGGATACCCGGCGGGAATTTCGGCAGCGGGGGCAAGCGTCGCGAAAGCGGCTGACAGCGAAAGCACGGCCGTCATCGTCGCAAGACGATTTTTCATTGAGGTCTCCTCCAAGTTCGCCTAAATCGTACATCCTCCAGGCACAAAAGGCGAGTATCATCCTGACCTGTCACCAACCTGTCACGGCAATGTAGAGGTTTGCTCAGCCGACTTGGGCCCGATGGGTCGTGCTCAGTTTCTCGACGACAGCCGGATCGGCCACATCGACATATCGCTGAGATTGTTGAAATTTTGGAGCGGCATCCTGCGGGGTCACGGTCGCTGGCCCTGGGCACCGATCATCGACTTGCTCCAATCTTCGATGAAGCGGCGGCGCAGCGCCTCGTCCTGTACGGCAAGTAACGCAGGGCCGATGCGAATGGCGCGCGCGATACCAGACTCGCCAAGTGTTTCCGGGCCGTCCGCTCCGTCAGGCAATTGCCCATTCTCGGCGAAGAAAAAGGAACTTTCCCTCGCGACTTTCTGTCCCCGGGCTGACAGAAGGTAGTCGAGAAATCGTTTGGCAAGGGCCATACTCGGTGCCGTCTTCGGAATGAGCGCGCCACGACTGAGTATCAGCGCATAGTCCCGCGGGACAACGACCCTTAAGTCGGAATTGTCCCTGGCCGCCGCATAGGCGTATGACCCGATCATATTGTAGCCAATATACAGGGTCCCGTTTGCAACGTCCTGAAGGGTCTCCGCGGTGCAACAACGAACCACGGTTTCCGCTCGGCTCATGCTTTCCAGAAGCCGACCGTAGACCGCGGTCGTCTGCCGCGCATCACTGAACGCCAATAGGTAGCCGATGCCCGAAAGCCGGATGTCGAACGTTCCGACCCGCCCACGATAAAAATCGATCCGCCGCCTAAGAAGATCGGCGAGTTCGATGTGGGTGCGCGGTACGTCGCCGGACGGCACGAGGCGGGCGTTGTAGACGAAGACGGCCGGTTCGTAGGTAAAGCCGAATACTTCGTCGCGCCAGTTTGCCCAGTCGGCGACATGCGCGGTTTCCGCCGACACGTGCGGCGCCGCGCAGCCGTCATTGGCGAGCTTCACGAGTTGGTCGACCGACGGCGACAACAAGATGTCGCCCAGCACCGCGCCCGTCCGACAGGCTTCGCTGGCACTCTTTTGCAAGTCGTTGGTGACATATTCAACATAGTCGACTGCAACGTTGGGGAAAACGGACTGAAAGTCCCGGATCAGGGGTTCCATCGCCACCAGATCGGTCGCGGCGTGGATCGACAGTCGATCCTTCTCCGGCTGTGGCGAAGGGAAAAATGCGCTGCTTCCTTCAGCAGCTCTTGCCGCCTGATCGACGCACAAAAGGATTGCAGCCAGTAAAGTGAATGCCCGCAATGCTCTCGCTATCATCCTGCCTTCTCTCTGGCGATGGGCAACGTCAAGGTGACGGTGAACCCTTGCGTGCGCTTCCCGCCATCCTCGCTTTTCTCGCGAAAGGTCAGCGCGCCACCGTGAGCCGCCGCCACCTCCGACGCGATGGCGAAACCCAGACCTGCGCTGCCGTCGTGAGATTTGGACGTTTCGAAGCGCTGCGTGACTCGCTCCCACTCGCTCGGCGGAATGCCCTGTCCGTCATCCTCGACCTCGACATGGGCAAGCGTACCGTCGCTGCGTACCCTGACCTCAAGGCGCGACATCACTCCGTGGCGCAGGGCATTGTCGATGATATTGACGATCGCTTCACGCAGGCTGACGGCGTCCGCAAGCACGACAGGTTCATCGTCAGGCGCCTCGAAGGAGACGATGATGTCCGGATCGATAGTTATCGGAACCGCCGCACGGAAAGCGCGCCGTGCGACGTCTGCCAGGTGGTGCGGCTGAAGCTGCACGGAATCGGCACGATGGATGACCATGGCGTGGCTGAGCAACTGGTTGGTCAGGCGCGCAAGTTCGCCGGCGCGCTGCTGTATGCGATCGAGATGCTGGCGGCTCGACTTGTCCAGCTTGGCTTGACTCAACAGATCGAGCTGCGCGGTAAGTGCCGTCAGCGGCGTTCTGATCTGGTGCGCCGCGTCGGCGATGAAGCGCTGCAGGAGTTTCACGCGCTCGTCGAGCCGACTCATGAAATAATTGATGGAAGTAACGAAAGGCCGCAATTCTCGCGGGACGACGACTGTCACGGGCGTAAGGTCTTGTGGATCACGACGGCGAAGCGTCGCTCCCAGATGCTTGACCGGTTGCAGAGAATAGCGAATGGCCACCATCGCCCCAGCCAATGCCAATATGCTCATGATAACCAGGAGGACGGTCGCTCTGAGCGTCAACTCCCCCGCGAGCGCACTGCGCGCTTCCGTGGTCTGCCCAACGATGACATGCGCCCAACCGGATACGGCGGGATCGGATAGAGCGCGAGCCACCACCGCTATGCGGACCGGTTCGCCGCGATAACGCGCCGATTCCAATACCGGGACATCGTGTATTGCTGCCAGATCAACTTCTGTTTGCAGATCGGCATAACCTGTCAGCGTCGCGCCGGAAGGATCGATCACGCGATAGAAGATGCGGTCGCGGCTGGCGAGGCCCAGGAGCTCAAAAGCCGATACCGGCAAGTTGACGATGAGTGAACCGGATTCAACCGTAAGGCTGTCCGCCATCTGGATCGCCGCACCTAGCAGAAGCCGGTCATAGGCGTCATCGGCGGCGGTTCGCGCGTAGTACCACGCCGCACTCACCAGAAGAGCCGCGCCCAGGCCCAGCACCAGCGAGATGCGGACCGCCAGGCGCGTGAAAAGGGAAGGCTCAGCCGGTATCATCGGAAGCCAGCTGATATCCCATGCCCCGCACGGTGACGATCTGCGCCTTGGCGCCTTCCAGCTTCTTGCGCAGCCGGCCGACATAAAGTTCGATCGCGTTCTGATTGACCGGCTCGTCAAACCCAAAAAGCTGATCGATAAGTTCATCCTTGCTGAAGACGCGACCTGGCCGCGACGCCAGTATCTCAAGCAACGTCATTTCGCGTCGTTTCAATTGCACCTCGCGCCTGCCTACCCGGACCGAGCGGCTGGCGCGGTCGAGCACGACATCGCCGCACTGAACGATGTTGGTCGCCTCGCCGCTTTTCCGCCGCAGCAGAACACGGGCGCGCGCTTCCAATTCGCGGAAATCGAACGGTTTGACCAGATAGTCGTCGGCGCCGATATCGAGCGCGCCAACGCGGTCCTCTATCTCCGAACGGGCCGTCAACATCAGAACTGGGGTCGTCTTTCTTGCCTGCCGGAGCCTTCGAACGATTTCGAACCCGTCGAGGCCGGGCAACATGACATCGAGTATGACGAGATCGTAGCTGGTGAAACCGAGGATTTCTGCGGCAGCACGACCGTCCGTCTCCCAATCGACCGCATGGCCGATCGTTTCGAAGCGGCGGCTGATTGCCTCGCCAACGTCGTGCGTGTCTTCGACGAGGAGAATTCGCATGACGGAGCATTTGCACGGAAGCAGTAGCCTATCAAGCGTCGCGCTCGACAGCATCTGCGGATATCAGCTGTTCAGCTTCCAATCATCCGAACGACTGGCTGCGCCATGCCGTCTGCCTTCATTTTGATCTGCGTATACACTGTCGGCCGACGAGGGCGCATCAGGCGAGACAGGATGCCCGGATTGTCGTGACGACAAAATGCAAGCTACGATGTCGACTGTCGTTCTCGCAAAGACACGGTGAACTTTTCGCCTGCATCTTGTTGTCGTTGGCGTCGTCATTTTCATCTTTTGCCTGGTTGCTTGGCAGCGCCCTCCGTTTATCCTCGCAAACGCGGCAGTCTTGGTGGCGATTGTGCCGTTGGTCATGTGTGACGCGGCGGTTTGTTGACTGCGTTGCGCCCTTCCGGATAGCCTTTGGAACAGCTTGGCCTAGCAAATGGCTGGGTCTCGCCTGAATTGAAGAAAAACTCGCCAATTTGTCCAAGGTGTTAGTGCAGCATTGCCCTACCTTATCGCCGCTTGGAGTGTGATCGGCAATCGTGGTACCGCAACGCCGGGAGGCGACGATGCGTGTCATTTTCCGATGTGATCCGATGTTGATCGAGCATTTGCCACGCCCGATCCTCGCGCGCGGTGCTCTACCGGATTGGCTGCGCGCAATGCCCGCCACTGCCTATTCGGCGATCCACGGCCGCGACATTCGCACGTTCAAGCAGTGCCCGCCCGTTATCGATGCGATGACCTATGGCTTCATGATCCTCCTGCCGTGCGACGTCGTCGTCGACAAAGGGACCTTTTCCTGGGACTGGCAGATTCCAGACCCGGTCAGTGAGAACCACCCCCGAGCGCCTTTGAGCTTCCACACGCCGGGGCAGCTCGCCGGCAGCCCGTGGTAGTGTGCTGAGAGTTCTGCAAATTCGCTGAGAGGGGGCGGTCATGGCAGGCTGGTGATTGTTCACGTCACCTGATTCCCGCGAAGGAACGCCACCATGACCAAGACTGAAGNGTGTGCTGAGAGTTCTGCAAATTCGCTGAGAGAGGGCGGTCATGGCAGGCTGGTGATGTTCAACGTCACCTGATTCCCGCGAAGGAACGCCACCATGACCAAGACTGAAGTTAAGACCGCCAGCGCTGCCGTCAAAGACATTCTGCTTTCGAACCCGGATGGATTGCACGAAGTGCTCCGTGCGGTGATGCAGGAGGTGCTTGAGGCCGAGATGGACGAGGCGCTGGGTGCCTCGAAGAGCGAGCGCACGCCCGAACGGCTTGCCTATCGCTCGGGCTATTACGGCCGTACCCTTGTGACGCGGGTCGGCAAGCTCGAACTGCGGGTTCCGCAGGACCGGGCCGGGCGCTTCTCCACCGAGCTGTTCGAGCGCTACCAGCGTTCGGAACGGGCTTTGGTGGCGACGCTGGCCGAGATGTACGTGCAGGGTGTGTCGACCCGCAAGGTCAAGGCGATCACGGAAGAGCTGTGCGGTCATGCTTTCTCGGCCTCGTCGATCTCGGCCATCAACAAGCGGCTGGACGAGAGCCTCGCTGCCTTTGCCAGGCGCCCGCTTCAAGAGCCGTTTCCTTACCTCATCCTCGATGCGCGCTACGAGAAGGTGCGTGAAGCCGGTGTTGTCATGAGCCAGGCGGTGCTGATCGCGGTCGGTATCGACTGGGACGGAAGGCGCCAGATCCTGGCCGTGGAGATGGCCAATCGCGAGAGCCGCTCGGCCTGGAGGGACTTCCTCGTCGGCCTCAAGGCGCGCGGCCTCAAGGGCGTCGAGTTGGTTGTGTCCGACGATCACGCCGGCCTGGTGGNGCGATCGGCGAGGTGATCCCC
>NZ_AYVN01000012.1:0-186001 GCF_000502815.1 Mesorhizobium sp. LSJC269B00
CGCGAGCTTCGCCAGACGTTCCTGCAGCTTCTCCTTGTCGTAGTCCGACGTGGTCTCTTCGATCTGCTGCTTGATCTGGGCAACGCGGCCCTGGATCTCGGCCTTCTTGCCGGCGCCGTCGACGATGGTGGTGTTCTCCTTGGAGATCGACACCTTCTTGGCGCGGCCGAGCATGTTGAGGCCGACATTCTCGAGCTTGATGCCGAGGTCTTCCGAAATGACCTGGCCACCGGTGAGGATGGCGATGTCTTCCAGCATGGCCTTGCGGCGATCACCGAAGCCCGGCGCCTTGACGGCGGCGATCTTCAGGCCGCCGCGCAGCTTGTTGACGACCAGCGTGGCCAGAGCCTCGCCTTCGACGTCTTCCGAGATGATGAGAAGCGGCTTGGAGGTCTGCACGACGGCTTCGAGAACCGGCAGCATGGCCTGGAGGTTGGACAGCTTCTTCTCGTGCAGGAGGATGTAGACGTCCTCGAGCTCGGCAACCATCTTGTCGGCGTTGGTGACGAAGTAGGGCGAGAGATAGCCGCGGTCGAACTGCATGCCTTCGACGACTTCCAGCTCGGTCTCGGCGGTCTTGGCTTCNGCGAGAGATAGCCGCGGTCGAACTGCATGCCTTCGACGACTTCCAGCTCGGTCTCGGCGGTCTTGGCTTCCTCAACCGTGATGACGCCTTCATTGCCGACCTTCTGCATCGCTTCGGCGATCATGGCGCCGACCGACTCGTCGCCATTGGCCGAGATCGTGCCGACCTGGGCAACTTCCTCGGAGGTCTTGATCTTCTTGGCAGCCTTGCCGAGAGCCGCAACGACTTCGGTGACGGCCAGATCGATGCCGCGCTTCAGATCCATCGGGTTCATGCCGGCGGCAACGGCCTTGTGGCCTTCCTGGACGATCGACTGCGCCAGAACGGTCGCGGTCGTGGTGCCGTCGCCGGCGATGTCGTTGGTCTTCGAAGCAACTTCGCGGACCATCTGCGCGCCCATGTTTTCGAACTTGTCTTCAAGCTCGATTTCCTTGGCGACGGTGACGCCGTCCTTGGTGATGCGCGGTGCGCCGAACGACTTGTCGATGACGACGTTGCGGCCNCTTGGCGACGGTGACGCCGTCCTTGGTGATGCGCGGTGCGCCGAACGACTTGTCGATGACGACGTTGCGGCCTTTGGGGCCGAGCGTGACCTTCACTGCGTCGGCGAGGATGTTGACGCCGCGCAGCATGCGCTCGCGGGCGTCGCGGGAGAATTTTACGTCTTTAGCAGCCATTTTTTAGCTCCTGGCAGGGGGCTTGCGATCAAGCCCGAAATTAGTTGACGGTGAGGCCGATGATCAGCCGATGATGCCCATAATGTCGGATTCCTTCATGATCAGAAGGTCTTCGCCATTGAGCTTGACTTCGGTGCNATCAGCCGATGATGCCCATAATGTCGGATTCCTTCATGATCAGAAGGTCTTCGCCATTGAGCTTGACTTCGGTGCCCGACCACTTGCCGAACAGGATGCGGTCGCCGGCCTTGACGTCCAGCGGGACCAGCTTGCCGGCTTCGTCGCGAGCGCCGGAGCCGACGGCGATGATCTCGCCTTCCTGCGGCTTTTCCTTCGCCGTATCCGGGATGATGATCCCGCCGGCGGTCTTGGATTCGGATTCGACCCGGCGTACGACCACGCGGTCATNGCCGTATCCGGGATGATGATCCCGCCGGCGGTCTTGGATTCGGATTCGACCCGGCGTACGACCACGCGGTCATGAAGCGGGCGGAACTTCGACTTTGCCATTTTTTCTTCCTCGAATGAGAACGGTGAGAGCTGTTCCTCGATCCGGCGGTGCCGGATGTGCGTTAGCACTCACCTGGGGAGAGTGCTAACGTGGCGCTGAAATAAGCGCGTGGCTTTCGAGAGTCAAGGCGAACGGTGAGCACAATTGTGCCAATTGGAGCCGTGCCGCGATCCGACGGCAGACCCTACCGGCGCCGCGGCGATTTAAGCACCAGAAGCGGACAGCGTTCAGCCAGCCCATAGGTCCCTGTCGGCGCGAGGCGGACACTGTCAAAAAACCGGCTCGCCTCTTCGACCAGCGTCGCCGCCGGGGCGAAACTGTAGACAGTCTGCGAATTCGCATAGACATCGATGGTGCCGATGACCGGCATCTCCCATCCGGTCGTCGCGGCAAGGGCCTCCCGGTCGGCAAACAGCGCATCGAAGGCGTCGAGGATCGCCCGCACCGGAATGGCGCGGTCGGGATCGCCGCCGGCACAAGCCATGGCAATGCGCCATTTGAGTTCGTGGAAGGTCGCGACACCACCGGACAGCGTCAGCGCCCGGACCTCCTGCAGATCGTCCGGCACCTGAGGGCTTGCATAGGCGCGCAATGCAGCCCGCCCATCGGACTTCAGCACACGCGCGATCTCGGCAAGCAGCGCCTGCCGTGCAACCGAGGAGTCCAGCGCCGACAGGCAGCCGTCGCCGATCACCGCCCCGGCGCTTTCGTCGCCCAGCGGCAACTCCAGCCAGTTGCCGATCACCGCCTTGCGCGAGGCGGTATCGCCCGGCCAGATGCCCGATATCATGGCAGTGGACTCGTCGATCGCGAGCATGGTCCTTCCGAGGCCGGCAAGCTCCGGCGTGACCCCGAGCAGCACCACATCGACTGATTGCAGGCTAAGTTCGCGCTCATAGGCGGCGACAGCTTCCGGGGGCGGACACAGCGGCGACCCGAGAAGCCGCCAATGACGGCGAATTGCGTCCCAATGCTCAGTCATGCGGAACGGTTTGGGGAAAGGCTGGACATATTTCCTTCCAGGCTGTTGGTTGCCTTGCGAGTTACCTCATGCAGGAAAGGCCATGGCCCGCATTGCCGTCATAACGCATGAATTTGACCGCTTCCAGAGCCGGCGGGGCCTCCTGCTGCGCCAGGACAGCCCCTACATGCTGTTCGACGTCCTGGCGGAGTTGAAACGGCGCGGTCACTCCGTGCAGATCATGCGTGGACCCTCGGCAAGTCATAACGCCGATATTGCCGTCCTGCATGTCGACGCGACAGTGACGCCATCGGACTATGTCGACTACGCGCGCGGATTTCCGATTTGTCTCAATCTTGGTGCAACCGACATTTCCAAGCGCCGCATCAGCGGTGCTATCCTCGAGGAGGGTGCCAACTGGAGCGGCCAGGTCATCGTCAAGAGCAACCTCAATCATTGGGGGACGCCCGAGGAGCAGCTCAACCGAAAATCCGTTCGGGCCGGCAAGGCAGTGCCTTTCCCGGGCGCGCAGACCTTCGACCGCTATCAGGTGCATGCCTCGCTGGCCGATGTGGCGCCGGAGATTTTCAGGCGTGCCGACCTGATCGTGGAAAAATTCATTCCCGAAATCGAGCCCGACGGGTTTGCGGCGCGGTTCTGGATATTCTGCGGCGATCGGGAGCGCTGCACCCGCTATGTCTCGCCGCAGCGCCTGGTCAAGGGCGACGACACCATCCGCCGGGAGCCGGTTGCGGTTCCCGACGAATTGCGCGCCTTGCGTCGGAAGCTGGGCTTCGACTATGGCAAATTCGACTTTGTCGTGCATGAGGGCAGGGCCGTGCTGCTCGATGCCAACAAGACCCCAGGTCGCGCCAGGAACCTGTCGAAGATCGTTGCCGCCGGCACCGCCAACCTGGCCGACGGCTTCGAAAACCTCATCCACCAGACCGGACGGGGTCGAATCGGGCGCTAGAGAAACAACCCCAGCTGCGTATGGATGATCGACCGGTAGTCCTCGATGGTGTGGCGGCTTTCCTCCTGGTTCTGGGTCAGCGCCATGCGCACGACGCCGCCGGCCAGTTGGAAGATCAGGAAAACCATACGGCCGAACTCATTGCGTCGCTCTGGCGCGAGAAAGGGGCCGACATGGTCGCAGAACATCGTCGCCTGGCGCCGGGTTTCGGCGATGTCGAGATTCTTCAGCGCCTTGTCAGCCTGGATGGCGTTTTGCAGGTCCTGAATGGCGGGGTCGCCGGCGACGCGCTCATAGTAGTCGTCGAGCAGCCGGTCGGCCGCAGCGATAACGTCGCTCAGCCCGCCGACGTCGGCAACGATCGCGGCAAGCCGGGCGCGGCTCACTTCGGAGAATCGCTCGTAGAGCATCGCCAGGATCGCCGACTTGTTGGGGAAGTAATGATAGACGGTGGCGATCGGCCCGCCGGCCTGTGCGCCGACTTCCTTCATGGTGACGGCGTCGATGCCTTTCTCGCCGATCAGCCGCATGGTCGTCGACAGGATGGCGTCGATGCGCTCGCGGCTGCGCTCCTGTTTGGGCCTGCGCCTCGGTTCGGTCGTCATCTGCACTGCTTCGTTCATGCCGCCATCCTCTCGATCGCCCAGACCATTCGATCGCCAAGACCATCCCCAGCCTTGTTGGTGCCAAGTCCCGCTACTGATTGACAAACGAATATGATCGAGTATCAGTTTCTAAATGCTGACAGACTGTCAGTTTTTTTGCCGTCAGGCAAGGACGTTGGGAGGCGACCGTGACTTCTGCTGGTAACGCGGATGCCGGGAACGGCGACTGGCTGGTCGGCAACCCCACTGGGGCGCAACTCGCCTCGGCATTGTGGATCGGCTCGGTCGGCCTGCTCATTCTCGGGCTGCAGCCGGTGCTTCTCGGCGCGCTCTACACCGAAGGGCATGTCAGCGGTGACGAACTCGCGCTGGTCGCCACGGCGGAGATGATCGCCATCGGCATCGGATCGGCGGCCATCGCCATGATGCTGTCCGCCCACAATATGCGCTTGAAAAGTGCCGTCCTTCTGCTCTTGCTGGCGCTGGCGAACGGGGCGACCGCCTATGCGCTGACCTCGACCTCGCTGATTGCCGCCCGCGCGGTGGCAGGCCTCGCCGAGGGTGGGCTGGTGGCGGTCGCCACGGAACTGATCGCCCGTTCACGCCGGGCCGAGCGCATCGGCGGCTTCTTCGTCACCCTTCAGACCCTGGCGCAATGCGCGCTGGCGCTTTTGCTGGCCCTCTACATCATCCCGGCCGCCGGATCGGCAGGCGGCTTCATCGTCCTTGCCGTCGTCTGCATCGCTTCGGTGGCGGTCGCCTTCATCGTCCCCGATAGCTATGCCGACCTGCCCAAGGAGGAACAGTTCAGCAATGTGCTGACCGTTCCTTCGCTTGCCGCTTTGCTGTGCGTCTTCTGCTACTTTATGTTCTTCGGCTCGGTCTGGGCGTTTCTCGAGCCGCTTGGCGCACAATACGGCATCGATGGCCGCAGCGTCGGCCTGATCGTCTCGGCCAGCCTCGCATTGCAGGTGCTGGGCGCAATGACGGCTACCGTCTTCGAGGCGCGCATCGATTACCGCTTCGCCATCGTGGCGATCGGCGTGGTCGCCGTCGCCAGTTCCGTGATGCTCGCCGGCAGCCCCGGCCTGACGGTTTTCTGGGTCGCGGCCTTGATCATGGGCTTCATCCTTCTGTTCATCGTGCCCTATCAGATCCGGCTGGCGATCACCGCCGACGAGACGCGCACGGCCGTGCTTCTGGTGCCGGCGGCCCAGCTTTTCGGTCTGGCGATCGGCCCGGTCGCNCGACGAGACGCGCACGGCCGTGCTTCTGGTGCCGGCGGCCCAGCTTTTCGGTCTGGCGATCGGCCCGGTCGCGGCATCGCTGCTGATCGACGGCAAGGATTTTCGGCCGGTGCCGGAATTTGCCGCCGCCAGTGCTGCGGCCAGCGTCGTGCTGCTCGGCCTGTTCGTCCTGATCGCACGGCGCCGCCGCGCCATCGCCTGAGACACGACCGGGGGAGCATCTCCTCGATACTTGACTAAGTCAAATAAATGACCGATCGTTGATGGGCAGGAGGCTTCCCATGACGATCCATCATCAACCCGGCAAGGAGCGCATCGACGCGGTGCGGGCTTTCGCCCGCTTCTACACCCGCCAGATAGGTCTGCTCGACGAAGGCCTGCTGAAAAGCGCCTTCTCGCTGACCGAGGCGCGGGTGCTCTACGAACTGGCGCATCGCGATGGCCTGACCGCCAGCGATCTCATCCGCGATCTCGGCCTCGACGCCGGTTATGTCAGCCGGCTCCTGAAGAAGTTCGAGCACCTGCAGCTGATTGCGCGCGCGCCGCTGGCGTCGGATGCGCGGCAGTCGTCGATCACGCTGACGCCGGTGGGGCGGCAGGCCTTCGCGCCGCTGAACCGGGCTTCGCACGACCAGGTCGCGGCCTTGCTGGAGCGGCTTCCTGCTGCCGAACAGGACCGGCTGGTCAAGGCCATGCAGACGGTGCAGCAACTCCTGGGCGACAGCCCGGAGTCCAAAGTGCCGTATATGCTGCGCCCCTTGCAGGTCGGCGACATCGGCTGGGTGGTGCGCCGCCAAGGACAGATCTACGCACAGGACTATGGCTGGGACGAAACCTACGAGGCGCTGGTCGCCGAAATCCTCGGCGCCTTCGTAAAATCCTTCGATCCAGAATGGGAACGCAGCTGGATTGCCGAACGGCAAGGGGAGGTGGTCGGCTCGGTCTTCGTCGTGCGCAAGTCCGACGCGGTGGCGAAGCTGCGCCTGCTCTATGTCGAACCATCGGCGCGCGGCCTCGGCATCGGCAAGCGGCTGGTTCAGGAGTGCATCGGCTTTGCTCGTGCCAGGGGCTACAAGACGCTGACCCTGTGGACCAACGACATCCTGACCGCCGCCCGCCACATCTACGAGAGTGCCGGCTTCAGGCTGGTGGACGAAGAGCGCCATCACGCCTTCGGCAAGGATCTGGTCGGCCAGAACTGGAACCTGGAGCTGTAGCGGCGTTCAGGCCACCGGGACCCATATCTCCAGCCCGCCATTGCCGCTGCGCGGATCGAACTCCGGGCCGTAGCGCTCGAATTCGGGGCCGTCGGCTATATCGTGCCCCGAGGCCGGCAGCCATTTGTTCCAGATCGTGTTGACGGTGCGGCGGATGGTGGAGATGTGCTCGGCATGGGTGAACACGGCGTATTTCTGCGCCGGCACCCGCACCCGCGAAAGCTCCTTCGGCAGGTCCGAGAAATCCGAAACTTCGACCCCGGCGATATAGTCGAAATTGCCGGCATCGTCGCCATTGACGCAGACGCCATAGGCGACGTCGCCGGTCTCGCCCGGGATGTTGCCGATATAGGGCCCAAAGCGTTGCCACTGCATCGGAATGGCCGCGCTGGCTTCGCAGCTGTAGCGCTCGCCGAGGCCGGCAATGAGGAAGGGACGGCCGGTCTCGAAGCGCGGCGGCGGCAGTGAGGCGAGGAAGGACTGGTCCATCATGATCGGCTCCACAAGGTCGAGATTGCTGAGGCTGCCCTGCGCGCGCACCAGTTCCGGCGTCGTGCCGAACTGATCGCGGAAGGCGCGGGTGAAGGCTTCGTGCGAGGCGTAGCCGGCATCGAGCGCGACCGCGAGGATGTCGGGCGCGCCGGAAGCCAGCTTGCGCGCCGCTTCGGTCAGCCGGCGCGCGCGCATATAGCCCATCACCGAACGGCCGGTGGCGGCGCCAAAGGCGCGCGTCACATGAAAGCGCGAGACGCCGCTGCTTTGCGCGACATCCTCAAGCGAGATCGCTTCCGGCAAATGGCTCTCGACAAACCACAGCGCTTTCTCGGTCGGGTTCATGAGTCTCCTCGCATTTGGCCACACCATGCTGCCGGCTTTTTGCGAGGCCAGTTTGATCGAAATTGCGCCTGTCGTAAAATCGAAGGCGCTGGTCGACTGTGGCAGGTCACCATCGTGGAAAGCCGCTGCTGGGCGGGCTCGGCCTGGCTCGCTGGGACAATATCCGGGCGCGCTGGGTGCGGGCACCATCCTTGCCTATGCCCTGTGGAACCACCGCCGGCTCGATGCCTTCCCCGCCGGCGAAAATGCCGCCGAAAGCCTAGGTGTGCCGGTGGCGAGGACGCGCAAGACGACCTTTCTCCTCGCGGCGTTCTCGACGGCAATTCACGTCATGGTCGGGAGGTCATCCGCAACCGTCATTGCCTGTGCCGTGACCGCATCTGCATGGCTGCCATCCCTCTTTTTCGGCTCTGGCGCAATGCGGCGCCTTGAATGGTAAGCACGCTTATAATATATACCGCTCATGGTTTCCGACGGCATAGATAGATTGGGCTTTTTGATCCACGACGTGCAGCGCCTTATGCGCAAGCGCTTCGAGGCGCGCGCCCGCGGACTTGGCCTTTCCTCGGCACAATGGCGGCTTCTGGTTCGCGTTGCCAAGGAGGCGGGCGTCGCCCAGGCTCGCCTCGCCGAACTCCTCGAAATCGAGCCGATCAGCGTTTCACGCCTCGTCGACCGGATGGAGGAGGGCGGCTGGATCGAACGGCGCTCCGATGCAACTGACCGGCGCGTGCGCATGATCTTCCCGACAGCCAAGGCGAACGCGGCCTATGCCGAGGTCAAAAGCCTTGCCGGCGAAGTTTATGAGGAATCGCTGGTCGGCGTTTCGCCGGACGACCGCCGCGTCCTGATCCGGGCGCTGGACACCATCGTGCAAAACCTGGCGGACGGCGAGACGTCGTCCTTGAAGAGTACGGAAGGGGCAGCAGCATGAACGCGGCAGCCAAACTAGACGAGAATGTTACCAAGATCGAGACTCCGGCACAGCCGGCTGCCGAAGCGCCTGCACAGCCGGCTGCCGAAGCGCCTGCACAGCCGGCCGCAGCACCTGTCGCGGTGGCTCCCCCGGTTCAACCCGCTCCGGCTCCGGTCAAGAAGCGCCGCATCGGCCGCTTGCTGCTGATGGTCGCCCTGCCGGCCGCGCTGGCCATTGGTGGCGGTTATGTCTGGGTGACCGGCGGCCGCTATCAGGAAACCGAGAACGCCAATTTGCAGCAGGCCAAGGTGTCGATCGCCTCGGACACCGCCGGCCGCATCGTTCAGGTCGGCATCTCGGACAATCAGCAGGTCAAGCAGGGCGATGTGCTGTTTGCCATCGACCCCGAGCCCTACCGGATTGCATTGGCCCAGGCCGACGCGGCGGTCGCAGTCGCACGCGTCGGAATCGAACAGCTGCGCGCCGCCTACAGCCAGGCGCTGGCGCAGGAAAAGTCCGATGCCAGCCAGGTCGACTACGCGCAGTCGCAGTATGACCGCGCCGCCGACCTTGCCCAGAAGGGCATCAACGCCAAATCGTCGCTGGACGAGGCCAAGAACGATCTCGACAAGGCCAGGCAGCAACTGGCCGTTGCCGAGCAAGGCATCATCAGCGCCAAGGCGGCTCTCGCCGGCAATCCCGATATCGAGACCTACAAGCATCCGACGGTGATGGCCGCACTCGCCGCGCGCGACAAGGCCGCCTACGATCTGGCGCAGACCACGGTCAAGGCGCCGGCCGACGGCGTCATCAGCCAGGCCTCCTCGTTCAAGGTCGGCCAGTATGTCGGTTCCGGCACGCCGCTGTTTGCGTTGGTCGAGACCGGCGACACCTGGATCGATGCCAATTTCAAGGAAACCCAGCTTACCCACATGAAGCCTGGCCAGAAGGCCGAGATCGTCGTCGATACCTATCCGGGCAGAACTTTCGAGGCCACCGTCAAGGCGATCGGCGCCGGCACCGGCGCGGAGTTTTCGCTGCTGCCAGCTCAAAACGCGACCGGCAACTGGGTCAAGGTCACGCAGCGCATTCCGGTGCGCCTGGAGCTGACCGATGCCGACGCCAAAATGGCGCTGCGCACCGGCATGAGCGCCTCGGTTACGGTGGATACCGGCGTTGCCCGCGGCTTCCCCGCTATCTTCGGCCACGCCACCGCAGGCGAAGCACAATAGACTGTGAATGGACCGTGATCTCGAAAAGCAGGAACACGGCCCGGCAGAACGCCCGCCGCAGGCGAGGTGAAGTTGAGATGACAGGATCGGTCCGACGGCAGGTTGAACGAGGGGTGGATTGGACCGGGCCGCATCGCGGCCTGCCCAGAACCTGGACCATCTCGGCGCCCATCCTTCGGACCTTGGATTTCCGGGCGGCAAGCGCCTGATGTGTCGAGACCTTCGATCGATGTAACCCCCACATCGATAGATCGCGTCCCACCGCGATGAGGGTCTCTTCACCAGAGAAGGCCTCGCCGCCCGGAAACCTAATGTACACGTTTTTGTTACCTGTCGGAAGTTCCGCATCATGACCACACCAGAACCTTTCAAGGAAGTGCCGCATCGCGGCCTGATCACCGTGGCGCTGATGCTGGCGACGGTCATGCAGGCGCTCGACACCACGATTGCCAATGTCGCGCTGCCGACCATGACCGGCGACCTCGGCGCGTCGCCCGACAACATCAACTGGGTGTTGACCTCCTACATCGTTGCCGCCGCGATCATGACGCCGGTGACCGGCTGGCTGGCCGACCGCTTCGGCCGCAAGGAACTGTTCCTGGCGGCGGTTGTCGGCTTCACCGTGTTCTCGATGCTGTGCGGCATTGCCTGGAGCTTGGAGAGCATAGTGTTCTTCCGGCTGATGCAGGGCGTGTTCGGCGCAGCCATCGTGCCGCTGTCGCAGACCTTCCTGCTCGACATCAACCCCAGGGAACGCCACGGCCAGGCGATGGCCATCTGGGGCGCCGGCATCATGCTGGGGCCGATCCTGGGTCCGACGCTGGGCGGTTGGCTGACCGAGAATTTCAACTGGCGCTGGGTGTTCTTCATCAATTTGCCGGTCGGCATCATCGCCTTCCTCGGCATGGCAGCCTATTTGCCGGTCGTTGCCCGGCGGATCCGCAGCTTCGATTTCTTCGGTTTCGCCATGATTTCGCTCGGCGTCGGCGCGCTGCAGCTGCTGCTCGACCGCGGCGGCGAGGTCGACTGGTTTTCCTCGGTCGAAATCTGGATCGAGCTTGCTCTTTCGATCACCGGCTTCTGGGTTTTCATCATCCATACACTGACGGCGGAACGTCCTTTCATCGACCCCAAGATCTTCCTCGACCGCAATTTCGTCACCGGTCTGGCTTTCATCTTCGTCATGGGCGTGCTGATCCTGGCCTCGATGTCGCTGCTGCCGCCAATGCTGTCGACCATCTTCGGCTATCCGACCGTCACCATCGGCGTCGTCCTGGGGCCGCGCGGTGTCGGCACGATGATTTCGATGCTTGTCGTTGGACGGCTCATGAGCAGAATCGACGCCCGCATCCTCGTCGTCATCGGCTTTCTGCTCACCGCGCAGTCGCTCTACACCATGTCCTCCTTCACGCCGCAGATGGACAATTGGCTGATCCTCAGCTCCGGCGTCATCCAGGGTCTGGGCATGGGCATGGTGTTCGTGCCGCTGTCCACGGTGGCCTTCGCCACGCTCGACGTGCGCTTCCGCACCGACGCCACGGCCCTGTTCAGCCTGGTTCGAAATCTCGGTTCGTCGATCGGTGTGTCGGTGGTGACGGTTCTCATGGTGCGCAACACGCAGGTCAATCACACCGAACTGTCGGCTTTCATCAACCCGTTCAACCCCAATTTGTGGGCGGCCTCGCCGGCGGCAGCAGGCGGCGATCCGACGGCACTTTCGCAGGTGGACCGCATGGTCAACATCCAGGCGATGATGATCTCCTACGTCAACGACTTCAAACTGCTGATGGTGATGACGCTGGTTGCCATTCCGTTTGTCTTCCTGCTGCGCAAGCCGAAGACCGCTCCGGCCGGCGCGGCCGCTCCTGCCGCGCATATGGATTGAGGCGGGCGCCGGTAGCGCTGGCAGCAAGCTGGTTGCCCCTGATGATTGTTGCTCGGATGATCGTCAAAACCCCGCGTGTGCAAAAGAATATCGATAATGAGCCGTTGGAAGTTGATTTGAAATGACATTTGCACCTTTGGTATCTGGTTGCTGACGCCTCCAATTCCGTTACAGTTCATCTTGAATTAGCACATCTGTAACATTGTCAGTCGACTTTCGTCTGGCACGACAGAGGCCCTTTCTTGTTTCAGGTGCCAAACCGGAGGAGGTCTGTTTGGTCACGAAGTCATCCAGAAGATCCGTCGGGGCGCGCGGGCCGGTGGGCGTAGCCGCATTGGCAAGACTGGCTGACGTTTCCTACGATACGCTCGAGGGAGAACTTCGCACGACCATTGCGGGTCTCGAAGGGCAGACCCTGCGCTTCGAGACTGCGATCGAGAATATTTCGCAAGGCATCTGCTTTTTCGATGCCGATGAACGGCTGATCCTGAGCAACCGGCGCTATGCGGAAATCTACCGCATTGCGCCCGAGGAATTGCGGCCTGGCGTGACACTGAGCGAAATAGTCGAACGCCGCGTCGCCGCCGGCACGGCGGCGACGGCCGCCGACACCTATCTCGCAACGGCTCGCTCGATCAATTCGGGCAAGGCTTCGCGGCTCTGGACCGCCAAACTTGTCGATGGTCGCACAATCCAGATCCGTAACCAGCCCATGCCCGATGGCAGTTGGATCGCCACGCATGAGGACATCACTGAACTCCTCGCCAATCGGCAGATCGTCGACGAGCGCATTTCGCTGCAGGCGCTGATCGACTGGGTGCCCGATTATCTCTGGGTCAAGGATACGCAAAGCCGTTTCGTCGTGGTCAACAGCGCCCTTGCGACCGATAGCGGCCGCAACAAGACCAGCGACATGATCGGTTTGACCGATTTTGATCTCCACCCCCCGGAAGTTGCGCGGAAATTTCGCCTGGTCGAGCAGCGCCTGCTCAAGAGCGGACAACCAGTGATCGACGCGGAAGAGTTTGTCGTCGATGCGTCGGGGAGCGGCAAATGGCTTTCGTCGACGAAGGTGCCGTTGCGCAATCGCCAAAATGAAATCTTCGGCCTGGTTGGCATTGCCCACGACATCACCGCCCGCAAGCAGGCGGATGTCCTTCGCAGCGGGCAGGCGCAGATCCTCGAAATGATTGCCACGAGCGCGCCGCTGGAGGACGTGCTCGACCGCCTCATGCGCTTCGTCGAGGCTCAGTTGAAGGGGATATTCGGTTCCGTCCTGCTGCTCGACAAGGACGGCGTTCATTTGCGTCACGGTGCGGCGCCGGGCCTGGCGAAAGCCTATACGAGCGCCATCGATGGGGCGGCCATCGGTCCCAAGGTGGGATCCTGCGGAACCGCCATCTACCGGCGGGAACCGGTCATTGTTACCGATATTCTGCAGGATCCGCTTTGGGACGATTACCGCGAACTGGCGGCAGCCCATGGCTATCGTTCGTGCTGGTCAACCCCGATCCTGTCGCATCGGGGCGTCGTGTTGGGCGCCTTTGCCATGTATTCGATGACCGTGCGCGAACCCACCCATGCCGAGACCCGCCTGATCGAATTCACCACACACATTGCCGGCATCGCGATCGAGCGCAAATTGGCGGAAGACCAGATCCACTTCATGGCCAACCATGATGCGCTGACCGGCCTGCCCAATCGCGCTTTGCTGGAGGATCGGCTTTCCCAGGCGGTCCTCTACGCGCAGCGATACAATCGCTGGATGACGGTGGTGTTCATCGATCTCGACAATTTCAAACTGGTGAACGATACGTTTGGCCACAATGCCGGCGACGAACTCCTCAAGACCGTCGCCAGCCGTTTGGTTGGATGCGTGAAGGCCACCGACACCGTCGTGCGGCTTGGCGGCGACGAATTTGTCATCGTCCTGTTCGACCAAACCACCAATGTCGATGTGGTCTCGGAAACCCTGCAGACGATCAGGGATGCGATCGCGGAACCGGTTCTTGTCGGAGAGCATCGGCTGAGAACGACGGCCAGCATCGGCATCGCAAATTACCCGAAGGACGGGACCAGCCCGGATACGCTGTTGGCCAATGCCGACGCCGCCATGTATCGCGCCAAGGAATTCGGCCGCGACAATTTCCAGTTCTATGCCCCGGAGTTCAACTCAACGGCACATGAAAAATTCCTGCTTCAGGAGGAATTGCGAAACGCGCTCGCCCGGTCGGAATTCGCTCTGCATTATCAGCCACAGGTGGATCTGCGATCGGGGCAGGTTTTCGCCGTCGAAGCGCTGGTGCGCTGGAACCACCCGACGCGAGGCCTGGTTTCGCCGGCGATGTTCATCCCGACCGCCGAGGAGACCGGGCTGATCGTGCCGCTCGGCGACTGGATCCTGCACGAAGCCTGCCGGCAGAACAAAGCCTGGCAGCGCGCCGGTCTGTCGCCCGTAACCGTCTGCGTCAACGTGTCGGCGCGGCAGTTCCGGGAGAAGAACCTGATCGACCGCGTCGTCAACGCATTGAAGGAAAGCGGCCTGGAGGCGAGGTATCTCGAGCTCGAAGTGACGGAAAGCCTGATCATGCAGGATTTCGAGCTGGCGGTCGCAACGATGAACGGACTGCAAAAGCTCGGCGTGCAGATATCGATCGACGATTTCGGAACAGGCTATTCCAGTCTCAGCGCCCTCAAGACGTTTCCGGTGGCGCGGCTGAAGATCGACAAGTCCTTCATCAACGATCTCGCGACCGACGAGAACGATCAGGCGGTCACTGGCGCCGTGATTTCCCTGGGGCAGAAGTTGAACCTTCGGGTGCTGGCCGAAGGTGTCGAAACGGAAGACCAGGTCGCCTTCCTGCGCAAGAACAATTGTGACGAGGTGCAGGGCAATTATTTCAGCGAACCCCTGTCGGCTGGGGATATCGGCGAGCTGATCGCGAAAGGCTGACGGCTGGCTCGCGCCGTAACCGCTGGCTGCTATTTTCCGAGCACCAGGCTCCAGTAGCGGATGGCGCTGTCGCGTCCGTCGCGTACATAGGCGAGGCCGAAGCGGCTGAAATCCGGATCGAGCATGTTGCGGCGGTGGCCAGCCGAATGCATCCATATGTCGAACAGTTTCTGCTGGTCGAAGCGGCCCTCGGCGATGTTCTCGGCGGCGGCGCCCCGCACGCCATTGTCCTTCATCCGCGACGCGAAATCCTTTCCCCAGCCCGTCGTGTGGCTCATGCGTTCGCGTGAGGCCATATAGCCGGCCTGCTGCCGAGCGGCCTGCTCGAGCTGGGCGTCCGGCACCAGCGCCGGCAGTCCGGCCGAAGCTCGGATGCCGGCCAGCGTCGCGGTGGCCGAGGACGACACACCGGCGCCTTCGCCGGTCGGCACCGAGACCGTGCTGCAAGCAGCGAGGCCGGCCATGGCTGCAAGGCCGATCAGCAGCAGGCGCCTGTTTGGTTTTGGACTTGCTGCGCCAGAGCGGGTTTGCGCGAGCGGGTGATTGGTGCTGCAGATCATTGTCATGCGAGCTGACTTAGCGGCGATCATGGCTTTTGCCGGGCAGGGCCGCGAAAATCTCAATCGCTGGCCTCCGTGCGGGTTCGGCCGATCGATTCGAATGGGAAGGTCGGCGGCCGATGTAGTCTCGGCGCGTTGCCTCCGATCAGCGTTGCGCGTCGGTCGCCATTTTAAGCGCCAGCCCGGCAAGCACCGTGCCCATCATCCAGCGCTGGATGACCATCCATAGCGGCCGTCCGGCAAGGAAGGTCGCGATCGAACCGGCCGTTACCGCGATGATGGCATTGACGGTCAGGCTGATCGAGATCTGCGTGGCGCCGAGCACCAGAAGCTGCGACAGCACATGGCCCTTGCCCAGCGAGATGAACTGCGGCAGCAGCGACAGATAAAGCACCGCCACCTTGGGGTTGAGGAGATTGGTCATCACGCCCATCGCGAACAGCTTGCGCGGCCTGTCCTTCGGCAGTTCGCGCACCTGGAATGGTGAGCGCCCGCCGGGTCGCACCGCTTGCCAGGCGAGCCATAGCAGATAGAGCGCGCCGGCAATGCGCAGTGCGTCATAGGCAAACGGCACGGCAAGCAGCAGCGCGGTGATGCCCAGCGCAGCCGATACGACATAGAACAGAAAGCCGGCCGCCACGCCGCCGAGCGAGATCAGCCCGGCCTTGGGGCCTTGCGACAGCGAGCGCGAGATCAGGTAGATCATGTTCGGCCCGGGCGTCAGCAACATGCCCAGGCAGACCAGCGCGAAGGCGAGATGGTTGGCGGTTTCGGGCACGGGCAATCTCCGGGAGGCGGTGACGATACCGAGCACGCGTTTTGACTCACCGCAAGAGCATGATGGCCGGAGACTTTGCGCCAGCGTCGAAAAATGTCGAAAGCGGCGAAGCCGTCAATTTCCCCCGCAAGGGGGAAGATCAGCAGCTTCAACCCTCAGCTCACCACGCGCAGGTTCGAGAGCTCGTTTGCGATTTCCTTGAAATTGTCAGACAGCGTGGCGCCGGTCGCGTTCCAGAACAGTTTTGCAGGCTTGCTCGGGTCGGTCGGATCCTTGCGGAAGCGCGAGTCCGACGAGCACGTCTTCAGTGCCTCCATCGCGCTCTTGTCGCCGGCGTCGGTCGTCGACATGTCGAGCGCCACCGTCATCACCATGATGTTGGCCGCCTTGGCGTTGTTGCACAGCGTCGCCATCTGCTCGTTGAGCGCGGCGGTGTAGTTGCTCGACGAATAGTTGAGCTGGCCGATGGCGCTCGACGTGCCGCCGAACAGGCGGGTGACCGCAGTGCCGTTGTAGCCGACGCCGGTATAGCCATAGCCGGCATAGGTCGACTTGTTGCCGGCGGGGTCGGAACTCACCGTCGAATAGGTGTTCTCGCCGTCGGTGAGCACGATGACCACCTTGTCATTGCCTCGTTCCGTCTCAGGACGTCCTCCTGTGAAAGGCTCCGTGCTGGAGACGGTGCGCCAGCCCCAGGCCATGCCTTCCGGCACATTGGTGTTGCCGTTGGGCGCCATCAGGTCGATTGCTGCCTTGATCTTGGTCAGCCCGGCGGCGTTGGCGACGTCGGTCAGCGGTGTGATCGGCGTGGTGGTGCAGCTGTAATTCGGACCTGCACCCGTCCCCAGCACCGGAGCATTGATCGGCCGTGGCTGGAAATACTTGGCCATGTTGGACTGCCTGGTCTTGCCGGTGGTGCTCGCCGGATCGTCGTTCCACCAGCTGTTGGCTGCGCCATAGGTCTTGGGGGCCACCTCGTCGGGGTCCTGCGTTATGTACCAATGATTGCCCGGCTCATCCGGCGCAAACATCGGCACGAACATGGTCGCGGGATCGCCGACGCCGGTGCCGGTGTTGTTCGGTCCGCCGGAGGCCGGCGCGTCGTTGACATTATAGGGATAGGGCCGCACTTCGACGCAGCCCTGCCAGCTGGCGAACGGTCCGTATGTGTCGTTGTAGTCGTATTCGTTGTGGCTGTCCGAGCATGTATGATTGGCGCGATATTTGTCGCAGACCACGCGTTTGCTGCCGACGATGCGCTCGTGGCTGGTGACCACCTTCATGTCGCGGTAGAGCGAGAAGCGGGTCAGCATCTGCCCCTCCTGCTCACCCCAGCCAGTGCCTTTCTTGTACCAGATGCCGCCGATCTTCTGGGCATATTTGTCGGCTGCGTTAAGCGTGGACCAGGCGAAATTCTCATTGTGGATGGGCGACAGCCCGTAGGCGTCGATCCACGACGCGTTGTCGTTGCTGGCGCCGACATTGACCGAGGCGGCGAACGGCACAAGGCTGAACTGGACCGGCTTGTCGATCTGCTTGATCATCGCGGCCTGCAAGGCAAGCGTGTCGACGAGCTGCTTGGCGGCTTGCTTGAGAAGGTCGATGCGCTTTTGTCCGGCACCCGTGCCCGTGTTCGACATCGACCCCGAATTGTCGAGCACCATGGCCACTTCCAGCGTGTTCTTCAGCCGGACTTGCGAACACACGGAGTAGGTGACGTTTTCCGACGTCCTGCCGATCAGCATCGCCGCTGCCGGCAGGAAATAGGGCTTGTAGACCAGGCTGGCGCACAGCTTGACGATGCCGCCGCCGGTCGTGCTGCTGGGCAGCGTAACGCTGAGCGTCGTGTCGGCGGGATCGACGTCGTTGAGGTTTGCCTTGAAGAAGTCGAGCGCATAGGCCCGCAACTGGTCGTCGGTGGCGCCTTCCACCAGCCGGCGCGCGGTGGCGAAGTTGGCGGCGTCGAGTGCGTTGACCACCCTCTGCTTCTCGCTGACCACGCCGGTGTAGTCGACAGCCATTGCCACGCCGCCCATCAGTGGCACCATCGCCACAACGGTCATCAGAGCGTAATTGCCGCGGCGGTCACGCCAAAAGTCACGCCGGAATGTGCGCCAGAGTTCACGCATGTGATGTAAGCGGCCCCGCCTGCGGATTCTTCAATGCCGCCACAGTTTCACAAAACGTTGAAGGACGGGTTGGGGAAACTGCTCGATTGCGCGGTTAGCGCTTCACCAGGCGCTAACCAAATGCACGGACACGTGAGCAACGCCGCAACAAAACGCCTCGCGAGGCGGAGCGCCTTGTTCGAAAGATCGCGCCGATCAGCTGACGATGCGCAGGTTCGACAGTTCGTCGGCGATTTCCTTGAAACTTTGCGACAAGGTGGCGCCGGTCGCGTTCCAGTACAGCTTCGCCGGCTTGCTCGGGTCGGTCGGATCCTTGCGGAAGCGCGAATCCGAGGAGCATTTCTTGAGCGCGTCTATGGCAGTCTTTTCCGCCGGCTTGGTGGTAACCAGGTCAAGCGAGACCGTCATCAAGAGAATGTTCGAATTCTTCGCATTGGTGCAAAGCGTTTGCATCTGCTGGTCAAGCGCGGTTGTGTAGTTGGCCGCCGTATAAGTTGTCTTGGCGACGGTGGTGTTGACGAACAGGCGGGTCGCAGGCTCGACTGGCTTCGGAAAATTAGGGCCGGTGTAGCCGTAGGCGGCGTAGGTCGATCCATTCTTGGCGTAGTTGCTGGTCATGTCGTTGCTAGGGCCGATGCTATAGGTGTTTGCGCCGTCGGTCAGGACGATGACCACTTTGTCGTTGCCTCTTTCGGTGTTCGGCCGGCCTTGCGTAAAAGGCTCGTTGCTCGACACCGTCCGCCAGCCCCAGGCCAGCCCTTCCGGCACGTTGGTGTTGCCCGTCGGGGCCATGGCATTGATGGCATCCGTCAGGATTTTCTTGCCATCGGTGGTGGTTATGTCCTGCAACGGCGTGATCGCGGCGGTCGTGCATGCCGAATTGGGTCCATCATCGGCCGCAGCGGCTGCTGCGTCCCAGGGCTTTGTCAGAAAATACTTTCGCATATCCGCTTGGCGTTTGGGGACAGTCAGCGTGTCGGAATAATCGATCCACCAATTGTTCGCGTAACCCCACGTCGATGTGCTGGTGCGAGTTGTGTCGGTCCAGAAATTGCCAGCTTCGTCCGGCGCGAACATCGGCACGAACATGGTGGCGGGCGTGCCCGTGGTCGGCGATGTGTCGTCGTCATTATAGGGATACGGCCTCGCCTCCACGCAGCCCTTCCAGGCTTCGTATTTGGCGACGACGGAGGTCTTGCAAGTGCCGTTCGGGTTTTTCGTCGTACAGGTCGTTGCCATCATGTCCTGATAGAGAGTGAAACGCGTCATCTCCTTGTCTTTGTCAGTGCCCCAGCCCGTGCCGCGCTGGTAGTAAACGCTGCCTACTTTTTCGATCCATTTGGTGGCATTTGCCGCCGCTGTCATCGTCGACCAATCGAAGTTCTGATGATGGATCGGGGAAATGCCGGTCGTGTCCAGCCACGTCGGCAATGGAGCCGGGGGGATCGGAGCGCCGACATTGACCGACGCAGAAAACGGGACCAGCGAGAACTGCACCGGCCTGGTGACCTGCCTCATTTGTGCGGCTTGGAGCGCCATCGTGTTGACAAGCTCGGTAGCGGCCTTCTTGAGCAAATCTATTCGTGGCTGGCCGGTGCCGGAGCCGTTGATGCTCATGGAGCCGGAATTGTCGAGCACGAGAGACACTTCCAGCGTGTTTTTGAGGCGGATCTCCGAGCATGCCGACGTTGTGACGTCGGCGGCGGTTCTTCCGATCATCATGGCCGCTGCCGGCAGGAAATAGGGGTGGTACGTCAATTCGGCGCACAGCTTCAGCGTGCCACCACCTGCGTTGTTGTTGGGCAGCGTCACCGTCAGCGCCGTATCGGCCGGACTGACGGCTCTGAGATTGGCTTCGAAGAAATCCTTCGCATAGGCCTTGGATGCCGTGTCGGTCGCCCCGGTGACGATCTGCTGTGCCGTGGCAATTCCGGCGGCATCCAGCGCGTTCAGCATGTTCTGTTTTTGGCGCAGGAGGTCGGTGTAGTCGATGGCAATCGCCAGCGCGCCCATCAAGGGCACCATGGTGATCACTGTCATCAAGGCATAGTTGCCGCGTCTGTCGTTCAGAAATCTGCGGATCATGCCTTCAGCACCCCTGCCAGGACCCAATATCGGTCCGAAGATGCCCACAAATCGTTAAATTTCAGGTTGCTGAAATGCGTTCAACATAGGCCCATCTTTTCAAGGCTCGTTAACCACTCGGCCCTGGTGATCAGCGGTGCGACATTGTTTCGATCAACCGAAGCTCGGAGAAGGGTGGTTCCTGCCTGTGCAACCTTCGATCAGCCCGTTGCGCAACAGCCTGGCAAGTGCCGAAAAGCTGGTGACAGGATGAAACGCTTCGGTTAATGCGGGGCCGGTTGCGGCGGACCGTCGGCTGCAGCTCTAGCAATGATCGTCACAGCAGGTAAACGGCATGGCGGATTCGCCTGATATCATCGGCTCGCTCGCGGATTTGTCGGGCGCCTACTCGGCCATCCTGTGCGATGTCTGGGGCGTGATCCACAATGGCGAATGGCATTTTCCGGCGGCTGCCGAAGCGCTTGCCGCCGCGCGTGCGGCGAAGGTCCCGGTCGTCCTGATCACCAACTCGCCGCGCCGCAATGCCGATGTGGTGGCGCAGATGAATGCGATCGGCGTTCCCGCCGCCGCCTACGACCGCGTCGTGACCTCAGGCGATGTGACCCGCGACCTTATCGCCGAAGGCCCACGAAAAATCTTCCATATCGGCGCCGACCGCGATTTCACCCTCTATGACGGTCTGGACGTCGAGCTCGTCGAGGAGTTCGAGGCCTCCGGCGCGGTCTGCACCGGGCTGTTCGACGACGAGGTGGAAACGCCTGAGGATTACGCCGATCTGCTGCGCCGGCTGCGCGCCAGGAACCTGCCTTTCATCTGCGCCAATCCCGACATCGTGGTCGAACGCGGCGAGCGCATGATCTGGTGCGCCGGCGCCTTGGCGCGCGACTATGCCCAGCTTGGCGGCCGCACGCTGATCGCCGGAAAACCTTATGCGCCGGTCTATGACGTAGCGCTGCGGGAGGTTGCCGTGCTTCTCGGCCGAGACGTCGCGCGCACCGAGGTGCTGGCCATCGGCGACGGCATGATGACCGACGTCAAGGGCGCCGCCGACAACGGCATCGACGTGCTTTACGTCTCGGGCGGCATTCACGCGCGCGACTATGGCGATCCCATGCAGCCGGACCCCGCCAGGCTTGCAGCCTTTCTGCAAAAGCACGGCTACCGGCCGGTCGCCGTCATTCCGAGACTGCGGTAGGGTTGCTGCATGAGCGCAGCTTTCGAACACATTTCAGCAACCGCGCCGCTGCCGCCGCATTTGCGCGGCGGCGTGGTGGCGATCGGCAATTTCGACGGCGTCCATCGCGGCCACCAGGCGGTGCTCGATCGCGCGCTTGCCGAAGCCGGGCGGCGCGGCGTGCCGGCGCTGGTGCTGACCTTCGAGCCGCATCCGCGCAAGGTGTTCAGGCCCGATATGCCGCTGTTCGTATTGACGCCGCCGCCGATGAAGGCGCGGCTGCTGTCGCATCTGGGCTTTGCCGCACTCGTCGAACAGCCGTTCACGCGCGCCTTTGCCGGCCTGTCGGCCGAGGCTTTCGTGACCGATGTGCTGGAGACGAACCTCGGCATCACCCATGCCGTCACCGGCTTCGATTTCCACTTCGGCAAGGACCGGCAGGGCGGTCCTGCGTTTCTGATGGCGGCAGGCGAACGCCATGGTTTCGGCGTCACCCTGGTCGACGCCTTTCGCGACGAGGGCGCCGAGGTGGTGTCGTCGAGCCGTATCCGCGAGCTGCTCTGCGAGGGAGAGGTCACCGAGGCCGCAGGCCTGCTCGGCTACCGCTTCACCGTCGAAAGCGAAGTGATCGGCGGCCAGCAGCTAGGCCGCACGCTCGGCTTCCCGACAGCCAACATGAGGCTTTCGCTGGAAACGACTCTGAAGGAAGGGATTTATGCCGTCCGCTTTCGCCGCGGCGACGGCACGCTCTATGATGGTGTCGCCAGCTTCGGGCGTCGCCCGACTGTCGACGACAATGGCGCGCCGCTGCTCGAAACCTTCGTCTTCGACTTTGCCGGCGATCTCTATGGTGAGATCTGCGACGTATCGTTCTTCGGCTTTTTGCGCCCCGAGGTGAAGTTCGATGGGCTCGATGCGCTGGTGGCACAAATGAAGCGCGACGAGGCGGAGGCGCGCGCGCTGCTGGCCGGCGTCAGGCCGCTTTCGGATCTGGACGGCGCCATCGCTTTTTGAGCCTTCCGGCCGCTTACCTCTTCAAGCCCCTACTTCTTCAACGCCAGTCCGAGAGCGATGAAGCTCCAGCCCTGGAAGATCAGGTCGATGGCCAGGAACAGGCCGAGCACCCACAGGCTGTTGACCGGCCAGCCCATGGCGATGGTCAGCCCCGCCAGCACGCTGATCAGGCCCGCCGCGACGACCCAGCCCCAGCCCTTTTCCGGTCGGTGGCTATAGCCGACCCAGGCCCTGAGCGCGCCTGAAGCGACCAGCGCCACCGCCAGCAGCAAGGTCAGCACCGTCGAGGCCAGAAGCGGATTGTCGAAGGCAAAGAAACCGGCAACGGCATAAAGTAGACCGCTGAGCAGCCAATAGAAGAAGCGACTCCAGGTCTTCACGCCGAAGGCATGCACGATCTCGATGATGCCGGCCATCAGCATCAGCCAGCCCACGACATAGACCGAGGCGACGGTGGCGATGAACAGATTGCCGAAGGCAATGCCGCCGAAGATGAGCAGCAGCACGCCGAGCGCGACGAACCACCCCCATTTGTCCCGTGTCCGGCCGATCGCATCTTTCAGGGTATCACCGTGCAGGGTCATGGCTGCATCTCCTCGAAATCGCCTGGCACCTTGCCGGGAGGTTAGCCCCGGCTGTAGCGGACGTCCAGCCGATGGCGACGGCTAGCAAACAAACAAAGCGTCGGTGGCTTGAGGTTCGCGCGTACGTGTCAATTTATGGCAGCCCACCCAGTCACAAGGACGAGGACAAGCGTGACGATCGCTCCAGAGACGTAGACGATCGTTCTGACACTGCCACCCTTGGCGGCATTGCCGCCGCGTAGGTAAACCCCCAGGTGAAGCAGGCGTATCGCCACATGAACCCAGACAATGGTCGCCAACGTGGCCGACCCAACGCCAACCATCATGGCCAGCACCGCCGGGACGACAAAAGGCGCCAGCGCCTCGACCGTCGGCCGGGATCACCGGACCGGAAAGCGCTCCGGCAAATCCCTTGGACGAACCCGAGTAAACCGCCAGTGCGACTGACAAAAGACAGAGGATCAGTACACCGAGGATGCTTAGCCAATAGGGTTCCATAATTGTGCTCCTTCAGGTCACCTTGCTGGCAAAAAGATCTTGGAATCGCCTGAGATACAGCGGCCAGCCTCGATCACCGTCAATCCCAAAGCGCACGCCTTCCCAGCCTTCGCCATGACGTTCGAGATTGCGATGCTCGATCTCGACGCGGGACCGGCTATTCGTCTCCGCCGTAAACCGGACTTCCCACTCGCTGGTCCTGTCCGGATTGGTCTCGATCTGCCATTGAGGGCTTATATCCCAACTCAGAAGCAGTCGGTTCGGCGGCTCGTAGGCCAGCACCCGTGCCCAGCGGCACTCGCTGCCATCCACACCGCGGTCGTAGACGTGACCGCCAACGCGGGGTTCGAAGATCGTCTCCGCGACCGGCACCGCAAGCAGGTTATGCTCTTTGGGTTTGAAACTGCCGAAGTGCTCGGTGAAAACCTTGAAGGCATGCGCGATCGGAGCCTCGACAAGGATGGAGTGCCTCACGGGCGGTTGATGCGTGCTCATTCCTGCTCCTTCAAGGGCTGTTCGACGACCACTTTGTAGGCCGCCAAGGTCTTGCTCCAGAACCGGTCGAGTTCGGCGCGCAGGCTGGCCAAGCCTTCCGGTTCGACCCGGTAGATGCGTTGCTTGCCTAGCCGTGTGTTGGCCACCAGGCCGGCGTCCTTGAGCACCTTCAGGTGCTGCGAGACCGCCGGCCGGGTGACAGGAAGCGCACGAGCCAATTCCCCGACCGAACAGGGTTGTTCGACCAGCAGTTCGAAGATCGTCCGCCTGGTCGGGTCGCCAAGCGCTGTCCATCTGTTCATGTTAGTCTGCACTAACGCGAATTTAGGCAACCTCGCTATTTCTGTCAACTCGCCACAGGCCCGGCGGCGCCCTGTTCAAACGGGCCACAGCATAAAAAACAGGGTCGCAGTTGCCGCCACTGCTACAGATTTTAAGTCAAATTTTACCGAACCGGCGCCATGGCTTTGGCTGCCGGGTGTTCTCTCCGTTTTGTTTCGCGTATGGGGTGATGATGCGTATTGTCTGGACGATTCCGCTGTTTCTCGCCTCGGCGCTGCTCACTGTGTCCACCGCCAATGCGGGCGAGGGTACCTTCAGCTGGCTGTCCGGAGACTGGTACCTGACGCTTGGCGCCACCGGCATGGTCGCGCCGAAATTCGAGGGCTCCAACAGCTATCTGCTCAGCGCCTCGCCGATCATCTCGCTGGGCAAGGCCGGCCCGGCCGCGCGCTTTACCTCGCGCAACGACAACATCTCGCTGGCGCTGGTCGACGATGGCGGCGTCCGCGCCGGCCTGACCGGAAAGTTCCTGTTTTCACGCGACAGCAAGGATGAACTCAAGGGCCTCGACCCGGTGCGCTGGGGCGGTGAGGTCGGGGGCTTCTTCGAATTCTACCCGACGGACTGGTTGCGCGCCCGCGCCGAATTACGCCACGGCATTCGTGCCCATAATGGCTTTGTCGCCGACATCGCCGCCGATGCCTTCTACGATATCACGCCGACGGTCAGGATTTCGGGAGGCCCGCGCGTGTCCTTTGCCTCATCGAGCTATTTCGACTCCTATTATGGCGTCAACGCCAAGGAGGCTGTGGCCTCGGGCCTGAGCGAATACCATCCTGGCGGCGGCCTGAAATCGACCGGCCTTGGTGGCGCCATCACCTGGAAGGTGACCGATCCGATGACCGCCAGCCTGTTCGGCGAATATGCGCGCCTGATGGGCCCGGCCGCCGATTCCAGCCTGGTCAAGGAGCGCGGCGACCGTAACCAGTTCACGGTCGGCGTCTCGACCACCTATCGCTTCGACTTCGCGATGTAAGTAAATCGAACAAGAGACGCTTTATTCCTGCGGCTTTCTCGGCTAAAAGCCCGGCAATGACGAGCTTTTCACGCCTTCGCGCGCTGACGATACGAATTACAGGCCCGGTGTTCCGGGCGGCCTGAGCGCCGCCGGAGCCGCCGGGAGTTTTGCGCGCCCCCTCGCGCTTTTCCAATCATGATAGTTCACGCCCGAGCTTTTACGCCCGCCGGGCAATGCATATGGCAGACCAATGACCGACACTGTTGAAACGATCGACTATTCCAAGACGCTTTATCTGCCGCAGACGGATTTCCCGATGCGCGCCGGCTTGCCTGAAAAAGAGCCGCTGCTGGTCAAGCGCTGGCAGGATATGGACCTTTACGCCAAGCTGCGCGAGGCGGCCGCCGGCCGCGAAAAATACGTGCTGCATGACGGCCCGCCCTACGCCAACGGCAACATCCATATCGGCCACGCGCTGAACAAGATCCTCAAGGACGTCATCACCCGCTCGTTCCAGATGCGCGGCTATGACTCCAATTACGTGCCAGGCTGGGACTGCCACGGCCTGCCGATCGAATGGAAGATCGAGGAACAGTACCGCGCCAAGGGCAAGAACAAGGACGAGGTGCCGGTCAACGAGTTCCGCAAGGAATGCCGCGACTTCGCCGCGAACTGGATCACGGTGCAGGGCGGCGAGTTCCAGCGGCTCGGCGTCGTTGGCGATTTCAAGAACCCCTATACGACAATGGCTTTCCACTCGGAGTCGCGCATCGCCGGGGAGTTGTTGAAGTTCGCCATGTCGGGCCAGCTCTATCGCGGCTCCAAGCCGGTAATGTGGAGCGTCGTCGAGCGCACCGCACTGGCCGAGGCCGAGATCGAATACCAGGACTATGAGTCCGACACGATCTGGGTGAAGTTTCCAGTTGTGTCAGGATTTTGGAGCGTTGAGCACTTTGTATCAGACGCTGCACCGTCCATGCGCGTTCCGGAAAGCGTTACACGTTTGGACAACGCCCACGTCGTCATCTGGACGACAACCCCGTGGACGATCCCCGGCAACCGTGCCGTCAACTATTCGTCACGGATCGGCTACGGCCTTTATGAAGTTACAGCAGCCGAAAATTCGTTCGGTCCACAGCCCGGTGAAAAGCTGATCTTTGCAGATGCGCTTGCCGAAGACTCCTCGGCCAAGGCCAAGGTCACCTTGAATCGGCTTCGCAGCGTTTCGGTCGAAGAGCTTGGAAGCCTTACACTTTCACATCCCTTCAAAGGTCTCGGCGGCGGCTACGAATTCGCCGTGCCGATGCTGGCCGGCGATCATGTCACCGACGACGCCGGCACCGGCTTCGTCCACACCGCGCCCGGCCATGGCCGCGAGGACTTTGATGCCTGGATGGATGCAGCATCGGATTTGCGCGCACGTGGCATCGACCCTGCCATCCCCTTCACTGTAGACGACGCCGGCTTCTTCACCAGAGACGCGCCAGGCTTCGGCCCGGACCGTGAAGGTGGCGCCGCGCGCGTCATCGACGACAACGGCAAGAAGGGCAATGCCAACCAGGCGGTTATCGACGAACTGATCAAGCGCAACGCGCTGTTTGCGCGCGGCCGGCTGAAGCATTCCTATCCGCATTCATGGCGGTCGAAGAAGCCGATCATCTTCCGCAACACGCCGCAATGGTTCGTCTATATGGACAAGGACCTCGGCGACGGCACGACGTTGCGCAGCCGTGCGCTGAAGGCGATCGACGACACACGCTTCGTGCCGGCGGCCGGCCAGAACCGTATCCGCGCCATGATCGAGGAACGCCCGGATTGGGTCTTGTCACGCCAGCGCGCCTGGGGCGTGCCGATCGCCGTCTTTGCCGATGAGGATGGCAACGTGCTGAAGGACGAAGCCGTCAACCAGCGCATCATGGATGCTTTCGAACAGGAAGGCGCCGACGCCTGGTTCGCTGCCGGCGCCAAGGAGCGTTTCCTCGGCAATCACGAGGCCTCCAAATGGAAGCAGGTGATGGACATCCTCGACGTCTGGTTCGATTCGGGCTCGACGCATGTCTTCACGCTGGAAGACCGTCCGGACCTGAAATGGCCGGCCGACGTCTATCTCGAAGGCTCCGACCAGCATCGCGGCTGGTTCCACTCCTCGCTGCTCGAAAGCTGCGGCACCAGGGGCAGGGCACCTTACGACACCGTCGTCACCCATGGCTTCACCATGGATGAGGAGGGGCGAAAGATGTCGAAATCGCTCGGCAACACCGTCGTGCCGCAAGACGTCATCAAGCAGTCCGGCGCCGACATTCTGCGGTTATGGGTGGTGACGACGGATTATTGGGAAGACCAGCGTCTCGGCAAGAACGTGCTGCAGACCAACATCGACGCCTACCGCAAGCTCCGCAACACCATCCGCTGGATGCTGGGCACGCTCGCCCATGACGATGGCGAGGAGGTGCCGCTGGACAAGATGCCGGAACTGGAGCGGCTGATGCTGCATCGGCTGGCCGAGCTCGATGAGGTCGTGCGCTCGGGCTACGACGCGTTCGAGTTCAAACGCATCACCCGCACTTTGCTCGACTTCATGGTGGTCGAGCTGTCGGCCTTCTATTTCGACATCAGGAAGGACGCGCTCTATTGCGAGGGACCCGCCAGCGTGAAGCGCAAGGCCTCGGTGCAAGTGGTGCGCCACCTCTTCGACTGCCTGGTGAAATGGCTGGCGCCGATGCTGCCCTTCACCACGGAAGAAGCCTGGCTCGACCGTCATCCGGATGCTGTCTCGCTGCATCTCGACCAGTTCCCCGACATTCCGGCCGACTGGAAGAACGAGGCACTGGCTGAGAAATGGCGCAAGGTGCGGCAGGTTCGCCGCGTCGTCACCGGCGCGCTCGAGATCGCACGCGCTCAGAAGGTCATCGGTGCCTCGCTGGAAGCCGTGCCGGTCGTGACCCTCGACGATGCCGCGCTTGAAGCCGCGATCGCCGATGTCGACATGGCCGAAATGGCGATCACCAGCGATCTCGTCATCGCCCACGGCAAGGCGCCGGAAGGCGCCTTTGCGCTCGACGATGTCAAAGGTGTCGCGGTGGTGGTCGAAAAGGCCGAGGACCGCGGCTTGGTCAAATGCGCGCGTTCGTGGCGCTATACCGCCGATGTCGGGCAGGACGTGGAATTCCCCGACGTGTCTGCCCGCGATGCCGCCGTGCTGCATGAACTCAAGGCTCTGGGGCATTTGTAAGCGCTCATAAGCCGGTGCACAAATGCCACGGCGGGCGGGTGAAAACCGCCCGCGCGTTGCCCTTAACGAGTGGTTCAGCTAAACAGACGAAACTCCGGAAGACAAATTGTCGCCGGAATTCCGTCGCAAGAGCGTGGACGATGGGGACCGGACCTTCGGCCGGTGGCGATCGAGAGGCTGTCTAGAGTGGGACTTTTTGGCATGATCGACAGAACTTCCGTGCGCGTTGCGCTGCTGGCGCCGCTTGTCGCGTCCGGCCTCGCTCTGTCCGGCTGCATGGGTTCGCCGACCTACGGCACCGACAAGACGGCTGGCGAGCAGCTTGCCGGCGACCTTTCCGGCGCCTTCGCCATCACGCCCAAGCACAAGGAACAGATCGACTACAGGCCGCGTCCGGAGCTGGTAAAGCCGGCGCCGGGGCAGAAGGAAGTGCTGCCGCCGCCTCAGGAAAGCATCGAGACGGCGAGCACCGATTGGCCCGAATCGCCCGAGCAGCGCCGCGCCCGCCTGCGTGCCGACGCCACTGCCCACCAGGACGACCCGTCCTATCAGTCGGGGATCGTCGACGACGTGCAGACCGATCCGGCTTCCGTGAAGAAGGCGCTGGCGGATTCGGGCTCAAGCCACCCGCCGGCCTGGTCGCCGAAGGATTCAGACAAGGGCCGCGCCGCCGAGATCCAGCGCCGCACCGCAGAGCAAAAGCAGGGCGATCCCAACACTCGCAGATATCTGAGCGAGCCGCCTCTGGCCTATCGGGCTGCCTCCGACACGGCGCCGCAGGGCGAACTCGGCGAGGATGAATACAAGAAGGAACGCCGCCTCAAGAAGGAAGCGGCCGCCAAGGGCAAGAGCGGCGGGCTCTTCGACTGGCTGCCCTCCTGGTAGGAACCGTCGCCTTCGGTAGCTGAAGGCTCTACGTTTCGCGTCTTTCCCGAAAGAATTCCCTGAGCAGCAGCGCCGCGTCGGCCTCGGCCATGCCCGGATAGATGTCGGGCGTATGGTGGCAGGTCGGCGAAGCGAAGAAGCGCACGCCGTTGACCACCGCGCCGCCCTTCTCGTCGGCCGCGCCGAAATAGAGCCGGCGCAGCCTGGCGAAGGAAATGGCGCCTGCGCACATGGCGCAGGGTTCCAGCGTCACATAGAGGTCGTGGCCGGTCAGCCGCTCGCTGGAGAGCGTTTGGCAGGCCGCGCGGATGGCCAGCATTTCGGCATGCGCCGTCGGATCGGCAAGTTCGCGGGTGCGGTTACCGGCGGATGCCACCACCGTGTCGCCGCTGGCGATGACGGCGCCAACCGGAACTTCTCCGCGCAAGGCGGCGGCTTGCGCCTCTTTCAGCGCCAGCGCCATGAAATCCGGCCGCTTCACGCGGTTTCCATTCCGATTATCTCCTCGCCACTTGGCGGTGATCCTGTTATGGAGCGCGTCAACCCGAATATCGGAACAGATTTTCGGAAATGATCATGCGCCAAATCAAAGTGCTATAGCGTCCTTTGCGCGTCCGAAAGGATGCGCCACGCTGTAGCAGCGCAACAAGGCAAAGGCCACATGGACGACAACGACAAGAAATCTCCGCGCCACAAAGGCCCGGGCAAAAGCGGCCCTGGAGCCGCGGGGCCGCGCCGCGATGGCGCCGCCGGCAAAAGCGGCAAACCCTCCTTCGGGGCCAAGAAACCCTATTCACCGCGAGGCGCCCGGCCCGCAGCGGCTGAGGGCGAGCGGCCCAAGCGCGATTTCAAAAGTGGCGACCGGCCATTCAGCAAAGGTCCGCGTTCCGAAGGCAAGCCTTTCGAAAAGCGGGAGGGACCGCGCAAGCCATATGCACCACGCGGTGACCGGCCGATGGCAGCCGAAGGCGAGCGCAAGCCGTATGAAAAGCGCGAAGGGCCGCGCAAACACTATGCGCCGCGTGGGGATCGCCCTATGGCGGCCGAGGGTGAACGCAAGCCGTATGAAAAGCGCGAGGGGCCGCGCAAGCCTTATGCACCGCGCGGCGATCGGCCGGTTGCGGCCGATGGCGAGCGGCCAAAGCGCGATTTCAAGGGCGGCGATCGGCCGTTCAGCAAGGGGCCGCGTCCCGAAGGCAAGCCTTTCGAAAAGCGTGAAGGGCCGCGCAAGCCCTACGCACCGCGTGGCGATCGGCCTGCTTCCGCCGAGGGCGAAAAGCGTTTTGACCGGCCAAAGCGCGATTTTGGCGATCGCCCGCAGCGCGACGCCGGAGATCGTCCCAAGCGTGACTTCAGCGATCGCCCCAAGCGCGATTTCGGTGGTGACCGGCCGCAAGCATCTGGCGGCGCCTTCAAGCCGCGCCCGCGTCCGGCAGATGCGGAAGAAGCCGGCGAGCGTATAGCCAAGCGGCTGGCCCGCGCTGGCCTGGCGTCGCGCCGCGATGCCGAAGACCTGATCGCGGCGGGCCGTGTCAAGGTCAACAACCGGGCTTTGACCTCGCCGGCCTTCAACGTCATGCCGGGCGACATCATCCATCTCGACGGCATGGAGATCCCGCCGATCGAGCGCACCCGCCTGTTCCTGTTTCACAAGCCGGCCGGCGTCGTTACCACCAACCGCGACCCCGAGGGCCGCAAGACCGTGTTCGACGTGCTGCCGGCCGAATTGCCACGGCTGATGACCATCGGCCGCCTCGACATCAACACCGAAGGCCTGCTGCTGCTCACCAATGATGGCGGTCTGTCGCGCGTGCTCGAACTGCCTGCCACCGGCTGGCTGCGCCGTTACCGCGTGCGCGTTCATGGCAAGGTCGAGGAAAGCATGCTCGCAGGCCTGCGTGAAGGCATTGCCGTCGACGGCGTCTTCTACGGCGCCATCGAGGCGACGCTCGATCGTGAACAAGGCACCAACGCCTGGCTGACGATCGGCCTGCGCGAAGGCAAGAACCGCGAAGTGAAGAACATCCTTGGATCGCTCGGCCTCGACGTGACGCGGCTGATCCGTATCTCCTACGGACCGTTCCAGCTCGACGATCTCGCCGAAGGCCATGTGCTGGAGATCAAAGGCCGCGTCTTGCGCGACCAGCTCGGCGAGCGACTGGTCGAGGAATCCGGCGCCAATTTCGACGCCGAGATCATCAAGCCGTTTTCCAACCAGCCGGTGCGGCGAGAGCGTGACGCGGAGCCGGAACGGCCGAAAGTCACCCGCGAGGGTGACCATCGGCCGATCGGCGAGGGCGGTCTGATCAAGAACCGCAAGCGCCGCGAAGGCAGCCGCGACGAAGCGCTCGGCAAGCTGTCGACCAGTCCCGAAAGGGGCGCGAGGCCGGAAAAGAGCTTTGGCGAACGCGGCCCGAGACCCGAGCGCAGCGAGTTTTCGGACAAGCCGCGCAGCGAGTTTCGCGAAAAGCCGCGCGGCGATTTTGGCGACAAGCCCCGTGGAGGCTTCGGCGACAAGCCACGCGGCGCCTTTGGTGACAAACCGCGCGGCGGCAAGAAGCCCGAGCGCGAGCAGCGGCCGATCGAGCCGCCAGGCCAGCGCAAGGCTAATGTCTGGATGGCGCCGGGCGCGCGTCCGATCGGCAAGGGCAGGGCGGAAGCCGATGCCGCCAAGGCGGCCGAGGCCAAGGCGCGCAAGGCGTCGTTCAAGCCGTCCTATGGCAAGCCGTCCTATGGCAAGCCGGCCTATGGGAAGCCGGGCGGAGCCAAGCCGTTCGGCAAGCCGGGTGGCGAGCGTCCGGATGGCGGTCGGGGCGGCGAGCGGCCACGCAACGGTCCCAAGGGCCCGAGGACCAGATGATGCCGGGACTTAAATGAGATCCGGCCTTAAATGAGACCCGGGCATAAATGAGAATCGTCGGCGGCCAATTTCGCGGGCGTCCGCTGGCGACGCCGCGCGACCATGCCATCCGCCCGACGACCGACCGCGCCCGCGAGGCCGTCTTCAACGTGTTGGCGCACCGCTTTGCCGACAAGCTCGACGGCGCGCGTGTGCTCGACCTTTTCGCCGGCACCGGCGCTCTCGGCCTCGAAGCGCTGTCGCGCGGCGCTTCCTATGGCGTCTTTATCGAAGAATCGGCCGAAGGGCGCGGCCTGATCCGCACCAATGTCGAAGCTTTTGGCCTTACCGGCCGCACCAAGATCTTCCGCCGCGACGCGACCGCCCTGGGTGAGGCCGGTACGCTTGCGGCATTCGGCCTGGTCTTCGCCGATCCGCCCTATGGCAAGGGCCTTGGCGAGCGCGCCCTGCGCTCGGCCAGGGATGGCGGCTGGTTGCTGCCCGGCGCGCTCTGCGTGGTCGAGGAAGCCGCCTCGGCGCCCTTCGAGATTGGGCCGGAATTCTCGGTGGTTGATGAACGAAACTACGGCGAGACGGTGATCCGGTTCGTCGAGCTTGCGTAAGGGTGGGGCGACCGGCGCCTTCAAAATGACGCACAATTCACTTTGCCTCCGCGGCTAACCTTGCCTATCGTCGCGCGATAACAACCGGAGCCATCAATGACATTTCATACTGAATGGCTGCGGAGAGCCTTGCTCGCCACCGCGCTGACCATGGCCGGCCCGGCCCTGGCCGCGGATGATGGCAAGGTGGCCAACTTCCTGCTCGACAATGGAATGGAGGTGGTGGTCGTTCCCGATCATCGCGCCCCCATCGTCACCCATATGGTGTGGTACAAGATCGGCAGCGCCGACGAGCCGCCAGGCAAGTCCGGCATAGCGCACTTCTTCGAACACCTGATGTTCAAGGCCACGACCAACCACGCCGCGGGCGAGTTCGACCGCGCCATATCGGCCATCGGCGGCTCCAACAACGCCTTCACCTCATATGACTACACTGCCTTCCACGAGACGGTGGCGCCCTCGGCACTCGGTGAGATGATGAGCTTCGAGGCCGATCGCATGCGCAACCTCATCTTGACCGACGAGGTCATCAAGACCGAGCGCGACGTGATCCTGGAAGAGCGCCGCTCGCGCATCGACAGCAATCCGCAGGCGGTGCTCGACGAAGAGGTCGACGCGACGCTCTGGCAGAACCAGCCCTACCGCATTCCGGTGATCGGCTGGATGCAGGAGATGGAGCAGTTGAACCGCACCGATGCGGTTGCCTTCTATGACAAATACTACCGGCCCAACAATGCGGTGCTGATCGTGGCCGGCGATGTCGAGCCGGAGGTCGTGAAGGCGCTGGCCGAAAAAACCTATGGCAAGGTCGCGCGCGGTCCCGACCTGCCCCCGCGCATCCGCCCGGTCGAGCCGGAGCAGAACACCAAGCGGACGGTGACGCTCACCGATGGGCGCGTTTCGGTGCCGAGCTTTTCGACGCAATGGGTGGTTCCGTCCTACCACACGGCAAAACCGGGCGAGGCCGAGGCGCTCGACCTGCTGGGAGAGATCCTTGGCGGCGGCAGCCGCAGCCGGCTCTACCAGCAGCTCGTGGTCAAGCAAGGCATCGCATCGGCGACCGGCGCCTTCTTCCAGGGTACGATGCTCGACGCCACCAATTTCACCGTCTATGGCGCGCCGCGCGGCGACGCCAAGCTGAGCGACGTCGAGGCGGCCGTCGAGGCCGAGATCGCCCGCATCGTCAAGGACGGCGTCACCGCGGACGAGCTGGAGAAGGCCAAGGCCCGCTATATCAGGGCCATGATCTTCGCCCGCGACAAGCAGGACGAGATGGCCAATCTCTACGGCGCCGAGCTCGCCACCGGCGGCAACGTCAGGGATATCGAGGAATGGCCGGACCGCATTCGCAAGGTCACCGCCGATGAGATCAAGGCGGTCGCCGCACGCTATCTGCTGCTCGACCGTGCGACGACCGGCTATCTCTTGCCGCAGCAACAGGCGGGGAATTGATGATGACAAGATTGAGCGTTGGCGCTGCCCCTCACCTGCCTGCCGGCATCCTCTCTCCGTATAGTGACGGGGAGAGGGGCGCTGTCATCGCCGATTTCGCCAACCATCAGCGTCGTAAGAAGAGCGCCAGCGTCGCGGCGAGCCCCCTTCTCCCCGTCACTATACGGGGAGAAGTGCCCGGCAGGGCGATGAGGGGCGGCACTGACCTTGGCGATCAATGGCCTGATGCGATTACTCATAGGCGCATCGCGGTTCTCCACGCCTTCGCCACACTGTTCCTCGGCATCTTCTTCCTCATCCTGCCGGCGCTTGCCGCGCACGCGATGGACATTCAGCCGGTGACCTCGTCAAAGGGCGTCAATGCTTGGCTGGTCGAGGACCACTCCGTTCCGATCATCGCCATCCGCTTCGTCTTCGATGGCGGCTCGACGCAGGATCCGGCGGGGCGGGAAGGCTTGGTCAATCTGATGACCGGCCTGTTCGACGAGGGCGCCGGCGACCTCGACAGCGAGGCCTTCCAGATCAAGCTTGACGATGCCGGCGCAGAGATGGGCTTCGAAGCGGCGCGCGACGGCACCTATGGCGCGATGCGGATGCTGGCCGAGCAGAAGGATGCGGCCTTCGACCTGCTCAGGCTGGCGGTCACCAGCCCGCGCTTCGACCAGGCGCCGATCGACCGCATCCGCGCCCAGATCCTGTCCGGCATCATCGCCAATGAGCGTGACCCCAACACCGTCGCGCAAACCAAATGGCTGCGCGCCATCTATGGCGAACATCCGTATTCCAGGCCCGACCAGGGCACCAAGGACAGCATCGCCACCATCACGGCAGCGGATCTGGCTGCCTTCCACAAGGCCAATTTCGCCCGCAGCGGCCTGCATGTTGCGGTGGTCGGCGACATAGATGCCGCGACGCTGAAACGGAAGCTCGATGAGGTCTTCGGCGATCTGCCGGAAAAGCAGGTGCTGCAACCGGTTGCCGATACCGAGCTGAAGCTCGGCCAGCAGCTCGAGGTCGACTACGACCTGCCGCAGACCTCGCTGCAGTTTGCCTATCCCGGTGTGAAGCGCGATGCGCCGGATTTCTTCCCTGCGGTGCTGATGAACCAGATTCTCGGCGGCGGCACCTTCACCTCGCGCCTCTATGACGAGGTGCGGGAAAAGCGCGGCCTGGCCTATTCCGTCGATTCCAACCTGGTCGATCACCAGCATTCCAACGCGCTGATCATCACCACGGCGACGCGTTCCGACCGCGCCGCCGAGACGCTCGGCATCGTCAAGGACGTGGTCAAGAAGATGGCCGAGGAGGGGCCGACCGAGGCCGAGCTGGACGCGACCAAGAAATACATGGTCGGCTCCTATGCGATCAGCAATCTGGATTCTTCCAGCGCCATTGCCGCGACCCTGGTGGAATTGCAGCTCGACAATCTCGGCATCGACTACGTGCAGCGCCGCGCGGCGCTCATCAACGGTGTGACGCTCGATCAGGTCAAGGCAGCGGCGAAGAAGCTGCTGACGCCGGCGCCCGCGATCATGAGCATCGGGCCGAAGCTGGAGGCCAGATGACGAGCTCCACCTCAGGCCTCACCTTCGGTATCGCCTTTGGCGGCGGCGGCGCGCGCGGCCTCGCCCATATCCACATCGTCGAGGCGCTGGACGAGCTCGGCATCAAGCCGGTGGCCATCGCCGGCTCCTCGATCGGCGCCATCATGGGCGCCGGCATGGCCTCGGGCATGAGCGGCAAGGACATCGAGGACTACGCCCGCTCGATCCTCGGCCGCCGCGCCGAGGTGGCGGCGCGCATGTGGCGCTCGCGTCCTGGCACCATCGCCGAGGCGATGCAGGGCGGCATCCGCGTGAGCCAGTTCAACATAGAGCGCATCTTGAAGGCGTTCCTGCCGGAAGCCATCCCGGAAACCTTCGCCGAGCTGATGATCCCGCTCAAGGTGACGGCGACGGACTATTTCGGTCACAAGCTGGCCGTCTTCGACGAGGGCGACCTGCATTCGGCGCTCGCCGCCTCGGCTGCCATTCCCGCCGTGTTCCGCCCGGTGACGCGCGACGACCGCGTGCTGATCGACGGCGGCATCTACAATCCGGTGCCGTTCGACCTCATCGAAAACGCCGCCGACATCATCATCGCCATCGACGTTGTCGGCGCGCCGAGCGAGGCCGAGCGCAAGCACCCGACCACGGTCGACCTGATGTATGGCGCCACGCAATTGATGATGCAGTCGATCATCGCCCACAAGCTGAACCAGCGCCCCCCCGACATACTGATCCGCCCGCCAGTGTCGAAATACCGCGTGCTCGATTTCATGAAGATCGACACGCTGCTTGCCGAGACGCAGGAGGTCAAGGACGAACTGAAGCGCGAGGTGGAAAGAGTGGTCGAGGCGCGTGCCAAGGGCAAGCGGGGGAAGAAAGCAGGGTGAGCTGCCGATCTCCCCCCTCGAGGGGGAGATGGCCGGCGGGCCAGAGGGGGTCGTCTCGCGTGAAGCTCGACCTCCTGCGGTCGGTAGGAGGTTGCGTCAGGACGGACCGACCCCCTCTGTCGCCTTCGGCGACATCTCCCCCTCAAGGGGGGAGATTACCCCGACCAGCGTCTCACACCTTCCCAGCCGCATATTCCAGCGCCACCACGCCATTGCTGAACTGTACGGTCGAGACAGGCTCATTGCGACCGCTCTGCGAAAAAAATGCGCTTTGTTGAGCAGCTGTCGGGCGCTGGCCCATTCGCGCTTAAAGGGGGGCGCTTCGGACACCATCGACAAACGCCAGAACGACCACGCACGGAGCAAGGCAGTAAACCAGTCTCGCTCTGCGGCCCGTCTTCGTCACAGCGTCGCCTGCGTCGAGATCGACGGTGATGTCCTCATAGCCCAGCACTTCGCGATCAAGCGGGTAGGCGGCCTTGTAGACAGCTTCCTTGGCGGCAAAAAGGATGCGACCGGCAAGATACGGGTCGGTTGCGTCGATCCGGTCAGCGGGGACTGCAACCAGCGCGAAGATGTCGTCGGGCAGGGGCAAAGCGGGCTCGATATCGATGCCGAGCGAGGCGACGTGGGAGAGCGGCGCGACGGCCGCCACGGCTATCTCGTCGTCGTGAGCCAGCGACCCCGTTAGTCCATGAGGCCATACCGGTGCGCCGGAGGAGCCGCGGAGGATAGCGACGTCGTTCAAGCCCATATCCGCCAGCAGCTCGTGCGCGATCCACCGCGCCGCGCCACTCGCCCGCCGCATCAGCGGCAGGCGTGACGGGATGGAGCGTGCTTCCTGCGGCAGCAAATGGTTCTCATCGCCTTCGCGGATCGTGCGGCATCCGATCTGAACGCCGGCCGGTGCCATGGCGGCCATCGCCGCCAGCAACTGCGCCGACAGGCTGCCACCGGCATCGAGCGGGCGCGTCATGGCTGGCCGCCCCGCAGAGCGAGGTCGGCGATCATTTCCCCGTCCTCGTCGGGCCCTTCTTCGACGAAACCGGCAGCGCGATAGAGGCGGCGTGCCGCTTCATTCCCAGGTTCGTAGCAGATCGAAACGTGGCTGATGTGGCCGAGCCGCATGATTTCATCCAGCACTTCGCGCAAAGCGGCCTTGCCGTAGCCTTGGCCCTGATGGACGCGATCGATCATGAAGCGGTAGATCCGCGCCTCGTCGTCGTCCTCCGGCGCCTCGTACATCAGGAAACCGACGACGCGATCCCCTGCCATGACGACGCGCGGCCGTGCGTCCCCGTCGGTTTCGGCTTCGTCCAGCGACTCCGCATTGCTGGCGACGAAATCCATCTGATCCGCAGCCAGTTCCAGAGCCGCGACCAGGGCCCGGTTGGCCCCGGTCACCGAAACGAGGCGGATGTCTGCGCTCATCAAGCCGTTGCCTTGACGCTATCCTCCGGCACCGGCGTGACGAAGCGATGCAGCTTGGCCGGGTTGCCCCGCCAGATCGAGTTGGGCTCCAGCTCTTCGCCCTTCATCACGAAGGAGTCCGCATCGACCATCGAGCCTTTGCCCATCACCACGCCGTAGTGGACAAAGGCGGAAGGCCCGAGCGTGCAGCCATCGCAGATGCGGATGAAATCGGACTTGAACGCGCCTTCTTCCAGCGAATGGGCCTGGATCACGCAGCCCTCGTTGAGCGTGACGTCGTCGCCGATCTCGACCAGCGAACGCTCGGTCAAATTGCTGCCGCCGTCATAGACCCGGCTGCCGACCTTGACGCCGAGCACGCGCAGGATCATCGGCCGGAACGGCGTGCCGGCGAACAGGCGCACGATGGGCGAATCCGCCAGCTTCCAGTGGCGTTCGTGGCGCCAGAAGGCGACGTCGTAGATCGTCGTCATCTGCGGCTTCAGCCGGCCAAAGCCAAGGCTTGCCCGCTCGACCAGAATGTAGAACGGAATGGTGATCGCCGAGGTCAAAAGCACGGCGGCGAACAGGGCGACCTCCGCCCATTCCGTATAGTAGTTCAGCGCCCGGTCCCAGATCGCCAGCGTGACGAACAGCATGACCCATTGCGTTGCCAGGAACAGAAGAATGGTCACCAGGTTGTGGCGGTTCTTGTGCGGGATGCGCCGGCGCCGGTCGGCCTCGTCGACGCCGGCGATAAGCTCCTTGTCGCGGTTCACCATGCGCGGGATTTCAAACGCGGGCGAACCGAGAAGGCCGACATTGTGGCGCACCGGCCCATCGATGGGGATCATCACCTTGGTGCCGAGCAGCACGTTGTCGCCGGTGCGGCCGTCCGGCGGATAGTAGATGTTGTTGCCGAGATAGTTGCGTTCGCCGATGCGCGTCGGCTCGAGCCTGAAGGCCGAGGCGGACTTGTGCATGTTGATCATGAACAGCCCGTCCGAGACCATGGTCTCGGTGCCGATCTCGCACAGAAGCGGGTTTTCGTGCTGCTGGTTGGAGCCGAAATTGGAGCCGGTCTGCACCACTCTGTTGAGGTTCCAGCCGATGGCGCGCATGTAGTGCACGATTGCCGAGCTGTCGCCGGCCAGGAGCCCGAGCACGCGGGAATTGCTGGCGAATTCGGCGACGGTCTGCAGCCAGTAGCGGAAACCGTAAAGCGTGTAGGTGCGGCCCGGCTTCAAGATCAGGCTCGTCAGGCGCGGCACCAGCGTCGCTGCCAGGAAAGCCGCCGCGATATAGCCGAAAAGCGTGACCGTGGTGCCGATTGCGACAAGGCCGATCGTCTCCTGATAGTCGTCGCCGACATATTCCCAGTAGCTGTGGAACAGGAGCGGCAGCGGGGTGACAAGGCCAAACAGGCCGACCAGCTGCAGCGCTTCATAGAGGAAGCGCCGGACCTGGTAAGGATTGACATTGCGCACCTTGCAATAGTCCGCCGTGGTCGGCACCGCCGGCGATCCATGCCAGTGCTCGCCGTCCGGGATGCTTTGCCCGCGATGCAGCGAGGACGAATGGCCGAGCTGGGCGCCGTTGCCGATCCTGGTGTCGATATCGAGCGTGGAGCCGACGCCGACGAAGGCATCGCGGCCGATGGTCAGCGGCCCGGTGTGGATATAACCGGACTGGGCCCTGAAGCCGAGGATCATCGATTCCTTGCGCAGGATGGTGTTGGCGCCGATGGAAATAAGATCCGTGCAGACGGGCACGGATTTCGATTCGATGACGGCGTTTTTCCCGAGCTTGGTGCCGAGCAGCTGCAGATAGAGGCTGTAGAGCGGGCTGCCGCGGAACAGCACGACGGGCGCGGTGCGGATCAATGTCTTGACCACCCAGAAGCGGAAGTAGCGCACGCCCCAGATCGGAAACGCCTCGGCCTTCCACCGGCCGATGAGCACCCATTTCGCAAGGACGGCAAAGCCCGACATGCCGAAGAACACGGCCGCCGAAAGCGCCACGCACCGGATATAGAGCTGCAGCGGATCGTCGAGCGCGTCATACATCCAGTTGAGGCCGTCATTGATCGCCCAGAGCGCCACGTAGCTGTAGAGGCCGTAGAACGAAAGCTGCGCCCCGCCGCAGGTCCAGTAGGCGAAATTCGAGGCCCGGCGGGTGAGGACCGGCTCGTTGGTTGCCTTCGTCATCTCCTCCGCGACGCCCAGATGCAGCGCCAGGCGCGCCACTGTAGGATAGAGATAGATGTCGCGCATCGACGTCGTCGCCCATTCCTTCCTGGTGCGCACGCGCGCGCAGAAATGCGCCATCAGCAAGGAGTTGGCGCCGAGATCGTCGAAGAAGTGGTCCTCGATCGACACCGCGTCGAATTTCAGCACCGTGGCCAGTGCCTCGGCCAGGAAGCGCTCGTCCTCATTGCCGGGCGGCACCATCGTGCGATCGGCCGAAAGCCGGACGCTCATCGGCTTCGGCAACTGGCGCAGGTCTACCTTGTTGGAGACCGTCATCGGGATGGCAGGCAGTTCCTCCAGATAGGCGGGCACCATGTAGTCGGGCAGCCGCCGCTTCATCGTCTGGGCGAGATCCCCTCGGGAAATCGCCGCTACCCCGGTTTTGAGCGCGTAATAGGCAACCAGTTCGACGCGGCCGGGTTCGATCTCCCAGGTGGTGACGGCGGCCTGGGCGATCTCGGGCTGGTCGAGCAGCACCGCCTCGATCTCGCCGAGCTCGATGCGATAGCCGCGAATCTTCACCTGCGTGTCGATGCGCCCGGCATACTCGATCTCGCCTTTATCGTTGATCCGGCCAAGATCGCCGGTGCGGTAGATGCGCTGCGACGGGTTGTTCGGCAGGCCGACGAAATCGGCGATGAATTTCTGGTCGGTGAGCTCCGGCCGGTTGAGATAGCCGACGGCGAGCCCGATGCCGGCAATGCCGATCTCGCCCAGTTCGCCGGGCTCGGCAAGTTGCGGCAGCGAAGCGTCGAGAATGATGATCGAGTAAGTCGGCAACGGCGCGCCGATTGTGACGGGACGGTCCGGCGTCAGCGCCCCCATCGTTGCGGTGACGGTCGCCTCGGTCGGCCCGTAGGTGTTGAGGATCTGCCGGCCCGGCTTCGACCAGCGCACCACCAGATTGTGCGGGCAGGCCTCGCCGCCCACCAGAAGCGTGCGCAGGCTGGGAACGTCCGATGTCATCGATGACAACAATGTCGGGCTGCAGGCCATGCAGGTGATGTCATGGAGGCGCAGGAAATCCGCCAGTTCCTCGCCCACCAGCGGCATCTGGCCAGGTGCCGGCACCACCGTTGCGCCGGCGACGAACGGCACCCAGATCTCTTCGGAGGAAAAGTCGAAGGCAATGGTCATGCCCTGATACACCCGGTCGCCCGGCCGGTAGCCGTAGGAGGCGGCCGCGACGTGTATGAAATTGACGAAGCTCTGGTGCGTGATGACCACGCCCTTGGGCTTGCCAGTGGTGCCCGAGGTATAGAGGATGTAGCAAATGTCGTCGGCCGCCTGCGGCTTCAGCGGCGCGGGCGACTGTGCCGAAATTTCGGCGGCGGCGCTGTCGATCAGCACATGGGGAACGGGCAGTTGACCGGCGCGCGACGCATAGGCGGCGATGGTGACGATCATGCTGACGGCGGCGTCTTCGATGATCAGCGCCATCCGCTCCTGCGGAAACGCGGTGGCCAGCGGCACGAAGGCAGCCCCCGCCTTCATCACCGCCAGCAACGCGACATAGGTTTCCGCCGACCGGTCGAGAATGAGCCCGACCCGGTGGCCCGGCCGCACGCCGTGCTTGATCAGCATGCGGGCGAACTGGTTGGCACGGCTGTTCAGCTCCTGATAGGTCCACACGCGTCCGTCGGAGATCACCGCCGGCAACGTGGCGAATGTCACGGCGAGCTGCTCGAACACCGTATCGAGCCGCTCACCCGGCTGCAGGGCAAAGTCGGCGCCCGTCAGGACCTGGCCGTCCCTTGCCGGGCCGCGAGCGATCCTTGCCAGCGCATCGATGCTTGCCAGGCTGCCGATCGCCGTTGCCGCGTCGCTGTCCAGTTCGGCGATATCGTAGTCCATGTCCATACTTTCTCGTCCTCGCCGGGCATTGCCCGGCTGTTCATGCGGCCGCTGGAGGAGGCACTGCGCCGCCGCTGCGATTTTGTTGGTGGAGGGCTTCCAAAAAGGAAGAACCCGGAATCCGGGAAGCTTATGCCACCCGATCTTTTCGCCGGTTTTTCCGAACTGTTGAATTTTGTTTCTGGAGTGTGTCTGGGCGGGGATTTGCCGGGGCCTCGTCGACCCTTGCGGGGAGGGGTTCAGCCTCCGTGGCGACCCGGAAAGAGACTATGAGCGAACCTCATGCAGACGGCGCCGGCGAGCTGTCTATAATGGAGCGCTACGGCGACCCAGCAGCAGAGCGATGCCCAACGCCGGAAGCGTTGCCGCCGCAACGGCGAAGAAGACGAATTGCAGCCCGGTCGACGCGGCGACCAGGCCGAGCGCCGGACTGCCGAAGCCGAGCGCCACGTCGAGGAAGACGGTGTAGAGTCCCATGGCCAGGCCGCGGCTGCGCGACGGAAGATGGCCTACGGCCTCGGCGCCGAGGCCGGGATAGACCAGCGAGTAGCCGAGGCCAGTCAGACCCGCTCCGATTGCGGCGACAACAGGCCCGGTCGCAAGCCAGATCAGCATCAGCCCTGCCGCCTCGACCGCGACGAAGATCACGGCGACGCGTGCGCCTCCAAGCCTGTCGGGCAGGTGGCCGAAGCACAGCCTTGCCACGATCAGCGACGCGGCATAGGCCGTGAAGGGAAGCCATACCGGCTGCCAGCCCCGCTCGGCGAAGAGCAGGGCGCCGAAGCCCAGAATAGCACCATAGCCGAGGCTGCTGAAAGCAGCTCCGACGCCAGGAAGCCAGACCGCTTTCGCCACGCTCCTCCATGACTGCGGCGCGCTGCCCGCGACGGCGCCGGTGCCGCGCATCGGCAGGATGGCAAGCAGCGTCGCCAGCGGCAGGACGATCGTCGCGAGTGCGATCGCGGTGAAACCGCTCGCCGCATAAAGCGCGGATCCGACCGGCGCTCCCAGCGCGAGCGCCGCAAACATCGCCGTGCCCACCCAGGCTATGACTGTTCCGGAGTTCTGTCCGCCAGCAACGGAGAGGCCCCAGGCGACGCCGCCGGTGATGATGAAGCTCTCGGACGCGCCCAGTACCGCCCGGCCGGCAAACAGCGCCGATGCGGACGCTACCGGGCGGTCGAGCAATGCCAGCGAGCCGAGGTAAAATAACCCGGCCAGGGCAGCGGCAATGAGGCCGACGACGACGGCCCGCTTGCCGCCGCGCCCATCTGCATAGTTGCCAGCGCCGATGCGCGACAGCATCGAGGCGACGAACTGGCTGCCCGTCACCAGTCCCACTGCGAAGGGGCCGAAGCCAAGCTGCTGGTGAAGATGCAGCGGCAAGACGGGTAGCGCCAGGCCGATCAGCAGGAAGCCGGCGAAGACAGCCGCCATGATCGGCACCAGTTCCGCCATGACGCCATTTCGGTCTGACATCCGCGCCATCCTGGTCATCGGCAATCCAACTGTTCGGATCAGTAGCGTTCGTAGGTCACGCGCCAGCCTTCGGCCGGGTTGTCAGGCGTGAGGACCAGTTTGTTGTCCGAGACCTCGAATTTGCGTTTCATGCTCTTGCCGACAAGGTTGCGGACCAGGGAGGACTCGATCGTGATGACGAAAGTCTTGTCCTGGTCGTTGATGGCGACCGGCCCGTAATAGGCTTCGTAGCCATTCGCCGTGTAAGGCGTGTCCGGCGCCTTGGGGTCGGGGTTCTGCGCCTGCACCGAGAGGGTGCCGGCCTCGGTGAAGATGACCTGGCCGGAATAGGGCACGGGCTTCAGGTTTCCCTCGGCGCCGGCCTCCAGCGACGTCATGCGCCATGCGCCGATGATCGGAGGCTCTTGCGAGAAAGCTGGCGTGGCGACCGAAAGCGCAAGCGCAAGGGCGGCAATCTTCAATCTCATCGTCATATGTTGTCCCTTTTCTGAGTTGTGGGTGCGCACAGGCCGTCCGCCCGATCTTTGCTCACACCGAAAGCATGACCTTGATGGCGCGACGCTCGTCCATGGCGCGGTAGCCTTCAGCGACCTCGGCCAGCGGCAGCTTGAGGTCGAAGACCTTGCCGGGCTTGATCCGACCTTGCAGCACACGGTCCATCAGGTCGGGCAGGAAGCGGCGCACCGGCGCCGGGCCGCCCAGCATGCGTTTCTGGCCGAAGAATAGTTTTTGGCCGTCGAAGTTCACGCCATGGGGCACGCCGACATAAGATCGGAAGAGCACACGTCTGAACTCCNCCTTCCTCGCCGCGCTCAGCGACGATTTCGGTGGCGCCGAACTCACGGGCGAGTTTTTGGCGGCTGGCGTGCCGGCTCATGGCGATGATGCGCTCGGCGCCCATCTCCTTGGCCGCAAGCACGCCCATCAGGCCGACCGCACCGTCGCCGACCACCACTACCGTCGATCCTTCGCTGACCTCGGCTGCGTCGGCCGCATACCAGCCGGTGCCGAGCACATCGGACACCGCCAGCAGGTCAGGGATGAGGTCGGCCGGCGGTACCTCGGCGGTGGCGACCAGTGTGCCATCGGCCAGGGGTACGCGAGCGTAAGGCGCCTGCGCGCCCGACATGAACTCGCGCTGCACGCAAGACGACTGGAAGCCGAAGCGGCAATGCGGGCAGGTGTTGTCCGAGAGGCAGAACGAGCCGACGACGAACTGGCCGCGACGGACGGTTCGCACCTCTGTGCCGACCTCGACTACGATGCCGCAATATTCGTGGCCCATATGCATAGGCCCGGCGACCGGCTGCAGCCCACGATAGGGCCACAGGTCCGAGCCGCAGATGCAGCTTGCCGACAGCTTGATGATGGCGTCCGTCGGCCGCATGATTTTCGGATCGGCGATTTCCTCGCAGCGTATGTCGCCCGGTTTGTGAAGAACGGTTGCAAGCATGTTGGTTCCTTTCGAGGGGAGAGATCAGGCGCCGTAGTCGGCGTCGCTGACATGTTCCAGCCAGTCCACGACCTTGCCGTCCTTGACCTCCTGGAGGGCAATGTGGGTCATGGCGGTCCGAGGCGACGCGCCGTGCCAGTGCTTTTCGCCGGGCGCGAACCAGACGACGTCGCCCGGACGGATTTCCTCGACCGGGCCACCCTCGCGCTGAACGCGGCCGAGGCCGGAGACGACGATCAGCGTCTGGCCGAGCGGGTGCGTGTGCCAGGCGGTGCGGGCGCCGGGCTCGAAGGTCACCTGTGCGCCTTGAACCCGCTCGGCGTCGAAGGGATTGAAGAGCGGATCGATCCGCACATTTCCGGTGAACCAGTCAGGCGGTCCCTTGCCGGAAGGCCTGGTGCCGGCGCGAAGAATGTCCATGGTGATCTCCTTTGCGATCTCAAATGCGTTCGACGCGAAGCGGGAATTTGCCGCGAACGTGCAGGGCCTGCTCGCCCTCGTCGAAGCAACCAAGCCTGATCAGCCCGGGATGGCGGTAGTCGGCGTAGAACATGGCCAGGTTGCCCCAGGGCATGAAATAGCACAGGTCATAGGGCTGCTCGTCGGCGAACGGACCGCTTCCCTCCTCGGTCAGCTTGCGTGGCAGATAGGCGATCTTCTCGTTATGGGCGTAGTCCTCGATCTCGAGGTCGAGCGGCAGCATGGAGAAGAAGTCGCGCGCCGACGGATTGTCGTAGAGCGTGGCGGTCATGATGCGGCCGTTGAAAACCATCCTGATCTTCATGTCGGTGGGCTCCTGGCTGACGGGAGATTGGTCTTCCTGGCCGGCGGCTGTGCGAGGCAGGGCCGCCACCGCGAGCGCGGCGCCGAGCAATGTCCGGCGGCTGAGCGGCGCATGTTCGTTCGTCACGGCAAAGACCTCCGGGCCTTATGCGCTGCGGCAAGGGCGGCGAGCGCCGATCCGCAGAGCAGCACCGCGCCCAGAGTGAACGGTCCCCACCAGCCGACCGTATCGAAGAGCGTGCCGCCGATCGCGGCGCCGCCGGTGATGGCGAGCTGGATGACGGCAACCTGCAACCCGCCGCCGGCCTCCGCGTCGTTCGGCAACGTTCGGCTGAGCCACGTGCCCCAACCAACCGGCGCGGCCATGCCGAAGAAGCCCCAGGCAACGAGCAGCAGCGCTGTGGGACCCGGGAGTGCACCGAGGGCGATGAGCGCGGCGGCCAGCGCAGCCATGACCAGCGGGATGACGGTGAGGATGCTGAACAGACGCGTGCGCAAAAGCCGGCCGACGCACCATGTGCCGAGCACCCCGGCCAGCCCCATCGCCAGCAGGACCGCCGAGAGGGCGGCGATGTCGAGCCGCGTGACGTTCTCGAGGAAGGGTCGCAGATAGGTGAAGAGCGCGAACTGGCCCATGAACAGCATCATGATCGACGCCATGCCGGTGGCGACGGGAAGACGGCCGAGCAGCGCCAGCGGATTGCCGGCACGCTTCCTGCGGCGCGGCGGCAGCGCCGGCAGGCTTGTCCACTGCCAGGCCAGCGCCAGGAGGCCAAACGGCACGACGAGGAAGAAAGCGCCGCGCCAGCCGACATAGGCGCCGAGAAAACTGCCCAGCGGCGCGGCGATGGTGGCCGCAATGGCATTTCCGGCGTTCAGCATGGCGAGACCCTTCGGAACCATGTCTTGCGGCACGAGGCGCATGACGATCGCGGTCGACATCGACCAGAACCCGCCGATCGCGATACCGAGCAGCGCCCGGCCGGCCATGAGCAACGCGTAGTTCGGCGCGAAGGTGACAGCCAGACCGGACACGATGAGGAGGAGGGTGAAGCCGGTCACGACCAGTCGGCGGTCGATGTGGCGCGTGAGGCCGGCGACCAGCAGGCTGGTCACGACGGCGAAAGCGCCCGAAATCGAGATCGCCTGTCCCGCCCGGCCCTCGGTGATGCCGAGATCGGCCGCTAGCGGCGACAGCAGGCTGACCGGCATGAATTCCGATGCGATGAGCACGAAAACACATAGCGCCATCGACAACACCGCGCCCCATGCGGCGCGGTTTTCAACAAGCCTTGTGTCGTATGTGGTTTCCATGATTGGCATCCTGGCAAAGCGCCGGACGGATCAGCCGCAAATTCCCGTCGCTGCCACAAGATATTGCAGGGGAACCCATTTAAGTAGACTAAGCAATCCGCATGGACTTATCTGCTCATGATATGAATGTCCGATGGGAGGTGCCCTATGCAGCGCGATGGCATGAAGGATCTGCTCTGGTTCGTGGCGGTCGCCCGGGAGCGCAGTTTCACAAGGGCGGCGGCCAAGCTCGGAACCTCGCAGTCGACACTGAGTTCGACAATCAAGGAGCTTGAAGCTCGCCTTGGCGTCCGCCTGCTGACGCGTACCACGCGGAGCGTCTCTCCGACCGAGGCGGGCGAGCGACTTTTCCAATCTCTCGTTCCTCGCTTCGAGGAAATCGAAACCGACCTCGCAAGCCTGGTGGCGTTTCGCGACAAGCCCTCCGGAACGGTCCGCATCACCCTGTCCGACCATGCGCTCCAGACGACCGTCTGGCCGAAGCTCCAGCCCTTGCTCAACGACAATCCTGACGTGCGCGTCGAGCTCTACAGCGACAACGGCATGAAGAACATTGTGGAGGAGCGCTTCGACGCAGGCGTGCGGCTTGGCGAGAGCATCGACCGGGATATGATCGCAGTGCGCATCGGGCCGGATTGGAGGCTCGTGGCCGTGGCTTCGCCGGACTACTTTTCCCGCCATCCGGTCCCGACCGCGCCCCAGGACCTGGTCGACCATGACTGCATCAACATGCGGCAGGCGACGTTCGGCGGATTGTATGCCTGGGAATTCGCCAGGGATGGCCGCGACCTTCGTGTGCGGGTGGAAGGCCAACTCACCTTCAATTCGTCCATTCCCATGATCGAGGCTGCGACAAGCGGTTTCGGGATCGCCTATGTCCCGGAAAACCTCGTCAGCCACCACATCGCCGAGGGACGCCTCAGGCTCGTGCTTGACGACTGGAGCCCGCCTTTTGCCGGCTATCACCTCTACTATCCGAGCAGGCGACAGCTTTCGCCTGCAATGGCGGTGATCATTGAGGCGCTCCGTCATCGCATCTGACCCCTGTTTGGATCATGAAGGTGAGCTTGGTAGATGGCAGGTTCTGCCCGGCGATATCGTAGTCCATGTCCATACTCTCTCGCCCTCGCCCGGCATCGCCCGGCTGTTCATGCCGCCGCTGGAGCAGGCTTGTGCCGCCGCTGCGATTTAACCGTTGTTTGTGGAGGACCGACGCTGCCAAAAAGGAAGAACCCGGAATCCCGACCGGGAAGCTTATGCCACCCAATCTTTTCGCCGGTTTTTCCGAACTGTTGAATTTTGTTTCTGGAGTGTGTCTGGGTGGGGCGGGGATTTGCCCGGCCCGCCTTGGCTCTTGCGGGGGGCTTCAGCCTCCGTGGTATCAAGGGAGAGAGAGCGCCGCCCTTGGCGTTCCAGATTTTCAATCGCTGGCGCGAAGGTCGGCGCTGCCACTGATGACCTGTGTTTTGAGGGGAGGTGCGGCGTTTCGGTGTCGAACAAGGCTTGCTCGATTTCATCAAGATAGGTGCCTTGATGAGCAACCGGTCAGCAGCGCTCTAAAGCGAAGGCGAGCGATTGGTGATGTCGGCATAGACCCTCGCTCAATAGCGACAAATCCGCCAGATGGCCAATCTTCATACGTTGAGATAGATATTGGCAGCCAACGTCTCGCATACTGCTTGACTGAAACGAATTGTGCTTGAATGCAGACGATCGATCCAGATTGGACCGCGCCCCCCACCGGTCAGGACTGGCGCGACGATGAATTGATGCTTGCTGTTACCTGGCTCAAGTCATTCGTGCCACGCAGTGACATGGAGCGTCGGATCGACGCTGTGAAGGCCTATCTCGCATCGTCGCGAGAGCGCATGCGTGAAGGGGTGCAGGCACCCCTCTACCATCCGGCAGATACGGTGGCATGGTATATCCTTCAGGCGGAAACCTATGCTACCGACCGCGCCTATTGGAGCCCGGAGGGCGTGATGCGGGTGGTGCCTTTTCTCACCCGGATAGGTAAGGAGCTCCCGCTTTTACTCACCGTGAAAGGTGTTGAGGAACGGGCGGATCGCACAATGTTGGCAGAACGACGCCAGCCTGATGGCAGCATATTCGAGTTGCTAGTCGCGCTCGCGTACCGTCGCGGCGGATGGGAACGAGTCGAGTTCGTACAGGAAACTCCGGGGCGTGGACGAACTCCGGACCTGCATGTCTTCCGGCCAAGGAGTCGATGGGCAGTGGAGTGTAAGCGGCTCGCACCGTCGCCGTACGCGGCGCGGGAAAAGCTGCGTGGGATGAAGTTGGCCGATCCAGTCCATGCCCTCTCATTAGAGATGGGTATATCTGTCGTGGTTGAAGTGATGTACAAGATCGAACTTGCTGACGTACCTGAAGATTATCTTGTTGTGCTCGTACAAGGCGCGATTAAGAAGATATCTGCGAGCAATTGGGACGATGAAATTTCCAAAGGTCGCGTCAAACCCGTTAACTGGCCATTGGCGCGAAAGGTGCTGGCCAAGGACGATGTATACTTTGGCGCTAGTCGCATGATCGAACTTTTGGTTGGCTACTATGTCCACGAGGCAGATCACAGTATGGCTGCCAAATGGCGACCAGCTCCGTCTAGACCGTCGTATGCACAAGCTGTCTACCAAGCGAGCGTTGTCAGTTGGCGAAGCCAGTCAAGGGCGGCTGTTCGTCAAAAGGCGCGGCACTTCCGCAGTACTCTCGCAAATGCTGAGGGCCAGTTACCACCCGATCGGCCGGGCGTGATCCATATTGGTGTCGAAACCTACGCCGGCGCAAATGTTGATCTCGCACGGCACATTTTCAATACTTTTGAAGCGCGCTCTTTCGCCCCAAGTAAGTCCCGTCTGCGATGGGTTTATGGGAACTATTTCGTACCTGAGGCGACAACTCGGAAGGACGAAAGTTGGGCTATTACTGAGACGATGGTGCCGTATAGGATCGGCTCTCATCGCACGCGCTGGCCACTGCCTGGACATATGCTTGTTTCACCCGAAGGCGAAGGGCGGCAAGGTGTGCACTGGAGTGAGGAATCTGATTGACGGCGGCATCGATGACCCGATGCCTTTCGACCTGATCGAGCACGACGCCGACGCCATTATCGTCATCGATGTGGTCGGCGCGCCGACCGAGGTCGAGTGTAACGAACCTCGGTCGACTTGATGTTCGCCACCCAGCTGATGATGCAGTCGATCATTGCCAACAAGCCAACAGTGCCCCGCCTTACTGCAAAGTCCCAGAACCGTGCCGCCTGCTATACAAATAGCAGCATTTGGTCGCCGAGAGGCTCGACGACCGATCGCTTGAACTGAACGCCGCGTATGGTTCCAATATCGGCCACCACGCGGGTGATGTGATGGGTGGTGTTGATAGCTCGCCATTCTTTTGCGCCGCCCGGTCCGCCTGCATTGTTAGCCGTTCGAAAGATGTATTCGTCGGCCGACGAGAATGTGCGCCCCGCGAATTCTCCACTTGCCAAAATCTCTTTGCAGACGGCTCTCATGATTGCTGTGTGAGTTCCATGATCTGTACCGCGTTGGACAAGCCACGCATCCGGCGTGGCATAGCGATAATGCCGAATGGCAGGTGCGCCACCGCCGGTCGTGAAGACCATCTTGGCGCAGTCAGCAGCGTAGTCGCCGAAGATCATATAGTCGGCGGTCTGCGGATCGAAGCGGATGGCTCGTTTCCAAGCGATCCATTCATTGCGTGGCACGATCGCGCGTGATCCAGGAGCTGCGGGATTTTTCTCGGGGAAGTTTGTGCCTTGAAAAACGATCTGCTGCCAAAGTGCCGACGATTGGAGGGTGTCAAGGACACCGGTGATAACGGGCGCCACGTATTCGGCGTTTGAGAAATCGGAGTCGCTGAAATCCGCGATGACCAGGCAATCTTTCGGATCAAGCCCCAGCTTGTCGATGGCGCCCAACACCTGCTTGAGAAGTTCGTTGTCGGCTAGATCCCCGGACGAGAAGACGATGCCAAACTTCAACGTGGCGAGTGTGTCGATGGCTGCCTTGTAGGCTGTTAGATCATCTTTCAAGAGGTCATTGATTTTAACCAGCGGAATGGGGCGCGCATTTGCCTTGCGGGCATCCTCGAACATCTTCGGGAGCCAAAGGCCCATACGATTCCGGCCGAATTCATCAAGCAGATGCGTCGCTTCCACCAATACGTCGCGACGCCAATGTGCAGCCAAAGCATTGCTGATGTCAGGGAACGTAGCGTCAGTGAATAGCCTAGCCTGGAGTTCATTGTCGCGCTCGCTCCGAGGCGGCACGATCATCCTTGGCGTGATGCAGTCGGCCACGTCCGCCGCAAGATCCCGAACGCCCATGAGCTCTCCGGATTTCATGCGTAGGGCAGGGACATAGAGAGGTTTGCTGATTGCAGCCATTCTTGGCTCCTAACTCTGATTCAGAAGCTGCTTGCGCACCGTGCCTCTGCCAATCTTGTTTGAGAAAATGCTGTAGTCGTTGCGCTCCATACGAATCCTGCCGAACACGATTGCAGGATTGATCTTGAGCTGATTCGCAAGCTTTTCAATCGGCTCGGCTGTCTTCGAGATTCTGGCAGGCGAGCGTACCCAGATTTCTTCGGGGATTAGAAGATTCTCGGCAAATCGGTTTGCCTCTTTCTCAAACTCATCAGCCTCTGGCGATGTAACGTCGTCAAAGAAGCCGGCGGAGAGTCCGGTCCGATAGTGGAGAATGATGTGTGCGATCTCGTGAAGAAGCGTGAACCAGAAATTATCGACAGTATCACGCAGTAACGTCAAGCCGATGACCGGAACGTCGTCTGCAAGAAATGCAGCGCCGTCCACGGACATTCCGGGAATCTGAGGCTCCGCGACCAACACAATCCCGTTTTCCAACAGGAGGTCTCTAACGCGCTTCGGACCATCTTCAAACTGACTGAGCCGGGCTACATCAACAAGCCACGAGACGTTGATCGGCCGGTATCTAGGTTTGGCGTGGATGATAACTACCTCAGCGCGACGGGTGACTTGGGCTTTCCACGAAAGAAGGGACCAGTCCTGAGAATGATCGACTGCATTCAGTCCAGTTCTCAGAAGCGAAGGAGTCCCATAGCGATTGACGTGATCACCTACATATCGAACGAGGGTTGCGATGGCGTTTTCATCTGAGGTGTCAGCAGCATCCAGCCAGCCCTTATCTCGGGCATGCCGAAGGACTTTGCTCAGATCGTCCCGTGTTACGTCATAGAGAGGCGACCATTGGCTATCGTTGGGGACAATATCGCTCATCTGCCAACGCACGCCGAGTGTCTGTGCCACTTTTTGATAATTCGACAGGCTAATCGAGCGGTACTTTTCAGCCTCCCAGCGTTGAATGGCCTGTTCACGCAGACCAAGCTTTCGGGCAAGATCCTTTTGGGACAGCTTCCTAATTATCCGCGCCACGATAAGGAACGTGCCAGGGTCGTTTCCTGCCTGCTCCCTTAGGATCGAAAAATCCCCAGCACGTGCCTTCTGATAAGCTAGTAGGAGGTGAGCGCGCTCGCGACGGTCGGTTGCCAAAGAGCGGCGAACACCGTTGATGACCTCCTGAGGGAGTCCTTCTACTATCGACTTCAGGACATGCTCTGACGATAACGCACGATCCAATTCTGCGATCGCGTCTTCTGCGTCCCGTGCTTGGCGTTCTGTTGATATGAATGTCCCAGCAATCATTGCTCCATGGCATGACACAACAAATTTGTTGTGTCAATCGCAACCGCTTTGGGCCCCTGTAATATCAAGTGGAAAGATTTCGTAGAAACCCTGCCGGTCACCTGATCTTCCAACCCAACCCCTTGCCATCCCCAAATTCTCATCCTAGTCTCCCGCAGAGAAAACCTTTTCCCAACTCCCGCAGCATCCGCCACCCACCTATATCGACACAGGGGCCAGTAAGAGAAAACCTTTTCCCAACCGAGGATCGACACCCGAACAATGGCCTCCGAAACCTCGCCACCACCCACCAAACAACCCGTCACCCTGCGTGAAGTGGCGGCGATGGCTGGCGTCAGCGTGGCCACGGCCTCCAAGGCGCTGAACGGGCAGGGGCGGATGACTGCCGAGACGCGCCAGCGCATTCGCGAGACGGCGCAGCGGCTCGGCTTTCGCCCCAACAGCCTGGCGCAGAGCCTGCTGCGGCGTCGCTCCTTTACCGTCGGGCTGTTGACCAACGACACCTATGGCCGCTTTTCGCTGCCGGTCATGTCGGGCATTTCGGACGCGCTGGTCGATGCCGGCGTGTCGGTGTTCATGTGCAATGTCGAGGACGATCCGCGGCTGGCGCAGCTGCATGTCGAGGCGATGCTGGACAAGCGCATCGACGGCATAATCGCCAGCGGCAAGCGCATCGACCGCCATTTGCCGGTCGACCTCGCCAATCTCGGCGTGCCCGTCATCTACGCCTTCAGCCAGCCCGATCCCGATGCCATCGCCTTCGTCTCCGACGATGCCGGCGGCGCGCGGCTGGCGGTCGAGCATTTTTGCCGCCTCGGGCGGCGGCGCATCGCCCATGTCAGCGGTCCCGAAAGTTTTGCCGTGGTGAATGAGCGGGCACAGGCTTTTCGCGATGTGCTGGCCGCGCACGGCCTGCCGGTCACCGAGCCCTTGCTCGGCTCGTGGTCGGAAGCCTGGGGGCATGAAGCCGTCGGAAAGCTGTTCGACGGCCCAACGCTCTTCAACAAGAAGGGAGCGAGACCCGACGCCGTGTTCTGCGGCAACGACCAGATCGCGCGCGGCGTCATCGATGCGCTGCGCGAGCGCGGCTTGGGCGTGCCTGGCGATGTCGGCGTCATCGGCTTCGACAATTGGGAGATCGTGGCCGAGGCAACCCGCCCGCCGCTGACCTCGGTCGACATGAACCTGGCAGCGCTCGGCCGCGAGGCCGGCCTCACACTGCTTTCGCTCGTCGGCGGCCAACCCGCCGCGCCGGGCATTCGAAAACTGCCGTGCCGGCTGGTGGTGCGTCAGTCATGCGGCCGTCCATTGGGCGGCTAGGAGAACGTGCGGCGCCATCTAAGGGAGCGCCGCAACAGGGAGGAGAACAGAACCATGAGGAGGAAAACCATGAAGACCGTGATTACCGGGTTCGCGCTCGCCGCGAGCATCATTGCCTTGCCTGCAATGGCCGCCGACACCGCCAACATCTGGGTTCGCGCCGACGGCTCGAACTTCATGCCGCGCATCGTCGATGCCTTCAACAAGGGCCATGAGAACCAGGTCAAGCTGGACATCATTCCCAATGCCGAGATCATCCCGAAATATGGCGCCGCCGCCGCCGGCGGCACGGCGCCCGACGCGCTGTCGCTCGACCTGATCTACACGCCGTCCTTTGCCGCCGCCGGCCAGCTTGAGGACATCACCGACTGGGCGAAATCGCTGCCCTATTTCGCCAGCCTGTCGCCGGCGCATGTCAAGACCGGCACCTACAAGGACCACATTTATGGGCTGCCGTTCTCGGCCGACGCCTCGGTGCTGATCTGGAACAAGAAGCTGTTCAAGCAGGCGGGGCTCGATCCCGACAAGGGGCCGGCCAACTGGGCCGAGATCGAGGCCGATGCCGAAAAGGTCAATGCGCTTGGCGGCGACATCAAGGGCTTCTACTTCTCCGGCAATTGCGGCGGCTGCAACATCTTTACCTTCACGCCGCTGATCTGGGCCTCGGGCGGCGACATCCTCTCCGAGGACGGCTCGAAGGCGACGCTGGACAGCCCGCAACTGCGTGGCGCCATCGACCTCTACCGCTCTATGGTCAAGAAGGATCTGGTGCCGGCCGGCGCGCAGACCGACACCGGCGCCAACTTCTTTGCCGCCTTCGCCACCGGCAATATCGGCATTTCGCCGTCCGGCGCCTTCGCCATCGGCGCACTCAACACGCAGTATCCGGATATCGACTATGGCGTCACCTTCCTGCCGGGCAAGGACAGCGGCTGGTCTTCGTTTGCCGGCGGCGACAATTTCGTCGTCACCAAGGGCACCAAGAAGCTCGCTGTGGTGAAGGAGTTTCTCGACTTCGCCTATTCGCTCGAAGGCCAGACCATCCTGGCCAAATACGGCAGCCTGCCGGTGCGCGGCGACATCGCCAAGGAGGCGCTGAAGGATCTCGATCCGCGCTACCAGATCGCCGCCGAAGCCATGGCCAAGGGCCGCACGCCCTATTCCGTGGTGTTCAACGACCTGATCAACTCGGCCAACGGTCCGTGGACGCAGATGATCAACGAGGTCGTCTTCGGCGACGACGTCGATGGCGCCATCGCCAATGCACAAGAGACCATGCAGTCGATCATCGACCAGGCGCAGAAATAAGGACTGGCCGGCGGCGAGGGCGGTGCAACGCCCCTGCCGTCGCGGGTCCTGATCCGGCCGCCCGGTCCGTCTCCCTGGACGGGCGGCCGGCGCTCCTTACCCTCCCACTTGTGGGGAGGGTAAATGACCGCCATCACCACCACCCCGCCACGCGCCAGAAAACTGGTCGGTGCCGGCCGCCGGCAGTGGATCGGCCTGCTCTATGTCGCGCCGGCGGTGGCGCTGGTCGTCGTATTCTTCATCATCCCGCTCGGCATGACGGCGTGGATGTCGCTGCACAACTGGCCGCTGATGGGCGAGCATTTTTACATCGGCTTCGACAATTACCGGGCGATCCTGCGCGACAATCGCTTCTGGAACGCGCTGAGCTTCACCGCCTACTACACCGTGATCGTCACCATCGTGATCTTCGCCGTCGCCTTTCCGCTGGCGCTGTTCATCGAAAAGCCCAGGCAGCTGACCGGCTTTTACCGGACGTCCTTCTTCATGCCGGCGGTCGTCGGCTTCGCCTCGGCCAGCCTGCTGTGGTCGTGGCTGCTCAATGTCGATTCCGGCCTGTTCAGCCCGGCCGCCTACGACCTCGGCCTGACCGCGAAAAAGTTCAACCTGCTGGCGACGTTCCAGCCGGCCTTCTGGTCGATCATCGCCATGGTCGTCTGGAAGGTCGCGGGCTTCACCATGATCATCCTGATGACCGGCCTGCAGTCGATCCCGACCGATCTGCAGGAAGCGGCGATGATCGACGGGGCAGGGCCGTTCGCGCGCTTTCGCGCCATCACCCTGCCGCTGATGCGCCGCACGCTGGCGCTGGCGCTGATCCTGTCGATCGCCGGCTCGATCCTCGCCTTCGACCAGTTCTACATCATCCTGCGCGGCGGCCCGCGCAACCAGACGCTGACCGCCGTCTACTGGATCTTCAACCAGTCCTTCGTCTCGTTCAAGCTCGGCTATGGCGCCGCTTTGTCGATGATACTGCTCGCCATCCTGGTGGCGCTCAGCCTGGTTCAGCTGTGGCTGCTGCGCAAGCCGGAGGGCATCGACTGATGGCGCAGGCAAGAAGCCGCAGCAGCCGCCTCTGGCTCAGGATCGCCGAGCATTCGACCGGCATGATCGCCTCAGTGCTGTTCATCGCGCCGATCGTCTGGGCCGTGCTGTCGACCTTCAAGCCGGCGCAGGAGGCGCGCCAGCCGCCGCTGCCGCCGTGGCCGACGACCGGCTTCTCGGTCGAGAACTATCGCACGCTCGACACCTTTGGCGACGGCCTCTGGCTGCCGGCGCAAAACAGCCTCTATGTCGCCTCGATGACGGTGATCCTGTCGGTCGTCGTCAGCGTGCTGGCCGGCTATGGCTTTTCGCGCTTCCGCTTTCCCATGAAGGATGTGCTCTTCATCGTCATCCTGTCGACGATCATGATCCCGTTCCAGTCGATCCTGACGCCGATCTTCCTGGTGCTGACCAAGGTCGGCCTGCACAACACGCTGACCGGGCTGGTCCTGGTCTACACCACGCTGCAATTGCCGTTCTCGATCTTCATGATGCGCAACGCCTTCGACGCGGTGCCCCGCGATATCGAGGAGGCCGCGCGCATGGACGGCGCCAACAACGTCACCATGCTGCTCAAGGTGATGCTGCCGCTGGTCTGGCCGGGCATCGTCACCATCGCGCTGTTTGCCTTCCTCGGCGCCTGGAACGAATTCCTGGCCGCCCTGGTGCTGATGACCGACCAGTCCAAATTCACGCTGCCTATCATGATGACCGCACTTCAGTCGGGCCGCTTCGGCGCCATCGACTGGGGCGCCGTGCAGGCGGGCGTCACAGTGATGATGGTGCCGTGCCTGGTGCTCTTCCTGTTGCTGCAGCGCTTCTACATCCGCGGCCTGATGGCCGGCGCGGTGAAATGACCGCCCGTGAAATGACCAATATCCAACGGAGTGACACGATGACCGTTCAACCATCCGCCAAGCCCGGCAAACTCGCCTTCCGCCCGCTGCCGGTGCCGCAGGTCGATGTCCGCGGCTTCTGGGGCGACCGTGTCGATGCCGTGGCGTCGCGCACCGCCGACATCCTCTACGAGCGCTGCGTCGAGGCGCGCATGCTGGAGCAGATCGACCCGGACCGGCCCTCGCCGGGCGTCGTCATTCCGTTCCATTCGCCGTCGCCCGACGAGGCTGCCAGCCCCGGCTTCACCGGCTCGACGGTGACGACGCAGATGTTCTGGGACTCCGATTGGGGCAAGACCATCGAGACCGCGGCCTATTCGCTCTACCGGCGCAAGAACGCGGCGCTCGAGAAGAAGATCGATGCCGTCATCGACCTCTACGGCAGACTGCAGCAGGAAGACGGTTATCTCTCCAGCTGGTACCAGCGTATCCAGCCCGGCAAGCGCTGGACCAATCTGCGCGATTGCCACGAGCTCTATTGCGCCGGCCATCTGATCGAAGGCGCGGTCGCCTACTACCAGGCCACCGGCAAGCGCAAGCTGCTGGATATCATGTGCCGCTACGTCGACCATATCGCCGACACCTTCGGTCCGGAGCCGGGCAAGAAGAAGGGCTATTGCGGCCATGAGGAGATCGAGCTGGCGCTGGTCAAGCTGGCGCGGGCGACCGGCGAGCAGAAATATATGGACCTGGCCAGGTATTTCATCGACCAGCGCGGGCAGCAGCCGCATTATTTCGACGAGGAGGCGCGTGCGCGCGGCGCCGATCCGAAGGCCTATCATTTCAAGACTTATGAGTACAACCAGTCGCACAAGCCGGTGCGCGAGCAGGACAAGGTCGTCGGCCATGCGGTCAGGGCGATGTACCTCTATTCCGGCATGGCCGACATCGCCACCGAATATGGCGACGACACGCTCAGGGTAGCGCTCGACCGTCTGTGGAACGATCTCACCACCAAGAACCTCTATATCACCGGCGGCCTCGGGCCGTCGGCGCACAATGAGGGCTTTACCAGCGACTACGACCTGCCCAACGAAACCGCCTATGCCGAGACCTGTGCCTCGGTCGGCCTGGTGTTCTGGGCCAGCCGCATGCTCGGCATGGGTCCCAACGCCCGCTACGCCGACATGATGGAGCGGGCACTCTACAACGGCTCGATCTCCGGCCTGTCGCTCGACGGCTCGCTGTTCTTCTACGAGAACCCGTTGGAGAGCCGGGGCAGGCACAATCGCTGGAAATGGCATCGCTGCCCCTGTTGCCCGCCCAATATCGGCCGCATGGTCGCCTCCATCGGCAGCTATTTCTACTCCCTGTCGGACGACGCGCTGGCCGTTCATCTCTACGGCGACAGCACCGCGCGCTTCGACATATCGAACCGGGCGGTCAGTCTGATTCAGACCAGCAATTATCCTTGGGATGGCGCGGTCTCGATCCGGATCGAAGCCGACGCGCCGGTCGAGTTCACCTTGCACCTGCGCGTCCCCTCCTGGTGCGGCAAGGCGGCGCTCAAGGTCAACGGCGCCGCGGTCGGTCTGGACGGCATCACCAGCGACGGCTATGCCGCGATCCGGCGCGAGTGGCGCCAGGGCGACCGGGTCGAACTCGATCTCGAAATGTCGATCGCCCGTCTGTTCGCCAATCCGGAGGTGCGTCAGGACATCGGCCGCGTCGCACTTGCGCGCGGTCCGCTGATCTATTGCGTCGAGGAGACCGACAATGCCGGCCAGTTGCATCGGATCGCTCTGCCGCGAACGGCAACAATCGAGGCGCATGCCGAGCCGAACCTGCTCGGCGGCATCGTCACGCTTTCGGCACTTGCCAGCAAGGAAGCCCAGGAAAACTGGGAAACCGGGCTCTATCGCACCGATCCGCCGGCGGTGAGCGAAACGAAAATCACCGCCGTCCCGTACTTTGCCTGGGACAACCGTAAACCCGGCGAGATGCTGGTCTGGCTGCGGGACGGATGAGTTAGAGGCTGACGAACGCCGTCAGCGGCAAATGATCCGACGCAACCCGCGACAGCGGCGTGTCATGGGCTTCCACCGACGAGACCATGCCGTGCCGGTTGGCCATGATCCGGTCGAGCGCCAGCACCGGCAGGCCTGAGGGGAAAGTCGGCACCGCCGCCGGCGTGAAACCAAAGGTGGCGTGCAGCGTCTTGAGCGCCGAGCGGTTGCCCAGCCGCCATTCGTTGAGGTCGCCGAGCAGCAAGGTCGGCCTTTCATCCTGGTTGCTCATGATGTCGAGCACGACGCGGGCCTGCTCCGAACGCGAGCGGCGCAACAGGCCGAGATGCGCGGCGATGACGCGCAGAGTGCGCGTTTCGTCGAGGTCGATCTCGGCAACCAGCGCTCCGCGGGGCTCCAGTCCCGGAAGCTTGATCTGATGGACGTCGCGCACGGTGCCGCGCTTGAACAAAAGCACATTGCCGCGCCAGCCATGGCCCTTGCCGCTTCCGGAAACCGGCACCGGCACAAGCCCGGTTTCGTGTTCGATCCGGGCAAGATCGAGCAGCCCGGCGCGATCGCCGAAGCGGTTGTCGGCCTCCTGCAGCGCGATGACGTCGGGGCCGATCTCGCGGATGACGCGGGCGGTGCGTTCGGGGTCGAACCTGCGGTCGGTGCCGATGCATTTGTGGACGTTGTAGGAGGCGACCACCATCTGGGCGCCTTCAATGTGCTTGCGCGGCGTCGCGTTCGCCTTGCGCGCTTTCCTGCCGCGGATCGACAGGAGCACTGTTTCAGGAAGGCTGCGTCCGTTTATGTCCATAGGCCTGCGTTCAATCTGTCCTGATTCTAAAGATAGGGCGATCCCAGCCATAACAACCGGTCAAAAACCCGGATGACAAATGGCCGCGCTCTTAGGGTTGCGAGTGTGACGGGTTTGGCGGAAGCGATTGCCGCTCCGATGCGCCCCTCGATCTCGGCGGCAAAGCCGGTATCCAGCACCTCCAGGTCGATTTCGAAATTCAGCCGCAGCGACCGGGCGTCGAGGTTGGAGGAGCCGACATAGGCCCAGACGCCATCGACCGACAACAGCTTCGAATGGTCGAACGACCCCTCATGCCGCCAGACGCGGCAATAGTGCTTCAGCACCTGGTCGTACTGCGCCGTCATGGCGCGGCCGACCAGGAAGAGATTGTTGACCGCGGGCACGACGATGTCGATCTCGACGCCGCGCCGGGCCGCCGTGACCAGCGCGCTGACAAATTCCCGGTCCGGCAGGAAATAGGGCGACATGATGCGGATCGATTTGCGGGCGACGGAAAATGCCCCCGTCAGCAATTTGTGGTTGGTTTCGATGCTGGCGTCCGGCCCCGACGCCACCGCCCGCACCAGGATCGGCTGACCGGGAGGCGGCGAGGGCTTTGCCACGTGCCAGACCTCGTCCTTGAGGGCCTCGTTGCCGGCAAAACGCCAGTCCTCGGCGGCAACCGCGAACAGGTCGGCCACGACCGGCCCCGTGACCTGGAAATGCGTATCCGCCGAGCTGGCAGTGCCAGCGAATTCAGCCGAGAACCCCTTGCGGATGTTCATGCCTCCCGTGAACGCCACCACACCGTCGACGATCAGGATTTTCCTGTGCGTCCTCAAATTCGCATAGGGAAGTCTTAGGCCCATGACGATGTTGCCGTTGAACAGATCGACGGTGACGCCGGCTTCCCGGAGTGTCCCAAGGATGCTGGGCACGGAATAGCGCACGCCGACCGCATCGATCAGCACGCGAACCGTCACACCGCGCCGGACCGCGCCGGCCAGCGATTCCACAAAACGTCGTCCGATCTCGTCATTGTCGAAGATGTAGGTCTCGAGCAGGATGCTGCGCCGTGCGCCGTCGATCGCCCCGCACATTGCCGCATAGGCTTCGTCGCCGGTCCTCAGGATGGTGATTGCATTTCCCGAAAGCAGGCCGCGCCGCGCCACCCTGTCGCCTAGCGTCTTCAGGCCGGCAAAGCGCTGGCCGAATTCGGCTGAGATGAGTGTTTCGAGCGCAATGTCGTGGTCGTGTTTGGCTGTCTCGGCTTCACCGGCGACGGGCCGCATGGCGCTGATCGTGGCGCGGCGGATGCGGTTGATGCCGGCAATGGCATAGATGATCGCGCCAAGGAATGGCGACAAGATCATCACGCCGACCCAGCCGGTGGCGGCGCGCACGTCTTCCTTGGTCATGATTGCGTGGACGATGCCGATGGCGGCCATCAGCATCGGAATGATCACAAGGATCAGAGGCCAGTAGGTCACAAAGGTCTGCCACATCGGCAGGACTATCGAGCCAGCGGCCGCAGAAGGCAATGTGGGGGATTAGTACCGGGCAAGGGATTAACCAGGACGGAGGCGCTCGCGCCTCAGTCCTTCGCCCGCTCCACATAAGCGCCATCGGCCGTCATCACCACCACGCGGGTACCCGGCGCGATGTGCGGCGGCACCAGCGTGCGCACGCCGTTGGAAAGCACGGCCGGCTTGTATGACGAGGACGCCGTCTGGCCTTTGGTCGTCGGCTCCGTCTCGACCACTTCGAAAGTAGCGCGCTGCGGCAGCACCAGGGCTATGGCGATGCCGTTGAACTGCGAAATCTGCACCGCCATGCCTTCGAGCAGGTAGGGCGCCATGTCGCCGACCACGCTTTCCGGCACCGCGACCTGGTCGTAGCTTTCCGGGTTCATGAAGTGATACCCCTCGGCGTCGGCGTAGAGGAAGGTGTGCTCGCGCTCCTCGACATAGGCGCGCTCGACCTGCTCGGTGGTGCGGTAGCGCTCCGAAACCTTCACCCCGTCGGAGATGCGGCGCATGTCGAGCTGGGTGACCGGCGTACCCTTGCCAGGGTGGATGTTTTCGGCAAAGAGGATCACGTAAAGCTTGCCGTCCTTGTCGACGACATTGCCTTTACGGAGCGAACTGGCGATGACCTTCACCACGGTTTTCAATCCTAGACTTCGTTGGCCTGAAACGATCGTTCGGCGCAAATCGGCTGCGAGAGCCGTCGCCGTAGCGCATCTTGGCCCGAACCGCCAGCCCTGTCAGCAATTCCGTTGCCCGGCAAACCCATGACTGGCGCTTCGCCCTGGTGGACGCCGGATGTTCACGCCGACCGCCGGCCGCGGCTGATGGCGCGTAACGCCATAGCTGCCGCAATGCGCAGCTGGTTTGGCGAGCGCGACTTCATCGAGGTCGAGACGGCGGCGCTGCAGATATCACCGGGCAATGAGGCGCATCTCTCAGCCTTTGCCACCGAGGCGATCGGCGCCGACGGTGCGCGCCGGCCGCGTTACCTCCACACCTCACCGGAATTCGCCTGCAAGAAGCTGCTTGCCGCCGGCGAACGGCGCATCTTCAGCCTGGGCGCCGTCTGGCGCAACCGCGAGCGCGGTCCTTTGCATCACCCGGAGTTCACCATGCTCGAATGGTACCGGGTCGGCGAAACCTATGAGAGCCTGATGGCTGATTGCGCCGAACTGCTGAAGCTCGCGGCTGAGCGGGCCGGCGCCAAAACCTTCCGCTTTCGCGGCCGCGAGGCCGATCCGTTTGCCGAGCCGGAACGCGTGAGCGTGGCGGAAGCTTTTGCGCGTTACGCCGGCATCGATCTTCTTGCCACCGTTTCTGCCGATGGCGGCACAGACCGCGCCGCACTCCATGATGCTCTGGTCAAGGCCGGCCTGCGCACGGCCGACGATGACAACTGGGCCGATTTGTTCAGCCGGGTAATGGTCGAGAAGGTCGAACCGGTGCTGGGGCAGGGGCGGGCCACCATCTTGTACGGCTATCCGATCTCGGAAGCGGCGCTCGCCCGGCCGAGCGCGGAGGACCAGCGCGTGGCCGAGCGCTTCGAGCTCTATTGCTGCGGCGTCGAGCTCGCCAATGCTTTTGGCGAACTGACCGATCCGGCCGAGCAGCGCCGGCGCTTTGCCGCCGAGATGGACGAGAAGGAGCGCGTCTATGGCGAGCGCTATCCGCTGGATGAGGATTTTCTCGCCGCCCTCGCCATCATGCCGCAAGCCAGCGGCTCGGCGCTCGGCTTCGACCGGCTGGTGATGCTGGCAACGGGCGCGACGAGGATCGATGACGTGATCTGGACGCCGGTCGCCACTCCTTGACGGAAATCGGCCTCGGTTAAACTCGCAAACCGGTCAAGCCGCGCGTCTGTGGCGGCCGCCGCGGATGGGCTTTGCGGGCCGCTTGGGCGCTATGCCGCAGCGGGACAATTGCCCGGGCGCCATTGCACAAGGCGCATCGGGACAATAGATGGTGCAACAGCCGCTACCGCCCGGCGCGGCTTCAGCCAGGACCATGCGCATGACCGATACATCCGAGGCAGCGAAATTGACCGACCGCGTCGCGGCACTGGTCGAGGCTGCCAAGCGGGCCGGCGCCGACGCCGCCGACGCGGTTGCCGTGCGCGGCCGCTCGATCGGCGTGTCGGTGCGGCTGGGAAAGGTCGAGAACACCGAAGCGTCCGAGGGCGACGATGTCTCGCTGCGCGTCTTCGTCGGCAACCGGGTGGCGAGCGTCTCGGCGACGGCGGCATCGGACCCCAAGGCGCTGGCTGAACGCGCCGTGGCCATGGCCAAAGTCTCGCCCGAGGACCCCTATCAGGGTCTCGCCGATCCGGCTTTGCTGGTCGGCAAGGTGCGCGACCTCGATCTGTTCGACGCCACCGAGGTTTCGGCCGATCAGTTGAAGGAAGCGGCCCTTGCCGCCGAGGAAGCGGCCCTTGCAGTCAAGGGCGTCACCAATTCGGCCGGCAGCGGCGCCAGCGCCGGTCTTGGCGGGCTGGTGCTGGCCACGTCGAACGGCTTCGTCGGCCACTATGTCGCATCGCGCTTTTCGCGTTCGGCCAGCGTTATTGCGGGCGAAGGCACCGGCATGGAGCGCGACTACGAATACTCCTCGAACCAGCATTTTTCCGATCTCGACGCGCCGGAGCTGATCGGCCGCAAGGCCGGCGAGCGCGCCGTGCGCCGCCTCGGCGCCCGCAAGGCGGCGACCGGTCCGGTCAACGTTGTGTTCGATCCGCGCGTCGCGCGCGGCATTGCCGGCCATCTCGCCGGCGCCATCAACGGCGCTTCGGTGGCGCGCAAGACCAGTTTCTTGCGCGAGATGATGGGCAAGCAGGTTGCGTCGGCTGCCATCACCGTCACCGACGAGCCGCTACGGCGTCGCGGCCAGGCCTCGCGCCCGTTCGACGGCGAAGGCGTCGAGGGCGAAAAGCTGTTGATGGTCGAGAACGGCGTGCTGAAGCACTGGTTCCTGTCGACGTCCGCCGCGCGGGAATTGGGGCTGACCACCAACGGACGCGGCGCGCGCAGCGGCTCGTCGGTATCGCCGTCTTCGACCAATCTCGCCATCGAGCCGGGCGACAGGACGCCGGAAGACCTGATCAGGTCGCTGAAATCCGGCTTTTATGTCACCGAAGTGTTCGGCCAGGGCGTCGACATGGTGACCGGCGAATACAGCCGTGGCGCATCCGGCTTCTGGATCGACAATGGTGAGCTTGCCTATCCGGTGGCCGAGGTGACCATCGCCTCCAATTTGAAGACGATGTTCCTCAACATGGTGCCGGCGAGCGATCTTGACCGCGATTTCGGCACCGCCGCACCGACGCTGCTGATCGAAGGAATGACCCTTGCCGGAGCGTGACCCGGTCATATCGGCCGGGGCCTCGGACGACCTCGATCTGCTGCGCGACGCCGCCCGCGAGGCGGGCGCGATCGCCATGCGCTATTTCGGCAAGAACCCGCAAGTGTGGATGAAGGGCGGCACCTCGCCGGTCAGCGAAGCCGACCACGCGGCGGACGCCTATTTGCGCGAGACCCTGCTTGCGGCGCGGCCGGACTATGGCTGGCTATCAGAGGAAACGACTGACGATCCGGCGCGGCTTCTGGCGCGGCGCACCTTTGTCGTCGACCCCATAGACGGCACCCGCGGCTTCCTCGAAGGCCTGCGCTCGTGGTGCGTCAGCGTCGCGGTGGTCGAGAATGGCCGCACGCTCACCGGTGTGCTCGAATGTCCGGCCAAGGGCGAAACCTATTGGGCGCTGCCTGGCCATGGAGCTTTCCGCAACGGCAAGCCGATTGCCGTGCGCGGCCTGGGTAAGACGGTCGAGATCGGCGGGCTGAAGCAGTTGATCGACCTGATGCCGGCGCAATGGCAGGGCCGGGTGCGGCGGGCGGCGCACATTCCCTCTCTCGCCTACCGGCTGGCGATGGTCGCCAACGGCACGCTCGACGCAACCTTCGTCAAGCCCAACGCGCATGACTGGGATATCGCCGCCGCCGATCTCATCTTGCGCGAGGCTGGCGGCGCCGTGCTCGACGGCCATGGCCGCGCGCCGCTTTATGCCGGGGAGATCATCCGTCACGGCGCGCTGGTCGCCGGCAGCGGGCAGTTGCTGACCGTGCTTGCCGGCGTCATTGCCGATACGGAAGCGTGATCGAAGGTTCCAAAGTCGGCAGCTTTGGGCTAGACCTGTCGCAAACTCACAATATGTGAAGGACCGAAATGGCCGCGGAAGACGGAAAGAAACAGCTTTTGCACCTGGTGTTCGGCGGCGAGCTGAAGAAGCTGGGAGGCACCGAGTTCCGCGATCTCGACGCGCTCGACATCGTTGGCGTTTATCCGGACTATCAAACCGCGCACACCGCGTGGAAGGCAAAGGCGCAAGCCAGCGTGGACAATGCCCATATGCGCTATTTCGTCGTCCATCTGCACCGGCTGCTCGACCCTGAAAGCAAGGCCGCCGGTTGACAGCGATGGAGCATGAAGCGGTGAAAGGGCAGCCCACCGGCGCCGCGGTCCGAAGAAGACGCGGCGGCAGTTCGAAGACGTTCTGGCGCAAGATCCGCGAGCCGTTGGCGCAGTCGCGAATCGTCAAGAGCATGATCGTCAGCCTGCTCGCCCAGTTCGTCCGCCTGGTGCGCCTGACCAACCGCGTGGTCGAAGGCTCGGCTAAATTTTCAGGCGGCGACTACGCCGAATTCGAACCCGGCATCATCGCGCTCTGGCATGGCCAGCATCTGCTGACCCCAGCCTATTATCCCAAGGGACGGCCGCTGGTCGCCATGGTCTCGCGCAGCGCCGACGCCGAACTCAACGCGCTGATGATCGAAAAATTCGGCATCGAGGCGGTGCGCGGCTCCGGCGGGCGTGAAAGCACGAAGCATCTCGACAAGGGCGGCGCCAAGGCGCTAATTGCCCTGAAAAAGTCACTCGTCGCCGGCAAGAACGTCGCCATGATCGCCGACATTCCCCACGGCACGCCGCGCGACGCGGGGCTTGGTATCGTTCTGCTGGCACGCCTTTCCGGCCGGCCGATCATGCCTGCCGCCATCGCCACCAGCCGCCGCAAGGTGCTGGAAAGGAGCTGGGACAAGACCACCATCAACCTGCCGTTCGGCCGCTCCTCGATCGTCATCGGAACGCCGGTTTTCGTGCCGGCCAATGCCGACGAGGCCGAGATGGAGCGCAAGCGCCAGGAAGTCACGGCCGCGCTCAATGCCGCAACCGCCGAGGCCTATCGGCTCGTGGACGGCAGGCCATGAGCGTCGGCTGGGCGCGCGCCTTCCTGGCGGCCTACCGCCTTGCCGGTGCAGCCGCCTATCCGCTGATGGGTCCCTATGTCGCCTGGCGCACATCGCAGGGCAAGGAAGACCGCAGCCGCAGCCGTGAGCGCTACGGCGTTGCCGGGCGGCCGCGCCCCGAAGGGCCGGTGATCTGGATCCATGCGGCAAGCGTCGGCGAGACCCTTGCGGTCGTGCCGCTGGTGCAAAGCATCCTCGACTACGGTGTCAACATCGTGCTGACGACGGGAACAGTGACCTCGGCGCAGGTTGCCGACGAACGGCTGGGCGACCGCATCATCCACCAATATGTTCCGCTCGACCTCAAGCCGGCCGTCAGCCGCTTTCTCGATCACTGGCGGCCGGACCTGGCTATCATCGCCGAATCCGAGATATGGCCGATGACGATCCTCGAGCTCGGCGCCCGCCACGTGCCGCAGGTGCTGGTCAACGGCCGGCTCTCCGACCGTTCGTTCAAATCCTGGAAGAAGCGCGCCAACATCGCCGAGGCGCTGTTCGAGAACCTTGCACATGTCGTTGCCCAGTCCGATGTCGACGGCGAACGGTTTCGCGCGCTTGGCGCCCGGCCGGTCACCGTGTCCGGCAACCTCAAGGTCGACACCTTGCCGCCGCCCGTCGACGAACGGGCGCTGGCGACGCTGAAGCGCCAGATCGCCGGCCGCCCGACCTGGGCGGCAATTTCGACCCATGACGGCGAGGAGGTGGTCGCGGCGGAAGTCCACGCCACGCTCTACAAGCGCCACCATGGCCTGCTGACGATCATCGTCCCGCGCCATCCCGACCGCGCCGAAGCGCTGGCCGCACAGATTTCCGGCATGGGCCTGAAGCTGGCGCGGCGCAGCAAGGGCGACCGGATCACCGCCGACAGCGATATCCTGCTCGGCGATACGATCGGCGAGATGGGGCTTTATCTCCGGCTGACGGAAATCGCCTTTGTCGGCCGCTCGCTGACCTCGGAAGGCGGCCAGAATCCGCTGGAGCCGGCCATGCTCGACACCGCTGTGCTGGCCGGCCGCAACGTCCAGAATTTTCGCGAGGCCTATCAGCGCCTGCTCGACAGCGGCGGCGCCAAGCTGGTGCGCGACCGCGACATGCTGGCCGGCGCCGTCAATTTCCTGCTGAGCAATGAAGTTGCGCGCCACGAGATGATGGCGGCCGGTGCCGCCACAGTCGACCAGATGCGCGGTGCGCTGGCGCACACGCTGAAGTCGCTCGAGCCTTATATCCAGCCATTGATCGTCAAGTCGCGCCTGAAGGGCGCCGACGGGCGATAGGTGGCGTCGGAAGCACCACCTTTCTGGTGGGAAGCGCCGGACTGGCGGGTCTTTGCGCTGTCGCCGCTATCAGCCGTCTATGGCATCGTCGCCGGCCGCCGCATGCATCGGGCGGTACGTGAAAAGATCGACGCGCCAGTGCTTTGCGTCGGCAACTTCACCGTCGGCGGCAGCGGCAAGACGCCGGTCGCCATCGCGCTGGCCAAGCAGGCCAGGCGCATGCAGCTCAATCCCGGATTCCTGTCGCGCGGCCATGGCGGCTCGTTTGCGCAGCCGCATGTCGTCGATGCCAGTCACGACGCCGCCAAGCATGTCGGCGACGAGCCGCTGCTTCTGGCCGAGCATGCGCCGGTTGCGGTAAGCCCGAACCGCGCCGCCGGCGCCAAGCTGCTCATGGAAGCCCATGGCTGCGATTTCCTGATCATGGATGACGGTTTTCAGAGCGCGCGCATCCATATTGATTATGCGCTGGTCGTCGTCGACGCCCGCTACGGCATCGGCAATGGCCGCGTCATTCCGGGTGGGCCGCTGCGCGCCAACGTCGTCGACCAACTGGTGTTCACCGATGGGCTGTTGAAGATGGGCGAGGGCACCGCCGCCGACCAGGTCGTGCGCCAGGCGGCGCGCGCCGGCCGGCCGATCTTCGAGGCGCATGCTGAACCGGGCGGCAAGGAGCGGTNAGGTCGTGCGCCAGGCGGCGCGCGCCGGCCGGCCGATCTTCGAGGCGCATGCTGAACCGGGCGGCAAGGAGCGGTTCGCCGGCCGGCGGTTCCTCGCCTTTGCCGGCATCGGCCATCCCGAAAAATTCTTCGAGACGCTGCGCGGCACGGGCGCGGAAGTGGCGCTGAGCCGGTCGTTTCCGGACCATCATTTTTATGCCCCCGACGAACTCGCCGAACTGGCGGCAACCGCGCGCCGTGAGGGACTGGGCCTCGTGACCACCGCCAAGGACGCAGCCCGGCTGCGCCATGGCGCAGCCTCGGCTGAATTCCTTGGTCAACTCGACGTGCTGGAGATAGACGCCACGTTCGAGCTCGACAATGTGCCGGAGCGGATCATCGACGAGACGCTGGATGCCTGGAGACAGCGCCGGCTGCGAGGGTAGGGCGCTCCCGCGTTGACACAGGATATTTCTCGCCGCTTATCACAATTATAAGTCAGACCGGCTTCAGCGCGGGGGGTGGAATGGTTAGGTTGCGGGCACTCTTTGTGGGCTTTGTTCTTGTGGCGATGGCGACCCCATCTTCGGCGCAGGCACCCACCGCGACCGACAGCGAATTTCTGGTCTCGGTCACCGAAGCGGACGGTGCTACCCACGTTCGGCCCTCAAACATTGTACCGCTTATCCCCGATAGCGCCTGCTTTGAATGGCGCGTACGTCTGGCGCAAGGCGACAGACTGGTATCGGTCACCGAGGTGTTCGCGCTTCCCGCGGAGCCCAGGCAGTGGGGTGGTATCGACGGAAACGAATACAGCTTGAGCAAGCTATCGGGCGATCGAAGGGTCTCCGAGACCACCATGTTCTACAAACCGCAGGACGGATGGATCTCGCATGGGTGGTGCATGGCCGAGGGTGATCCGATCGGGCCGTATTCCATCAAAGTGCTTGTCGGAGATCGGCTTGTTCATAAATTCGACTTTTCGGTCGAAAACGCGCCGGCATCCTCAAAGCCATAGTCCTGCAGGCGTTCCAGGAAAATCAGATCGACGGTGAGCCTTGCTTTCCGGTGTGCCGATCTAGCCCCGGCTGCGCAGGTCCGGATGCGTTTCGATCTCGCGGCGCAGCGAGGCGGCGGCGCTGACATAGGGCTCCTGCCTGGCGACGCTCCAATATTTGAGCTCGTCCAGCGGAATGCTCTCACCGGTCACAGCGCAGCGCACGAATGCGCCGGGGCTGGTGACCTGGAAGTCGCCGTCGAGATAGCGGATCCGGGCTTCCTTGCCGCCAGGGCCTTCGAAGCGGTTCATCATGGGGTGGTGCCAGAGTTCATGCTGATTTCATCGCCATAAATTGCCGGCAAGGTCAAGCTTGACGCAATGCTGAGGCGCTATTGTCGGCTCCAAACCATTCTTATGGGACCGGCATGGACATTTCATCCGCCCGCCTGACTGCGCTGCTGCGCGAGGCCATGATATTGGCAGCGGTGCCGTCGGCGAAGGCCGATCCGGCGAAAGCAGCACTTATAAAGGCGCTGGTGCAGCCGCCGACGCCATCCGGTGCGCCTTTGCAGCCGGCAGCGGCGCCGGCGCTGCAGGCGCTGTTGTCCGCAGCCGTCGCAAAGGGGCAGCAGACGGGTTCAGCCGAGATCCTGCAGGCCTATCTGGCGCTTGCCGAACCGGGTGACGCGGCGCCCGACGATTTCGGGCCGACAACGGCTGCGACAGGCAAGGCGACGCCAGCCAACGACGATGCACAGCGCGGTCTGCCGGTGCCGCCGGCCAGGGCCGATGATGGCGCTGCCGCAAAGCCGGCAGGACTGCCCTGGTTTGCGCTTCTCGCACCGGGGGTTTCGCCGCCGCGCCGCGCCTCCGCCACCGACGCGGCGGCGAAGCGGGGGCAGGCGATGTCTGGGTCGAATGACACGGTCCAGCCCGAAGGCCGGCAGCAGATGCGTGTCGGCCTGATGGCGCTGGCAGCCGGGTTTCTGGCCGTCGCCATTGTCGGGCTCGCCTTGCTGGTGCTTGGCTGAGCACCGAACAATCGCCGCTATCGCTCGGCTTCGAGGAACGCTTCCATCTTTTCCATCGCCAGCCCAGCCTCAATTGCGATGCGGCGCGAAAGCTCGGCGGCAGCCGTGCGCGGCCGCCCCAGCGGCCGGTCGAGCCAGTACGACACCGGGTTCAGCGCCGTGCGCTCATCGACGGCAACGATGCGGCCCGACTCCAGCTGATGTCGGGTCAATGGCGGCCGCGCCAGCGCGATGCCGAGCCCATAGGCGGCAGCGTCGAGCACCAGATTATAGTCCTCGAAGCGGCGGTCCTGCGGGCGCGGGCGGTAGTCCATGCCTTGCGCGGCAAACCAGGCACGCCATCCGGAGGCGTCGGAATCGTTGATCAGTGGAAATTTGAGCAGCCGGGCCGGGTCGCCGCGACCGATCTCGCGGGCAAGGCCAGGCGCGGCGACGGGAAAGACATGTTCCTCGAACAGCTTCACCGAGATCCGGCCCGGAATGCCGCCGCGCCCGCAGCGGACCGACAGGTCGATGCCTTCATCGGCAAGGTCGGCCTGGCGGATGTCGACGTCGAGCACGATGCGCAGCTTGGTGGGATTGTTCTCCAGCGCCGCCATGCGCGGCATCAGCCACAGCCCGCTGACGGAGGGTATCGATGTAAGCCGCACCACGGCGGTGCCGCGCGGCTCGACCCAGCGGTCGGAATGGCTGGAGATCAGCGCAAAGGCTTCCGCTGTGCGCAGATGCAGGCGGTTGCCCTCGATGGTCAGCGAGACGCCGCGGGCCCCGCGGTCGAACACTTTCAGGCCCAGCCAGTCCTCCAGCTTGGCGATCTGCCGGCTGACGGCGCCATGGGTGATGTTGAGCTTCTCGGCCGCGGCCGAAAAGCTCCCCGTGCGCGCCGCCGCATCGAAAGCACGCAGTGTCTCGAGCGGCACCATTGTGTCTGAGCTGTGATCCATAGTCACAGGTGATCCTCGATTTGATCGTTTGTCAACGGCGCCGAAAAGGCGCTTTCTGCGGTTCATGACTGAAAAACGCGAGGACAGTGGGATGAGCGCAGTAACCGGCACATCGAATCAGACACAGCGGATGGACACCACGGCAGCCATCGCCGTGGCTCTGACGGTGGTCGGCTGGGCGTCGGCCTTTCCAGCGATTCGTGCGGGTCTCGCCGCCTTCGGGCCGCTGGAACTCGGTTCGCTGCGCTTTGCCATTGCCGCGGTGCCGGCGGCGATCTTTCTTGCCGTCAAGCGCCCGGCACTGCCGAGGCTCGATGAAGTGTGGCGCCTCGGCTTTGGCGGCGCCATTTTCGTCGCGCTCTACACCGTCATGCTTAATTACGGCGAACTGACCGTGTCGGCTGGCGCCGCCGGTTTCATCATCAATGTCAGCCCGATCTTCACCGCCATCATGGCAATGGCATTGCTGGGCGAGCGTTTCTCAACGTGGGCCTGGTTCGGCACGGCCATTTCTTTCGCCGGCATCGGCATCATTGCGGTCGCCGACGGCAATGGCTTGAGTTTCGACACCGGCGCGCTGCTGGTTCTTGGCTCCGCGCTGTGCTCGGCCGTCAACACGATCGTCCAGAAGCCGCTCTTTGCCCGCCATCACCCGCTGACCATTTCGGCCTCGAACATGATCCTTGGCGCACTTTGCCTGGCGCCCTTTTTGCCAAGCGGCTTTGCGCAGGCAGCGGTCGCCAACACGGCCGGGATCGGCGCCGTGATCTTTCTTGGCATCGTGCCCAGCCTGATCGCCTATGCCGCCTGGGCAACCGCTCTGTCGCGTCTCCCGGCCGCCCGTGCCTCGAACTTCCTTTATCTGGTCTCGCCCATGTCTGCCCTGATCGGTTTCTTCTGGCTGGGCGAAGTGCCGACACTGCTCGGTCTCCTCGGCGGCGCGCTGGCGCTCGGCGGTGTGATCGTGGTGAATTTGAAGCGTTAAATCAAAAAGTTGGAACCGTTTCCGGACTCAAACCGGGAACCGTATCCCCAGCATGCAGACACCCGGAGGAAGGACCGTTATGGTGAGTTGCCTGGCTGGGGGATGGAATGGGAAAACTGTTCATATCGGCAATCTTTTGCGTTTTGCTGCTGACCGGGAAAGCCTTCGCTGGCTGGTACCAGGTCGAAAACTACGAAGGGTCCATCGGGCCTAATCCAGTCCATCTGTCACTGCAGAGATATGACAGGGCAGCGGGATTACGGTCGAAGGAAGCTATTTCTACGACGCGAAGCAAAGCCCGATAGCGGTGTACGGCAAGATCACCGGTACCAGCGTCTCCCTTTGCGAGATTGCGGACGACAAGGAATTCGACCGGGTCCTGGTCATTGGATCGAAAACGCCGGTCGACACCGCCCGATGTCCGTTTTCTCTCGACCTTGGCGAAAGCGGCGCAACGGGGACCTGGAACAGAGGCCTGGACAAGTTCCCGATCGTGCTGAAGAAGGTCGCAAGCCTCGACGATACCGGTGAGGCGAAGGTTGACGGCACCGTCGAGATCCCCTTCTGGGCGCAGACAGCCACCCACAGATTTGCCGGGGTCTACGAGAAAGCCGGCTTTCTCGTCTGCATGAGTAAGCTGCGGGTCATCGACAAGAAGAAAAAGAAGGTCGTTCAGGAGATCGTTTTCGATGACGACGATTGCGATGCCGGCATGCTGATGACTCCCATCTACATGAATGTTCAAAAACAGGTTGGGGGAAGCTTCGAGACAATCTCCGTGAATTTTCGCGGCGGTAGCGCCGGCTACTCAAGGGATTACGTTTTCTCTCATAGATTCAAGGACTATCGCCTGTTGGTGAATTGAGCGTGTGCCCTGACCTGGCTTGTGCTCACCGCCGTCCGAACAGCCGCTCGATATCGGCAAGCTTCAGCTCGATATAGGTCGGGCGGCCGTGGTTGCAGGTGCCGGATCCCGGCGTCGCCTCCATCTGGCGCAGCAGCGCGTTCATCTCCTCGGCCTTGAGCAGGCGGCCGGAGCGGACCGAGCCGTGGCAGGCCATAGTCGCGGCGATCTTGTCCAGTCGTTCCTTCAGCGTCTCGATCGTGTCGTTGTCGGCGATCTCGTCGGCAAGATCACGCACCAATTGCTGGACATTGGTTTCGCCGAGCATCGACGGCGTCTCGCGCACCGCCACCGCGCCGGGACCGAAACGCTCAATGCCGAGGCCGAACCGGGCCAGCGTTTCGGAATGCATGGCCAGCCGCTCGGCGTCCTCCTCCGGCAGGTCGACGATCTCCGGCAGAAGCAGCATCTGCGAGGGCACCGCGCGCGAGTGCAGGGCATTCTTCAGCGCCTCGTAGACCAGCCGCTCATGCGCCGCGTGCTGGTCGACGATGACAAGCGAATCCCTCGTCTGGGCGACGATGTAGTTCTCGTGGACCTGCGCGCGGGCGGCGCCCAGCGCGGTGCCGAGCAGCGTCTCGGCCGGCTCGGCTAAGCCGGCACGCGCATCGGCGCTGGCGAGCGGACCGGCGTCGAATCCAGCCTGGTCGTTTTCGCGGAAGCCGGCGCCGTTAAATCCCATATCCAGCGGCCGCTGTGGCGAGCGGTCAAAGCCCGAAAAGCCCGAGGCCCGGTAGGCCGCGTCATAACTGCGATGACCGTTGGCAGGACCCGCATGGGCGTAGGAGGCGGCTCCCGGCCGGAACGCCGCCACCATCCCGGCGGCCCCGCTGGTGGCGGCGCGGATGCCGGCATTGGCCAGCGCCTCGCGAATGGCGCCGACGATCAGCCCGCGCACCAGGCCGGGGTCGCGAAAGCGCACATCGGCCTTGGCTGGGTGGACGTTGACGTCGACGGTCGCCGGATCGAGCGTCAGGAACAGCACGGTCACCGCGTGCCGGTCGCGCGGCAGCACATCGGCGAAAGCGCCGCGAATGGCGCCGGCAATCAGCTTGTCGCGCACTGGCCGGCCGTTGACATAGGCATATTGCTGCAGCGCGTTGGCGCGGGTGAAGGACGGGATCGAGACGTGGCCGGTCAGGTGCACGCCGTCCCGGCTGGCGTCGATAGCGATGGAATTGTCGGGAAACTCGGCGCCCATCACCTGGGCGACGCGGCGCAGGCTGCCCTCGGTACTGTCATCGGTCGCCGGCAATTCCAGCGTCGAGCGGTCGGAGCCGGCGAGCGTAAAGCGTACGGCAGGGAAGGCGATGGCGATGCGCTTGACCACGTCGCTGGTGGCGGAGCTTTCGGCGCGCTCGCCCTTCATGAATTTGAGCCTTGCCGGCGTGGCGAAGAACAGGTCGCGCACCTCGACCGTGGTGCCGCGGTTGGCCGCCGCCGGTTTGACCGCCGAAACGCGGCCGCCTTCGATGGCGATCTCGGCGGCAGCGTCGCCTGCGGCCGTGCGCGAGCGAACCGACAGTCGCGACACCGAACCAATTGACGGCAATGCCTCGCCACGGAACCCGAGCGAGCGGATATCGTGAATGTTGCCGGCAAGTTTCGAGGTGCAGTGGCGCGCAATGGCCAGCGCCAGTTCCTGTTCGGGGATACCGGAGCCGTCATCGGTGACGCGGATCAGGTTCAGCCCGCCGCCGGCAGTGACGACCTCGACGCGGGAGGCGCCGGCGTCGAGCGCGTTCTCGACCAGTTCCTTCACCACGCTCGCCGGACGCTCGATAACTTCGCCGGCGGCGATCTGGTTGATCATCGTTTCGGAAAGCTGGCGAATGGGCATGGGGGTATTATAGGCGGATTCGAAGGGTGTGCGGAAGGCTTCAATGAATGCCGTACATTGGAGACGCCAGCGGGACAGCACCCCCCCCTCCGGCCTGCCGGCCATCTCCCCCGCAAGGAGGGAGATCAGATGTCACGACGGCTTTCGCCAATCTCCAATGCTTGAAGGGTGACGCGACATATGAACTGCCAATCTCCCCCCTTGCGGGGGAGATGTCCGGCAGGACAGAGGGGGGGTGAAGGAACTCCGCGATAGTGACTACGCTGCAACCGATTTCAAGCCTGCGCCGCCAGCCAGTCCCTGACTTTCCGCGCATTCTCGCTCAACTCCCGGTTCTTCGGCCAAACCACATAGAACGCCTTGCCGGTTCTCAGCACATGGTCGGTCACCGGCACCAGCAGCCCCGACGCCAGGAGCCGTTCGGCCAGATGCCGCCAGCCGAGCGCGATGCCTTGGCCCTCCATGACGCCCTGGATCACGAGGCCGTAATCGTTGATGCGCAGGCCGCGCGCGGTGTTGTCGAGCCTGCCGCCCGCAGACTGGAACCATTCGTCCCAGCTAGCCGCCTCGCGGTAGGGCTCCTCGAGGTGGATCAGGCGATGCGTCGCCAGCTCCGCGACGCTCCTTGGCATGCCGAATTTCGCGAGATAGCTGGCGCCAACCACCGGAAAAATCTCCTCGTCGGCCAGCGGCAGCGAATGATAATCGGCCCAGTCGCGCGGTTCGCCGCCGCGAACTGCGAGCGGGATGCCCTCGGCGATGATGTCGAGATCGCGGTCGGCGGTCTGGATGCGCAAGTCGATGCCCGGCAGTTCGTCGCGGAACTGCTGCAGCCGCGGCATCATCCAGAACGAGCCGAAGGCGGTCGACGCCGCCAGCGTGACATGGCCGCCGCTCGCCTGCAGGCGCAGATCCTCGGCCGATTTGCGGATATGCGACAGACCGAGCGAGACGTCGGCATGGAAGCGTTCGCCCGCTTCTGTCAGGATGACCTGGCGGTGGCGGCGCTGGAACAGCTGCGCGCCAAGCTGTTCCTCCAACCCGCGCACCGCATAAGAGACGGCGGCCTGCGTCATGCCGAGCTCGCGCCCGGCAGCGGTGAAGCTCGACAGCCGGCCCGCCGCCTCGAAGACGATCAGGCTGCCGGCCGAGGGCAGGAGGTGGCGCAGGCTTCGCATAAGCTGAGCTTATACAAGAGATCAGGATTTTCCAGCATCACATCCATATTTCCTCTCGCTAACTTGGTTGGACGGAATGAGGAGGCTCCATGAACGCACCGGCCGCTGAACTGACCGAGCAAACCCACCGCCGCGGCGGCGGTCGCCTCGGACGCAAGGCGCTGAGGAGCGCCCCCGTCACCTCGTTCCCGACGCTGGTCCGCGAGATCCCCACCTACCAGATGGTCCCGGACGAGGCGGTGGAACTGATCCACCAGGAGTCACTCGCCATCCTCGAAGAGGTCGGTTGCGAGTTCCGCGACGACGAGGCGATCGCCATGTGGAAGGCGGCGGGCGCCGACGTGTCCGAGACACGCGTCCGCATCGACCGCGGCCTGCTGATGGAACTGGTCGCGAAGGTTCCGTCCGAATTCACCCTCAATGCGCGTAATCCCGAGCGCACCGTGCGCGTCGGCGGCAAGAACTCCATCTTCGCGCCGATGTATGGCGCGCCTTACGTGCGCGACCTCGACAACAACCGGCGTTATGGCACGCTTGAAGACCTCAACAATTTCCACAAGCTCGCCTACATGGCCCCGGCGCTGCATTCGTCGAGTTCGATCATCTGCGAGCCGATGGAGATCGCGGTGCCGAAACGGCATCTCCACATCATCCATTCGGCGCTGAAGCATTCCGACAAGCCGTTCATGGGCATCGTTACTTCCAAAGACCGCGCCGAAGACACGATGGCGATGGCGGGCATCGTCTTTGGCGAAGATTTCGTTCGCGACAACTCGGTGCTGGTGTCGATTACCAACTGCAACTCGCCGCTGGTGTGGGACGCCACCATGCTGGACGCGATGAAGGTCTATGCGCGCAGCAATCAGCCGCTGATCCTGGCTCCCTTTGCGCTGTGCGGCGCATCGACTTCGGCCTCGGCCGTCGGCGCGGTGGCGCAGGTCAATGCCGAAGCACTGGCCGGCGTCGCTTTCACCCAACTGCTGCGCCCGGGTTCGCCGCAAATCTACGGCCAGTTCATGGTGACGGTCGACATGAAGACCGGCGCGCCGATGGGCGGCACGCCGGAAGCCGCCCAGATGATGTATCTGATGGGCGCGCTGGCGCGGAAATACAAACTGCCCTGGCGAACCTCCGGCTTCCATGTCGGCTCCAAGCTCAACGACGCCCAGGCCGGCTATGAATCCAACATGCTGATGCATGCCGCCATCCTCGCCGGCGCCAATTATATCTGGCACTCCGCCGGCTGGTTGGAGGCCGGGCTGACATGCGGCTATTCGAAATTCGCCACCGACTGCGAGCAGCTTGTCGGCTGGTATAAATATGCCGGCGGCCTGCCGTTCGACGATTTCAAGGAGGCCATGGCGGCGATCCGCGAAGTCGGGCCGCAGGGCCATTTCCTCGGCACCCAGCACACGCTCGATCATTACGAGTCGGCATTCTTCATGCCCACCATCATGGATTTCAACTCCTACGAACAATGGAAGGCCGGAGGGGCGAAGGACCACGACACGCGCGGCCGCGAGAAAGCCCGCAACATGCTGGCCGACTATGAAGAGCCGAAACTCGATGAGGGCATTGCCGAGGGCCTCAGGGACTTTATCGCGCAGCGCGAAGAGAGGCTGCCCGACAGCGTTAGCTAAGAGAACGACGAATGAGTTGATAACGGGCGAAGACCCGATGGGAACCGCAAGGGAGAAAGACATGACACTTTTCAAAAGCAATGGCGATCGCGTGCCGACGGCCATCGAGGCGATGGCGCAAGAGACGCGTGCTGGCCGTATGGACCGGCGCGAGTTTCTTGCATTGGCAAGTGCGTTCGGCGCATCGACGGCGCTGGCCTACGGCATGATCGGCCTTGCCGCGCCGGGACAGGCTTTTGCCGAGGAGCCGAAGAAGGGCGGCACGCTGCACATATCGATGTCGGTCAAGGCACAAAAAGATCCGCGCACCTATGACTGGGTGGAACTGGCCAACATCTCGCGCTGCTGGCTGGAGCCGCTGGTCCGCTACACCAGGGAATTCACCTTCGAGCCAGTGCTGCTCGAAAGCTGGGACATCAATGACGACGCCACGGAATACACGTTGCATGTGCGCAAGGGCATCACCTGGAACAATGGCGATGCCTTCAACGCCGATGACGTGGTCTTCAATGTTACCCGCTGGTGCGAGAAGAAGGTCGCCGGCAACTCCATGGCCGCTCGCGTCGGCGGGCTGATCGACGAAAAGTCGGGCAAGGCCAGGGAAGGCGCGATCGCCAAGGTCGACGACAATACGGTCAAGCTGACGCTCAGCGCGCCCGACATTTCGCTGATCCCGAACCTCACCGATTATCCCGCGCTCGTCGTCCACCGCAATTTCGACGCCGAAGGCGCCGACCCGGTCAAGAAGCCGATCGGCACGGGCCCGTTCGAACTGGTCTCCTACGATGTTGGCCAGAAGGCGGTGGTCAAGCGTCGTGAAAACGGCAAGTGGTGGGGTGGTGAAGCGCCGCTCGACAGCGTCGAGTTCATCGACTACGGCACCGACTTCAACGCTTCGATCAACGCCTTCGAATCCGGCGAGATAGACCTCAATTTCGAGACGCCGGCCGACTTCATCGACATCCTGGATAAGATGGGGCTGGAGAAGTCCGAGGTTGCGACGGCAACCACGCTGGTTGCCCGCACGAACGTTACCCACAAGCCCTATGACGACCAGCGGGTGCGCAGCGCGCTGCAGATGGCGGTCGACAACAATGCGGTGCTGGAACTCGGCTATGCCGGGCGAGGGACGGTCGGTGAAAACCACCATGTCAGCCCTATCCATCCTGAATATTTCGCGCTGCTCAAGAAGACGCGCGACGCGGCCGGCGCCAAGAAGCTGATGGCCGACGCAGGGCAGGCCGATTTCGAGCACGAGCTGATCACCGTCGAGGACGATTGGCAGAAGAACACCGGCGACGCGATTGCGGGCCAGCTGCGCGACGCCGGCATCAAGGTGAAGCGCACGGTGCTGCCGGGCTCGACCTTCTGGAACGACTGGACGAAGTATCCCTATTCGATGACCATCTGGTACATGCGCCCGCTTGGCGTCCAGGTGCTGGCGCTTGGTTATCGCACCGGCGAAGCCTGGAATGAATCGGCCTATTCCAACCCGGACTTCGACGCCAAGCTGAAGCAGGCGCTGTCGCTGATCGACGTGGAGAAACGGCGTGAGGTGATGAAGGATGTCGAGCAGATCCTGCAGGATTCCGGCGTCATCATTCAACCCTTCTGGCAGAAGCTCTACAGCCACATGAACAAGAAGGTGAAGAACTACGGCGTCCACCAGACCTTCGAGATGGACCTGCAGAACGTCTGGCTGGATGGCTGAGACGGTGCAAGCCGGGGCTTCATGAGCCGCAAAAAAGCCGATATGCAGGATGTCTGGTATTGCCGCCTTGCCGCCAAACGTCCGGAGATCCTGCATGAAACCGATAGTGCTTGCCGCTGTCTTTTCGATTGCCTTGCCTGCGACGGTGCTGGCCGGGCCGGCTTCCAACGCCGTGAAGTTCTTTTATCTGCCCGAGGTGAAATTCGAGGGAGATGCAAAGTACCGCGACCGCTTCACCGAGCCGGTGACCAAGCTGTTCGATCTCAACGACCAGGCAACGAAGAACAAGCCCGACGAAGTCGCCTGCCTCGACTTCGATCCCGGCCTCGACGCGCAGGATTTCGACCAGAAGTCGATTGCCAAGACATTGAAGCTGGCCGAGACCGTCAATGGCGATACGGCCGAAGTCACCGCCACCTTCAGCCTTTTTGCGGAAGGCGATGATTCCAAACGCGAAATGCTGTGGTCGCTGAAGAAAATCGACGGCAAATGGAAGGTCGCCGACATCACCTCCAAGACCAGCAGCTGGACGCTGAGCGCGCTGGAATGCATGCCCGACAAAGCGCCGGAGTGATCCCGACGCGCTGTTCCGGCGTCGCGGCTCGCCAGCAAATTGGCAGCATTCAGGCATAATCGCCGCCGCCGGGTCCAGGCGAGGGTGTATTCGGCCCATGACAGCCGCAATTGGGTAGTGTCTCAGTTTGAAATTTCGGCCGCGCTTGTCGCGGTCCGGGCCGAACTCCTATATGTTTAGCGGAAAGCATGGGAGGTTTCATGTCGTATACCGTCGAGACATGCCCGGACGACATTGAGCGGCTGAAGACCCTTCTCCATAGCCTAGGCGAAGAGGGCAGCCGGGTCATCAATGTGATTTGGCAGCCGAAGCGCGAAATCGCCACAGAGATTGGCCCCTACGATCTACCATCCGGCTATGTCGTTATCGTGGAGTACCCCAGCTAAATGCCCACCGGACCTAAAGGCCAGAAGCGCCCCGCCGACGTGATCGGCAATGCCGTGCGCGTCATGCGAATTGCCACCGGCGATGAAGCCGACGACGTGATTGACGACGGTAAGAACGCCGCCGCCAAAGAGCTTGGTTCGAAGGGTGGCAAGAAGCGCGCCGCCAACATGACGCCAGAGCGGCGCGCCGAGATTGCTAAGAAGGCGGCTTCGAAGCGGTGGGAGGGGCGGCATAAGTAATTTCCCCTTGGAGAACCTTCTTGCTTATAGCTATGGTATTTTTGTGATCGGCGGAAGAAAGCACCAATTCCATAACAGAATTGGGTTCTTTCACTTTGACCTTGAAGGACGCTATTGCGAGCGGCCCTGTACCACGAAAGGGTCCGTCTGCTTCCCCAACAAACACACTCTCGCCGTTTACCAGCAATTCTAGCTTGAGCAGTCTGATATTTACTTCATCGAGAATAAGAAAAATGCCAAACGGTATTTCAACCGGGAACTCCCTTGCCACAACATCGCCGGAAAAGACATTGACCAGCGTATGCTTGTTGAAGCTTCCCTGCGCTACATACTCACACAGGATCGCGTTCGTAACGTTTATCGGTTTCTTTGCCATTTAGGCCGGCTCGAATTTAATTTCGACCGCCTTCGCATTTGACGCTGTAGCGGAAGGCGCCTGCGGAAGCCGCAGCTTGGACGGTTGCTCGGAAGGCGGTTCAAGCAAGGCCTCCACCGTCATATTTTGCGGCTTCCTTCCGGCCAATTTCTTCGAAGTTAGAATCGGCTCCTCGCCAGCGATCCCAACCAATAGGCGAGCGAGGGTGCCAATCGTCCAGTTGCCGGGCGAAGCCAGCATGCGGTTGACTTGGTCAGGCCCGCGCCCGATGCGTTTAGCCAGAGTTGCCTTAGTCAGCTTGGAATTCTTTTGCTCTTCCGCAAACCGGCGCATGACATAGTCGTAGAACCCGTTCAGGGCCCTCTGCTCAAAATAGGCCATCTTGGCCTCTGGGATTTTGATGCCCTCAGATATCTCCGAGAGAAAATCCGGTTTCGGTGACATAGTCATCAGCGTCTTCTCCATGCATAGGTTTGTGTCTAGGGAACAGAGCGTTCCATTGCGACAGGCATTCGGCCTTCATTTTCTCCCACTCCTGATCGTAGCGGTCACCCATAGGCTGGCGACCATTCCACGGCTTTGAGCGCGGTCGCCACGTAAAGGCCACGAACTGGTTAGGAGCGGCAAAGCTGCCAAATAAGCGCAGGCCAGGCTTCGGGCTGCGGCTGCGAATATCCCAAACCTCGTCTGAGACATCTGACAGCCTCCCGAAGAAGGCTTTGCCAGCCGAATACGGCTCAAGGCAAAGGGAAACTGTCTCACCCTTTACAAACGCTTCTAGATCAGCCTGAAGCCTCATGACACGCGGATGGCAATTTTCAGATGCCCATGGTCCATAGATCAGCCCCCGCATGTCTTCCGACAGGTAAATGCCTCGAACAACCGGGTCGCTTGCCAACTCCATTTCTAGAGGGAACAAGCGTCCAGCCCTAACGTGCCGCTTGATAGCAGCAAGGATTGACATATAAGTCAATAGTCCGCCCCGCCAAGGGTTGCGACAATTTGACTCGATACCCTAACAGGAGGCTAAAGCCAAATCGATATTTGTCCTTGACGCTAAGCATAAAAGTTCACATATTAGGCGAATGAACAAGCTGCCTCTCAAAACCCGCGTCCAAATCCTCACCATGCTTTGCGAGGGTTCTTCGATGCGCTCAATCTCCCGCGTTGCCGATGTGTCGATCAACACCGTGTCCAAGCTGTTGGTCGATGCTGGCAAGTTCTGTGCCGAACTGCACGACAGCGAAGTGCGCAACGTCGCTTCCAAGCGCGTCCAGTGCGATGAAATCTGGTCGTTTGTCGGCGCGAAGGCAAAGAACGTTTCGGCCATGAAGCAGCCGGTTGACCGCGCTGGCGACGTGTGGACTTGGACCGCCCTGGACAGCGACAGCAAGCTTATCATTTCCTGGCTGGTCGGCGGTCGCGACGGCGAATATGCGCTGGCCTTCATGGACGACGTGAAGGACCGTCTTGCCAACCGCGTCCAGCTTACGACGGACGGCCACCGCGCCTATCTCAATGCGGTCGAGGAAGCCTTTGGAGCGGATATCGATTACGCCATGCTCATCAAGCAATACGGTGAGCCGGAAGGCAAGAAGACCTCGCCAGAGCGCCGCTATAGCCCGGCTGTCTGCACTGGCGCGACCAAGACGCGGATTGCAGGCAATCCCGATCCGGTGCACGTCAGCACGTCGCATATCGAACGCGCCAATCTCACTATGCGCATGGCAAATCGCCGCTTCACGCGCCTTACCAATGCGTTCTCAAAGAAGTTCGAAAACCATGTCCACATGGTCGCCATTTACACCGTCTGGTACAACTTCATCAAAATGCACAAGACGCTGAAAATGACGCCGGCAATGGCCGCTGGCGTTTCCAGGACGCTCTGGTCGATGGACGATCTCTGCGAGAAGATGGACGCCGTTGCGCCGAAGCCCGGAAAGCGTGGCCCTTACAAAAAGTCAGCGGCCGAAATTTCAAACTGAGACACTACCCTGAATTGTCGCGGCTTGCCGAATCGTGCAACGGTCAGCATCCTGGGTCAGTGATTGTTTTCATGCTGTAACGGCGGTCTCTCAGCGCGACAGCCATAAAATTGCTAAGCAAAATATCGTAACATCCATTGTGATGGCCGCTATATTTTACGGCGATTCAGCAATATTTCTCGGTTGCAGAAAAGCCGGATTTAGAACAGTTGCATCCGCAGGGCTGGTCACATCAGTAGTTGCTTTTTTAGATGTAGCGGGGTATGTTTCCTTGCTCGGCTGCAAGTATTAACTTGCTCAAAATTTGGAGGGTGGGCATATGAAATCGATCACATACCTATTGTCATCAATTCTAGTTGCAATTGTAGTGGCTTGTCTTGCCACGCCGGCGTCCGCACAGGCGACCCGGACATGGGTTTCCGGTGTTGGCGACGACGCCAATCCGTGCAGCCGTACCGCACCTTGCAAGACCTTCGCCGGTGCGATCTCGAAAACCGCCGCCGGCGGCGAAATCAATTGCATCGATCCAGGCGGCTTCGGCGGGGTGACCATCACCAAATCCATGACGATCGCCTGCGAGGACGTTGAGGCGGGCGTGTTGAATGCGTCGGTGAATGGCATCATCGTCAACGCGTTGGCGACCGACATCATCGTTCTGCGCGGTCTCGATATCGACAGCGCGACGGCTGGGCCAGGTCTCAATGGAATCCGGTTTCTTGCCGGCGCCGCCTTGCATGTCGAGGATTGCGTCATTCGCGACAACACGGCTGCGGCGCCGAACGGCAACGGCATTTTGTTCGCACCGTCGGGCGCAGCCGAACTTTATGTCAGCAACTCGTTCATCACCGGCAACAATGACGGCATTCATATCCAGCCGACCGCCGGCGGCGTTGCCAAGGTCATCATTGAGAACTCGACCATTGAGAACAACAACCTGGCCGGTGTGAAGGCTGACGGCACAAGCAACACGGGCGGCTCCAACACGACGATCGTGAACAGCAGCGTGTCGGGCAACACCAACGCCGGCATCAGCATATTCAATCCGGCTGGTGGCCCGGTGATCAGCATGATGGTTGACGGCGTTGCCGTCGCCAATAACGGCGTGGTCGGCGGGCTGCGTGCCGATGGCGCCAACGCAACCATCCGCGTCGGCCGCTCGACGATCTCCGGCAATGGCACCGGCACGGTCATCGTCAACGGCGGCTTGATCTCGTCCTACGGCACCAACCAGCTCAACGGCAACACTGCTGACGGTCCCAATCCGCCAACCATCGCGCTGAAATAGCTGCAGGGGTTAACTGTTGATAGCAACGCTTGGCGCGGCAACACCGCGCCAAGTGCATTTTATGGCTGGACGCGCAACCAGCTTGAATGACCGGGCGGGTCCCGGAGTACTGCCACCAGTCCTCTCTGTCGTTGTCGACTGCCAGTCCTGATGACATGATCTTGAGGCAGGACCACGCGAAGTAGGGCGTGGCTGACAGCCAGATTACAAGACGACCGAAATCGATGTCTTGCCACGGGCGCCCGATTTGTCGGTCCGCTCCACCGGGCTGTCAGAGAGACCATCGCAATCTTCGCGGGGATCGCTTTTGCCGGCCGAGAAACAGAGCCGATTTCAGATTGAATTGTGGTCTAGTTGCTCTTTTGGCTGTGGTGTGTTAGATTTCTATTGCATATCTGCAATAGTTCCTAGTTTTCCATTGAGGGGGTGAGAAGATGAATAAAATTGTATACATGGTATCTTCTATTTTAGTCGCCATGGTGATGGCTTGTCTTGCCACGCCGGCGTCCGCGCAGGCGCCCCGGACGTGGGTTTCCGGCGTTGGCGACGACGTCAATCCGTGCAGCCGCACCGCACCTTGCAAGACTTTCGCCGGCGCGATCTCGAAAACGGCTGCCGGCGGCGAAATCAATTGCGTCGACCCGGGCGGCTTTGGCGCGGTGACGATCACCAAGTCGATAACGATCGCTTGCGAGGACGTCGAGGCAGGCATATCGAATGCGGGGACGCAAGTGACCATCAACGCGTTGGCGACCGACGTCGTCGTTCTGCGCGGTCTCGATATCGACACAGCGACGGCATCGCCTGGAATCAATGGCGTCCGCTTTCTCGTCGGCGCCGCCTTGCACATCGAGGATTGCGTCATTCGTGGCAACAGCTCTGCGGCGCCGAACGGCAACGGCATCCTGTTCGCACCGTCGGGCGCGTCCGAACTCTATATCACCAACAGCTTCATCACCGGCAACGGCGCGGACGGCGTTCATATCCAGCCGACCGCAGCCGGCGTTGCCAAGGTCATCATCGAGAACTCGACGATTGAGAACAACAACCTGGCCGGCGTGAAGGCTGACGGCACCAGCAACACGGGCGGCTCCAACACGACGATCGTGGATAGCAGCGTGTCGGGCAACACGAATGCCGGCATCAGCATCCTGAACCCGGTCGGCGGGCCTGCGATCAACATCATGGTTGACGGCGTTGCCGTGGCCAACAACGGAGCGGCAGGCGGCCTGCGTGCCGACGGCGCCAACGCGACCATCCGGGTCGGCAGATCGACGATCTCCGGTAATACGACGGGCACGGCCATCGTTAATGGCGGTGTCATATCGTCCTATGGCACCAATCAGCTCAACGGCAACACGGCTGACGGTCCGAACCCGCCAATCATTGCGCAGAAATAGGTTTGCGGATTGCAGCGCTTCGCGCGGGAACCACCGGGGCGAAGCAAGCAATCGAGGGCTTGTTAGCTTCCTCAAAGTCTGCATCTTTGCCGCCAGGCGCCGATGACATGGCTGAACGTTTCGGCCGGTATGTGACTGATCGGGCCTGGAGTGATGCGTGATGGCCCATAGCCGTCTTCCGACTTTGTTGACTGTATGCCTGCTGGCAGGATTGAACACGGCTGCCGCTCAAGGGCTGCTCGGTCCGCCACCTGCAAATGCCCCGGCCGAGACAGTGCCGGGCGGCGCAGCACCGCCCGCAAATCCACCCGGGACAGCGGTGGAACCGGCGACACCGCCGGTTGGGTGGCCGCCGGCCGAGCCGGCCGCGCCCGTCCTGGCGGGCTCGCCGACGGCTGTGGTCAGGCGGTTCTACGAACATCTCGGACTGGAGCTCGATCCGACCCAGCGCAAGAACTTCGTCGACCCGGCCAAGACCGTACTCGACAAGAGCGACGCGTTGCGCAAATCCGGGCAGGGCGAATGCCTCGACCCCAACATGGCGCTCGACAATGCCGATTACGACAAGCTTGCGATCGACAAGAGCCTGAAGAGCATCGAGGCCGTCAATGGTGATCAGGCCAAGGTGGTGGTCGCCTTCGTCGTCGTAGGCAACCAGCACCGGCTGGAGTGGAAGCTGAAGAAGGTCGACGGCGACTGGAAGATATCCGATCTGCTTTCGGTGACCGGTGAATGGGCGCTCAGCCAGTATCAGTGCGAATAAGCCGCCGATTGTTTCCGGGTGGTCGGCAATGAAGCTTCGCGTTTTGCTCGCGATTGCGTTGGTCGGGTTGGGCGCTGCCGGCTGCGGCCTCGACTGGCACATCGGCACGATGCTGATCGCCCGCGCGCCTTGGCAAGCTTTGGCGGCTCCCGGCGATTTGCCCGTCGGGCGCGTCGTGCTCGACCAGCCCGGCGCTCCTGATCTGGTCGGCTGGGCGGCTGATCGAAAGGGCAGCTGCGGCGCGGTCGTACTGCTGCATGGGCGCGGCGCCAACAGGCTGGCCCTGGTTCAAAGAGCGAAACTTTTGTTCGACGCCGGCTATTCCGTCGTCCTGTTCGACCTGTCCGGGCACGGCGAGAGCGGCGGTGCCATTCAAGGTTTCGGCTACACGGAAGCGCAGGACGCCGCCCGCATCATTGCCTATGCCAGGCAACGTTTTCCTGGCCAGAAGCTTGGCGCTGTCGGCTCGTCGCTAGGCGCCGCTGCTTTCGTCTTTGCGGCACAGCAAGCGCCCGCCGATGCCTATGTTCTGGAGCAGCTTTACGCGAGTTTGCGCGAGACCACGGTATGGCGCATGCCTTTCAACTTCTGGCGCGGTTTTCAGGCCGATGTGCTTTTGGCGCAGATGCCGCTTCGTCTGGGGTTGAGCGCCGACAATGTCAGGCCGGTCGATCGCCTCGGCCAGATCGGTGAACCGCTGATGCTGCTTGCGGGAAGCACCGATCCCTTCATCGATCGCAGCCAGGTGCAGGCGCTGCACACAGCGCTGCTGCCGGCTCACAACTGGTCTGGTTCGAAGGAGCGGGCCATGTGGACCTGCTGCGGTATGACCAGCCGCGCTATCGCGATGCCGTCCTTCCCTTTCTGGCGACAAAGCTCTGCCGAGCCGCCTATGGCTGACGTCAGTTCAGCCACGGCCGCGATAGGGGGCAACGCCGGTGTCGGGCAACCAGGCGCCTTCGGGCGGAGCGCCGGTCTGCCAGAAGACATCGATCGGAATGCCGCCGCGCGGATACCAATAGCCGCCTATGCGCAACCACAGCGGCTTCGTTGCCGCCACAATGCGGCGGCCGATCATCACCGTGCAGTCTTCATGGAAAGCGCCATGGTTGCGAAACGAGGTCATGAACAGTTTGAGCGACTTCGATTCCACGAGCGTGGCATCGGGTGCGTAGTCGACGACGATATGAGCGAAATCCGGCTGTCCGGTTACCGGGCAGAGCGAGGTGAATTCCGGGCAGGTGAAGCGCACGATCGCCGGCGGTCCGTCGCCGCGCTGGAACGGCACGGTCTCCAGGAACGCGGTATCCGGGCTCTGTGGCGTCTCGACGTGGGCGCCGAGCTGGGTGAGGGTTTTGGTATCGATCATCGCGGTTTTCCTGGGGATTTTCCGCGCTCATTAGCATCGGATCGAAAAGTGTGCAGCGATTTTCGGATAAATTCGATGCTTAAGACAAGAACTGGAGCAGCGCGCGCTGCTCCGACACAAACTGGAATGGCAGGAAGATGATGACCAGCAACGACCCGCTTCTCCAGCCTTACCAGCTCAAACACCTGACGCTGAAGAACAGGGTGATGTCGACCAGCCACGAGCCGGCCTATTCCGAGGACGGCATGCCGAAACAGCGCTACCGGCTCTACCACGCCGAAAAGGCCAAGGGCGGCATGGCGCTGACCATGACGGCGGGCTCGGCGATCGTCTCGCGCGACAGCCCGGCCGCCTTTGGCAATCTGCATGTCTATGACGACCGCATCGTGCCGTGGCTGGCCGAACTGGCGGACGCCTGCCACGAGCATGACTGCAAGGTGATGATCCAGATCACCCATCTTGGTCGCCGCACCGGCTGGAACAAGGCCGACTGGCTGCCGGTGCTGTCGGCTTCGCCGGTGCGTGAGCCGGCGCACCGCGCGTTCCCCAAAACCATCGAGGACTGGGACATCGAGCGCATCGTCGCCGACTATGCGTCGGCTGCGCAGCGCTGCCAGGCCGCCGGCCTCGACGGCATCGAGTTCGAATCCTACGGCCATCTGATGGACGGTTTCTGGTCGCCGGCCACAAACCATCGCGACGACGAGTTCGGCGGTTCGCTCGACAACCGGCTGCGCTTCACCGACATGGTGCTGGATGCCGTGCGGGCGGCGGTCGGCGAAAAATTCGTCGTTGGCATCCGCATGGTCGCCGATGAGGATTTTGACAAAGGCCTGTCAAAGGCGGAGGGCGTCGAGATCGCGAGACGGCTCGCCAATTCCGGCAAGGTCGATTTCCTGAACATCATCCGCGGCTCGATCGAAAGCGACGCGGCGCTCACCAAGGTTATCCCGGTCGCCGGCATGCGATCTTCCCCGCATCTCGATTTCGCCGGCGAGGTGAGGGCGGCAACGAAATTTCCGACCTTCCATGCGGCGCGGATTTCCGATGTCGCCACGGCGCGCCACGCCATCGCGACCGGCAAGCTCGATATGGTCGGCATGACCCGCGCCCATATCGCCGACCCGCACATCATCAAGAAGGTCATGGAAGGCCGCGAGCACGAGATCCGGCCTTGCGTCGGCGCCACCTATTGCCTCGATCGTATCTATGAAGGCGGCGAGGCGCTGTGCGTCCACAATGCCGCGACCGGCCGCGAGGCCGAGATTCCGCATATCATCCTGAAGACCGAAGGGCCCAGGCGGAACGTCGTTGTCGTTGGCGCTGGCGCTGGCGGGCTCGAGGCAGCTCGCGTGATGGCCGAACGCGGCCATCATGTCACGGTGCTTGAAGCCTCCGGTCAGGCCGGCGGCCAGGTTCGGCTGGCGACGCAGAACCCGCGCCGCAAGGAGTTGATCGGCATCATCGACTGGCGGCTGGCCGAACTCGACCGGCTCGGCGTCGGGATCCGCTACGACACCTGGGCCGAGCAGGACCATGTGCTGGCGCTGTCGCCCGACGTGGTGGTGATCGCCACCGGCGGCCTGCCACAGAACCCGCCGCTGACATCAGGCGACAATCTCGTCACGTCGAGTTGGGACATCATGGCCGGCAGCATCAAGCCGGCGGAGAACGTGCTGCTCTTCGACGACAATGGTGGCCACCAGGGCATGGGCGCGGCGGAGCTGATCGCCAATGCAGGGTCAAAACTGGAGCTGGTTTCGCCGGAGCGCTTCTTCGCCCCCGAAATGGGCGGCATGAACCACGTGCCCTATATGCGCGCCTTCCAGGAGAAGGGCGTCACCATCACCATCAACACCAGGCTGCGCTCGGTACGGCGCGAGGGCAACCAACTGGTCGCCGAACTCGCCTCCGACTTTGCCGATGGCTGGCGTGGCGAAAGGCGGGTCGACCAGGTGGTGGTCGAGCACGGCACGGCGCCGCTCGACGATCTCTATCTCCAGCTGAAACCGCTGTCGAAGAATGGTGGCGCGGTCGATTACGAGCGGCTGGTCGGCGGCGGCGATATTTTTCCTTCACGCAACCCCGAAGGCGGCTTCGTGCTGTTGCGCATCGGCGATGCGGTCGCCTCGCGCAACATCCACGCCGCCATCTATGATGGCATCAGGTTCGGCTTGCGGGTTTGAGCCTACAAGCCGGCCTACGGCTTGTTCCAAAGCTCGATCTCACCCTTCCGGCGGGCGCATCTCGATCGATCAAAGTGATGGGTGGCGCGCAGCCAAACCTCTGTGCGGAGAGCCACCTTGCACATCCGTCCGAACTGCGCGCCGCGTACGCCACCAGCCGAGAGCCAGGCGACGCACGATGCGGAATGGTCTTCAACGGGAGGCGACGTGCGGCAGGGCTCAAATCATCCTGGCGGTCGCCATGCAAAGCACGGTGAGTACCAGAAGCCAGGCGGCGATGCGCTCGCCGCGGGCCATTTTGGTGCGCAGCGCCGCTTCCGTTGCGGCGTCCGCGCCGGCAAGCTGCCGGCTGGTCTTGCGGACGACGACGCTGAGAACGCCGGCAGCGGCGAAGGCGGCCAGGCTGCCCAGCGCCAGCACCATTTCCATCGAGCCGAAATAGGCGCCGTGGAAGAAATACCAGAGCAGGGCGCCGGTCACGAACACCATGCCGGCCGAGCCCATTTGCGGTCCGATAAAGCGCTCCGCCCTGATCTCGGGGTCGCGGGCAAGCGTGATGGTGGTGCCGGCCCAGAACACGCCGGACATGACGTGAAGGCCGATAATGACGATGTAGACATATTGCATGACCGCTTCCTCCTTGCCGCCGCCCGTCCTCGGATCCCTGTCGAACGCGGATAATACGAACTCGGCAGATCGACACGCATGATAGTTAGATATCAAATGGTTCGATGTCAATGTATAATGCCGCGTTCCATCGCTCGGCGCCTTGTTCTACTGTCGGCGCATGACTCCCTTTGACCGTCCGCCAATCGGCATGAATCTCGCGCGCACCTCCAAGCTGGTGGCGCAGGCCTTTGACGCCGCTTTGGTCGAGGCCGGCGGCACGCTGCCGGTGTGGCTGACCTTGCTTTCGGTCAAGTCGAGCGAGCTTGCCAACCAGCGCGAACTTGCCGGCATGATCGGCATCCAGGGCGCCACGCTCACCCACCATCTCAACGCCATGGAGGCGCAAGGCTTGCTGACGCGCCGCCGCGATCCGGACAACCGCCGGGTTCATCTGGTCGAGCTGACGCAGGCGGGCGAAACGATGTTCCTGAAGCTGCGGGCGGCGGCTCTCATCTTCGACAAGCGGCTGCGCGCGGGATTGCCGGACGACAGGCTGGCGGAGTTCGCCGAGGTGCTGGCGGCATTGCGGGCGAATGTCGCGCCGGCCAAATGACCGGCACCGGTGGGCAATAGTCTAGGCTAAATTGCCCTGAAGCACCTTCAGCTTGGCTTTCTTCGGGCTGCGCGCCAGCAGCCATTCGCGCGCTTTGTCCTGCGGCATCGGGAAGGCGATGGAATAGCCCTGCACCTGGTCGCAGCCGATTGCCATCAGCGAATCGAGCTCGGCTTCGGTTTCCGCGCCCTCGGCGACGATCGAAATGCCGAGACCGCCCGCCAGCTCGGTGATGGCGCGCACGATCTTGGTGTTGTCGCCATTCTCGTTGATGTTCTGGACGAAGCGGCGGTCGATCTTCAGCCGGTCGATCTCGTTGGGATTGACGTGGCTGAGCGAGGCATAGCCGGTGCCGAAATCGTCGAGCTCAAGATGGACGCCAGCAGCGCGGATGTGGCGCAGCTTCGCCGCGATGCCCGTCTTCTCGTCGTCGAGAATGACGGATTCGACGATTTCAAGCGACAGTTTCTGCGGCGCTAGGCCGGCCTTTTCCAGCGTCGCGAACAGGAAGCGGTCGAAGTCGGGTTCGCGCAGCTCGGTGCCGGACACGTTGACGGCGAGCCGGCCGAAGGCAATGCCGGCGCGATCCCATTCGGCTGCTTGCTCGATCGCCTTCGTAAAGACTATGCGGCCGATCTCGGGCATGAAGCCGCATTTTTCGGCGACCGGAATGAACTCGCCCGGCGCAATCATGCCGCGCTCGGCATGCTTCCAGCGCACCAGCGCCTCGATGCCGCTGATGGCGCCGTTGCTCAGCGACACCTGCGGCTGGAAATAGACCTGGAAGGCGTTCTCCGAAATGGCGACCTTGATGTCATGCTCGAGCTGCTTGCGGTAATCGAGTTCGCGCCTGAGTTCCTCGGAGAAGAACGAGAAGCTGCCGCCGCCGAGCTTCTTGGCGGAATAGAGCGCGAGGTCGGCGTGGACGAGCAGATCCTCGGCATTGTCGGCGTCGATGGGATAGACGGCAATGCCGGCGCTGGCCCCCGGAAGGATGGTCGTGCCCTGGAAGGTAATCGGCTCGTTGATCTCCTCCAGGATGCGACGGGCCAGCATGTTGATGTCCTCGGGGCCGCCGGCGCCATTGAGGATCATCACGAATTCGTCGCCGCCAAGGCGCGCGCACAGATCCGACGCACGGCAGGAATCGCGCATGCGCTGCGCGGTGACGACCAGCACATAGTCGCCGGCGGCGTGGCCGAGTGTGTCGTTGATCTGCTTGAACCGGTCGAGGTCGAGCTGGATGACCGCCAGCCTCTCGCGCCGGCGATGCGCGCCCTTGATCAGCGTTTCGAAGTGGTCGGTCAGGAAGGTGCGGTTGTGCAGGCCGGTCAGCCCGTCATGTACGGCGATGAAGGCCATCGAGTTGCGGGCATCGACAAGCTCGTGCGTCTTGCGCAGGATCGCCTTCGACATCGGCCGGAAGATGAAAAGCGCCACCAGGACGATGACGCCGATGGTGGCGTAGAACAAGGTGCGATGGAGATCGAGGAGCTTTTCCGACCGCTCGTCTGCGAATGCGGCGATGCGTTGGCCGAGCGCGGCATAACCCGACAGCGTCGCATTGGCGACGGAAGCATCGAGATTGACGCGCTCGCCGCCGCCCTTGTAGGCGGCATTGCCGGAGAGCTGGGATTCGAAGGACGAGATCAGCCTTTCGCCATTGGCGACCAGCCCGACCGAGAAATAGTCGAGGTGGAACGGCTTGCCGTAAAGGACGCTCTCGATCGACTTTGGATCGGACAATGCCGGCGACAGTGGGTCGGCTCCCGTCTGTTTGAGCAGCAGGTCGTAGTTCGTCTCGAACTCGGCGGTCGCCTGTTTCAGCGCGGCAACCAGGGCCGGCTGCTTGTCACGCGCGGCGGAGCCGGTTGCGCTGGTCAAAAAGACGATGCGCTGCGACAGCGCCTTCTGGGTGCTGACGATGTCGAGCAGAGTGTGGTTGTGCTGTTGCGCCGCCATCATCTGCTGCAGCAGGATGAAGGAAGCCATCACCATGGCCGCGATGATCAGCAGCGCCAGCCAATAGCCGCTCTTGATCAGCAGGATGAGTTTGCCCGAGACGGTTTGCGCCGGCTGCTGCGACATATTCTAGGTGACCCCTCGGTCGAACTGATTCTGCCACCGATTCGTGGCGAGAAGACCATTGGCTTGAAAGGGTTAACAGGTCTGGAAGCCGGCGGAACTGTTGCTTCGGCAGTAAACGAAAGCTGGCGAGATGGTTATCATGTTCTTTCGCGGCATGGCCGTATTCGCGTGCCTGCTACTCCAGCATGCGGGCCATGCGATCGGGTCGCGCCAGGGTTGAGCCCGCCGTGCCACCGAAACGGTCGCTTTTGCGATGGATTTTTAGTGCGCGTAGCGCGACAGTCGCGCCAATCTCAACAGGACCTGATCATGAGCGCGGCATTCCTCTCCCATATCGACAACGAACTGCAAGGGCTGAAATCCGCCGGGCTCTACAAATCCGAGCGGGTGATCACCTCGACCCAGTCGGCTGAGATCGAGGTCGGCGGCGACAAGGTGCTGAATTTCTGCGCCAACAACTATCTCGGCCTCGCCGACAACTCAGAATTGCGCGATGCAGCCAAAGGCGCGCTGGACCGCTACGGCTACGGCATGGCCTCGGTGCGCTTCATCTGCGGCACGCAGGAAGAGCACAAGCAGCTTGAATCAACGATTTCATCATTCCTCGGCATGGACGACACCATCCTCTACGGCTCCTGCTTCGACGCCAATGGCGGCCTGTTCGAGACACTGCTCGGCGAGGAGGATGCGATCATTTCCGATGCGCTGAACCATGCCTCGATCATCGACGGTGTGCGGCTGTCGAAGGCCAAGCGTTTCCGCTACGCCAACAACGACATGGCCGATCTCGAAGCCCGGCTGAAGGAGGCGAAAGACTGCCGCTTCCGCCTGATCGCCACCGACGGTGTGTTCTCCATGGATGGCATCATCGCCAATCTTAAAGGCGTCTGCGACCTCGCGGAAAAGTACGGCGCCATGGTGATGGTCGACGACAGCCATGCCGTCGGCTTCGTCGGCAAGAACGGCCGCGGCTCGGCCGAGCATTGCGGCGTCGAGGGCAGGGTGGATATCATCACCGGCACGCTCGGCAAGGCGCTCGGCGGCGCCTCCGGCGGCTACACCTCCGGCAAAAGCCAGGTCGTCGACTGGCTGCGCCAGCGTTCGCGGCCTTATCTCTTCTCCAACACGCTGATGCCGGCGATTGCCGGCGCTTCCATCAAGGTGTTCGAGCTGATCCGCAATGGCGACGCCCTGCGCGAACGCCTCTATGCCAATGCGGCGCGCTTTCGCTCCGAAATGGGCAAGCTCGGCTTCACGCTGGCCGGCGCCGATCATCCGATCATTCCGGTGATGCTGGGCGATGCCAGCCTGGCGCAGGAAATGGCGGCGCGCATGCTGAAGCGCGGCATCTATGTCATCGGCTTTTCCTTCCCGGTGGTGCCGAAAGGCCAGGCGCGCATCCGCACGCAGATGTCGGCGGCGCATTCCAGCGCCGACATCGACCGCGCCGTGGCAGCGTTCGCGGCGGTCGGCAAGGAACTGGGCGTGATTGGCTGAGAGTTTTACCCTCCCCCTTTGTGGGGAGGGTCGACTTTCGACCGCTTGCGAAGCAAGCGGGCGGGAGGCGGGGTGGGGGTCTGCAGGGTCACGACCTCCGCCAGTTTTTGACCCCCACCCGGCCCTTCGGGCCACCCTCCCCACAAGGGGGAGGGTAAGGAGTTGTAGCATGTCGAACATGATGAAGGCGCTGGTGAAGGCCAAGGCCGAACCGGGCATCTGGATGGAAGAGGTACCGGTGCCGGAGATCGGCCCCAACGACGTGCTGATCAAGGTCAAGAAGACGGCGATCTGCGGCACCGACGTCCACATCTACAATTGGGACCAGTGGGCGCAAAAGACCGTGCCGGTGCCGATGGTGACCGGCCATGAATTCGTCGGCACGGTGGCCGATTTCGGCGCTGCGGTCACCGAATACAAGGTCGGCCAGCGTGTCTCCGGCGAAGGTCACATCGTCTGCGGCCATTGCCGCAATTGCCGCGCCGGCAGGGGGCATCTCTGCCGTAACACGCTCGGCGTCGGCGTCAACCGCCCCGGCGCCTTCGGCGAATATCTGGCGATCCCGCAGCACAATGTCGTGCCGATCCCCGACGATGTGCCCGACGAGATCGCCGCGATCTTCGATCCCCTGGGCAATGCCGTCCACACCGCTCTGTCCTTCGACCTGGTCGGTGAAGACGTTCTGGTCACCGGCGCCGGGCCGATCGGCATCATGGGCGCGCTCGTTGCCCAATGTGTGGGGGCGCGAAAAGTCGTCATCACCGACATCAACCCGGTGCGGCTGGCGCTGGCCAAAAAGCTCGGCGTCCAGCATGTCGTCGATGCCTCGAAGGAAAAACTGCGCGACGTTATGCCGGCGCTGGGCATGACCGAGGGTTTTGACGTCGGCCTCGAAATGTCGGGCGCCGCGCCCGCCTTTCGCGACATGATCGACACCATGAACAATGGCGGCAAGATCGCCATTCTGGGCATCGCGCCGACCGGCTTCGAGATCGACTGGAACAAGGTCATCTTCAAGATGCTGCATCTCAAGGGCATCTACGGCCGCGAGATGTTCGAGACCTGGTACAAGATGATTGCGCTGGTGCAGGGGCCGCTGGATGTATCGGGTTTGATCACGCACCGCATCGGGATTGATGATTTTCAGGTGGGGTTTGATGCGATGAGGAGCGGCAGTTCGGGTAAGGTGGTGATGGATTGGTGAGGCACGTGTGGGTGCAAGATGGCGGAAAATGAGCACGGTCGTATCATTGCCTCGCAGGCAAAGATCGTACTGAAGCCCGCTGGATTTCGACGCAAGGGCCAATCCCGAATCTGGATCGCCGATCGCGGCTTCTGGCTAAGTGTAGTCGAGTTCCAGCCCAGCTCATGGTCCAAAGGCACTTACCTTAATGTAGCAGTCCACTGGCTCTGGGGTTCGCTTCCGGAAACGATTACCTTCGATCGTTTTGAGCGCATTGGACAGTTCGTTCCGTTCGAGAGCCCGGCACAATTTCTTCCCGCGGTTGATCAAATGGCCAAGAAGGTCGTCGAAATCGATCAGGTTCACCGATCCATGTTCCCTTCCGTCCAGGCGACAGCGAAAATCCTCGTGAATGAATTGCAGCCGGGCGCCTACGGCGAATGGGCGGCCTTCCACGCCGGGGTGGCGGCCGGTTTGGCTGGTGATTTTGAAACGGCAAGGCGACTGTTTGAAAGCGCGCAAAGACACGCGGCTTCGCAGGCGCAGGCGCTCCTAGCCTACATCGATGATCCGGCAGCATTTCGAAGCCATGTTAGAGGCTTCATTGAAGCCGAACGCGCCTATTACGGTCTAGGACGTTACCTGCCGCAATAGCGATCTGATTTCTACGACGGTCGGCCTGTGGGGAGGATTTCAACCCACTGTGAGTTTTGCCTCCAGCGCCGCCACGCCCGTAACAATCGCCGCCCGCTCCTCCGCATTCAGCCTCGCCAGCAACTCCCGTTCAAACGCCCTCGCCAGCGGCACCATCTCTTGATAGGCGGTCAGCCCGGCCTTGGTCAGCGTCAGATGCTCCACGCGGCGATCGTTCTCGTCCGGCGTGCGCGTCAGCCAGCGCCGCCGCTCAAGCTCCGCCACCGCCCGCGAAACCTTGGTCTTGTGCATGGCCGACTGCTCGCCGAGCGCCGTCGCGGTCATCGTGCCGCGCTGTCCGAGCCCAGAGAGTGTGCGCCATTCCGGCCGCGTCAGACCGTGACGGTCGCGGTAGATTTTTGAAAATTCTCGGCTGACGGCATCGGCCAGCCGGTACAGCCGGTAAGGCAGGAAGCTTTCGAGTTCCAGAGTCTCCGGTTCCATCTGCACCATGGATGCGGCATTCGCCCGTTGATAGTTACATTTTCGATCGTTACAAATGAAACCAGTTTGGTCAACATCGCCGGCAAGCAGCGCTTCGCGGGGCCGGGGTCAGGGAGGATCGGATGACCTTTTCCTACATGCCGGGCTTCGGCAACGACTTCGAAACCGAGACGCTACCCGGCTCGCTGCCGCAGGGGCGGAACTCGCCGCAACGGCCGGCTTACGGGCTCTATGCCGAACAGCTATCGGGCTCGCCCTTCACCGCGCCGCGCGGCACCAATGAGCGTTCCTGGCTCTACCGCATCCGGCCGAGCGTAAAACACACCGGCCGCTTCAAGGCAGCGAGCTATCCCTTGTGGAAGACAGCACCCAATGTCGGCGACCACGAACTGGCGCTCGGGCAGTATCGCTGGAACCCGGTGCCGATGCCGAAGGAGCCGACCGATTTCATTCAAGGGATGCGCACCATCACCACCGCCGGCGACGTGCTGGGCCAAAGCGGCATGGCGGCGCATGTCTATGTCGCCAACCGCTCGATGGTCGACGACCATTTCTTCAACGCCGACGGCGAGTTGCTGATTGTCCCCCAGGTCGGTGCCTTGCGCTTTGTCACCGAGATGGGCGTCATCGAGCTTCGGCCCGGCGAGATCGCCGTGCTGCCGCGCGGTCTGGTGTTCAAGGTCGAGCTCGCCGACAAGGAAGTGCGCGGCTATGTCTGCGAGAATTACGGCGCCAAGCTGACGCTGCCCGACCGCGGCCCGATTGGCGCCAACTGCCTGGCCAACCCACGCGACTTCAAGACGCCCAGCGCCTGGTTCGAGGAGAAGGAGACGCCGTGCCGGCTGACGGTGAAATGGTGCGGCAATTTCAACGTCACCGAGATCGGCCATTCGCCGCTCGACGTCGTCGCCTGGCACGGCAACTATGCGCCCTACAAATATGATCTGGCGACGTTTTCGCCGGTCGGCGCCATCCTGTTCGACCATCCCGATCCGTCGATCTTCACCGTGCTGACGGCGCCGAGCGGCGAGGAGGGCACCGCCAACATCGACTTCGTCATCTTCCCGCCGCGCTGGCTGGTGGCGGAGGATACGTTCCGCCCGCCCTGGTACCACCGAAACATCATGAGCGAGTTCATGGGCCTGATCCACGGCCAGTACGACGCCAAGGAAGAAGGTTTTGTCCCGGGCGGCATCAGCCTGCACAATCTGATGCTGGCCCACGGCCCAGACGCGCCTGGCTTCGAAAAGGCCTCGCGCTCGGAGCTGAAACCGGTCAAGCTCGACAACACCATGGCCTTCATGTTCGAGACCCGATTCCCGCAAATGCTCACCCGCTACGGCGCCGAGCTTGAAACGAGGCAGGACAATTACATCGATTGCTGGACCGATCTGAAGAAGCGTTTCAACGGCACGCCGGAGGGCGACTGGTCTTGAGATCAGCCCAATGAACGACCGGCTGGTGCTTCTCGGCTCCAAGGGCGGCCCTGCGCTGCGGCCGGGCGGGCCGTGGCCGAGTTCGTCGCTGCTGGAACTGGGCGGGCGAACCATCGTCGTCGATTGCGGGTTGGGCGTCACGCGCGGCCTGGTCGATGTCGGCATCAGCCTCAAGGCGCTCGACCTGGTCTTCGTCACCCATCTGCACTCCGATCATGTGCTGGAACTGGGGCCGCTGCTTCACACCGCCTGGACCGCCGGTCTGGCCAATCCGGTGACGTTGTTCGGACCACCCGGCACCGGCCAATACTGGCGCCGCTTCTGCCAGGCGATGGAGTTCGACATTGAAATTCGCATCGTCGATGAGGGCAGGCCGGACATTCGCGAAATGGCTTCGATCGTGGAATTCGGCGAGGGCGAGATTTTTGCGCAGCGCGGCCTGAAGGTCTCGGCACTGCGCGTCGACCATCCGCCGGTGACCGACTGTTTCGCGCTGCGCTTCGAGCATGGTGCGAACAGCGTCGTGTTCTCGGCCGACACAGCCTTCTTTCCGCCGCTCGCAGGCTTTGCCCGAAATGCCGACATTCTCGTCCATGAGGCCATGCTGGAAGAAGGCATCGAGCGGCTGGTCGCCAGGACCGGCAATGGCGCGCGGCTGAAAGAGCATCTGCTTGCCAGCCACTCATTTGCCGAGCAGGCAGGCCGCATCGCCAGCGATGCCGGGGTGAAGAGGCTGGTGCTCAACCACCTCATTCCGGCCGATGATCCCGAGATCGGCGAGGCCGACTGGGAGGCTGCTGTCAGGAAATCGTGGGTGGGTGACTTGACGATTGCCCGCGACGGCCTTGTTGTGAACTTAGACGGCGCCAAAGCCGCATCAGGAGAGGAAACCGCATGAAGCTTGCCACATTGAGGGACGGGACGCGCGATGGAAAACTCGTCGTCGTCTCGCGCGACCTGACGCGCTTCACCGACGCCTCGTTCCTGGCGCGAACGCTGCAGGCGGCACTCGACGACTGGCAGCGGATTTCGCCGCATCTGGCGACGATCGCGGAATCGCTGGAAAACAATGCGGTGCCGTCGGCGCGCTTCCACGAGCATGACGCGCATTCGCCGCTGCCGCGCGCCTATCAATGGGCAGACGGGTCGGCCTATGTGAACCATGTCGAACTGGTGCGAAAGGCGCGCGGCGCCGATATGCCGGCAAGTTTCTGGACCGATCCGCTGATCTATCAGGGCGGCTCGGATTCTTTCATTGCCCCGCGCGAGCCGATCCGCATGGCGGACGAGGCCTACGGCATCGACATGGAAGCGGAAGTCGCCGTCATCGTCGAGGACGTGCCGATGGGCGCCAGCCTCGACCAGGCGCGCGCCGCGATCCGGCTGGTCATGCTGGTCAATGACGTGACGCTGCGCGCGCTGACCGGCCCCGAACTCGCCAAAGGGTTTGGCTTCTTCCAGTCGAAGCCGTCCTCGGCCTTTTCGCCGGTGGCGGTGACGCCGGACGAACTCGGCGATGCCTGGGATGGCGGCAAGGTCAGCCTGCCGCTGCTGGCCGACGTCAACGGCAAGCCGTTCGGCCGCGCCAACACCGGCGTCGACATGACCTTCGACTTCCCGGCGCTGATTGCCCATGCCGCAAAGACACGGCCGCTGGTTGCCGGCACCATCATCGGCTCCGGCACCGTCTCCAACAAGCTGGATGGCGGGTCGGGCAAACCGGTGGCGGCCGGCGGCGCCGGCTATTCCTGCATCGCTGAACTGCGCATGATCGAGACCATTGAGTCTGGCGAGCCCAAGACGCCGTTCCTGCGCTTTGGCGATACGGTGCGTATCGAGATGAAGAATAAAAGCGGAAACTCGATCTTCGGCGCCATCGAGCAGAAGGTCGAGAAGTCCCAGGCATAAGAGGGGGCAATGCAATGACGGGCGAGGCGTTCTACCTGCTGGCCGGCGTCTGGGCGTTGGCCATTCTGATGGTCTTCATCCAGGCGATCCGGCTGAGCTACCGCATCGAGGCGCGCTCGCCCGATCTGACCAACCGCAGCGGCTACCCGCGCAAGGCGATGATGTTCCACACCATCACCAACACCAATGTGGCGCGGGACGAGGAGACGCAGGCGACGCGGCGGCGCATGAACCGGCTGCTGCTGATCGTTGTCGCCGGCTTCGCGGTGATGGCGGCTGGCATTGGCCTGATCAGACGAATGAACGCGTGACCCTGCTCGAGCATTTCAGCCGCATGGCCGGCAACAATCTCTGGTCGAACGACCGGCTCTATCGCGCCGTGCTGCAGCTAAAGCCCGGCGAATTCGAAGCCGAACGCACAAGCTTCTTCCCGTCGATCAAGGCGACGCTCAACCACATCCTTGCGGTCGATCATCTCTATCTCGATTTTCTGGAGGAGGGCGGCGTCGGCGCGGCCGCTTATGACGACTACGTGCCGTTCGATGAGCCGCAGGCACTGTTTGCTGCCCAGACCGCGGCCGACAGGCGGCTGATCGCCTTTTGCGACGGCCTGTCGGAGGCGGATCTCGACCGTCAGGTCATCACGGACCGGCGCGAGGACGGCATGATCCCCGAAAAGATCGGCGACATTCTCGCCCATGTCTTCCTGCACGACATCCACCATCGCGGCCAGGTTCACGCGATGCTCTCGGGCAGCTCGGTCGCGCCGCCGCAGCTGGACGAGTTTTTGCTCGATTATGATTTGAAGGTGAGGAAGGAGGAGGTCGAGCGGCTGGGCCTCTGACCTTTATCTGGTGTACTCGTTCCATTCAGGGCCGAGTTTGTCGAAATCGTCAGAAATCCAAATCTTGCCCTTCAGGGCACCTATGCGCGACAACAAGTCTTCTCGAACTGGTGCCACGAGCCGCGCCGCGATCTTGCCGTGACGAGTGATGACTATCTCCTCGCCGGCCTCCGCGCGGCCGACGAGTTCCGATAGTTGGCCTTTGCTTCGGTTATGGAGACGTTCACGGCTTGACCCTTTTGATCGAAACTTAGATCAAGGCCGATCGAGCCGAAAACGGGGGTTCACGCCGCCTTGCCATCGACCTTGATTACGCCGCGCTTGATCTGGTCCTGCTCGATCGACTCGAACAGCGCGCGGAAATTGCCTTCGCCAAAACCTTCGTCGCCCTTCCTCTGGATGAATTCGAAGAAGATCGGGCCGATCACGGTTTTGGAGAATATCTGCAGCAGGATCTTGGTCATGCCGCCGTCGACCACGCCTTCGCCGTCGATCAGGATGCCGTGCTTCTTCATCCGCTCGATCGGCTCGTCATGCCCGTTCACCCTGTTGTACGACATGTCGTAGTAGGTCTCCGGCGGACCGGGCATGAACTTCAGCCCGTTGTCGGCAAGCTTGTCGGTGGCGGCGTAGATGTCGTCGGTGCCGACGGCGATATGCTGGATGCCTTCGCCATTGTACTTCTTCAGGTATTCGGCGATCTGGCTGGTGTCGTCCTTGGATTCATTTAGCGGAATGCGGATCTTGCCGCAGGGCGAGGTGATGGCGCGGCTGACCAGGCCGGTGATCTTGCCGTCGATGTCGAAGAAATGGATCTGCTTGAAGCCGAACAGCTCGCGATAAAAGTCCCACCATTTGTCCATCTGGCCGCGATAGACATTGTGGGTGAGGTGGTCGAGGAAATAGAAGCCGACGCCTTGCGGCCGCGGGTCGCGTTCGCCCAGCCACTCGAACTCGGCATCATAGGCCGAGCCCTTCTTGCCATAGGCTTCGATGAAATAGAGCAGCGAGCCGCCAATGCCGACAATGGCCGGCACGTCGAGCGCCTTGTCGTTGCCGTCGTAGGGCGTGGCGCCTTTCGATACCGCATGCTCGAATGCGTGCTTGGCATCGACAACACGCCAGGCCATCGAGGCGGCGCAAGGGCCGTGTTTGTCGACGAACTTCATCGCATGCGAGCCCGGTTCGGCATTGACGACATAGTTGATATCGCCCTGGCGCCAGACGGTGATGTCCTTCGTGCGGTGCTTGGCCATCGCGACATAGCCCATGCGGGTGAACAGTTCTGCTAGCTTCTGCGGCTCCGCATGCGCGAACTCGACGAACTCGAAACCGTCGGTGCCGGCGGGGTTTTCCTTGCTGATCTTTGCGGGCGGGGCGTCGTGCGGGAAGGGACCCATGGCATTGCTCCAAAACTGGCGGTGGCCGCAGCGGACCATGTGCAATCATAACGCGGAGCGGCTGCACGGTGCTTGCATTCAAACGCTTGAAATGATCAGATCGTGCGTGAATTGTGCACAAACGGACCAAAGATCATGAATGAGACGCGCATCGATCAGTTCGACCGCAAGATAATGGCACTTCTGCAGGGCGATGCGCGGCTGACCAACAACGACCTGTCGGAGCGGGTGAACCTCTCCGCCTCCCAATGCTCGCGACGCCGCCAGCGGTTGGAAGAGGACGGCTATATCAAGGGCTACCGGGCGGTGCTCGACCGCGACAAGCTCGGCTTCTCGCTGGTCAATGTCATCTCGGTGACATTGGCCACCCACAACCGCGACAATGCGCGGCGCTTCGGCGAATTGCTGGCGCGGCTGCCGGAAGTGCAGGAGGCGCACGCGCTGACCGGTGAGATGGACTACATCTTGAAAGTGGTGACCCCCGATCTGAAATCGCTGTCGGAATTCGTCAACGGCGTGCTGTTGCCGCACGACTCCGTGCAGCATGTAAAGACCGCGATCGTGCTGGAGACGCTGAAGGAGACCGGGGCGCTGCCGATCTAGTTTGAGAGAGTTTCAGTTGATACGTCGGCGGGACAGCACCCCCCTCTGGCCTGCCGGCCATCTCTCCCGCAAGGAGGGAGATCAGCAGCTTTGTCGATAGCGCTCATCCTGCAACGTCGGCGATTGGCGAAAAGCGAAGGCGACATCCGATCTCCCCCCTTGCGGGGGAGATGATGTCCGGCAGGACAGAGGGGGGTGTGAGGGATCGCCAGCGCCTCAGATGCTCACCCCTTGGACTGCTGAATCAGCCCGTAGAGATTGGTGCAGCGCGCGCCGGAGCGGCAATAGGCAAACACCGGGCCTTCGAGCGCGTCGAGCGCTTTGGCCTGATCTTCGACATTCTCGGCTGTGATCTGGCCGCTGATTACCGGGATGTAGCGGAAGGCCAGCCCCGCGGCTTCGACCGCCGCCTTGACGCTGTCGGCCGAAGGCTGGTCGGGCTGCTCGTCATCCGGCCGGTTGCAGATCACGCTCTTGAAACCGGCTTCCTTGATGGCGGCGGCATCTTCGGGCTGGATCTGGCCCGAGACCGAATAGTCCTCGCTGATTTCTCGATATTCCATGGCTCTCATCCTCTCAACCTGGTTTCGCGCGAAGTCTTGCCACTCTCACACGAGGTCGGCAATCCGCGCCGGAAAGAAATACCTCGGCGCAGATAGACATTTGCGGTCTAAGATCCAACCCAGGCTCAAGAGGTTTCGCGATGTTGGCCTTGCCCGAAGCCGGCAGCGACTCTAAACAGGCGCACCGACAAACGAAGGAACCATCCCATGAGCATTCGTCGCATCGATGTTGGCCCGCGCATGAGCCAGATCGTCATCCACGGCAACACCGTCTATCTCGCCGGCCAGGTCGGAACGCCCGGCGCCAGCGTTGGCGAACAGACGAGGTCGATCCTCGCATCTATCGACGAACTGCTGGCCAAGGCCGGCACCGACAAGACCAAGATCCTGCAGGCGATCATCTGGCTGGCCGATATGGGCACCTTCGCCGAGATGAACAAGGAATGGGACAAGTGGGTCCCGCAAGGCAACACGCCCGCCCGCGCCACGGGTGAGGCCAAGCTTGCAGGGCCGGAATATGTGGTCGAGATTATTGTTACGGCGGCGATTTAAAGTGCAGCCTTCTACCTCCCCCTTGTGGGGAGGTCGGACCGAAGGTCCGGGCGGGGGGCTGGCGCCGACCCCCACCCCGCTGCTTCGCAGCGACCCTCCCCACAAGGGGGAGGGTAAAGGAGCTACCCCTGCGAAGGCCTGAACCGCGCCACCAGCGTGTGGCTCTCCGCGGCATAAGTGAACCTCACCTGCGTCACCGGGTGCTCCGCGCTCCAGGTCCGGCGTTCGACCACCAGGCACGGTGCGCCGGTTGCGACGTCGAGGGCTTCGGCAATATGCCTGTCGGCCGCCACCGCGCGGATGCGGTGCTCGGCCTCACTCCATGGCACGCGGCCGATCAGCCAAGGACCGGGGGCAATGTCGAGAAACTCCTCCTCGGCGGCTTCCGCGACGGCGGCCAGATTGATCAGCCGCTGTTCGTGCGCGAACGGCCGCTTGCCGGCGAAATGCCGGCATTCCAGCGCCAGCACCTGTCCAGCCGCTCCCAATTCCAGCAAGGCGCGATCCTCGGCGCTGCTGCGCCTTTTCTGCCGCGCCATGCGCTCAAAGCGATAGGCCAGCCCAAGCGCCTCGACCTCGATCCTGATGTCGTGGATTTCCAGCACCGCGGCCTGCGATTGCGGCTGGCGCACGAAACTGCCCGAACGGCGGCGGCGCTCGATCAGCCCGGCCTTGGCCAGTTGCGACAGCGCCTTGTTCACCGTCATGCGCGAGCAATGATACTGCGCCGTCAGCTCGTGCTCGAACGGGATGCGGTGGCCCGGCGCCCAGGCGCCGGACATTATTTTCTCGCTGATGTCGGACAGGATGCGCTGGTGCAGCGAGCCGCCGCCTTCCGACGCCGCTGTCTCAATCATGCTCATGCCGAAAGCGCCGTCATCACCTGGCGAAAGCGCTCTGCAATCGGCTCGCGCCTGGAATGCCGGCCGCCGCTGACCTGCTTTTTCCCATGCACCCAGACGCAATCGACCTTGCCGCAATTGGCAAAGATCCAGGCGTCGAGGATCGCATCGCCACTTTTTCCGGCCAGCGAAGGATGGTTTTCGTCGAGGGAGACGAAATCAGCCGCGGCGCCGGCGGCGATCCGCGACGGGCCGGCGCCGAGTGCGGTGCTGCCGCCATCGAGGGCGGCGTCGAACAGAGCCCGCCCGGTCGAGCCGCCGGCCACCGCCAGCACATTGCGGGCGCGGTGTGCGAGGCGCTGCGAATATTCGAGCTGGCGCAATTCATCCGGCAGGCCGATCAGCACGTTGGAATCCGAGCCGACGCCGAAGCGGCCGCCATGTTCGATGAACAGAGGTGCTGAAAAGGTGCCGTCGCCGAGATTGGCCTCCGTGATCGGGCAAAGCCCGGCAATGGCGCCGCTTCTGGCCATGCCGGTTGTCTCAGCCTCGGTCATGTGGGTGGCGTGGATCAGGCACCAACGCTTGTCGATCCCGGCATTGGCGAGCAGCCATTCGACCGGTCGCGCACCCGACCACGCCAGGCAATCCTCGACCTCCTTCACCTGCTCGGCGACGTGGATGTGGATCGGTCCGTCCGGCGCAATGGCGGCAACAGCGCTGAGTTCCTCCGGCGTCGCGGCGCGCAGGCTGTGCGGGGCGACGCCGACGACAGCCTGATTCAACGCACGAACCGATTCGCGGCTTTTCTCAAGCAAGCGTTCGAACCGATTCACATCGTTGATGAATCGCCGCTGGCCTTCGTTGGGCGCAGCGCCGCCGAAGGAGGAATGGGCATAAAAAACCGGCAGCAGCGTCAGGCCGATCCCGGTTTCGCCGGCGGCCGCGGCAATACGTTCGGCCATCTCGGCAAGGTTGGCATAGGGTTTTCCGTCGCGATCGTGGTGGAGATAATGAAATTCGCCGACGCGCGAGAATCCGGCCTCCAGCATTTCGACGTAAAGCTGTGCGGCGACCGCCTCGACCTGGTCCGGCGTCATTGACAGCGCGAAGCGGTACATCACCTCGCGCCAGCTCCAGAAGCTGTCGGCGGAGGGACCGCGCAGTTCGGCAAGCCCGGCCATGCCGCGCTGGAAGGCGTGGCTGTGCAGGTTCGGCATGCCGGGCACCAGAATGGCGTGGCGTTCGTCGTCGGCTTGCTGCGAAGAGCCCGGCTCGACTGCCGTGATGCGACTATTGGTCAACGAAATCCGCACCTTGTCATGCCAGCCATCGGCCAGCAGCGCCTGTTCCGCAAAGATCGCCGTCACGTTTTTCTCCGCGTTCCATGAACAATGCACTTGCAGTGCGTTTCAATATGTATATACATAATCGCCATCCAAGCAACGGAAAAAGATGATGGCGGCACAAGACAAAAGCCGGGCAGGGGGCCTTCAGCTTTGGCGCAATGCGCGCCTGGCAACCATGGCGGAAGGCGTTGCCGGACTGGGCATCGTCGAAAAGGGCGCGATCATCGCCCGTGACGGCGTCATCGTCTATGCCGGTCCGGAAGCCGACATGCCGTCAGCGTTGGCTCAGGGCAGCGAGACTACCGATTGCGAAGGCCGCTGGATTACGCCCGGCCTGATCGACTGCCACACCCATCTCATCCATGCCGGCAACCGTGCCAACGAGTTCGAGATGCGGCTGGCCGGCGTCACCTATGAAGAGGTCGCCAGAGCCGGCGGTGGCATCGTCTCGACGGTCAAAGCCACGCGTGCAGCGCACGAGGATGAATTGGTCCGGCAGAGCCTGCCGCGCCTCGACGCTTTGATTGCCGAGGGCGTGACGACCGTCGAAATCAAGTCGGGCTACGGCCTTAGCCATATGCATGAGAGATGGTCGCTACGTGCGGCGCGGCGGCTGGGCACAATGCGGGATGTGTCCGTGGTCACCACTTTTCTCGGCGCACACACACTACCGCAGAATCTGGGCGATCTTTCCGTGCCGTCGGAGCCCTATCGCGACAACGACGAATACATCGACAATATCGTCGACAATATTCTGCCCGCCATCGCCGTCGAGGGCCTGGCGGATGCCGTTGATGGGTTCTGCGAAGGCATTGCCTTCTCGCCGGAGCAAATCGCCCGCGTGTTCGACAAGGCCAAGGCGCTTGGCCTGCCGGTCAAACTCCATGCCGACCAGTTGTCCAACCTGCATGGCGCCGAACTCGCCGCCCGCTATGGCGCGCTGTCGGCCGACCATCTCGAATACACCGACGAGGCCGGCGCCGCAGCGATGGCCAAGGCCGGCACCGTGGCGACCATCCTGCCCGGCGCCTACTATTTCATCCGCGAAACCAGGAAGCCGCCGGTCGGCCTGTTCCGCCAGCACGGCGTCAAGATGGCGGTCGCCACCGACAACAATCCCGGGACGTCGCCGCTGACCTCGCTGTTGCTGACCATGAACATGGCAGCGACGCTTTTCGGCCTGACCGTCGAGGAATGCCTGGCCGGCACCACTCGCGAGGCTGCCCGCGCGCTTGGGCTGCTTGGCAAGACCGGCACGCTTGAGGCAGGAAAATCCGCCGACCTGGCGATCTGGGACATCGAGCGTCCGGCCGAACTCGTCTACCGCATGGGCTTCAACCCGCTCCATGCCCGCATCTGGAGAGGACAATGACCGAACTTAACCTGAAGCCCGGCAATGCGACGCTGGCCGACTGGCGCGCTATCTATCGTGGCGCCATGCCGAAGCTCGACGCCTCCTGCCGGCCAAAAATCAAGGCCAGCGCCGAGGCAGTCGCCCGCATCGTCGCCAAGGGTGAGCCGGTCTACGGCATCAACACCGGCTTCGGCAAACTGGCCAGCGTCCGCATTCCGGCCGAGGATCTAGAGACCCTGCAACGCAACATCGTTTTGTCGCATGCCGCCGGTGTCGGCGAGCCGATGCCGGTTTCGGTGGTTCGGCTGATGATGGCGCTGAAGCTCGCCAGCCTTGCGCAGGGCGCGTCGGGCGTACGGCCGCAAACCATCGAGTTGCTGGAATCGATGCTGGCCAACGACGTCATCCCCATGGTGCCGGCGCAGGGCTCGGTCGGCGCCTCCGGCGATCTCGCGCCGCTGTCGCACATGACGGCGGTGATGATCGGCGTCGGCGAATGCTTTACACCGCATGGCCGCTTCCCGGCCAAGGTCGCTTTCGTCTCGCACGGCCTGGAGCCCGTGACGCTCGGCGCCAAGGAAGGTCTGGCGCTGCTCAACGGCACGCAGTTTTCCACCGCCTACGCGCTGGCCGCTCTGTTCGAGGCCGAAGTGCTGTATCAGTCGGCGCTGGTCGCCGGGGCGCTGTCGACCGACGCTGCCAAGGGCTCGGACGCGCCCTTCGATCGGCGCATCCATCTCCTGCGCAAACATCCCGGCCAGATCGAGACGGCGGAAGCGCTGCGCAACCTGATGGCCGGCAGCGCCATTCGTGAATCGCACCGCGTCGGCGATGAGCGCGTGCAGGATCCGTACTGCCTGCGCTGCCAGCCGCAGGTGATGGGTGCGGCGCTCAACGTGCTGCGCCAGGCCGCCGATACGCTCGGCACCGAGGCCAATGGCGTCACCGACAATCCGCTGATCTTCGCCGAGGACGATACTGCGCTGTCCGGCGGCAATTTCCACGCCGAGCCGGTGGCTTTCGCTGCCGACATGATCGCGCTTGCCGTCTGCGAGATCGGCTCGCTGTCGGAGCGCCGCATCGCCATGCTGGTAGACCCCGCGCTGTCCGGCATGCCGGCCTTCCTGACGCCGAAGCCCGGCCTGAACTCCGGCTTCATGATCCCGCAGGTGACGGCGGCGGCGCTCGTCTCTGAGAACAAGCAGAAGGCCTATCCGGCAAGTGTCGATTCCATCCCGACCTCGGCCAACCAGGAAGACCATGTCTCGATGGCCGCACACGGCGCTCGCCGGCTGATCGGCATGATCGAAAACGCCACGGCCGTCATCGGCATCGAACTCCTGGCCGCCGCGCAAGGCTGCGATTTCCATGCGCCGCTGGCGTCGAGTGCAGCTCTGGAAGCGGTTCGTAAGCTGGTCCGCGCCGAGGTGCCGCATCTCGACAATGACCGGCATTTCCACCCTGACATGGAAAAAGCCATCGCCATGGTGCGCAGCGGCGCTGCCATCAAGGCTGCGAGCGCGGTGACATTGCCTTCGATCTCGGGAGTCTGACATGACCGACTGGCTGACAGTGACGGAAGGCACGGCACCCCTGTTGGTGTCCATCCCGCACACGGGTATCGATCTCGCCGGCATCGACAATCGGCTGGTCTCGCCCTGGCTCGGCCGCCGCGATTGCGACTGGTGGATCGACAATCTCTACGATTTTGCCGCCGGCCTTGGCGCGACTGTCGTGCACACGTCGATCTCGCGCACCGTCATCGATGTCAACCGCGATCCTTCCGGCGCCTCGCTCTATCCCGGGCAGACGACAACGACGCTATGCCCGACCGAGACCTTCGACGGCGATCCGCTGTATCTGCCCGGCGCGGAACCGACGCCATCGGAGATAGACCAGCGCCGCATAGCGTATTTCGTGCCCTACCATGAAATGCTGGCGGCTCAGTCCGTCAGGCTGCGCGGCCTGCATGAGAAGGTCGTCATTTACGATTGCCACTCGATCCGGTCGGTGCTGCCGCGCCTGTTCTACGGCACGCTGCCGGTGTTCAATCTCGGCACCAATGACGGCCAGACCGCGGATCCTACGCTGCAGGCGCTGGTTGGCCAGATCATGGCCGAGAGCGGTGAAAGCAATGTCATCAACGGCCGTTTCAAGGGTGGCTGGATCACCCGCTATTTCGGCAATCCGCAAGGCGGCTACCATGCGCTGCAGATGGAACTTGCCGATCGCGGCTATTTGCGCGAGCCCGAGGGCAAGGGCGAACCGGACAATTGGCCGGTGCCTTATGATGCCGAGTTCGCCGCGCCGATGCGCGCCACACTGACGAAAATCCTCCAATCCGCCATTGACTGGGCCGGGCGCTGAGACGCCGCCTTACTCCAAAGGGACAATGATGAACAATCCTCGCCACAACATCCGCGAAGTGCGCGCGCCCCGCGGCGACAAGCTCAACGCCAAATACTGGACGACCGAAGCGCCGCTGCGCATGCTGATGAACAACCTCGATCCCGATGTCGCCGAAAACCCCAATGAGCTCGTCGTCTATGGCGGCATCGGCCGGGCCGCGCGCACCTGGAACGATTTCGACAGCATCGTCGCCTCGTTGAAGACCCTCAATGAAGACGAGACGCTGCTGGTCCAGTCCGGCAAGCCGGTCGGCGTCTTCCGGACGCACACCGATGCGCCGCGCGTGCTGATCGCCAACTCCAACATCGTGCCGCATTGGGCGACCTGGGACAAATTCAACGAACTCGATAAAAAAGGCCTGATGATGTACGGCCAGATGACGGCCGGCTCCTGGATCTATATCGGCACGCAAGGCATCGTGCAGGGCACCTACGAGACCTTCGTCGAGGCCGGCCGCCAGCACTACAATGGCAACCTTACGGGCAAATGGATCCTGACCGGCGGCCTCGGCGGCATGGGCGGCGCCCAGCCGCTTGCCGCCGTCATGGCCGGCGCCTGCTGCCTCGCCATCGAATGCAATCCGGACTCGATCGATTTCCGGCTGCGCACCCGCTATGTCGACGAGAAGGCCGAGACGCTCGACGAAGCGATGGAAATGATCGAGCGCTGGACCAAGGCCGGCGAGGCGAAGTCGGTCGGCCTGCTCGGCAATGCGGCCGACATCGTGCCGGAAATGTTCAAGCGGGGCATCCGCCCCGACATGGTCACCGACCAGACCTCGGCGCATGACCCGATTAACGGCTATCTGCCCAAGGGCTGGACGATAGCTGAGTGGCGCGAGAAGCGCGTCTCCGATCCCAAGGCTGTCGAGAAGGCCGCCCGCGCCTCGATGCGCGAGCATGTCGAGGCGATGGTGGATTTCTGGAATGCCGGCGTGCCGACGCTCGACTATGGCAACAACATCCGCCAGGTCGCCAAGGACGAAGGCTTCGAGAACGCCTTTGCCTTCCCGGGCTTCGTGCCGGCCTATATAAGGCCGCTGTTCTGCCGGGGCATCGGCCCGTTCCGCTGGGCCGCCCTTTCGGGCGATCCCGAGGACATCTACAAGACCGACGCCAAGGTGCGCGAACTCACCCCTGGCAACACCCATCTGCACAACTGGCTGGACATGGCACGTGAGCGCATCGCCTTCCAGGGCCTGCCGGCGCGCATCTGCTGGGTCGGCCTCGGCGACCGCCACAGGCTGGGCCTCGCCTTCAACGAGATGGTGGCCAGGGGCGAACTCAAGGCGCCCGTCGTCATCGGCCGCGACCACCTCGATTCCGGCTCGGTCGCTTCGCCGAACCGCGAGACGGAAGCGATGAAGGACGGCTCCGACGCCGTCTCCGACTGGCCGCTGCTCAATGCGTTGCTCAACACCGCGTCGGGCGCGACCTGGGTGTCGCTGCATCATGGCGGCGGCGTCGGCATGGGCTTCTCGCAGCATGCCGGCATGGTCATCGTCGCCGACGGCACGCCGGACGCCGCAAGGCGCCTGGAGCGCGTGTTGTGGAACGATCCGGCGACAGGCGTCATGCGCCACGCCGATGCCGGCTACGACATCGCCATCGAGTGCGCGAAGGAGCACCAGCTCAATCTGCCCGGTATTTTAGGCTGATTGGCTTAAATGATGCGCATCCTACGGGCCGCCGACTACCGGGTCATGCCGTGGAAGAATGGCGGCGGCACGACCACCGAGATCGCCGTCTCGCCGGACGGCGCCGGCCTGGACGATTTCGACTGGCGCGTTTCGATGGCGCGAGTCGAGGATAGCGGGCCGTTCTCGGGCTTTGCCGGCGTCGACCGCACGCTGGCCGTGCTGGAAGGCGAGGGCATCGTCCTCGACATTGCTGGCCGGCCGCCGGCCGAAGTGACGGCGGCTTCCGCCCCGCTGTCCTTCCCGGCCGATGTGCCGACCTCGGCGGCGCTGATCTCCGGTCCGATCACCGACCTCAACGTCATGACCCGCCGCGGGCGGGCCATGCACACGGTCGAGCGCCTGGTGATCTCGGTTCCGACCGATACCCGGCCGACCAGCGCTATGACCCTGATCCTGCCGTTCGACGGTGAGGTCGGCGTGACCGGCGCGACATCGTCGCGCCTTGGACCTCGCGACACGCTGTTGCTCGGACCGCAGGCCGCGAAACTGCGGCTTGAACCGGTGCGGCCGACGATCGTGTTCGTCGTCCGGATAGCCAGCCTGGGCTAGCCGCACCGCCAGCACAACGATTAACGCCTGTTGCCAAACATGATCGCACGCCGGAGAAATCTGGCGTAAGCTGTTGTCTGGATCACGAAAAAGCCCGAATCCTTCCGTCGTTCCAAGGCGGACGGGAGGGCAGGGGTGCTCGTCCTTGAGTTGTCGAAAGCCCCACTTAAAATGTCGAAGGGATAACGCCTCTGGCGTGGTGAGAAGCAAAACTTTCGGCCAGTGTAATCATGCAACCAATTGCATTTGAATCGGTTTTAGGGACATTGCCGTGGCGGTGGCGCCGCATCGCGTCCCCCATGCGGAATTTTCAATGAATATCCAGACAAATCCTGCCCATATCGAAAAGTCCAGCGCCGGCTTCCCGGTCATCACCGAAGAGCCGATACGCTCCAATTTCCTGCCCGAAGAGCGGCTGCGCGCGCTGGGCGAAAGCCTCGCCAAGGGCGACATCAAGGACCTGTTCGGCCTGACGCAGTTCGATTTCCAGGCCCGCATCCGCGACAGCGCCAAGAAAATCCTCGAAGTCTACCGCTCGACCAATGCCGCCCAGGCCAAGGGCGAAACCATCACGCCTGCCGCGCAATGGCTGCTCGACAACAATTATCTCGTCGAGGAGACCATTTTTCAGGTGAAGCGCGACCTGCCGCGTCGTTTCTACCGGCAGTTGCCGACCCTGGAAGTGGCCAACCGCGCCGCGGTGCCGCGCGCGCTGGCCCTGGCCTGGAGCTATGTCGCCCATTCCGACAGTTCGGTTTCGGCGACCATGTTCAAATCCATCGTCGAGGGTTTTCAGTCGGTCGAGCCGCTCAAGATCGGCGAATTGTGGGCGCTGCCGTCGCTGCTGCGCTTCGTTTTGATCGAGAATCTGCGCCGCATCGCCGTGCGCGTCGACCGCACCAGGCAGATGCGCCATATCGCCAACGAGGTCGCCGACCGCGTGCTGGCGACCGACGACAATGCAGACCGCCGGAAGATCCTGTCGGGCTACGGCGCGCATGCGCAGGACACCACCTTCGCCACCCAGTTGCTCTACCGCCTGCGCGACGGCTCGCAGAATGCCGGCAGGGCGCTGGAATGGCTGGAGGTCGAGCTCGAGAAAACCGGCTCCGACGCCGAGGAAATCATCATTTCCGAGCATCGCACGCTGTCCAGCGGCAATGTCACCACCGGCAACATCATCCGCGGCCTGCGCCTCATCAACGACGTCGACTGGACGGTGTGGTTCGAGGGCGTCAGCCGCATCGACACGCTGTTGCGCGAGCGCACCGATTTCGCCGCGCTCGATTTCTTTTCGCGCGACCAGTACCGCACGTCGATCGAGCAACTGGCGCGGCGCTCCGACCTGTCCGAATTCCGTGTCGCCGAAAAGGCCATCGAGCTGGCCAGCCATGTTCCCGGGGTCACCGATGCCTCCGGCGTGCCGGATGCATCAGCCGATCCGGCCATGCATACCGATGTCGGCTTCTTCCTGGTCGGCCCGCGCCGGCCGGATCTGGAAAAGGCGATCGGCTATCGGCCGCCCTTCCATGTGACCTTCAAGCGCGCCTTCACCGCCACGGGCTGGCTCGGCATCGTTGTGCCGGTCTTCCTGCTGACGGTGCTACTGCTGGTTGTCTCCGGCAATGCGCTTGCCCATCTCGGCCTGTCGGTGGAATCCATCACGCTGATGCTGGCGCTGTTTGCGGTGCCTGCCAGCGAAGGCGCGCTCGCCTTCTTCAACACCGTTGTTTCACTGTTCCTGAAGCCGACGCGGCTCGTCGGCTATGACTACAAGCACGGCATTCCGGCGGCATCACGCACCTTGGTCGTGGTGCCGTCGCTGATCGGCTCGCGCGATGATGTCGAGGAAAACATCCGCAACATCGAGGTGCATCACCTCGCCAACACGGCCGAAGAAATCCATTTCGCGCTGCTGTCCGACTGGCCGGATTCCAAGACCGAGATCGACGCCGCCGACATCGAGATCCTGCAATATGCGCGCGACGAGATCGCCAGGCTCAATGCCCGTTATCCCTCGGAAGGCGCGCCGCGTTTCTATATCCTGCATCGCCGCCGGCTCTACAACCAGGCGCAGGGCGCCTGGATGGGCTGGGAGCGCAAGCGCGGCAAGCTGCATGAGCTGAACCTTCTCTTGCGCGGCGACAGCGACACCACCTTCCTGCCGCTCGACGTGCCGCTGCCGGAAAAGGTCGTCTATGTCATGACGCTCGACGCCGACACGCGCACCACGCGCGACGCCGTGTCGTCACTGGTCGGCAAGCTCGCCCATCCGCTCAACCGCCCGCATTTCGACGCGACAAAGCGCGTCGTTACCGCCGGCTACACCATTCTGCAGCCGCGCATCACAGCCTCGCTCACCAGCGGCGACGACGCTTCTTTCTTCCAGCGCGTCTTCTCGTCCAACAGCGGTCTCGATCCTTACGTCTTTGCCGTCTCGGATCTCTACCAGGACGTCTTCAGCGACGGCNGACGTGTGCTCTTCCGATCTGTCCAACAGCGGTCTCGATCCTTACGTCTTTGCCGTCTCGGATCTCTACCAGGACGTCTTCAGCGACGGCTCCTTCACCGGCAAGGGCCTTTATCACGTCGACGCTTTCGAGGCGGCGCTGCAGGGCCGCATCGAGGAAAACACCGTCCTCAGCCACGATCTGCTCGAAGGTGCGCTGGCGCGCGCAGCACTTGTCACCGACGTCGAACTGGTCGAGGACTATCCTACCCGCTACTCGGTCGACGCCTCGCGCCACCACCGCTGGGCGCGCGGCGACTGGCAGCTGCTGCGCTTCATCTTCTCGCCGCGTTCCGGCGTGCCGGCGCTGTCGCGCTGGAAGATGGTCGACAATCTGCGCCGCTCGCTGACCCCGATCTTCTGGGTGATGGCGGCGATCGCCGGCTGGACGCTGCTGCCCTTCACGCAGGCCGCGCAGTGGCAGGCGCTGCTGATCCTGTCGCTGTTCATGGCGCCGACCTTCGATGTCGTCAACGCCATCCTGCCCAAGAGCGGCGACCAGACGCCGCGCGGCCATTTCTCCGCACTGGCGCACGACACCGTCTTCGGCACGGCCCTTGTGGCGCTGAAAGTGCTGTTGATGGCGCACAATGCCTGGATGATGGGCGACGCCATCGTGCGCACGCTCTACCGCCTGTTCGTCAGCCGCCAGAACCTGCTGGAATGGCGCACCGCGTCGCAGGCGCACAAGGGCGGCGACAACGATATCGGCTCCTATTACAGCATGATGTATGGCGCCGTGATCATCGGCGTCGTCGGTCTCGCTATCCCCGTGCTGGCCGATTCCACCGGTGCCTTCGTCGCCTTCTTCTTCGCTCTGTTCTGGATCGGTTCGCCGGCGGTTGCCTGCTGGATCAGCCGCTCGGCCGAGACCGAGGACCGCCTGCGCATATCGCAGGCCGACATCCACGCGCTGCGCACCGTGGCGCGCCGCACCTGGCATTATTTCGAAACCTTCGTCACGGCCGAGCACCACAATCTGCCGCCCGACAATTTCCAGGAAAGCCCGGCGCCGGTTGTAGCGCCGCGAACGTCGCCGACCAATATCGGCGTCTACCTGCTGTCGGTGGTGTCGGCACGCGATTTCGGCTGGATTGCGCTCTCCGACGCCATCACCCGGATCGACGCCACGATGACGACCATCGAGAGCATGCCGCGCAACCGTGGCCACCTCTTCAACTGGTACGACACCACGACGCTCAAACCGCTCTATCCGCTCTACATCTCGGCCGTCGACAGCGGCAATCTCGCCGGACACCTGGTCGCGGTGGCGGCTGCCTGCGCCGAATGGGCGGAAGCCCCGTCCGTTCACCTGCAGGGCGATTTCGAAGGCGTCCTCGACACGGTGAGCATCCTCGACGAGAGCCTCGAGGAATTGCCTGACGACCGCCGGCAACTGCGGCCGTTGCGCCAGCGTCTGGCCGATCGCCTCGATGGCATGCGGCGCGCCGTCATGACCATCAAGGCGCAGCCGGAGATGGCCTCGATCCGCACCATTAACCTGGCCGTGCTTGCCGGCGAGATACGCAAGCTCGCCACCGCCATCCACACCGAGGCCGGATCGCAGCGCAGCGACATTATCGCCGACTGGGCGGCACGGCTGGAAGCGACCTGCGAGGCGCATGTGCATGACTCGCACAGCGACGAAAACGCCGTCGAAGCCTTGCGCGCCAAGCTGCTGGCGCTGCGCGAACGCTGCCGCCGCTATGCCTTCGAGATGGATTTCTCTTTCCTGATGCGTCAGGAGCGCAAACTGCTCTCGATCGGCTACCGGGTCGAGGAGCACCAGCTCGATGAGAGCTGCTACGATCTGCTCGCCTCCGAGGCGCGGCTGACCAGCCTGTTCGCCATCGCCAAGGGTGACCTGCCGACGGAGCATTGGTTCCGGCTTGGAAGGCCGATCGTCGAGATCGGCTTCCAGGGTGCGCTGATGTCCTGGTCGGGCTCGATGTTCGAGTATCTGATGCCGCCTTTGGTAATGAAGGAGCCGCAGGGGTCGATCCTCAACCAGACCAGCAAGCTGATCATCAAGCGCCAGATCCAGTACGCGCGTTCGAAGAACGTGCCCTGGGGCATTTCGGAAGCGGCCTACAATGCCCGCGACCGCGAACTGACCTACCAGTATACCAATTTCGGCGTGCCCGGACTTGGCCTCAAGCGCGGCCTTGGCCAGAACACGGTGATCGCCCCTTACGCCACGATCCTCGCGGCGCAGTTCACACCGCGCGAATCCGTCCAGAATCTGGCCAGGCTGCGCTCCATCGGCGCTCTCGGCCGGCATGGCTTTTACGACGCCGTCGACTTCACGCCGCAGCGCGTGCCGGAAGGCACCGACCACGCTGTTGTCCTGAACTACATGGCGCATCACTCCGGCATGTCGATCGCCGCCGTTGCCGACGCCATCTTCGAGGGCCGGCTGCGCGACCGCTTCCACAGCGATCCGGTGATCGAGTCTGCCGAACTCCTGCTGCAGGAGAGGGCGCCGCGCGACATCCCGACCGCCACCGTCAGGACCGAAGCCGACGAGCGCTCGAAGGACGAGACCGAGGTCGAGAGCCCGGATTCGCGCATCGTCCTCGACCCGCTGAGGGCGTTGCGCGCCACCAGCGTCATGTCCAATGGCCGCTACTCCGTCATGGTCTCGGCCACCGGTTCCGGTTACAGCCGCTGGGGCGAACTCGCCGTCACCCGTTGGCAGCCCGACCCGACCGAAGAACGGCTCGGCTCCTACATCTTCCTGCGCGACGCCGGCAGCGGCGACTGGTGGTCGGCCACCGCGGAGCCGAAGCAGGCGACCGGCGAGAGAGTGCAGACGCTGTTTTCCGACGACAAGGCGAGCTTCGTCAAAACAGTGGGCTCGCTGCGTTCGGAGGTCGAATGCATCGTCATCTCGGAAGGCAATGGCGAGGGACGGCGCGTCACGCTCTACAATGACGGCGCCACTGACCGGCATATCGAGGTGACCTCCTTTGCCGAGCTGGTGCTGGGCAACGAAGCCTCCGACAATGCCCATCCTGCGTTCTCGAAAATGTTTATCGAGACCGAGATCGCTGCCAACAACGGTGCCATCTTTGCCACCAGGCGCAAGCGCGACAAGAACGAGCCTGACGTCACCATGGTGCATTTCGTCACCGATCCCTCCGGATTGGCGCGCGATGCCGAGGCCGAAACCGATCGCCGTGCCTTCATCGGCCGTGGCCGTACCATCGCGGAAGCGGCGGCCTTCGATCCCGGCGCCAAGCTTGGCGGTCACCACGGCTTCACCCTCGATCCGGTAGCGGCCCTGCGCCGCCAGGTGCGGGTGCCGGCCAACAAGAAGATATCGCTGACCTTCTGGACCGCCGTCGGCGCCAACCGCGCCGAACTGGAGGAGGCCATCGCCAGGCTCGACCATCCCGAAAGTTTTGCCCGCCAGGCGATGCTTGCCTGGACGCGTTCGCAGGTGCAGACCCGCCATCTTGGTCTCAGCCTGACCGACGCCGCCAATGTGCAGAAGCTGGCGCGTTTCCTGATCTATCCCGATCCGTTCCTGCGCCTGCCCGGCGAATCCATCGCTTCGGGGCTGGGCAAGCAGTCCAGCCTGTGGCCGACCAGCATTTCGGGCGATTTCCCGATCTTCCTGGTCCGCATCGGCGACGTGGCTGACCTCGAAATTGTCGCCCAGGCGCTGCGCTTCCAGGAGTATATGCGCGCCCGCGGCATGATGATCGACTTCGTGGTCGTCAACGAGCAGGCATCGTCCTATGTCCAGGACCTGCAGCGCGCGGTCGAGACGCTGTGCGAAAACAGCCGCCTGCGCGGCAAGGAACTCGGGCCGCGCCAGCACATCTTCGCCGTGCGCCGCGACCTGATGGACGAGGCGACCTACAAGACGCTGCTGGCGGTTGCCCGCGTGGTTCTGCACACGCGCAACGGCACCATCTTCGACCAGATCGAACGCGCCGAGGCGGCAGCCTTGCAAGCACGCGATGCCCTGCAGCCGGCCCCCGCGGCGCCGCGCGAGCCGTCTCTGCCGGTGCCGGCGGCGCCTGCATACCCTGCCGCGTCCGACAGCAGCGCCGACGGCAGCGGCCTCAGCCAATGGAACGGCTTTGGCGGTTTCGAGGGCGACGGCCGCCACTATGTCACCCGTCTTGCCGGCCGGCGCTCGACGCCGCAGCCCTGGATCAACGTCGTCTCGAACGCCTCGTTCGGCTTCCATGTCTCGGCCGAAGGCGCTGCCTTCACCTGGAGCCGCAACAGCCGCGATTACCAGCTGACGCCATGGTCGAATGATCCGGTCACCAACCGGCCGGGCGAGGGCATCTACATCTACGATCAGGCCAGCGGCAAGGCATTCTCGCCGCTGGCTGCCGTGGTCCGCGATCCCTCGATGACCTATGAGACATGGCACGGCCAGGGCTTCTCGACCTTCCGGTCCAAACGCGGCCCGCTGTCGATGGATCTGACGCACGTCGTCGATCCCGTCGATCCCGTGAAGATCACGCGCCTGCGCATCCAGAACTCGGGCTCGGCGCCGGCGCGGCTGCGCGTCTATGCCTATGCCGAATGGGTTCTCGGCAGCCATCGCTCGAGCACGGCTGCGACCATCATCCCGTCCAGGGATCCAGCGACCGGCGCGCTTCTGGCGCAAAACCCCTACGGTCTCGATTTCGGCGACCGGGTGGCCTTCCTGGCCGCCACCGGTCCGGTGCATTCGGTGACAGCCGATCGTGGCGAGTTCATCGGCAGGCACGGCACCAGCGCCTTCCCGCACGCTGTCGTCAGCGGCGCCGGCCTGTCGGGCCGCGTCGAGGCCGGCGACGATCCGTGCGCAGCTGTCGCCAGCGACATCGACATCCCTGCCAGCGGCGACGTCACGCTGGTCTGGCTGCTTGGCGACGCCGCCACATCAGCCGAGGCGAGCGCGTTGGTGCAGACCCATTCGGGCAAGGATTTCGACCAGCGGCTGGCCGACAATGAACGCGTCTGGCGCGGCTTCCTCGACACCATCCAGGTCGAGACGCCCGACAAGGCGCTCGACGCCATGGTCAATCACTGGCTGCCCTATCAGAGCCTGGCCTGCCGCATCCGCGCCCGCTCGGCCTTTTATCAGGCAAGCGGCGCGTTCGGCTTCCGCGACCAGCTGCAGGACACGCTGGCCCTGCTTGCGCATGATCCGAAACTGGCGCGCGACCAGATCCTCAATGCGGCGCGCCGGCAGTTCCCCGAAGGCGATGTCCAGCATTGGTGGTTGCCGCGCACCGACGCCGGCGTGCGCACCATGATCTCCGACGATGTGGTCTGGCTGGCGCATGCCACCAATCGCTACATCGAGGTGACCGGCGATACAGGGATCCTGAAGGAGCAGCTGCCTTTCATCGACGGGCAGGTGTTGGGCGAGGGCGAGCACGACGCCTTCTTCACGCCGGAAATCTCCAAGACGAGCGCTTCGCTTTACGACCATTGCGCGCGCGCGCTCGACCTTGCGGTCAAGCGCAGCAGCCCGGCCGGGCTGCCGCTGATCCTCGGCGGCGACTGGAACGACGGCATGAACCGCGTCGGCGAAGCCGGCAAGGGGGAGAGTGTCTGGCTCGGCTGGTTCCTTTTGAAGACGCTGGGCGACTTTACCACCGTGGCCAAGGGGCAGGGCGACACCAAGCGGGCGCAGGCCTGGACAAAACACGCCGATGTGCTGAAGCGGGCGCTGGAAAGCACCGCCTGGGACGGCCAGTGGTATCGCCGCGGCAGCTACGATGACGGCACGCCGCTTGGCTCGCACAATTCGGACGAGTGCAAGATCGACTCCATCGCGCAGTCGTGGAGCGTGCTCTCCGGCGAGGGCGACCCCGCGCGCTCGACCACGGCGATGCAGCAGGCGACGAACCTGCTGGTCGACGACAAGCTCAAGATCGTCAAACTGTTTACCCCGGCCTTCCAGAACACGAGAAAGGACCCTGGTTACATCAAGAGTTATCCGCCGGGCGTGCGCGAGAACGGCGGCCAGTACACCCATGCGGCGACCTGGTTCGTGATCGCGCTCGCCGAAATGGGCCGCACCGACGATGCCTATCGCTGCTTCTCGATGCTGAACCCGGTCAACCATGCGCTCGACGATGCATCGGCCGAGCATTATCGCGTCGAGCCGTACGTCGTCGCCGCCGACATCTATTCCGGTGAGGACAAGGGCGGTCGCGGCGGCTGGACCTGGTATACGGGCTCAGCGGGATGGCTCTACCGTGCTGCGGTCGAAGGCATTCTGGGCATTGAGCGGCGGGGCAAGCAGATCACGTTCCGGCCGAAACTGCCCAGCCATTGGGACGGCTATTCTGCAACGCTGAAGATGCTGGGGGCGGAGGTCAAGGTTCGCGTCATCCGCGACAAAAAGGCCAAATCCATCTCGCTCGAAGTCAATGGAACCAAGACAAAGTCTTCCGGTTTTCAGCCGAAGGCCGGCGACAAGACCGAGGTGGTCGTCAAGATACCCGCGTAAAATCAAGGGCTTCAGATTGTTGACGGACGCCTTTCGAGGCGCGCGTTTTCTACTTGGGCATGCTCCTGGCGCAGTACGGCGTGCCTTCCCGGATACCGGCGGGCCAAGCGTGCAGTGATTAAAAATGTGGCAGCGCTAGATGCTGCCATGATTTTGCCGCAAGACTGACATTTCACCTTTTATCTCAAACCGTTAGGTGATCACGGCAGATTTCGCAACGTCGTCATCTTTTGTTCGCAGAATGGGAACGGAAGAGGTAGACGGGCATTGTTTTGCGACCCGTTAACCGGTACGTGTCAAGAAATGGTGCGGTGCACAATAATGTTTTGGGCGGAGTAGCTGAAGTGTCACTTCTGCAAATCTACTGGAGAGCGCTGGGTTATCTCGCAGCCGACAGGAAGCGCGTTGCGTTTATCTGCGGTGCGAATGTCGCGCTCGCCATTATCGCCATCCTCGAGCCGATCATGTTCGGCCGGGTAATCGACGCCATCTCCGATAAGGGTTCGGTGTTTTCGACGCTGGCGCTGTGGGCCGGTCTCGGCGCCTTTAACATCGTCGCCTTCGTGCTGGTGGCGCGCGGCGCCGACCGTTTTGCCCACAAGCGGCGCAGCGAGGTGCTGTGCCAGTCGTTCGAGCGCGTGATCACCATGCCGCTCGCCTGGCACCACCAGCGCGGCACCTCCAACGCGCTGCACACGCTGCTGCGCGCCGTCGAGACGCTGTTCAGCCTGTGGCTTGAATTCATGCGCCAGCATCTGTCGACGGCGGTTGCGCTGGCTCTGCTGATTCCGACCGCGATAAGCATGGATCTTCGCATGTCGCTGGTGCTAATGGCGCTGGGCGTTCTCTATGTCGGCATCGGCCGGCTTGTGATGAAGCGCACCAAGGCGGGCCAGGCCGCGGTCGAGCGTCACTACCATCAGGTCTTCGCGCATGTGACCGACTCGGTCAGCAATGTCGCCGTGCTGCAGAGCTACAACCGTCTCGGCCACGAGGCCGATACGCTGCGCCGCTATGTCAAGAACCTGCTCGACGCGCAGAACCCGGTGCTCGACTGGTGGGCGATGGCCAATGCGCTGCACCGCCTGTCGTCGACCATTTCGATGATGGTTGTGCTTTTGATCGGCGCCTATCTCGTCACCCATGGCCAGCTCAAGATCGGCGACGTTATCGCCTTCACCGGCTTTGCCACGCTGCTGATTGCCCGCCTCGACCAGATGTCGGCTTTCGCCAACCAGATTTCGGAAGCCCGCGCCAAGCTCGAGGACTTTTATCACCTCGAGGATTCGGCCGCCGACTCCGCCGAGCCGGATGGCTTGCGCGACCTCACCAACGTCACCGGCCACGTCCGCTTCGAGAATGTCGGCTTCGAGTTTGCCAATTCGAGGCAGGGCGTCGACGACGTCTCCTTCGAAGTCCAGGCCGGGCAGACGGTTGCCATCGTCGGCCCGACCGGCGCCGGCAAGACGACGCTGATCAACCTCTTGCAGCGCGTCTTCTCGCCGTCTCATGGCCGTATCCTGATCGACGGCATCGACACCCGCACGGTGACCCGCAAGTCGCTGCGTCATTCGATCGCCACCGTCTTCCAGGATGCCGGCCTGCTCAACCGCTCGATCGAGGACAACATCCGCGTCGGTCGTGCCGAGGCGACTTATGACGAGGTTCACGCCGCCGCCAATGCGGCTGCCGCGCAGGATTTCATCCTTGCCAAGAGCGCCGGCTATGACACCGTCGTTGGCGAGCGCGGCGGCCAGCTTTCAGGCGGCGAGCGTCAGCGCATCGCCATTGCCCGCGCCGTGCTCAAGGACGCACCGATCCTGGTGCTCGACGAGGCAACGAGCGCGCTCGATGTCGAGACCGAGGACCGCGTCAAGGAAGCCATCGACGAACTGAGGCGCAACCGCACCACCTTCATCATCGCCCACCGCCTGACCACCGTCCGCGACGCCGACTTGGTCGTGTTCATGGACAAGGGCAAGGTGGTCGAGATGGGCGGCTTCGCCGAACTGTCGCTGCGCAATGGCCGTTTCGCCAGCCTGCTGCGCGCCGGCGGCCTGCTCAACGACGAGGAAGTCCGCCGCCTCAGCCGCACCGTGAATATCGAAGCGGCGTAGCTTTTTTACCTCCCCCTTGTGGGGAGGTCGGACCCGTAGGGTCCGGGTGGGGGTAGTGCCCCACCACCCCACCCCGCTGCTTCGCAGCGACCCTCCCCACGAGGGGGAGGGTAAATAAGACTGCGACACTCCCTCGATTGCCCCGAACGCGCCGCCGGTCTATCTAGACCTTATGAGCGATACCTCCTCACGCCTCGCCGGCTGGACCGACCTCGCCAACCCGACGCGCTTTGTCGGGCTGGCCGACAGGCTGGTGCCGTGGCTGGCGTCGATCGCCGCGATCCTGCTCGCCATCGGTCTCTATATGAGCTTTGCCGCGCCTGAGGATTTCCAGCAAGGCATCACGGTGCGCATCATGTATATCCACGTGCCTTTCGCCTGGCTCGCCATGATGTGCTACACGTTGATGGCGGTCGCCGCGCTCGGCACGCTGGTCTGGCGCCATCCCTTGGCCGATGTCGCCCTGAAATCGGCAGCCCCGATCGGCGCCACCTTCACCGCGCTTGCGCTGGTCACCGGCTCCATCTGGGGCAAGCCGATGTGGGGCACCTGGTGGGTCTGGGACGCGCGTCTGACCTCGGTCTTCATCCTCTTTCTTATGTATCTCGGCATCATCGCGCTGACGCGCGCGCTGGATGACGCCAGCCGCGCCGCCTGGGCTGCCGCCATCATCACGCTGGTCGGCTTCATCAACATCCCGATCATCAAATTCTCGGTCGACTGGTGGAACACGCTGCACCAGCCGGCCTCGGTGTTCCGGCTCGGCGGGCCGACGATCGATCCCAGCCTGCTATGGCCGCTGCTGGTGATGGCGCTCGGCTTCACCGTGCTGTTCTTCGCGCTGCATTTGACGGCGATGCGCACCGAGATCCGCCGCCGGCGGGTCATTGCCATGCGGCGCATCGCGGCGCGGCAGGCAGAGCAACGCGACTAGGCGGTTCTCTTTTCCGGCACTCGAATGACAACCGAAACAGCAGCCTTTGCCTGTCTCCGTCTAAATTAGAATGTGCTGCTATGTTGCTGTATAGCAACGAGGGTTCCTGAAAGAGTGCCCTGACTGCGTCTGCTTATTGACAGCTCCAACCGCAGGCGAGCAAGTAGCTGGAAGGCTACGAGGGAATCGACGATGAAACTGCTTCTACTGGCTGGTGTGTCGACAACGGCATTGGTGCTTGGCTGGAGTTCGGCGTACGCCGCCGACGCGATCGTCGACGTTCCGAGGGCAGAGGATCTCTGGTACGTCACGCTCTTCGGCGGCGCCAGTTTCCCGAACCATGTGAAAACGGACTACAATGGTACTGGGTATTCAGTCGATCTTGATACCGGGTTCGTAATCGGCGGCGCTGTCGGTCGGCGCATCAACGATGTGTTTCGTGTCGAAGGCGAACTGTCCTACGCGCGCTACAAGGCAAGCGAATACAGCTACACGGGCGTCGGCAACTATCCGGCTTCCGGCAATCTGTCGGCCACCTATCTTCTCGCCAACGTCTGGGCCGATGTTGCGCATTTTGGTGATGCCAAACTCTATGTCGGCGGCGGTCTCGGCGCGGCCTATGTTACCGCCGATACTCACTTTGATGGCCACGCCTTTGGATACGGGCCTGGCGGCTGGGGTTTCGCCGGCCAGGTGGGCGCCGGTGTTACCTACGCGGTAACGCAGAATGTCGACCTCGATTTCGGTTACCGCTTTAAGGCCGTGACAAGCGTGGATCTAGACGACAATGATGGCGGCGGCACATACGAGAACGCCAAATTGTACTCCCACAATCTCCAGCTTGGCGTTACCCTGAAGTTCTGATTGGTTCGTCGCAGGCCGCGACCGGGATTTGACGGATGCCGCTCTTGCCACGCCGGCAACCCCTGGGCCTGCCGGCAATGATCCCAGCCTCGCTGCCGACCGCCGGTGAGCCGGCGGAAAAGACATTGCAGCGCGGCATCGACCTGCAACGGCGCAAGCGTTTTCGCGAGGCCGAGTTCTGCTACCAGACGGTGCTTCGCACGCAGCCCAAAAATGCCATGGCGCTGAACCTGATGGGCACGCTCGCCATCGAGGCCGAGCATCATGACGCCGCCATTGCCTATATGGAAAGGGCGGTCAAGCTCGAACCGGACAACGCCATCTTCCGCAACAATCTCGGCAATGCCTACAATGTCACCGGCAACGTCGACAAGGCGCGCAGACATCTGAGAAAGGCGATCGAGCTCGACGGAGGGCTCATCGAAGCGCTGTGCAATCTCGGCCGCTCCTACCGCAGCCAGCTCGAGGGCGACATTGCCGAAGGGTTCTATCGCCAGGCGCTGGCTATCGACGGCCAGTCGGTGATGGCACTTGCCGGTATGGGCGATTTGCTCACCGACATTGGCCGGCCGGCCGAGGCGGTCGAATGCTTCAGCAAGGCCCTTGCCATCGACCCGGGCCATGTCGAGGCGCTGGCTGGAATGGCGCTTGCGCGCCGGGCGGTCAAGGACGATCCGACGTTGCCTTTGGTGCTGAAACGCCTGGAATTGCCGACAACCACCGATCGCGAGCGGGTAGTGCTGCACCACGCCGCCGGCAAGATGCTCAATGATCAGCGCGATTATGGCCCGGCCATCCGCCATTTCGCGAGGGCCAAGGCGATTTCCGGCAATGACTTCGACATCGACCGGCACACCCAGCTTTACGACAGCTTCATCGACACCTTCGACGCCGGCTTCTTCGAGGCGCGAGCCAATTTGGGAAATCCATCCAGACGCCCGGTCTTCATCGTCGGCATGCCACGGTCGGGAACGACGCTGACCGAGCAGATATGCGCCAGCCATCGCGATATCCATGGCGCCGGCGAGTTGTCGACCATTCGTTCACTTGCCGGCGAACTTGGGTTCGACAAGCTCGACCCAGCCATTTTCACCGAGGCCATGGCGGCGCTCACTGCGGCCAAGGCCAAGGAGCTTGGATCGAAATATCTCGACGCTCTCAAAAAGCGCAACAACACGGCGCGGCTTGTCGTCGACAAGATGCCGCATAATTTCGAGCTGCTGGCCTTCATCAGCCTGATCTTGCCGAATGCCCGCATCATCCATTGCCGGCGTGACCCGATGGACAATTGCGCGTCCTGTTTCATGCATAATTTTTCCGAGGCGCACGGCTACAACGCCGATCTGACCAAGCTTGGGCAGTATTACCGGCAGTATGAGCGCCTGATGCGCCATTGGGCCAAGGTCATCCCGCTGGATATCCACGACATGCCCTACGAAGAAACGGTCGCCGATTTCGAAAATCGCGCCCGCGGATTGATCGGATTCCTCGGCATCGAGTGGGACGATGCCTGCTTGCGTTTCAACGAAACCGAGCGCACCGTGCGGACGCCGAGCCGCTGGCAGGTGCGCCAGCCGATCTATTCATCCTCGGTCGAGCGCTGGAAGCTGTATGGCGACGCGCTGGATCCGCTGAAGGCGGCGCTGGGTCCGGTTTATCAGTCCTGATTTCAGTTGGCCCGAACAACCTCGCGCTCGACGCGCGCTGGCGTAGATTAGACCTGAGTTGCACCGTGCTTTGGGGCCAAATTAAAGCCGAATGCTTTCATGACCGCCAGTGTGGTTTCCAGCGTAGGATTACCGTTTTCGCTGAGCGAGGTATAAAGATGCTCGCGAGCCAAGCCGGTCTTTCTGGCAATGTTGCTCATCCCCTTGGCGCGGGCAACGACACCGAGGGCGGACGCGACGAATTTGGCGTCTCCGGTTTCCATTGCCTCTGCCAGAAACGCCTCGATTGCCGTATCGGAATCGAGCATTTCGGCGGGATCGAAATCATAGATTTTTTCAACCATTGTCGTCACTCCATTCTACGGCCAGGCGCTTTGCTGTCCGTATGTCGGTTTCTTGTGAACTTTTATCCCCGCCGCACAGGAGCAGGATGACCGTTTCACCGCGCTTGTGAAATAAACGCGATAGCCGGGCCCATAGTGAATGCGCAATTCACTGATGCCTTCACCCACTGGGGCCACGTCGCCGGGATTTCCTACAATCAAACGTTGCAGCCGAACGGCAATTGCCGCCTTGGCTCTTCCGTCTTTCAGCTTTTGGTGCCACCTCCGAAAGGTGGCTGTCTGCTTCAGGATTGCCATGGGGACTAGTAAGTTATAAATTACAATTCGTCAATGTCGAAATAGGGCGAGCCTCCAAAACGAAAAGCCTCACTCCATCCGCCCACGCGCTTCCACCTTCAGCGTTTCCAGCACCTTGTCACCGTCGATCAGATGCACCTGGTCGAACAGGTTGGTCACCACGCAGCAATGATCAGGCACCACGCGCACGCGCTCGCCAATGCGAAGCTTCGCACCATTTCCAAGCGTGACCGTGCCATGTTCCTCGCTCAAGCTGGTGACGCGGGCGCCGGGCATGCCGAGCAGCTCGCCAAAATCGGCGAGCCCCAGCGTGTCGCTGGACAGCGCCTTGCTGCCGCTGTCCAGGATGGCGCGGGCCGGCGTCGGATGGCTGACCACGGTGGCGAGCACCGTCAGCGCACAATCGTCGAGCGTGCCGACGCCTTTGGCGACCTGGTAGCGGTCGAGGTAGATGTAGGTGCCGGGGCGGTATTCGGTCACCACGCTGTCCTCGCCCGAGCGCCACATGTCAGGCGTGCCGCCGCTGGAGATGCGTTCACAGGCGAGGCCCGAGGCCGCGAGCGTTTGTTTGGCGCCGGCCAGCCAGGATTCAGCCTCGGCGGCGCGGCCGGCCGCGGGGTAGGTCATCAGCCCGCCGAAGGTGAGCCCCTTGGCTTGGTCGATCAACTTCGCCAGTGCCAGCGCCTCGGCGGCGCTCTGCACGCCGCAACGGCCCATGCCGGTGTCGCATTCGACCAGGACGGGCAGGGGGTGCCAGGTATCGGTGAAGGTGGCGGCGAGCCCATCCAGCGTTTCGAGGCTGTCCACCGTCACTGACAGTGTCACACGGCCATGCAGCGCCTTGAGGCGCTCCAGCTTGGCGCGGCCAAGGATGTTGTAGGGCAGAAAAATATCGGTCAGCCCGGCATCGGCCATCACCTCGGCTTCGCCGATCTTCTGGCAGGTGATGCCGACCGCGCCGGCCGCCACCTGCTTCTTCGCCCAATAAGGCAGCTTGTGCGTCTTGATGTGCGGCCTGAGTTTCAGCCCGTGGCGGTCGGCATGCGCCTGCGCTCGTGTGATGTTGGCTTCGGCGCGGGCTGCGTCGATGAGGATCGCCGGCGTGTCGAGGTCGTCTATGCCTTGCATGAAATATCACCCTGGGAAATCTGGCTGACTTATGGCCCCGATCCGCACGGATGTCATGGGGCCAGCACGCAGTTTGCGTCGACACCGCAGCGCTGTTCGGCTATGCGCTTCAGATAACTCCAGGGAACGCGACGCGAAGGGATCACGATCATGAAACGCTCCACCGTCAACGACATCATCCGCGATGCAGACGCCTTCATCCGCTCGTTCGGCTACATCATGCCGCCCTTCGCCTACTGGAGCCCGGAAGAGATGAAGGCGCGCAAGGCCGACTCCGCCGCCATTTTCACCTCGCGGCTCGGTTGGGACATCACCGATTACGGCCAGGAAAAATTCGACGAACTCGGCCTGTTCCTGTTCACCGTTCGCAACGGCGTCTATGCCGACATGAAGAAGGGCATGGGCATGCTTTATGCCGAGAAGATCATGATCTCGCGCAAGGATCAGCTGTCGCCGATGCACCGCCACAACATCAAGGCCGAGGACATCATCAACCGCGGCGGCGGTAAGCTCGTGCTGGAACTGTTCATGCACGATCGCGACGGCGGCATCGATCCGAAGGCCGAAGTGACGGTGCCGGTCGACGGCACCATCCACAGGCTGCCGGCAGGCGGGCTCCTGAAGCTCGACCCGGGCCAGAGCGTGACGCTGCTGCCCGGCGTCTGGCACGCCTTCTGGGCCGAGGGCAAGGATGTGCTGATCGGCGAGGTCTCGACCGTCAATGACGACCTTACCGACAACGTCTTCCGCGAACCGATCGGCCGCTTCTCCAACATCCACGAGGACATTGCGCCGGTGCACCTGCTGGTGTCCGACTATGAAAAGTGGGTGGGGTAGGCGGCCTCGCCGCTTTTACTTCGTTTGATTGAGAAGTGCGCCCAGCCTGCGCACTTCGGCGATCAGGCGAGGCATGTCCTGCCGCGCCGCAGCCATGAAATCCTGGTCTTCGGCCGTGGCGCTGGCCATTTCGATATCGTCGCCGCGATCCGCGCCTTCGTCGGTTTGAATGAAATTCGATCTGCTCAGCAAATCCCGACCCTCGACCCATGATTTCCATGGGCCGGGCTGAGCTGCGGCAGCACGCGCGCCTCCATTTCCTGGAGTTCGAGCTCGGATGGAGAGGTGTTCATGGTGACCGATTACTCGACGCTGTTAACGACAAAGCGAAATGCACTCTCGAACAGCACGCCCGAGATCCTCTGGCGTATCTGTTGAAGACAAGATCGTGTCCAGCGGCACGGCACTCTCTCTGTTGACTTTGGCATAGGGGGTAAGTGTGAATTTGTCGTCCCTTCCCTGGTCGACCGACATCTGACGGGATTTCCGAAGGAGGGAGTTGTACGACTTGAAGCCGAACCGCGAAGCCGAGCTGTCAAGAAGAACCGTGTGTACGATGTCGTCGGGCACATCGCTGGCATAAGCACCAAGCGCGTTGAGTGTTGCTAGACCGATCTCTTTGTCGGAGACCGAAGGTAGCTCGCCAATCAAAATGACGGGACCTGCGAACTTCTCCCAGCCGTCGCGGGTGGTAGCCATCGGAATTGCAAACATACTTTTATCAACTATGTTCAGGAAGCAATGTCTCATGTATCGACTCCCATCTGAGGCACAGCTCACCGCTGATACTTATCCGCCTTGCGGTTGCCCAACAGCAGCTTGCGTTCGAGCTGTGCCCGCAGCTCGCCATAATAGGCGGTGAGGAAGGCCCTGGAATCGACCGGCTCGATCGTCATGCCGATTTTGCGCCCGATCGTCTCGGCCACCGCTTTCAGCGCGAAATAGTCGTCGCGGCGCAGCACCTCTTCCAGCTTGTGCAGTTCGGCAATGCCATAGGCGTCAAGCTGCGCCTGGGTGAAGCGGAAGGCGCGAGCGTTCTGGCGTTGCGACAGGTCCTCGACCAGCGCCAGTTTCGGCGCCTCGACCACCCAGGTTCCGGCCAGCAGGTCGCCGATCCGCATACGGTCGCGGTTGAACAGCGGGAAGAGCGCAAACAGCAGCGTCCAGACCAGCCCGAAGATCGTCGACAACGTGTCGGCGAGCCCCATCTCGCTGCGGCCGAGGATGATCGACAGCGGCAGGAAGATCTCGATCTCGCGCATCAGATTGCGGGCGATGACCTGATCGACCGATAGGCCGGCGCCGCTGCGCGATGCCACCCGGATGCCGAGCATCCGCTTGCCGGGCGTGGCGGCGCGGCGGCCGGCCTCGAAGACGATGAAATAGGCGTTGCGCAGGAAGAAGATCAGGATGATCCAGACGACAAACAGCGGCTGCGCTTCCTCGCCGCCGAGGCCGCCCACGCCCAGCAGCGCGACGATCGTGATCACGATTGCGGCGACGACGATGATGACAAAGTCGAGCAGGAAGGCGGCGGCGCGGGTGCCGGCATCGGCGAGCTTTATCCGGAGATCGACGCCTTCGGGCGTGATCAGCGGCCGTATCGTCGAGACGGCGGCGCGCCTAACGGTCGCCATGCCGCACCACCCTGAACAAATAGAAATAACAGAGCCACAGCGTCAGCATGCCGCCGCCAATGGCATAGCGTGTGACGTCGCTGGTGATCACCTGCCTGCCGATGCCTTCGAGCAGGCCGGCGAACAAAAGCATGATCGTCACCCCGACCATGGTGGTTGCCGCCACGCGCCCGGCATCGGCTGCGGTCGTCATCCGCGTCAGTTCACCGGGGAAGGCGATACGCGTGCCGATACGCATGCCAGCGGCGCCCGCCAAGGCGATCGCGAACATCTCGGTGGTGCCGTGGATGGACAGCCATCCGCCCAGCTCGATGCCAAGCCCCTTGGCGACATAGATTTGGAACATCGCGCCGAGCAGGCAGCCATTCATCAGGATCAGGAGCACGCTCGGCACCGCGAAGGCAAAGCCGAGCGCGAAGGCCAGGATCGCCACCTGGACATTGTGCGTGAACAGATAGGCGGCGAAGCCCGACAGGAAATTGCTGTCGGCGCCGTCATAAAGCACCTGCCGCAGCACTTCCGCCGATGCATCCGGGTTGCGCCCGCCGGCCAGGCTCGGCGGAATGATGGCGTCGAACCAGCCCTTGTCCTTCGCCACCAGCCAGTAGCCGGCGCCGAGACCGACAAACGTCAGGACGACCGACAGCAAGGTCTCGCGCCACAAATCGCGAATGGCATGCGGCCAGTCATGCAGGAAGAAATCGCCGATGCGCTGCCGCAACCCTCGGCGTGCGCCATAGAGGTAGAAATAGCCGCGCAGGCACAGCGCCTCGAGATAGCCGACCAAGGCATTGTCGAGCGAGGTCGCCCGCGCCACCGAGAGCGAGGACAGCGCCGAGCGGTAGAGCAGCGGCAGCGACAGCAACTCGTCTTCCGAGAGCGTGCGCGGCGCGCGTTTCTCGACCCGGGCGAGCAGCGCCTCGAACGCCTTCCAGTCGGCCTCTCGCTCCGAACGGAAGCTCGCCAGCGACTGGCGCACGGCATCCTTGCCGACCAGCGCGTTCACAACAGATCCTCCCGCTTGAACTCGAGATAGCGCTCGACCAGCGCCGGTCCGAGCCTCTGGTGGTCGGCTTCGATGACGTGCGCGCCGAGCAGCCTGAGCCTGCCGATGACGACCTGCCTTTCGCGCAGCAGCCCGCCGGCGACGACGGAGCGCGCCACATCCTCCGGCGTGTCCGGCGGCATGTCGGCCAGTGTCTCCAGCTCGACATCCTTCATCATCATGAACAGCACCAGATGCCGTTCGGTGAGCCGGCCTACGGTGCGCAGCATCAGTTCGGCGCTGATCGGATCGACAAAATCGGTGAAGATGATCACCAGCGAGCGCCGGTCGAGCCGCGCCGCCAGCGTCGTCAGCGCCAGGGTGAAATTGGTCTCTTCGGTAGAATAGTCGATCTCCGCCGCCCGCTTCTGGATCATGGCGAAGCTGGCCGAGCCGCGCACGGCGCCGCTGGAAACGCGCGGTCGCGCGTCGAAGCCGAACAGGCTGACCATGTCGCCGCCCTTCAGCGCAATGAACGCCGACAGCAAAGCGGCGGTGACGGCGCGGTCGACCTTCGGCACGCCGTCGACGGGCTCGCACATCAAGCGGCCGCTATCGATGGCCAGCACGATGTTGTTGTTCTCCTCGATGCGGAATTCGCGCGCCAGAAGCCTGCCGTGGCGGGCGCTGCGCTTCCAGTCGATCATGCGCCGGCCCATGCCGGGCTGGTAATCCTTGAGCGCCTCGAATTCGCGGCCCTGGCCGGCTCGGCGCTGCGCATGGCCGTCGGGCAGCGCCTGTCGCTGCAAAAGCGTGATCGCCTCGTCGCGGGCGCTGCTGACGTCGGGCAGCACCGCCACCTTGCTGTCCATCGGCAGCACGACCTGGTTCCAGACCAGCCCGAACGGCCCGCGCCAGCGCACCCACAGGCGATCGAACCTGGCGATGCCGCGCCGCAGCGCCTGAAATTTGAGATCGAGCGATGCGCTGCCGGCCTCAGCGGTCGATGCGCCGCCGGTGCCGCCCAGCGGTTCCAGCCGCTCGTCATGGCCGAGACGCGCCTGCACCGCGCGCGACCGTCCGCTGAGCCTGGCGGTGACATTGACGGTGAACTGGCTGCCGACGCTGACCTGCGGCGGTGCATGGATGCTGGCGTTCAGAGAAGCCCGACCGCGCCCGGCGGCCGCGTCCACGGCCAGGAAAGCAAGCAGCACGCAAATCCACAAAAGACCGAGATACCACAGAGACGGCAGCGCGAGCGCGATCAGGAAGGCCGGTATTGCACCGGCCGCACCTGCCCAGACTGCCCGGCCGCTCGGATAGATCAACGTGGCGCTTCCGTCTGGTCGACGAGGTCGGTGACGATCTGCTCGACCAGGCGGCCGTCGATCTGCGCCGCAGGCGACAGGATCACCCGGTGGCGCAGCGCCGGCACCGCAAGCGCCTTGACGTCGTCGGGGATGACATAGGCGCGTCCGTCGAGCGCCGCCCGGGCGCGCGCGGCTCTCGCCAGCATGGCGCCCGCGCGCGGGCTGGCGCCGACTTCGAGATCGGGGCTTTCGCGCGTAGCCCGCACCAGCCTTGCAATATAGTCGACGACATCGTCGACCAGCGTGACCTCGCCGACGGTCGCCAGCGCCTTTTCCAGCGTCTTGCGGTCGGCCTGGGCGGTGATGCCGTACTGCTTGATGTCGTGCGAGGCGGTGCCGCCGCCGTGGTGGATGATGATCGTCTTTTCCTCTTCGGGGCCGGGGTAGCTCACCCGGTGCTTGAACAGGAAACGGTCGAGCTGCGCCTCGGGCAGGGGATAGACGCCCTGATGTTCGATCGGGTTCTGCGTCGCCACCACCATGAAGTTCGGGCCGAGCGCATGGGTGGTGCCGTCGAAGGTGACGGCATGCTCCTGCATCGCCTCCAGAAGGGCGGCCTGGGTCTTGGGCGGCGTGCGGTTGATTTCGTCGGCGAGGAGCAGGTCGCAGAAGATCGGACCACGCGTCAGCGTGAATTGCCCGGACTGGAAATTGTAGATGTTGGAGCCGACGATATCGCCGGGCATCAGGTCGGGCGTGAACTGGATGCGGCCATAGGCGACGCCCAGCGCCTGGGCGAAGCAGCGCGCCGTCATGGTCTTGGCCGTGCCCGGTGGTCCCTCAAGCAATATATGCCCGCCGGCGAACAATGCCGTCAGCATCAGATCGACCGTATCGTGTTGCCCGGTGATGGCCTTGGCCACCTCTTCCCTGATCTGTGTCGCCAGGGCCTTCACATCATCGACGTTCACCGAGCCTCCTTGCCGTCCAGTCGTGCAGCTTTTCGGCTGCATCATGCATCTGTGTCAGGGTTTTTGCCGCGTTCGCCGCTTGCAGGCGGGTCGTGAAACCGCCGGTTTCGCCCTTATCGCGGGAATCGAGCCAGCGGTCGAGCGCTTCGCCCTGCAAACCATGCGGCGCGCCGAGCAGTGCGCCGGAGCGCACCCGCGCCAGGGCTCCATAGCGGTCACCTAGTTCTTCCAGCCGGCCGGCGCGGCGCAACAGCATCGCCGTGGTGTCGACCAGCGCGCGTTTGCCGAAGGCGATGGCGCGCTGATCGGCCCGTGGCGGCCCGAACCGGCCAAGGCCATGCAGGAAGGCAAGTGCCGCCGCCGCCAGGATGGTCAGCGTCAGCGCCAGGAAAGGCGGTTCGACCAGAAGCTTGGCGAGATCGTATTTTCGCCCGACGCCATGCAGCGTCAGGTCGAACATGACGGCACCCTCTTCCGGCTGGAGGAGCTCGATCAGCTTGAGCGCCGCCGCCGCCTTGTCGGGATCTTTCAAGCCAGCGTTGTTGATGAGATCGGGGTCCGTCAGAATGTAGAACCGCTCGTCTTCGACCTCGGTCAGCACGGCCTTGCCGTTGCCGGCGGCAATCAGCGGGTGTTCGTCGGCCACCCATTGCAGCTGGCCGGGAACGCTGACCATTTGCCCTGCGACGTCGAGTTGCTTGGCCATGGTCTCACCTTCGCCGAGCGTCGCCTTGGCGATGCGGCCGAGCCAGTCGTTGACCACCACATCCGGCAGCCGCTGGATCTTCATCTCCCAGCCCTCATGCTGGAACAGCGGCAAGGTCGCCCATTTGGGCAGAACGAACAGCGTATCCAGGCCCTTGCGAAGCTTGATGATGTTGGCAAGCGCATCCGGGTCGCTGTCGGGTGAAATGGTGACGATCAGCAGCATTTCGGTCTCGAGATCGCTGTCGGACCGCGCCATGTCGGGCGCTTCGCCGGTCAGCTTCAGCCATTGCGCCAGACCGGCATAGCCGATGCCGCTCTTCGACAGCGGCGTTGCGCCACCGACGCTCGGCTGGCGAAAGTCGGGCGCATAGGTGGACAACAGGAAGAAGCCCGCCGCCGCGAGCAGGCTGGCGAAAATGCCCCAGAACAGCGTCCTGCGGCTGAACGGTTCCTGCTGGGCGATGTCGGCTGTCGTGTCACTCACATCCAGGCATCCCTGAAGACGAATCGCTCATAGGCGCTGCGCGCCTCCTGCCAGCCCTCTGGCCCGACCGGCCGGCGCGCGAACAGAGCGGCCTCGACGATGCGCGCGATCTGGGTAAAGGCGCCACGCGCCCGCGTTGGCAGCGACGCCGCTCCCGCGATATCGCGCGCGGTCAGCGACGGGCGCAGAAAGTCGGGCAGGCGGCCGGCAATGTCGGCAACGCTGCGGCGCAGCAGGAGATGCACCGCCTCGTCATACTCGCCCCGGGCGGCGAGCGCATCGGCTTCCGACAACAGGATCTGCGCGGCGCCAACGTCGGGGTGCCATATCGCTTCCGCCTCGGTCACGCTCTTTTTGCGCCACCAGGGCAGGCGCCAGGCGACGCCTTTCACTTCAAGGACAATCAGCAGCAGAATGATCGCGGCACCTGTGATCACCGCGCCCCAGAACAGGTAGATCATGTACGGGCCGAGCGATTTCAGGAACTCGCCCAGCGGTCTCAGCCACTCGGGTGTCTCGGGTGGTCTGTAGGCCGGCAGGTCGAACTGGATCGAATCGTCTGACAGCAACTGCTTGTGCAGTTTGGCCAGCCATTCGGCTTGCGCAGCGTCCGGCTGTGCAGCAGTCACCTTCTCGCCCCCCCTGCAACCTGCGGTTCGCGAGCCGACACTGGCAATGCAGCGTAACTTTTGCAAGTGGGCTAGACGCCAGTCGTTAATCTTGGCAAATTTACTACTGCGGCTGCCGGACAATATTCGGCGGTGGAACAGGGGGCGCATCATGACTTCGGCAACATTTGCACGGCCTGAGAAATTTCAGATCGGCAGGGTCTTCAACAACAGCTTCTCCGTCATCGGCCGCAACGTCATACTTTTCGTGGGGCTTTCGGTGCTGTTTGCGGGGGTGCCGGCAGTTATTCTTCGGCTATGGACCGAATCGCGCATGCAGGCGCTCCTGACGGCCAATCCCGGCGCTGCGGCCGACCCCGCCCCGGTGTTTAGCAACATTTGGGTGACGCTCCCGGCCAGTTTCATTGCCTCCCTTTTCGTACTGGTGCTGCAGTCGGCGCTCGTGCGAGCCACAATCGAGGATTTGAACGGCAAGCGGCCGACCTTGGGCGATTGCCTGCAGATAGCCATCCGATATTTTCTGCCGACATTGGCGATCGGCCTGCTCGTCGGCCTGGGCGCAGGCCTAGCCGCGCTTGCGTTGCTGGTGCCCGGCATCATCTTGTGGCTGGGCTGGTCGGTTGCGATACCGGTTCAGATCCAGGAGCGGCTCGGCGTGTTCGGCTCGATGTCGCGCAGCCGCGCCCTGACCAAGGGCAGCCGCTGGTCGCTCTTCGGCTTGTTCCTTGTCCTGATCATCATCGGCATGGTCATCCAGGGCGCGGTGGGCGTGTTTGTCTACCTGTTTCACGACATTGTCGCTACTGTCGTGGCGGCACTGGTGCAGAGCGTGATGTCGATGTTGCTGTCGGTCGCCGCCGCGGTCAGCTATGTCGAGCTGCGCCAGGTCAGGGAAGGCACCAGCGTCGACGAACTGGCCGAGATCTTCTCGTAAGCCGACGGGTTTGCACCGCCTTGACCCGGTCAGGTCAAGGCGGGTGCCAGGGCAGGAGGCATCGTGACGTCACTTGCGCAGGACCGACCGGAAAAATTCCGCATCGGCAGGGTTTTCAGCAACAGCTTCGCGGTCATCGGCCGCAATCTGGGTTTCCTTGCTGTGGTCGTCGGACTTTTCTCAACCCTGCCCGCACTGCTGTACAACCTCTGGAACCTGTCCCGGGTCGCTACATTGGTGAACGTCGACAGCGCCGGGAACGCCGCCGCTTTCGAAACGTCGGCCATGGGAGACTACTCGGGCTTATCGATAGTCGCTTCCTTGATCATTTTCGTTCTGGCCTTGCTGGTGCAAGCGGCGCTTGTCAGGGCGGCAATCGAGGATTTGAACGGCAAGCGGCCGGTCATCGGCGACTGCATCCAGATAGCATTGCGCAGCTTCTTGCCCACGCTGGGCATAGGCATTCTGATCATTGTCACTCTGGTGGTGGCTGTTTTTGTGATGGTTTTCATCGCTTGGGTCATTCCCCCTATCGGGTGGCTGATCGGGCTTGCCCTGGCGTTTATTCCCGCTTTCATGTGGCTGATTTCCGTATCGGTTTCCGTGCCCATTGCGGTTCAGGAGCGGCTTGGCGTGTTCGGCTCGATATCGCGCAGCCGTGCCCTGACCAAAGGCAGCCGCTGGTCGATATTCTGGCTGCTGCTGATCATTGGCGTGGCGGCGATGCTCATCCAGGCGGTGTTCTCGTTGTTTTTCGGACTGGCGCTCGCCACCGCCGGCGGCGTCACCGGTGTCGGTGTTCTGGTCGGAGCGATTGGCAGCACTCTGGTGTCGACGATCTTTTCGACGATGCTGTCGGTGACCATTGCCGTCACCTATGTCGAACTGCGCCAGGTCAAGGAAGGCACCAGCGTGGATGAGTTGGCGGAGATTTTCTCGTAGAAGGCGAAGCCGACTCGGATGGTCGGGCGGCGGGATCTCAGTGACAGCAAGCGTGTTTCGCCTGCACGCTCGTCCGTGCTCCTTCCAGGTGAGGTTGTAAAAAGGCCCGGCGGCATAGGCGATGCCCCAATGCACGAAGGCGCAATCGGGGTCCGTATCCAGCGTCTTCTCGAAGCACTTTATGCCTTCCTCATGGTTGAAGCCGTAGCACCAGTTCAGCCCGATATCGAACCAGCGTTGCGTCTCGGCCGAGGTGGTGGAAATGGGGCGGCGATAGGTGCCGAGGTCGAAATGATCCATGCCTGATTCGCTGGGCCGAAAGTCGGTCAGGCGCAATCTGTGCCAAAATTCTTGCGCATGGCAAATGGCATTCGGCCGGCGTGGTCCCCCGAACCACCCCAGCCGTTTTCGTTCTGGAAAGGATCACCCCTCCAGCCACACCTTCTCAAAATGCTGTTCCAGCGACTGGTGCTGTTCGCAGCCTTGCACGCCCTTGCGGTAGGTGCGGTAGACCGAGCGCCAGTAGGGCTGGATGATGATGCCGGCATCGCGCAGATTCTGCTCGATCCTGGCCATGATCTCCTTGCGCTGGGCGGCGTCCGGCGTTGCCAGCGCCTTGTCGAGAAGCGTGTCGAATTCCTTGTCGGCATAGGCGCTTTCGTTCCAGGCGGCGCCCGATTTGTAGGCGAGCGCCAACACCTGGACGCCGAGCGGGCGGCCCAGCCATTCGGTTGTGGAGAAGGGGTATTTGCTCCAGTCGTTCCAGAAGGTCGCGGCGGGCAGCACGGTTCGCTTGATCTTCAGGCCGGCCTCACGCATCTGCGCGGCGATCGCATCGCCGGTGCTCTTTTGCCATTCGACGTCGACCGAGATCAGCTCGAATTCGTGGTCCGTCTTGCCGGCCTCGGCGAGCAATTTCTTGGCCTGTTCCGTGTCGCGCTTGGCCGGGCCGATATCGGCAAATTCCGGGTGCATCGGGCCGACATGGTGATTGTCGGCAGGCTTCCCGCGGCCGCCGAGGCCGAGCGCCAGCACGGCCGAATTGTCGACCGCAAGCTGGGCGGCGCGGCGCACCTTGACGTCGTCATAAGGCGCGTTGCCGACATTGAAGCGGGCAACGATGGTCGAGCCGGTGGCGATCTCGGAATTCAACAAGCCCATCTGTTCGGTCTGCGACACGGCGTCGGACGCGGTCTCATGGTCGGTGTCGATCTCGCCGGATTCGAACGCCGACAGCATCGCGTTGGGGTCGGAGCCGTAATCGACCCATTTGATGCCGTCGAGGTAGAAGTCGCCCTTCCACCAGGGCTTGTCCTTGCGCTTCACCTCAGCACTGGTCTCGGCATTCCAGCTGACCAGTTCGCAAGGGCCGGTGGTGATTGCGAGCGCCTTCATCGGATCGTCGCCGCCCTCATAGGAGCGGTGCATGATCAGCGCGGGATAGTCGGCCATCCCTGCAATCAGCGAAATGTCGGGTTTCGGCAGATTGAGCTTTACGGTGAAATCGTCGACCTTCTCGATGCCGCCATCGACCGGCTTCTTGGTGTCGGCATTGACCAGCGCGCCCATGCGCGCGGCGACCGAATTGCCGGGGACGGAAGCGTCGCACCAGCGGTTGAGATTGTGGATGACGTCATCGGCGTTGAAGGCGTCGCCATTCGACCAGGCGATGCCCTTGCGCACATGCAGCGTCAGCGTCTTGGCGTCGTCGCTGGTTTCCCAGCTTTCGAGCAGCCACGGCTCGAAGGTGAAGTCGCGGTTCCAGCGCACCAGATATTCGTTGCAGTGGCGCGCCACATTGGACATTTCGACACCGTCGAAAATGCGCGGATCCTTGAACCCCTTGACGTTCATGGCGACGCGCAAGGTGCCGCCGCGCTTCGGCTCCTGGGCCCGGGCAGGCGACGCGCTGAGGCCGCCCAGCGCCAGCGCTCCGGCAGCACTGACGCCGAAGCCGGCCATGATGGCAAGATATTCGCGCCGGTTGACGCCGCCTTTCCTGAAATCGTCGGCAACGGGCTTCGCCTGCGGGTGCAAATTGCGGTCGGTCAGCATGAATTTCATCGTCGTTCCCTCTTTTGTTGGGCGCCCCGACGGTCCGTCTCCGCTGGGGGCGGAGGCGACCATCGGGCGCGCCGTTGCCTGAGCAGGTGATGATAAAGCGGGCCCACCCAGGGAAATGTTCTCTTTTCCGCAATTCTTGTGCACTGCTCCGCAGAGGTAGACTGCCAATCTCCCCCCTTGTGGGGGAGATCAGCGCTTCGTCGTTCTTGCCGAGCACGGCGACGGCGGCGATGGCTGCAAGCGTGCACACGAACGCCTCGCCGGCGCGCGGAACATTTTTGCGGGCGCGCAGAAAACTGTGCACGAGGCGGTTCTCCTCATACCACCAGGCGCGGCCGCCTGCCGCAACGATGCGGTCGCGATAGGTCTCGCCGTCCGATGACAGCGGATCGCATTGGGCCGTAATGATGACAGTCGGCGGCAGGCCGGAGAAGTCATTGTCGCTCAGCGGCGAAAAAGTCGGGTCGTCGGGCGACTGTGCCGGGGCAGCGCGAATGGTGCGGTAGAACGCGATGTCGCGCAGTGTCAACAGCGGTGCCTCGGCATGTTCGACATAGGAGCCGGCACTCTCGTCGCCGCCAAGGCCGGGATAGATCAGCACCTGGCCGACCGCCCGGCGCAGGTGGCGGCGCGAGGCGTGCGCGACCGCGGCGGCAAGGTTGCCGCCGGCGCTTTCGCCGACAAGCACGATCGGCAGGTCCGTTGTCACCGCCGCCCATTCGAACACGGTCAGCGCGTCGTCGAAGGCGGCCGGGTGCGGATGCTCCGGCGCCAACCGGTAGTCGGCCGAGACGACGTCGAAACCGGTGCCGGCGCAGATTTCGGCGCAGATGTCGTCATGGCTGTCGAGCCCGCCAAGCACAAAGCCGCCGCCATGATAGTAGAGGATGACGGCGCGCACGGGCTTGCCCGCCATCCGGTAGTAGCGGATCGGGATGGCGTGTCCCTCATCGGCGGCGATGATGCCGTCGCTGGCCGAAACCCCCTTGGGATAACCCTGATGGAAGGCGCGGCACATCGCATCATAGACCGACCTTTGCTCGGCGATGGGAAGTTCGGCGATTTCTGGCGGGAACCAGTCATTGACTAGGTCGATATACTCCCACAGCGCCGGATCGAGCAGGGTGGCGTATTTCCCCCGCCTGGCGATCTTGAGCTTGTGGACCGTGCCCATCTCTCAGAGCTCGCCGTAGAGCCGTTCGGCGTTTTCAAAGGTGAAGCGCAGCGGCACCGAGCCCTCGACCCGCCATGCATCGACGGTGTCGCCCGCCATCAGCCGGCACGCGTCTATCGTGTTGGTGACGGCGCCGCCATAGAGCCGGTTGGCAAGGTTGAGGATGGCGGTCTGGTGCATGGCGGCACTGCCGCTGCCGCAGGCATCCTTGACCAGAAGCACACGAAAGCCGGATGCGACCGCGTCCTTCACGGTGGCGTCGATGCAGGCCTCGGTCCAGACGCCGGCGACGATCAGCCATTCGATGCCGCGCGCCTTGAGTTCGGTTGCGCCAGGTCCGGCGCCGAAGGCGCTGGCCTGCGTCTTGACCAGCATCGTCTCGCCGGCCGCGGGCGCCACCTCGTGGCAAATCTCCGTCAGCGGATCGGTCTTGTCGGAAAAGGCGGACTTGCCGTCGGCGTCGAGCGGATGGAACGGACGGGCCTTGGCGGTATCGACGATATAGGCCCAGTGATACAGCGGCACGAAGTTGCGCCGCGCCGCCGCCTGCAGGCGCTGGACGTTGGCAAGCACCTCGCCAAAACCTTCGACCAGATAGCGCTTGTCCTGCCGATGCTCTTCCTGGAGGTCGATGAACGCCGCGGCGACCGTGCCGCGTTTGATCGAGATCCGGCTTTTCATGCGGATAGGCCTTGGTTCGCGACCAACGCTATTCCGTTCAGCGAAGTGGCGCCAACAGTGGTGATTGGCCGGTGCCTCCCCACCTTCGTCATCCACGGGCGAAGCAGGAGCGAAGCTCCGTCGCGGAGACCCGAGGATCCATGCCGTGACGCTGGTCGGAGAGTGCGGCGGAGCAGAACTTGCACCGTTGCGGCGCGGATGAGTCCCGGCATGGATCCTAGAGTCTGCGCCGCGTCGCTGCGCTCCTTGCTTGGCCCTAGGATGACGAAGGCATAGCTGCCGCGACTATTCCCGAAGGTTTGCGATACCGCGCTGACGTTAGTGAGGGACGCTGCGATCAAACCTGCTTCTCCAGAAACTCATCCTCGTAGGGAAAGCGCGACAGAAGCTCGGTGCCGGTGTCGGTGATCAGGATCTCGTCCTCCAGCTTGACGCCCTCGCGGCCGCCTTTCTCGCCGATATAGCTTTCCACGCTCACCACCATGCCGGGCACGACAACACCGTCGCGGCCGTAGGTTTCATAGTCCATGGCGTGCGCTATGAACGGCGTCTCGCCATGCATGCCGACGCCGTGCATCACCGAGGTATAGCGCTGGTCGACGAAGCGGTCCGGGATTTTCCACGCCTTTTCGGCGATCTCGCGAAAAGCCATGCCCGGCCTGACGATCGAAATGTTGTGCTGAACCTGGTCGTGTGCCATGCGGTAAAGCGATTTCTGATAGCCGGTCGGCTTGCCCGGCCCGCAGCGGAAGGTGCGCGAAAAATCGGAATAATAGCCATAGCAGCCGATCGTGTCCGTATCGAGCGCCAGAAGCTCGCCCGGCCGGATCTTGCGGCCGCTGGCCTCGTTGAACCAGGGATTGGTGCGCTGTCCCGAGGTGAGCAGCCTCGTCTCGATGAACTCGCCGCCCTGGCGGATCACCTCGCCATACATGATGGCGAACAGATCGTTTTCGGAGACGCCGGGCTTGATCGCCTCGCGCACGGCGTAGACGGCGGCTTCCGCGCCGGCCATCGACACCTGCAGGCATTTGACTTCCTCGGGCGTCTTGACCGCCCGCACCCCCAGGATTTCGCCCTGGCAATCCCTGACGTCGCAGCCGCGCTTTTCCAGCGCCAGCGCCTGCAAATGGCTGCAGCGGTCGAGCCCGAGCTTCATCGAGCCGCCGCCGTGCTTCGTCAAAAGCTCGGCGATCTCGTCGGCGAAGGGACCAGCGGTTTCGTCGTCACGGCCCGACACCGAAGACCACACCAGCTTGGACGGCCGCGCCTCGTCGATCGTGTCGAGCACCATCGAGACATGGTAGCTCTGCGGGTACTCGAACAGCACGATCGGCCCGTCGGTCGGGATGAAGAAATACCGCGTCGAGTTGCGCAGGAAATAGCCGAACATGTTGCGCGAGCCGGTTGCGTAGCGCTGGTTGTAGGGGTCGAACAAAACGACGCCCCCATAGCCCGCCTCGCGCATCCAGCCGCGCAGCTTGGCCANAGACGTGTGCTCTTCCGATCTGCCGGCGGAGTCGGCCGCGACCGGGTGGCGCATGCGGTCCTTGAAATCCACATCCTCGGTGCTGTCGGGGTCGAAAACGACGATGCTCATTGGGTGCGCCTCCTGAAGGGCTAGACCATAGCCATGCGCCGAAAAATGTCTGTGCGAGAATCCGCAGATGTCGTGCGAAATGCCGCAAGAAGGGCATGGATACAAAGGGCAATGTTGCGATCCTTCGCGCCCCCCTCTGTCCTGCCGGACATCTCCCCCACAAGGAGGGAGATTAGCAGCTTTCGCGTCCCGCTCGCCCTGCAACGTTGGTGATTGGCGAAAGCCGAGGCGACATCTGATCTCCCCCCGTGTGGGGGAGATGTCCGGCAGGACAGAGGGGGGCGCTGTCCCGCCAGCATCTCACCGCGTTAGCGCGCAGCGCCCTCTAATGCCGCCGCATCGCCTTCGGCGCGTGCCCATGCTCCTCGCGAAACGCTCGGGCAAAACTTGACATGGACGCGAAGCCGCAGGCCAGCGCCACATCTCGCACCATCAGCGTCGAATGGGCCAACAGGTCGGCGGCGCGCCGCAGCCGGAGCCGCCGGTAATATCCATTGGGCGAAATGCTGAGCTGGGCGCGGAAATTGCGCTCCAACTTGTCGGAGGAGACGCCGAGCCTTGCCGCCAGTTCCGTCATGCCAAGCCGCTCCTCGACCGCATCCTCCATGATGGCGATGGCCGACAGCACCAGTTCGTTCTGGACGCCGGTGCGCAGCCTGAGCGGCATCAGCTTGCGGTCGACGCTCGAGCGCAAGGGGCTGTGCACGAACCATTCGGCAACGCCCGCCGCGAGCTCGCCGCCATAATCGTTGGTGATGATCTCCAGCATCATGTCGAGGCTGCCGACGCCGCCGGCCGAGGTGAAGCGCTTGCGGTCGATGACATAGAGGTCGCGCCGAAGCTCGATATCCGGGAAGGCCTCGGTGAAGGCGGCCTGGCTGGTCCAGTGCAAGGTGCAGGCATGGCCGTCGAGCAGGCCGGCCCGGGCGAGGAAGAAGGCGGCGTCGGCCACCGCGCCGATATGGGCGCCGGCGCGCAGGCTCCTGCGGATCCAGGCAACCGCATCGTCCGCGACAAGCAAGTCCGCATTGCCGCCGGAGCAGACGACGATGCGGTCGACCTTCGGCGCGCCGGAGGCCGAGAACCCCGGTTGTATGACAACCCCATTGGACGCCTCGGCCGTGCCCTGGTCGGCGCCGACGATCACCCAGCGGTAACAATCGCGCTTGGCCAGCACGTTGGCGGCGCGCAATGGCTCGATCACCGAACTGAACGCCATCATCGGAAAGCCGGGAAAGACCAGCACGGCGAAGGTGAGGGGACCTTCGCTCGCTGCGGGTTGCGCCCGGTCGTGTGTTTGGCTGGCACGGTCGGTATTCACAATTGTGTATTTCCTGGGAGCGTCATTGGTGGCAGACAGGAAATGTAGCGGGCTTTTTGGCCCGCCGGCAATGGAGACGACGCCATGTTTGCGGCCCAGACCATCGACAGCACCGACAAGCCGGCCTTCTACCGCGAACTGGCCACCCAGTTGAAGGCGCTGCTGGAAGGCGAGAGCGACTCCGTCGCCAACGCCGCCAACACATCGGCGCTGATCTTCCAGATGGTGCCCGATCTCAACTGGGCCGGCTTCTATTTCCTGGCGTCCGACGAGGAGCTGGTGCTTGGACCGTTCCAGGGCAAGCCGGCCTGCGTGCGCATCGCCGTCGGCAAGGGCGTGTGCGGCACCGCGATCGATCTCGAAATGTCGATGCTGGTCAAGGATGTGCACGAGTTTGCCGGCCACATCGCTTGCGACGCCGACTCGCGCTCGGAACTCGTCGTGCTGCTGAGGGACAATGACGGCGTCTTCGGCCTGATCGACCTCGACAGCCCGACGCCCGGCCGCTTCGACAAGGACGACCAGGCCGGCATCGAGGCGCTTGCCGCGATCTATGTCGCGGCGAGTTCGTTCGAGGACTAAGCGAACTTCACCAGCATCAGGCTGAAGCAGCCGATGAACAGGAAGGCGCAGGAGGCGAGCGCCAGCGGGCGAAGGCCGCGCGAGCGCAGCTGCGAAATGTTGGCCTGCAGACCCATGGCGGCGAGCCCCATGGTCAGCATGATGGTGGTGGCGAACGCCATGGCCGACTTCACTTCGGCCGGCACGGCAACCAGGCTGTTCAGCGCCACGACGGCGATGAAAGCGGCGACGAACCACGGCATCGGCGGCCGCGCACCGGATTGGTCGCTTGGGCGATCGCCATTGCTCTTGCGGCGCGCCATCAGGCCGAGCGCGATGACCATCGGCGCCAGCAGGGCGACGCGGGTCAGCTTGGCGACGGTGGCGATCTCGCCGGACTGGGCGCCGTTCTGGAAGCCGGCGCCGATGACCTGTGCCACCTCGTGGATCGAGGCGCCGGCCCACAGGCCGAATGCGTGCTGGTCGAGGCCGAGCACCGGCGCCAGCAGCGGAAAGCCGAGCATGGCGACGGTGCCGAACAGCGTGATCGAGGCGACGGCATAAGTGACGTCCTCGTCGCGCGCATCGGTGACGATGTTGGTGGCAACGATCGCCGAAGCGCCGCAGATCGAGGTGCCGGCGGCAATCAGCTGCGCCAGCTTGGCGTCGACGCCGATCAGCCGGCCAAGCGTGATGGTGAAGACGAAGGTCGCTCCAAGGGTCAGCGCCACGATGCCGACGCCGCCGGCGCCGATGGAGACGACCTGGCCGAGCGTCAGCTGAAAGCCGAGCAGCACGATGGCAAAGCGCAGCAGGCGCTTCTGCGAGAATGCAATGCCGGCCTTGGCGTGGGCGGGCGTGCCGAGCACGTTGGAATAGATCAGGCCGGCGACGACGGCGAAGATCATCGGGCTGAACAGCGCGAAGCCGGAGACATTATGGGCCGAGAAGGCCATCCCCGTAATCATCGCCACCAGCACGATCCCGGGGATGACGCCATTCCACACGGAACCGAGCCGCTTCCGGCCCACGGCCAGATCGGCGGAAATCATGCTGATCGGAATGTCGTTCGCTAGCTGGGCGGCGGAAGACAATGCAATTCTCCACGCAAGTACCTCAGGAGAATGTCATTCCAGAATCGATCTTTCCAACGAATTGTTTTTGTTGAAATGATCGATTTTTGTGAACGTTTAGGGCGGCCGAGGTCAGAATGAGAAAGAGCGCCCGGGCGAAACCTGGAGCCGCCCTAGATCATGATGAATTCCCATCACGATCTAACCCCACTTTTTGGGATCATGCCCTAGTATTTCATCCCAATTCGCGCGGCGATCGTATGGTCCTGGCTGTCGCCGTTGCTGCCGACCGCGGTGCTGTAGTTCAGCCCGAAGGCAATACCGCCGATTTGCGCATCGACGCCGAGCCCGATTGACAAATAGTCGTTGGAAAAGGCATCTGCGTCCAGCGCGTAGGGCGTGGTGCCGATATCGGCATAGCCGAGGCTGACGCGGCTGGAGCCGGCAAAGTCGTGCGTATACTCAAAGCGCGCGCGCGGTGTGAGCAGACCCCAGCTGGTAGGAATGTTGTTCTCGATGCGCAGGCCAAGGGTGCCCGACAGCGTGTCGACGGTCTGCTTGCCGAAGGTCAGATTATAGATGTCGCCACCCGTCTCGGTGAAGCCGCCAAGCGTGGAGTGGGACCCCGACAGACGTCCATAGGGTGATATCAGAGAGTCCGGCCGGCGAAATTCGTAGCCCGCCGTCAGCGACCCGAAGACCTGGCTTCCGTCGCGCGTTCCAGACGCGAAATCGCCGGTATCGGTCACATAGCGCTCACTGTCGAAATTGAGGGCGCCATAGCCGGCAAGGCCATCGACAAAAAAACCTAGCGCCGGGCGGTAGCTGCTATAGGCGGCGACCGAGATGGCATGGGCGCGGCTTTCGGTGCCGTTGCTCCCGACGTCGGTGACGTCATGGCCATAGCCAAACCCGAGACCGGCGGTGAAGGTCGGGGAAAAGCGGTAGTCGGCACCGACGCTCACGCCGACCAGCGTATGGTCGAGCTTGATGGCTCCATCGTCATCGGTGCCGAAATTGACGTAGCCGCCGCTCCAGAAGGCCAGTTCGCCAAATGGGTTCTCGGCCGGCAGTGACGACGTCTGGGTGTCCACGTCCGTGCCAGTTGAAGACTGTCCGGTTTTGATCGGCGACGCGCCGGTCGAGGTCCTGTCCTGCTTTGCGTTGGCGTTGGGCTGAATGCGCTCCGGATTGGGCGCTCCGTAAGTGGACTGCGACGATGCCGTGGCGATTGCGGCGAGCGCCGGATCGTTCGCCGCATTCTGCTGCTGAGCGTATGCGTCGGGATTGTCCGACGATTGCTGGACGGCAACGCTGAGGCCTATCGAATTGTGGCGCTGGTCGCCCTCATTGTGGAGCTGTTCCAGCCTCTGTCCAAATCCCTGGATCTGAATGTCGGCGAAGTGCTTTGCCGCCTCCACCTGTGCCCGAATCAGGCCGATCACTTCCGGATCGCGGGAGGGGTCGGGCCGTGCCGTGACGTTTATGGTCACGGTTGCCGGAGGTGACGTTCCGTCGGCATTCGAGAGCGTGTAGGTCAGGCTGGTTGTGCCGGCAAAGGTGGCTGCCGCGGCAAACTGCAGGATATAAGCGCCGCCATCGGGCACAATGGAAGCCGTGCCAGCTTCGCTCGGCGGCGGCGAGGCAATCGTGGCGCTGGTAAACGGCCCATTCGTAGCCCCTTGCGTCAGGTCGAGGGACCCGGTCGTTCCGGCCATCACGTCCAGCGTGTGGTCCTGTGCCGACGGCAAGTGGATCTCGACGGCCACAGTGTAGTCACGTTGGCCCGTAACGCCGTTGCTGTCCGTGGCCCGCACCGTAAAATCGTAATTGGCCGCGACAGTGGGTGTGCCAGCCAGCGTACCTCCAGGCGAGAGCGCGAGGCCGGGAGGCACTGAGCCGGAAATCACGGTGAAGGTGTAGGGTGCGGCGCCGCCATTGGGGCTGCTTGCCGTGATGGTCTGGCTGTACGGCGTGCCAATATGCGCATTCGGCAATGTTGCCGGCGACAGCTCCACCGTGACCGTGGTGCAGGACAGGACAAGATTGGTCACGTCGGCTCCCGCCACCGTGCCCGAGGCCGTCGTAACCGTGCATGTCTGGTCGGCCGGCTTGGCAGTAACCTCAACGCTCCAGTTGGAGCCGGTCAGCAGGCCATCCGCAAAGGCAAAGGTGGTATCGCCGACATTCACGTCCCTGGTTTGCGTCCCTGCCGGCGAGCTTGATGTCAATTTCAAACTCACCGTCCCGGTCTGACCGCTCGCCGTGCCGCTGATCACATAGAGCGGCTCATCAAAACAGATCAATGCGGACCCATCGCCTGAATTGACGCCTTCCGCCACCGCAGCCGATTGCAGCGAGCCGGCATCCGATGATCCGCCGCCGCCGCCGCCGCCGGCGCCGTTCCAGTTCTGCTGGCACGAGGTCGTGCCGACGCCTGCGCCGCCACCACCGCCGCCGACAGTAGCCCCGCCACCGCCGCCACCAGCATATCCGGCGCCCAGGAAAGACCCTGAGAAATTTCGTGCAGTTCCGCCTTGGCCATTTGCCTGACCGGCCGTGCCAGGAAAACTATCGCACCCAGCGCCGATCGCGCCACCGGCACCTACAGTGCCACCTTCACCGCCGAAGGGGCCAAGGCCGCCCGAAACATCAGTTCCTGCCGAGCCGGATCCCCCGCTCTTGCCACCGGCGCCACCAGCTATCGAATTTGTAGTGTGCCAGCCCCCGTTGCCACCGCCGCCACCGCCGCCAGCAATTGCCAGGCGGGTTCCGCCCAGCCGCAGGTCGGTCGCCCCGCCACCATTGCCGCCGTCGGGAGTGCCGCTCGCGCCACCGGGATTGACCGCGAGCGAGCCACGGCCGCCAACGCCGACAGAAAGGATGTCACCCGGCGCGACAGTCAAGGAACCGCTCACCTGGCCGCCGAGCCCGCCGGCGCCGCCTGGGCTCAATGGGCTCCCCCCGATGGTGCCGGCGCCGCTCTTGCCAACCCCGCCTTGCGCTCCCTTGAGGTATACTGTGGCGGAATGGGTGTTGCCAGGAACCGAGATGGACTGGTCGCCGCCAGTAAAGCTAAAAGCATGAGCTGTCTGTGTGGGACTACAAGACTGCGCGAGCGCTGACGTCGTGCCCGCGAGCGCGTAGACGACCGTCATCGCGCCTAACAAACGTGAGATTGTACGCTTTGCCAGCCCTCGATGCATGGCGCCCCCCCCCCCCCCCCCCCCCCCCCCCCCCCCCCCCCCCCCCCCCCCCCCCCCCCCCCCCCCCCCCCCCCCCCCCCGTCAGCCCGTCCAGTGCTTCTCCGCTTATATTATGATGACAAGACTAGATCAAATAGAAATTTGAACCAGTGATAGGTTGAATGTCCAACAATATTAGCTGTTGCTGTTTTTTTGTACGCGTACGAGAGCCCTACTCGACGGCAGCAGTTTAGGGCGAGCAACCACCGCGCAAGGTGAAGACTGGCGTTGCCTGGCAGTACACTTATGGCCTTGCCGGCGCCGGCCGCTCTGCCGCGCGGGTCAACTCGGAGGCTGGGCCAACGCCAAAATCTTGACAGCGCCGCGCTTCCTGCTCCAGCGTGGCGTCATGTTCGTTTTCTCGTTCGCCATCGCCAAGCGACGCCGTTCCTGCACCACGCAGCGCGGCAAGCTGTTTGCGCGACGAAAAGGACCGGCCCAATAAAATTCCGGTTCGTTCGTTCCAGCCCCGCCCGCGACGTCTGCCGGCGGGGTTTTCATGTCTGGAGCCTTTGCCATGTCCAATTCTTCCATCCTGTTTCGGCCGGCCCAACCGGCGGACGCTGCCGCCATCAAGGACATTGTGCGTGCCGCCTATGCCAAATGGGTGCCTCTGATCGGCCGCGAGCCGCTGCCGATGCGCGCCGACTATGACAAGGCGGTCGCCGAACATCCGTTCGATCTCGCCATCGAAAATGGCCGCATCGTCGGCATGATCGAGACCATCCTGGCCTACGATCATCTCTGGATCGAGAATGTCTGCGTCGCGCCAGAGGCGCAGGGCAGGGGCATCGGCCGGCTGTTGCTTGAACGGGCGGAGCAGAAGGGGCGTGAGGCCGGCCGCTTCGAACTGCGCCTGCTGACCAATGGCGCCTTCGAGGCCAATGTATTGTTGTACAAACGGCATGGCTATACGATCGACCGGGAGGAGCCGTTCATGGACGGCATGACGGTCTATATGAGCAAGAAACTGGGTGATGGCCGATAACAGGGAGGATCGGATGGCAGTCAGGGTCCGGTTGAAGCCGCTCTCGGGGCGGTATGCGGTCTCGCGCCTCGAAGCAAAAGACAGCATTCCCGGCTGGGCGGACGGGCCGGGCTTCGTCAGCATCACCAGGACCGACGACGAGCTTTCGGTCGTCTGCCTGCAGGATCGGGTGCCGGACGGGGTGAAGCATGACAGGGACTGGGTCGCCCTGAAACTCCAAGGTCCCTTTGCCTTCGACGAAACCGGCATCGTGCTGTCGGTGATAAAGCCATTGTCGGAAAACGAACTCGGCATTTTTCTGGTATCCACCTTCGATGGCGACCATCTGCTCGTCAAAGCCAAGGATCAAGCCGCGGCAAGGGGGCTTCTGGTCGCGGCGGGGCACACGCTTCTGTAGCCGTCGGCTCAATCGCCCGCCCTTGCGTTTGACATCGCTCTTGCCCCATCGTTATCCCTGAACCGATACGACGATCTGGCGATCGCCCCCCATCAATTCAGAAATCCCCCGAGGAGAAGCCCATGTCACACAATCTGCAGTTCTATATTGACGGCGTGTGGGTCGATCCTGTCGTGCCCAGCACACTCGACGTCATCGATCCGTCAAACGAAGATGCTTTCGCGCAGATTTCGCTCGGCTCAAAGGCCGATGTCGACAAGGCGGTTGCGGCCGCCAAGCGCGCCTTCGAGACATTCGGCTTCACTTCGGTCGAGGAGCGCCTCGATATCCTCACCCGCATAATCGAGGTCTACAAGAAGCGCAGCGCCGATCTGGCGCTGGCCGTATCGCGCGAGATGGGCGCGCCGCGCCAGATGGCACTCGACAGCCAGGTCGGCATTGGCCTGGCACATCTGCGGAAGATGGCCGAGGTGCTGAAGTCGTTCGAATTCCGCCACGTCAAGGGCTCGTCGCTGATCGTCAAGGAGCCGATCGGGGTCGTCGGCCTGATCACGCCGTGGAACTGGCCGCTGAACCAGATCACCTGCAAGGTCGGTCCTGCGCTCGCCGCCGGCTGCACCATGGTGCTGAAGCCCTCGGAAATCGCGCCGCTCGACGCCATCATCTTTGCCGAAATCATCGACGAGGCCGGCGTTCCCAAGGGCGTCTTCAACCTCGTCAATGGCGACGGCCCGGGCGTCGGCCAGGCGCTGTCCAGCCATCCCGATGTCGACATGATGTCGTTCACCGGTTCGACCCGCGCCGGCATCCTGGTCGCCAAGGCGGCCGCCGACACGGTCAAGCGCGTGCATCAGGAGCTTGGCGGCAAGTCGGCCAACATCCTGTTTCCCGATGTCGATCTTGAAAAGGCCGTCAGCAAGGGCGTCGCCGGCTGCTTCAGCAACTCGGGCCAGTCCTGCAACGCGCCGACCCGCATGTTCGTGCCGCGCGACCGCCACGACGAGGCGACCGGCTACGCCAAGACGGCGGCCGAAAAATTGACCGTCGGCCCGGCCGATGCGGCCGGCACCAAGCTCGGCCCGGTGGTCAGCCAGATCCAGTACGACAAGATCCAGGACCTGATCCAGGCCGGCATAGATGAAGGCGCGACGCTCGTTACCGGTGGCCCCGGCCGTCCGGCCGAACTCAACCGCGGCTACTATGTCCGCCCCACCGTGTTCGGCGATGTCACATCAGAAATGCGCATCGCGCGCGAGGAAATCTTCGGACCGGTGCTGGCGATCATGCCTTACGACACAGTGGAAGAGGCGATCGGCACCGCCAACGACACCGTCTACGGGCTGGCGTCCTACATCCAGGCCAAGGATATCGAGAAGGCCCGCGAAGTTGCCGCCCGAATGCGCACCGGCAACGTCTACATCAACTATCCCCAATGGGACGCCGGCCTGCCCTTCGGCGGCTACAAGCAATCCGGCAACGGCCGCGAATACGCCGAATACGGGCTCGAGGATTTCCTCGAGATCAAGGGCATCGCCGGCTACGAGGCGGCGGAGTAGGGCCGACGTTTCAAATGCTCATTCTGTTGGTTTTTTAGGAAAAAAGACCTATCTAGCTACCTGCGTCGCAATCTGGTTGCACGACAACGATAAACCGTATGTGCTATTATGCAGGCGATTGAATCGCTTAGAAGTGGATATTGCAGTGAGCGGGGCACCCACGATACCTAAAAGTCGGTTCTCTGACGCTTTGGCGGATTGCGTTCAGAAATTGGAGGACAAACCGCTTGTGCAAGGATTGCATAATGTAGTCTTGCCAACGATTGGTATGATCGTACCAAATTGGTTTTTGGTCGTCCCAAAAGTGCATTCCTTTAATTTCGGCCAGCAGGGCATGGGCACTCGCGAAGAGCTCTCAAGTATCGCGTCAAGCATATTTGAGGCAGTCTCAAAGCCTGGCGATGAGATGCTGGCCTTCGAGCACGGGGCGCTGCGAGCTGGGTCAAACATCGGATGCGGTGTGGACCACGCCCACCTGCATATAATTGTGTCGAGCCGCAACTTTCTCGCATGTGTCTGGGACGGCATGAGCGAGGAGTTGGACGCTTGCGATGGCGCTGCGCCAATTGGTGAAATGTATAATGGTGTCTTATCCGAAAAACCTTATTACCTGGCATGGATGTCAGGGAAAACGCTACTAGAGCAGCCTGCCAAAAACGAAGTTTCGCAAAGGTTTCGTCGAGTCATAGCTAGTGCTGCCGGAACCCCCGATAGTTGGAATTATCGGGAGCATCCCTTCTACGACAACGTCCTTAAGACGATATCCAATTTTCACAAGGGGAAGCGGCAAGCCGCTTGAGCGAAGAAACCGACATTCCCGTAGAAAACCCGGTTCCGGTGCCGCCTCCAGTGGCTCCGGACAATCGGCAGTTGTGGGAGTGGAGAACGAAGTACGAAGATGCCGCGCCACAGATAAGGCGAGAGGCGTCTATTTTGGGTTTTTATCTGCTCTTTTTTGGCATCTCTGCGATAGTGGCTTTTTCCTACGCTGGTGATTTCACGATCAATAAAGGCGATCCTCCACAGGTCCTATTTTCATTTAGAGCGCCGAGATGTGCTGTGTTGGATAGTTGGATCGGTCGGCGGCACCGTATTTGCTATCAAATGGCTAGTTCATTCTGTGGCGAATGGTATCTGGCATCAAGACAGGTTTCTGTGGCGTGTTTTTGTTCCGTTGACAGGCGGTATTTACGCGCATGTAGTCCTAGCATTGATGCAAACTGGTTTTATGGGTGGAAAGTCAGTTGAGTTGGAACCGAATCTAGCAAGGTCATTAGTGGTAGCGTTCCTTGCAGGGTATTTTGCCGACGGCGTGAGCGGTCTCCTCACCAATGTAGCGAACGCAATTTTTGGTAAAGTAGACAAAAAGTGAGGCAGGTATTTTCGCCCGGGCCGTTGCCTAGGTTGGCGACCGAAGGGGCCGAACTCGCAAGAGACTTTGGAACAAAAGGTGGATATCTAGCCACGCTACCACCAATGTGGACGCCCGAGTATCTCTTGCTCTCAACGGCTTGGGTAGACTCTCTAGCCGACGGCCCCGTGTCGTTGGATTTGCCTGAGGGATTGAAAAATCGGCCGCTGATTGTGCGTTCAAGTATAGTGGGCGAAACGATCTGGGACCGCGGAACCTTTCTATCGATTTCCTTTGATGATCCCCCCGATCAAAGTGCAGTCAGGGAGGCCATCTCAAAAATACGAGATCATGCAACAGCGATTCGACCTGGTGCGAAGGTAGCTATAATTCTGCAGCGATTCTTGCCAAATTGTATCAAGGGCACTTTGGGGAATCTGAATCGTCTATCCAGAACGAGAGAGCATTGGACAAGATTTACTGAAGTCGATGGTTACAATTTAGCGCCCGACCGCTTTAATTCTCAGCGTGACGCGCCCGCCCAACACCAGACTGAATTAATTCCGTCTGCGCAAAAGCCGATCGACCGCGTTTTCGCATCTACCTGTCGGTGGTTAATTGATCACTTTAGTCCGGTTCTGCGCCGTGACCGGATGCTCTTGGAGTGGGCCGAGGCGGATGGGCGGCTTTACCTCCTTCAATGCGACCTGGACGATGACAACCTTGAAGGAGTCGATCCAAATGACTTGCCGATTTACTCGAAATTGATTGTATCGGACACGCCACCGGCGATCCTTAGCGAGGCCAATGACGATAACATACCAATATGGGACAAACTTAAAATACTAGAAGAATTGTCTATCGACTACGCTCCTCTCCCCCAGAAGCTATACGTGCTTTCCTATAGAGACGCCTCAAAGATTCTTACTGAAAGGAGTCAGCGAGAAAGCCTGATCGCTGAATTGCAGAAATTTTTCGAGGAAATGGCTGTCATCCGTGTCAGCCGCCGATCTGGCGCAGATAAAACGACCAACCTGCCGTGTACGAGCAGCTGTCTCGACCCTATTTCGGCTGCAGCCTGGATGCACCAGCAATTAGAGGCGCATACTTCTCAAGGAGGGGAGCTAGAGGATCTCGCCTTCATTTTGCACAAATACATTGGCGCTCGTGCTGGGGCGTGGGCCTTATATGACCCGGATTCTCCTTACATACAGGTTCACGCCAATTGGGGCTTGCCGGACTCTCTTCAGTTCTATCCCTACGACGCGTGGGATGTGCATACGATCACCGAAGAGGTTACAGCATACCCCAGCTACAAATCGCATTTTCTCTGGCCGAATGAGAAGGGAGAGTGGACCTTTAAACAAATACGAAATGGAATAGGCCGTCATCAGTGCCTGCGGGCGAATGAAGTTTTGGAAATCGCCCGCAAGACAAACATCATAGGCACGAAGCTCGGAAAGCGAGTCGCCATCATGTGGTTTGCCGGCGTCGAGCTAGCATCGGGTGGCGTATTATGCTTGCCGTGGTATCGTACATACGAATATTCCAACCCAGACTTAGATTCGGCAATAGGGCAAGATCATGTTGTCGTGCCCGTTCGCGCGCCCGGTGATTTGGAGAACGTAAAAGCAATCGTGCCGATCTTGCCGTCAGGCAAGAAGGTGGCGATGGATATTCAACCTAGTGAACATCTCGTTCGGGATCACAAATTTCTGGGCGAAATTATATCGCTTGCCCAAACGGTGGGCTCGTCTGTGATCTATTCGGGCTCGCCTCTGTCGCACCCGTATTTCCAGCTTCAAGGGAAGGTTCCTGTATATCTTAGGTTGCACAGGAAGTCGTTCCGCACTCGCGGTCGAATTAAGTATCAGAAGCTCGTGCGTGATCGCATACCTGAGCGGATAAGATCGAAGCGGGAGCGGGTCGTATTCGCGAATTTGAAACCCGATGAAATCCTGCAGTTATTGATCGGAAAGCTGATCGAAGAATCTCAGGAACTGCTGGCCGCTGAAGGACAGGATGCAACTGCTGAGGAGTTGGCGGATGTTTACGAGGTTCTTCGCGGCATTATGCATCAAGCAGGCGTTGATGAGAAAAAGGTTCTCGAAATTGCGGATGCAAAGCGCGAGAAAGTGGGCGGTTTCGACCATGGCGTTTTCTTGCTTGAAACGAGCCTACCCAAGCCGGGTGAGCCGACGATTGAGAACCGTGATGTGAACTTCGGCACGCTCGTTGGTGAAGAGTATGCCGGGGATCGTGTGCGCGTACCATTTTCGCTCCTCGGTAATTTGAGTAAATCAGGTGAGCGTCTATTTAGGATTCCTGGGTCGGACAAAGGGGTTCGTCTGTCCGCTGGTCGCGATGGATTCGAGCTCTCACTAGAGCAACTAGAGCATCAATTGGATATCAGTTTTCTGGACGACGATATGGGCCTAGATGACTAGCTGGCCGGCAAAGCCAGACCTTGAGTCTCTGAGGGCTTTTATTGATTTGGTCGGACCTTACCCGCGGCCTATCTCGATGATTCCAACTATCGCCCGCGTAAACTTGACCATGCTGTTTGCCGTCAGCGCTGCATTGTCGGGACTCTGGCCGATATGTTCGGCGGCTCCGCAACATGACCGGCGGATGTTGTCGTAGTGCGGGTCTCTTTCATCATCCGGCAACGTCGCCAGATTGAGGTCGCGGCAACGGTCGCGAATACGGACTGGAGGATTTCCTGGAGATCGAGGGTATCGCAGGCTACGAGGCGGCGGAGTAGGGGCTCGGGATCGGCAACCAGCCGGTCCCGGTGCCGGCCACAGGCAAGACACGCCGCTTGCCAGCTTCATTCTTCGCGGAAGGCTTTCTGGATCTGATCCGACAGCGGCTTCACCAGATAGGAAAGCATCGTCCGGTCGCCCGTCGGGAAGAACACTTCGGCCGGCATGCCCGGCGCCAGCGCCAGCCCCCGCAGCTTGGCGACCTCGGTTTTCGGAAGCGTCACCCGCGCCACATAGAAGGCTGCTCCGGTACGCTCTTCGATGGTGAGATCCGCCGAGATCCGCGACAGCGTCCCGGTCAGCTCCGGCGTGGTTTGCCGATTGAACGCCGACAGGCGCAAAATCGCATTCTGGCCCATCGTCACCTGGTCGATATCCTGCGGTGCGATATGCGCTTCAACGGTCAGGTCGTCTGTCACCGGTACGATCTGCATCACCTGTTCGCCGGGGGTGATGACCCCGCCGATCGTATGCACCGCCAACTGCAGCACCACGCCATCCTGCGGGCTGCGCAGATCGATGCGCTTCAACTGGTCCTCGGCCGCTACCTTGCGTTCGACGAACTCGGAGATCTTTCCCTGGGTATCGCGTAAATCGGTCGCGACCTCGCTGCGAAGATCCTGGTCGATCTGGATGATCTGCAGTTCGATCTCGGACGCCTTGCCTTTCACTTGGGCAATTCCCGCGGTCAACTGGCCATGCTCGCCTTCGAGCCGCACCGCGTCCCGTTCCAGCGACGTCATGCGGTCGATCCCTATCAGCTTGCGATGCCAGAGCGACCGCACACCTTCCAGCTCGATCTGGATCAGCTCGATCTCGCGGCGTTTCGCCTGCAGCTGCTCGGTCAGGCCGGCACTCTCCTGCTTCAACTGCGCGATCCGTTCGCGCAATTGCGATCGCTGGCCAGACCGCGCCTGGTGCCGGAAATCGAACAGCGATTGTTCTCCGGCCATCGATGCGGCGACACCGGCTTCGTCGCGCCGCGATGTCAAAACGTCCGGAAAGCTGATCGTGTCCTTGCCGTCACGCTCCGCCTCCAGGCGCGCCAACCGTGCATAAAACTCATCCAGACCTTTTGAGACGATCGCCAGATTGGCGCGCGTTGTCGTCTCGTCCAGCCGCACCAAAATATCGCCCGCCTTGACCCGGTCGCCTTCACGCACCCTGATCTCGCCGACCACGCCGCCCGTCGGATGCTGAACTTTCTTTACATTTGAATCGACCACCAGCCGGCCAGCTGCGATCACCGCACCCGACATCTTGGTCACTGCCGCCAGGCCGCCAACACCTCCGACAAGCAGCAGACAGGTAGCAACGCCAGCCACGAGATAGCGGCGGACCTGCCGATGATGCAAAGCGGATCTGTCCTCGCTCATGCAGGAACGCCTCTCTCTGCGGCGGCAACGACCTTGAGCGGTGCCGCCGATCGGAAGACCTTGTTCAGCACCTCATCCTTCGGACCGAAGGCCTGCACATGGCCATTGGCCATCACCAGCACGGTGTCGACATTGGCCAGCACACTGGATCGGTGCGCGACGACGATAACGATGCCGCCGCGGTCCCTGATGCCCTGGATGGCGGCGGACAAGGCCACTTCACCCTCTGAGTCGAGATTGGAATTCGGCTCGTCCAGGATGACCAGGAAGGGATCGCCATAGAGAGAGCGGGCAAGGGCGACACGCTGCCGTTGCCCCGCCGACAGCGAGGCGCCGGCTTCGCCAACCTTTGTGTCGTAACCGTCGGCCAGATGCACGACGAGATCATGCACGCCGGCGGCCTTGGCTGCCGCAAGCACCATGTCGGACGACGCATCCGGGTCGAAGCGGGCGATGTTCTGCGCAATCGTGCCGTCGAACAACTGCACATCCTGCGGCAGATAGCCGATATGTTTACCCAGCTCGTCGGCCGGCCACTGGTCAAGCGTCGCGCCGTCCAGCCGCACGGCGCCGCGCGCCGGAAGCCAGACACCTGCAAGCGTACGCACCAGCGATGATTTGCCGGAAGCACTCGGGCCGATGACCCCCAGGCCCGCTCCCCTGGCCAGTGAAAAACTTGCATCCCACACCACCGGCGTGCGTTCGCCCGGCGGCGCGACACTGACATTCTCGACCGCCAGCGCGCTGACAGGCGCGGGCAGGGTCACGCCGGTTGCGCCTTCCGGCAGCGCGGACAGAAGCTGCTTCAGGCGTGCCCAGCTTTGCCGCGCTGAAATGAAACCCTTCCAATGCGCTATCGCCAGTTCGATCGGAGCCAGCGCCCTGCCCATCATGATCGAGCTTGCGATCATGATGCCGCCGGTCGCCTCTTGCTGGATGACCAGATAAGCGCCGATCGCCAGCATTGCCGATTGCAGCATCAACCGCAGGATCTTGGAAATCGTGCCAAGCGTTCCCGCGACATCGCTGGCCGCCGCATGGGCGTTCAGGTACTCGGCATTGACGGCAGACCACCGCTCGGCGATACGCCCGCCAAAACCCATGGCCTGCATGGCTTCGGCATTGCGCCTTGTCGCCTCGGCCAACGTGCTGCGAACGGCCGCGTGCTGTCCGGCGATCCTTGTCGGGCCGCGTGTCCGGAATTCGGCCAGAAGCGTCAGTGCAAACAGGACAACGGCGCCGGCAAGCGCGGTAACGCCGATCCAGAAATGAAAAATGAAACAGATGCCGATATAGAGCGGCATCCATGGCAGGTCGAATAAAGCGGTCGGTCCGGCACTGCCGATAAAGGAGCGGACCTGATCGAGATCCCGTAGGGGTTGCAGCCCGTCGCCGGAAGGCTTGGCGCGCAGCGGCAGGCGCATCAGCGCCGAATAGACCGACGGGCTCAGCTTTGCGTCCAACCCCTGTCCCAGCCGCACCATGAGGCGAGAGCGGATCAGCTCCAGCACTCCCTGAAACACGAACAATGTTCCCGCAAGCACCGCCAGGCCGACCAGCGTCGGCACGCTGCGACCCGGAACGACGCGGTCATAGACTTGCAACATGAAGAACGAGCCGGTCAGGGTCAGCACGTTGACGACCCCGCTCATCAGGACGATGCCCGAAAACGCACGTCGAAAGGACGCCAGGATTCCGACCAGCGTAAGCGGCGTCGATGGCGTCAGCTGCATGCAGGCTCGCAATCAGGATATGGCATCTCGTCCCTTCAATAGATAACTGCCTTGAGTGTGACATGGACGGGCAAGCCGGCCTGGAACTGCGCGCTGCCCCGCGCCACCAGCCAGCCGTCCGCACGCTCCAGGCGCGCAACGACCTGCAGCGTTGGTGAAGCGGTCGAGCTTGCGGGCAGGGGCAAGGAAAATTCTATGGTCTTTGAGCCGCCCTCGCTCTTGAGGCTGGTTTTGGCGGCGCGGCGTCGCCCACTGTCCTGAATGGCGGGATCCTCAAGATAGATCTCGAGATGACCTTCCGGGATAGCCTTGCCCCCCACAAAGGTGACGGCGCCGCGAATATCTGTTGCGCGAATATCTGGCGCGCGAATATCTGGCGATTGCGCTGCCGCCGCCCCGGTGGCCGCGGCGACTGCCGCAACTCCGGCGGCCATTAACACTGTGCGGCGGTCGGTCATCGCGTCCTCTCCCTTTTCACTGCGCTGGGGTATGCGGGAGGGGAGCCTGACGGCACCCCTCCCGGCAACGCGTTAGATGACGATGAAGTCTGCAGCCGAAAGGTCCAGATTTGTGTTCAGGTGTGCAAACTGTACGGCTGCTCCCTGTCCGGAACCATCGGCGTCGTAAGACAATATTCCACTGTCGGTGTCGTAGATGATGCGGTCGTCGGCATCATGAGCAGCACCGGCTGCGCTCTTGTAGAATGAGCCCAAAGCGAGGGCGCCGTCGCCGCCAACGCTGGCAAAGATGAGGTTGTCCAGCAGGATCGTATCGTCGGCGACCTTGAAGTCCTTGATCCAGTCGATATTGCCGTTCCCGAGTTCTGTCGAGAAGCGGAAATAGTCGTCGCCGGCGCCGCCGGTCAGCGTATCGGCAGCCAGCCCGCCATCCAAAAGGTCGCTGCCGCCGCCGCCGTTGAGCGTATCGGCGCCCGCAACGCCCGGCTGAGCTGGTGCCGGCGGGAATTCGACCGACACGTTCAGCTTGTAAGTCGAGCCCTCCGGCACGGATTCGACCCAGCCATCGCCAGGAGCCGAGTCCGACCATTCGCCCTCCACAATATAGTAGGTTCCGGTTTCCTGAACGATGAAGCTGGTGCTCGAATCGCGGCCGTTGTTGGAGCCGGGGTCGTTGCCGCCATCGTCGTTCTGGGCGACGATATTGCCATCGCTGTCCAGCACCCTGACGATGCTGTCATGGACATTGGGGTCGGCAATGCCATCGATGTCGATGGTGATGATCGTGCCGGCCGCCAGGTTGATGCTGTAATATCCGCCCAAGCCGTTTCCGGTGGCATTGACGGTGGTGTGAAGGGTGGTCGTCGAATCGAAGATGTCGGGGTCGGCGGTCAGCGAGAAGTTGTTCGAGATGTCGAAGGCAGTCGAGACCGAATTGTTGGTCGCGTCCGGTCCGAGCGTGGCGTAGCCGGTGCCCATGCCCGGGCGTGGCGGAGCATCGCCCTGATAGGCGAAATCGCCGAGCAGGGTGTCATCGCCGCCGCCGCCGTCGATCTTGTCGGCGCCGCCCTGGCCGGTCAGCACATTGGCCGCGCCATCGCCGGTCAGGTGATCGTTGAAGCCCGAGCCAGCCAGATTTTCGATCGAGATATAGGTGTCGCCGCCGGATTTGCCGCCACCCAGTTTGAGGTTTTGCCCGCTGGCCGCGTCGGCGTAGTCCGCCGTGTCGCTGCCGGCGCCGCCATTCAATATATCGGCGCCGCCACCGCCGGTCAGCGTGTCGTTGCCGGCGCCGCCGGAAAGTTTGTTGGCCTGGGCGTTGCCGATGAGATGGTCGTCGAAGAACGACCCGACAGCGTTTTCGAAGCCGACCAGGATGTCGTGCCGGATAACGGTGCCGCGCCCGACGATCTGCACCGGGCCATCGCCATCGCCGCCATTGGCCGTGCCATTGGCGAGGTCGATCGTCACGCTGGCGGAGCTGCCTTCGTAGACGACCGTATCGATGCCGGCGCCGCCATCCAGATAGTCCTGGCCGGCGCCGCCGATGATCGTGTCGTTGCCGGCTTCTCCGTACAGGATGTCGCCGTCATTGCCGCCATCCAGTATGTCGTTGCCGCCGCCGCCGTTGAAATAGTCGCCGCCGCCCCGGCCCCAGAAATGATTTGCCGCCGACGTACCGATGAAACGGTCGATGCGGTCATCGGAGCCGATCAGGTTCTCGATGCTGTAGAAGGTGTCGCCCGTGGCGGTTCCGCCGCTGGCCACGTTCGTCTCGAGATTGACGAGCAGCTGGAAGGGGCTCTCCTTGCTGAAGTCGACCGTGTCGACACCGGCGCCGCCCCTGAATATATCGACGCCATCCTGGCCGCTCAGCGTATCGTCGCCGTCGCCGCCGTCGAGGATGTCGTTGCCCTGGCCGCCCAGGATCGTGTCGTTGCCGCGGCCGCCATAGAGCGTGTCATTGCCGTCGTCGCTCTCGGTCTGGTCTGGAAGGTCGGCGACATCGATGGTGTTGTTGATGTCGCGGCTGGCGAGCGAGTCGCGGCCGCCGATGATGAGATCATCGCCGCCCTGGCCGAAGATCGTGTCGTCGCCGGCGCCGCCGTCGAGCGTATTGTTGCCATTGTCGCCGAAGATGACGCTGGTCAGCGTGTTGTCGCCGATGATCGGCAGGGTTTCGGTGCCGCCGCCTCCAGGCTGGAGTGTCGACTCGTCGGCGTAGATGATGTGTTCGACGTTGGCGATTTTCCGGATATTCAAGTTCCGGTTCAGCAGAACGACCGTGTCATTCCCGCCATTCGCTTCCTCGCGCACGATGTCGTCGAGGGAGTCGACGAAGTAGGTGTCGTCGCCGCCATTGCCGGCCATGCGGTCGCCGCCGCCGCGGCCATCCAGCACGTTGGCTCCGTCATTGCCAATCAGGACGTCGTCATAGCTGCTGCCGATGCCGTTCTCGATGTAATAATCGGTGCCATCGGCGTTGTGCCCGGCGAAGATCGACACATTGTTGCTGTGGCCGTTGACGCTGGAGAACTGTCCGGCGCGCAAATCGAGAATCGTCCCGGCAGTCGAGCCGGAGAAGTCGATCGTGTCGGTTCCGCCGGTGTCATGGATGACAAAACCGATATCGTGCTGCATGCCCGAGGAGGTCAGCCGGTAGCCATCCACAGCACTGCCGAAGCCGTAGACGTTGTCGCCCGTGTTGAGATCGATATGCTGATAGGTGCGCACGCCGTTCTCGTCGACGGTGGAGAAAAAGCGGCGGATGACCGCCTCGATGTCGGCCATCATCGGCGTTGACGCCGACCAGCGGCTGGTTTCACCGACATCGATCCCGTCGAAATAGGACATGACGCTGTATTGCTGACGGTCGTAGGTCCAGGTCGCATTGTTCAGATAATTGATCTGTACGCCGCCGGGGCCGCTGTAATTGTAGAGCCCGGGGTGGTTCAGCCCGAACTCATGACCGAATTCATGGATGAAGGAATCGAAGACATAGCCGCCAATATCCGTCTTGTTGACCTCGGTGTCGTGGAAACGCTGGCCGATGCTGACATAGCGGTCGTTGGAATAGGCGCTGCCGTCGTCCTCTTCGCCCAGTTCGGGGCTGACAACCTGCATCCAGTCCGTTGCGCTGTTGTATGGTGCATTGTCGACGATTTCGAACTTCAAAGGGGTGACACTGGCCCACATCTGCAAGGCGCCGATCGCGGCGGCCTTGTATTCGGGATGGTCATTGAGCTCGGAGACATTGATTCTCAGCGTTCCCGCCGCGATCGCCGGCGTTATCGACCGGTCCAGCGCTCCAAGGTAGGTGAGGAAGGCTCCGTAATCTTCGCTTTTGCCGTACGGGTTGTCCGGCGTCTGGTCGTTGACCCACCATTGATCGCTGGTTTGGCTTGGGTTCGGCATCCTTGGGACTCCTTGGTCTCGCAGCCGTGGCAATTGCGGCTGTACGGTTTAGCAGTTGCCAACCACCGACAAGCATCGTTTGCGCTTGCCGGTCGAGCCCCGTCCCAGTGCCAACAATGCTATTGGAATCTTCACTTGTCTAGCCTCAGTTCGCGCTCGGTACATATGAAGGTTCTTGGGCGCGCTTGTACCGGCGATTTGAGATACTGGTTTGGTGTTAATTGAGCTATCGCTAATCTATGGTCGTACCTCGCCCGTAGGCACGAGGGCGGAACGCGCAGGCGTGCTTCAGAAACCCGCCCGGCGGGCGAAATGTTCATAGGTCACGCGCCAGGGGTCGCTCTCCGCGCGTCTCTCCTCGCCGATCCAGTGAAAGCTGTCGGCGGTGATCTCGGTGAACCGCCACCGCGCCTGCAGGCCGCGCGAGTCGGCGCCCATCTGGACGATGTCCTTGCCTTCGGCCCGCCCGATCTGGCGCGAGTAATCCTGGTTGAGCGGATCGCTCCAGATAATGTGCCAGCCACCGATCCCGGGATCGAAGACGCGCAAGGTCGTGCCATACATGGTGGACGGGGCAGGGCGCCTGGGCCTGATCCAGATGTCCTGAATGGCGCGGCCTTCGAGCACCCAACCAAAGTGACACTCGCCATCCCATTTCTGAATTGTGCCGTCGTTGCGGTGGTGGAGCGTCTCCATGTCCCAACTGCCGATCAACCATCCATACAGGTCCATGTCTTTCGCCCGGTCGGCTGGCGGACCTTCGGATGCGAGAGCGGTAAGAAACGTCGCCATGATTGTCTCCAGGCAAGCCGCGCCGAAACGCTGGGCGTTCCAACCCTTGCACCGTTGCGGGTTCCTGGTCTTGGGAAAAATTGCGGTAATGCTGCTGTGAAGGCAGCCGACCTTCCGCGTTCGCGCCATACCAAATCTATGCGTGAATGCTAATGTAGCGTCGGCGGGTACCCCAATGCCCGCCTGGCCGGCGCCTCCTCAGGCCATCTCTTGAATGAGCGGCGCCGGCCGCTGATTTGGGCGGCGACCAAATTCCCGCCGGAGGAATATGAGGCGGGTAGGCGATTATTGCTGGGCAGTTTTGGCAGGCGTTCCGATATCGGTCTGTATCCCCAGAACGTCCGCTGCCCAATCGCGCAGTTCCGGAGAGGCATCGCCGGATTTCATGATCGACACGGCCAAAGCGGCCATGTCCGCGGGCGGCTTGCTGTTTGAAGCCACATAGGTGATATAGCCGGCCATGATGGCGCATCCCACCGAAATGACCGGTGGGACGATTTGGAGTGCCGCCAAAGCTATTGCGCGCCAGCGGCCTGATCGGCTGGGTGCCGGAAGCTCATCCTCATCCACAAGGTTAGTCCATTCCACACTGCTCACCAGCCGGGAGAACGTTCTCCGTGAGGATTGTCTACATTAGTTAAAATGCGGATAGATCCGCGTTGGGATGCCGAGGAACTTCGTCAAAGCGCACCGAGGGCAATGCCCACTGCGCTAGGCGAAATAGATCAACAGGGCGAGGAGTCCAAAGACAACGATAAGGCCAACTGGCCAATACCGTACGATCTGATCAGGATATTTCTCGCTCAGGCTAAGCAACCGGTCCTCGTAAGGGAGACGACTAAAGCCTGCCGGGCCGTTCTGTTGCTTGATGTCCCGGAGGATGCGGCGCGATTCCCTGATATCTCTGTCCTCTGGTTCGGCCATTGCAAAAGTCCTCCCTGCCGGGACCGATCTTAGCTTGTTTACGTGAAGTGCCCAACAGCGTCGACCGGATCGCACGCCAGCGGCGCATGACATCGTTGGAACCCAATCAATTCTCGGGTGGCGCTTCATCTTCCCAGCCGGCCAGCTCCGGCAGGTCGTCAAGCCAGCTTTTCTCTGTGATCGAGGTTTCGCCGGTCTGCGGCACTTCCTCAGTCGCGTTTTGAATAAGCCAGTCCATCCACTTGCGATAGGCAGCCGGCGCCAATTCGGGCGGCAGCACCTTGGCCTTGGCCAGCATGCGTTTGCGGAAACTGAGTTGCCGGCGCAGTTTGGTCGTCGTGAATTTTATCGCCTTGCCCTGGTATTCCACCGTCCAGCGCCCATCGCCGTGGCTGGTCAGCCTGTCGATGGCAAAACCGGCATCGACGGGCCTGTCCCGCCAGGGAAGCTCGATGGCATTCCGCCTCAGATCGAGAGCCCATCGCCGGTAGTCGGCCCCGGTACGCCGCGGCGGCAGCACGCCAGCCTGTTCGAGGATTTTCCTGCGAAAGGTCGGCTGCTTCTTGATCTGGCCGGTCGTCAGCTCAATGCGGTGCCCGCGCAATTCGACATGCCAGCGGATCCTGCCGTTGCCGACATATTTTGCCAGCCTGTCGATGACGAACTCGTCGTCGGACAACTCCACGCATCCTTGGCGGATGCGTTCGAGGATGTACTGGCTGTCAGTGGGCATGACGTGCCTTGGCTGGGGTTCCTGGAAGCTTTTCGAACTTTCTGGGTCAGGCCTCAGCCCGAATTGCTGGCACTTGTGAAGGACGTCGGGGCGCATGTATTTGCTCTGGGGCAGGCTTGATCGACGTATGTCGGATTTCGTCCCGGGGATGAACTGGCCCCGCTTCATCGCCCCTTCGAGACTCTTTGGGAGAGCCGTCAGGGTGAAACTTCCGAGCTGCGAGACTTGGACGCCGGCATGATAGCCAAGCGTCGCCGCTCTAAGCCTGGGCAACGTCTGCCCCCGCGGCGCCTTGGCATCCCGCGCCAGAGTCTTCGTCGCTACAGCCACTCGCAAGCCGTTCAGCGATGAGGTGCCGGTGGCGCCATGGATGCGGTCGAAGAACCCCACGCCGGTTGTGCGCGCGGCTGTCGGCTTCGCCTTCGCCTCAAAGGTCGGCATCTCCAAGGCTTGGTCCAGAGGCGTGGGGAACGAGACTAGCAGCCTCTCCATGTCCGCGCCGCTGCATCCCCAAACACGTTGGCCGGCCGCCGGTTGGCCATGTCGCGCGACGTTACCGACTTGGGCGGCAATGAAGATTGTTCCGGCGATGCCTGTTGGGCGCAGCGCCGATTTTCCGTCGCTAAAGCGGTTCAATGGGCAGGTTGACATTCTCGTATCGGGCTCCTTCCGGATAGACAATCTCGGCTGATCTCAGCCACTTATCCATTCTAGTGATGTAGTGGGTGATGCTCTCGCTCGATTTCAACGCCTGAATAACGGCAAGAAGCTCAAGATATACCATGTTAAGTTGAATTTTTTCTTTCCTTGGTTTTCAATTGTGATCGACATGTGAGACCACGCTCTGTCGATTGCTTTCTCGCTCAAGTGTTTCCGATGATCCGAAACATGCGCGGCCTTTCTTATCCGCGACGTATTTAATGACTCCCTCCGCCGCACCGGTGTTCCATGTACCGCGATCGCGAGACCTTTCAGATATTCCGAGAGGGAGACGTCGGCGTCGTCCCGAAATCGCCAAGGGGTCCCAGTCAAAGGAGGTTGCCCCTTTAGCGAGAACACAGCAGCGATATTTCGGGAGCCGATCCCCGGCCCAAGGGTAGTTACCGCACGTCAAAAGCACGGCGGGGTGAATAGGGTCGAAATCCAGCATCCGCGCGAGAACTCTCAGGCCCGAACTCGGGATCAAGAGGCGTCCCGCGTTGAACAAGTCTCTCTCCGATAGCAAACGCCGCAGAATGGTACTGCGACCGCGGATTTCAGCGGGCAGTTCCGCCACATTTGTGGTCATCTCCCTGGTCACGAACCGAAAATCCTCCACAGTTATCCGGGCAAGATCAAACTCCGCTTCAGAGAGAAGGCGATCCGGCGATTTTAACCGAAAGTGCGGCTTGACCAAATATGAGAACAGTGGCGCTTTGGCTGGCTTGTCCATTAGCAATCCTCAAGGACCAAGCATGCAGCATACACGTCTCTGGTCGGGCTTATGGGTCGAAAAGTTCGGCGAAATCGCCATTTTCTAGCGACGGTTGTCGAGGTTCGGCCATGTGGGTGCCACCCGGCCCTCCGGCGGGTGGCCAGGGGCAATCGCTAAGGCCGACACTGTGCACTGATCGGGGCGAGCGGCTTACCGCGCCTTCAAGGGTAACTGCTTGGAAGGCGGATCGACAAGCTGCTCGCCCGGCGTGAGTCGCCTACATCCAAGCCTGCAGCCATTTGAGGCCGAACGCACCGGGCGCGAGTATCCCTGTCGCCCAGAGGATCGCCGAGGAGACGTTGGCGATCTGGAATGTCAGGACGCGCATTTCGCAGATACCTGCAACCAGCGGAACGGATGCCCGCAACGGACCGGAGAAGCGGCCGATAAACACCCCAAGCCCACCCCAGCGTTCGAAGAATCTATGGCCACGCGGAAGCAGATCTGGGTAACGCTTCAGCGGCCAATAGTGCGAAACCCGGTCTCCCAGCCGCGTGCCAACCCAGAAAGACAGCCAATCGCCAAGTGCCGCGCCGACGATAGCGGCGAGCCACAACGGCCAGAACGCGATCCCACTTTCGCCGATCAGAAAACCGATGCCAACGAGGATCACGGTCGCGGGAAGTAAGAGCGAGATGAAGGCCAGCGATTCGCCGAAGGCCAGCATGGTCACGAGCGGAATGCCCCATGCCTCATGCGCCCGCATAAAAGCGATGGTCGCTTGCGTGATCTCGTCGAGCCTCATTCGTTGGTTTCCTGCTTCACCCCTACCAAGGCGACAAATCCCGATATTTAGAACCAACCCCGCCACTTGAACCAACCAACGGAATGATAGCGCTGAAAGCGATCATGGCCAGTCCATAGGGGTAGCCGAAGGCCCAGTCGTATTCGGGCATGGTCTTGAAGTTCATGCCGTAGATGCCCGCGATTAGGGTCGGCGGAATGCCAACGATCGAGACGATGGTGAGGATTTTGAAGATGTCGTTCTGGGAGATGCCGATCAGCCCGACCATGGCATCGAGCAGGAACTGCACCTTATCGGAGAGATGGACCTCATATCGTCCAGCGAAGCCACGTCTTGCTTCAGGCCGTTCATTCGTGACGCTACCTTCTCGTCGCCCCAGTCCCCGGTCATCGCGGACGCGAAATCGATGGCGCGCCCCAGGGCAAGCAAGGCAAGGCATCGCGCTTTTCCGAGAGATAGTCACCCAGCCGGCCGACATGGCGCAACTGGGCGCGAATAACCTTGTTTGAGCGGATCGCCTTACGGCCCTGGCTGTCCGGCACATGGAAGGCGGCGGCAGAAAGGGTGCGCAGGTCCGTCGACTTCGTCGCCCGGCGAGGCGCGCGGCACCGTCGAGACCTGCAGCGGCTCCAGCGTCTCGCTGCCTTGGCGCCTGATCTCGAATTCGAGGCTGGCGTCCTCCGACGGAAGCGGTCGCGAGCCGTGAAAGCCCAGCAGCACTAGGAAAACGTGGCGCCGGCTGGTCTCTCGCATCCTTGACCGCGCCGGCAGCGGAGTGGCAGCAGTCACAAAGAGCCTGATTGTCACCCTGAAACAGCTGAATGAGTAACTTATCTCGGCTTGTCGCAACCATAGTGTGGTTGACCCGGCACGCGCTCCGGATTTATTTTGGGAATTATCCGATCGTGACGTCGATTTCCATGCTGGAGGCCGCTATGCGGATAGGCACTTCTTTCTTGGTGCTGGCGACTGTGCTGGCGTCTTCAAATTCGTTTGCCGACCCTGTCCAAACGTCAGAAGACATCGTCAAGTTTTTCGGCAATGCGACTGATCTGGGCCCGTCGCGTGGAATATGCATCGGCACTGAAGACGAATGCAAGAGCAAAGCGGACGCGTCAGTGCCAATCGGCCTCGACATGTTGATCAATTTCAGCCTCGATTCTGCTGAGTTGCAGCCGGAGGCGCGAACAAAACTCGGCGAATTTGCCAAGGCGCTGAAAGACAACCGTCTAAGGGCGCATAACTTCATCGTCGAAGGCCACACCGACGCCTCGGGCTCGGCTATCTACAATCAAGGACTTTCGGAACGACGGGCGCAATCAGTGACGGCATTCCTCCTATCGAACGGAATCGAACCGTCACGCATCAGGGCAATTGGCGAGGGCAAAAGCCATCCGAGAGTCGCCGATCCCTACGACCCGGTCAACCGGCGGGTCGAGATGCGGATAAACTTGCCATAGTCATATTGGACTGCCGGGGGGTTTCGTCGCGTTGACATTCTCGCGGGACGTTCTGAGTTCAATGGTGCTCGAATGGCACTTAGGCCAACTCTAGAAAATGCCGCCTTCCGAATTTCGCCACCAATGTCGGGCTCTGCTCCGTCTGCGCGGCGCCTGACCTGCGGGTGATGGTCTGCCAACGCGCTTAACCGCGCGGCGGCCAGCGTTGATTGCTCACCCTTGACCGTCAAGAAGGGCTCGCAATTCATCGAGTTTGGTGTTTACGAACCAGCCGTAGTAATTCTCCACCGGCAGCTTTCGTCCGGATCCCTTTGCCGCAGCTTCGCGAAGTTCGGCTGCGCGACGTTGCGGCTGGCCGACATTGTAGAGCGTTGCTGTAATGCCCGGATTCCCGGAAATATCGAACCCCTCCTCGGCATACGCGTCGATCGCCTCCCGCAGGATGGCGGTCGTGTAGATCACGCTGCGCTTCGGATCCATGATGTCGCGGTAGATTGCCTGCGGCCGATCGGGTGAGAGCTTTTCAAAGCCGCTCACCCGATTGACCAGGTCGGTCACTTCCAGCGCCGCCAGAGGGCTGATCTGGCCAAGCCCGAACGTCTGGCCGGCGAAGAACGGTTGAAAGAACGCCCTTTGAAAGGTCACGTTCTCATAGGCGACATTGCCGACAGTTTTTCCGAGGAACTGTGTGTTCCAGACGTCGGTTCGGCAGCTCCACAGTGCCGAACTCCCTTTGGCAGGGGTGCAGCCGGAAAATTCCGGGCGATTGACAAACGACTGCAGCGAAATGCCTTTGTAGCGGAATTCGAAATCCGCGTTGGCGTATGCCAGGGCCTTGACGTAGTAGGTTTGCGCCGCATCAACGCTGCTGACGTTGTAGGTATGTTCGCCGACAAGCGCGCCGACAACGTGGATCGGATCGATACCATAGGCAGCGGCCGTATCCTTGATCTGTTGCACGAGCTTTTTATCGTTACTCAGCAACGCCAGAATCTTGTGGTACTTGGCGTCGTAAGTTGTCTTGAAGGCGCGCGTCCTATTCGCTGACGCTGCGGGAATCGGCGGCTGCTGCTCGAACCGGTTTCCGGGAGGAACGACGGTGAGGCCCTTCGCGAGGGCTTCGAGGCCCAATCCGTTGGCAAACACCAGGACAAGGGCGGTCAGCGCCATGAGCGCGTGCCTAGTATTTTTCATGTGTCGCCCCCCGATGAGCAGGGGATACACCCACGCTCGCCGCCCGTTCCCGTATGAACCAATCAAGCTCGATCAGCGTGGCACGCCGGTTGTCAACGCATGACCGCGATCGCCGGGCATGATCGCGCCCTGGGTGTGACGTATCGGTCACTATGCTGGTGCTGACGCCAGCAAATCGTTCGCGGGACCGGCATCTCGGCCAACCTGTTGCCTTGCGAATCTTCGAACACGAGTCTCGCGTTGATCGAGCGTACCGCCCTTGGAAGGTTGCTTTTCACCCTAAACGTTATGATCGGTCCCGTCCGTCCAGGCTTAGCGCACCAAGTTCAGTAGTACGAGCTTGTCCGACCTTCCGCTCAAGCAGTCGCATTGGTGTCACTGCCGTCGGTCCTTGCTACGGATCGCTGCAACATAGTGGTCGAATGCACCTTTTCGTTCCCGCTTCGCAGATGCTAAACGTTCGCTATGCTTTACATTGAACTCGCGACCGTCGTCGTCCTGATCTGCATCAACGGCCTGCTTGCAATGTCGGAACTAGCCGTTGTCTCGGCGCGACCGGCTAGGCTCAAAGGTATGGCCGAACGAGGCCTGAAGGGTGCCAATCGTGCGCTGGCGCTTGGTGCCGATCCCGGAAAATTCCTATCGTCTGTCCAAATAGGGATTACATTGGTGGGCGTGCTTTCCGGGGCCTTCTCAGGCGCTACGCTGGGCGAGCGCCTGTCATTTCTCTTGGCCGCTAGCGGCGTGCCCGGCAACATTGCAGACGCCTTGGGTGTCGGTATCGTAGTGGCAGTCATCACCTATGCCTCTCTGATCGTGGGAGAACTTGTTCCCAAGCAGATTGCACTTCGCAATCCGGAGGGCATAGCAATGCGTGTAGCTCCGGCGATGACCATCGTTGCGAAAATTGGCGCACCGCTGGTGTTCTTACTGGATTTCTCCGGTCGTGGTTTGCTGTGGCTCTTAGGCCAGAAAGGCGAGTCCAAGGAAAAAGTCACCGATGAGGAAATCAAAATGTTGGTTGCCGAAGCCGAGCATCACGGGACCATCGAGGCAGACGAACGCCGGATGATCGCGGGCGTCATGCGTCTGGGAGACCGGGCGGTGCGCGCTGTTATGACACCACGGACCGATGTGGACTGGATCGACATTACCTGGGAAGAAACGAGAGTGCGCAAGGCGATCATCGAGACGGAGCATTCTCTGCTGCCGATTGCCGAAGGTACGGTCGATGCAATGATCGGCGTCGTGCAGACCCGCAAGGTACTGGCGGGCATGCTCAATGGGCAGAAGGTCGATCTCTGGCCTCACCTGCAGAATGCGCCGATCGTGCACGACCAGGCGGACGCGCTTGATGTGCTGACAACACTGAAAGGAGCACAGGTGCCTGTGGCCCTGGTCCACGACGAGTACGGTCATTTCGAGGGCATTGTGACGCCGGCCGACATCCTCGAGGCGATCACAGGCGTGTTCCGTTCCGATCTGGAAGCCGAGGAAGAAACGGCCGCCGTGCAGCGCGAGGATGGGTCATGGCTGCTTGCGGGGTATATGCCCGTTGACGAGATGTGTGATCACCTTGCCATCGAGCTCCCAGAAAATCGCGATTATGAAACAGTTGCCGGTTTTATCCTGTCGCACATGCACCATTTGCCGGCGACAGGCGAAACGGTCGAAGCGGACGGCTGGCGGTTTGAAGTCGTCGATCTTGACGGCAGACGCATCGACAAGGTCATGGCCAGCAAATTACCCAGCGGACGCCGGCTCGCTCGGCATTAAATCAATGATCGCGCAGGATGGCAGCCGCATGTCTCTTACTGCCGTTCGCGACGATTCATTCACGCCTTGTCGGGCAGAACGAGCGTTCCGAAGGCGCACATGCCAATTCGACCTGATGGACCGTGTCGCATGGATCAAAGTATGAACGACAACCATCAAGCTGCAAACCGGGAAGAAATGTAGGCGGCTAGCTTCACACACGTATTGGGCGCGTGTTCGCTTGCGCATCACCGGGTATCAAAGCTAATGGAAACCCGGAGAGGACTTGGCTGCTTCAGCAGGTGAAAAGTGCTGCCTTTCTCACGGTTCTATCTCGCGTCGTGCCTGCTCGCGCTTATAGCGCTGGTCGCCGTTCTTGAGCTCGGCCTACTTCCGGCACTGCTTTCAGGCCTTCTCGTGTTCAACCTCGTTCATTTCACCGCACCGATGCTCCATCGAATCGGCGTCTCCAACAGCCTGACGAAAAGCCTTGCGCTGACCTTGGTGGCCTTGATTTTCACGCTCCTGATAGCCGCCGCTATCTTTAGCGGCGTGTCGCAATTGACTGGCGGTTCGGAGAACGTCGTGACGCTCCTCAAGAAGATGGCCGAGATCATCGATACCGCGCGTGTCCATCTCCCGACTTGGGCGATGGCCTATTTTCCGTCGAATATCGAGGAACTGGAAGTCTTCGCGGCCCGGTGGCTCCGCGAACATGCCGGCCAGCTTCAACTCGTCGGGCGGGATGTCGGCGTCCTGGTGGTCCACATTATCGTCGGCATGGTGATCGGCGGCTTGATCGCGGTGAGCTCGGCGGCGCCATCGGGCGAGCCCGGCCCACTGGCGATCGCGCTGGCGGATCGTGTCAAAATTCTGAGCAAGGCCTTTCGCAACATCGTGTTCTCGCAAATCCGGATTTCGGCCTTGAATACGTTTCTAACGGCGATCTATCTCGTCGCTGTTCTACCGTCCTTCGGAATCGATCTGCCGTTCATCAGAACGATGATAGCGCTGACTTTCGTCGCCGGCCTTCTGCCGGTCATCGGCAATCTGATCTCCAACACCGTGATCGTGGTCGTCAGCCTCAGCATCTCCTTCCTTGCAGCGATCGGCTCGCTTGCCTTTCTCATCGTCATTCACAAGCTCGAATACTTCGTGAACGCCAAGATCATTGGAACGCGGATCAATGCGCGTGCCTGGGAGCTTCTTCTGGCGATGGTTTTCATGGAGGCCTGGTTCGGTATGCCGGGTCTTGTCGCCGCGCCGATCTATTATGCCTATCTGAAGGCTGAACTCACGATGCGCGGGCTAATCTAGGATTGGAGCAATGCCGATCGAACGAAACCGATCGTGTCGATGATATCCTCGTGCTCTGGTTAACAGGCCAGCTAGCGTCAGCCTCATTGATTAAGACGGAAGGCGACGGCGGCTGCGATGCAGATTGCCGAGAAGACGGTGTGTGCGTAGCGGTCAAATTGGGCGCGATGCGCCGCTAGTCCTTCAGCTTGGCGAACATGTTCTCGATCTTGTGACGTTGGCGGCATAGGGTGTTGTCGTCGTCGATCGGCTTGTTTCCGCTTTTGACCGGTGGGGTGCATTTTGAGTATCCATCCGGCGTGTCGCGCCTTGTTCGGGTGATGAACGAGTGGTCTTAAGCGTGCTCTTATGAGCGCACTTAGGAGCAGTTGATGGGTCAGATCACGTTGCTCACAGGCCCCGAACGTCGGCGGCGGTGGAACGAGGCGGAACGGCGCCAGATTTTGGAGGAGGCGTTTTCGCCGAGACCTGTGTGACGCAGGTGGCGCAGCGGCATGACGTTTCGACGCCGCTGATCTACACGTGGCGCGCAAGCTGTGCGAGCACGTCCCGGACCCGTCCCTTACAGAGGCGGTGGTTGTCGATGACGACGTCGGCCATCCACTGGAGCACCGGCCGGCTATTGTCGTGGAGGTGGTAAAGGGCGGCCGGGTGAGCATCTTCGCGGGAGCGACGCCCACGCTGGTTACGGCAGTGGTAAAGGCACTGCGGTGATCCCGCCGGGCGCGCGGGTGTGGCTGTCGATGGGTCACACCGATATGAGGAAGGGCATGCAGGGCCTGGCTTTGCTGGTGCAGCAGCACCTGAAGCGCGATCCCCACGGTGGTGATCTCTACGATTTCCGCGGACGCGCCGGATCGCTGGTAAAGACATCTGGCATGACGGGATCGGTATGTCGCTTTATGCCAAGCGGCTCGAGAAGCGCCGCTTCATTTGGCCCCAGGTGAAGGACGGTGCAGTGTCGCTGACGAGCGCTCAGCTGGCGTGTTTGCTCGACGGGATTGACTGGCGCAACCCGCAGTACAGCTGGCGTCCGGTGAGCGCGGGATAGGACACGGATTTCCTCAGCCAAAGCGGCATTTTTCGGTTGCACCGAGAGACAGTGTGCTGATTCATTTCGGTCATGGAAGCCGCCATTTAGCCCCTGCCGGACGATGTCGAAGCGCTTAAGGCCCTGGTTGTTTCGATGGGCGCCGAACTTGCCGCCGCGAGGGCTGAGGCGTCGGCCAGGGAAGCTCTGATCGGGCACCTCAAGCTGCAGATCGCCAAGCTCAGGCGCGAGCAGTATGGCCCCAGCGCCGAGCGCAGCCGCCGGCTCCTGGACCAACTTGAATTGCAACTCGAGGAACTCGAGGCCACAGCCAGCGAAGTTGACCTTGCCGCCGAAGCGGCGGCGACCAGGACGACCAGTGTCACCGCCTTCGAGCTTCGAGCGCAAACGGCCACGTATCGGCGCCGCCGAAGGGCCGGTCGTCGCGGACATAGACCCACAGCCTGCCGATATCGGTCTTGCCCTTGGCGAGGACCGGCACGTTGTGTCGTCGCCGTGCAATCGGTCGGCGGCGAGAACATGAGCCTCGATCCGGCGATAGAGGGGCATGAGCGCGAAAGTGGCCGCGCCAACTTGGTCGGCGAGCGTCGACAGGCTCAGTGGCACGCCCTCGCGAGCGAAACGTTCAGCCTGGTGGGTTAAGCGTTGATGCTGGCCGTACTTGTCGAACAGCAGCATGGCGAGCAAGCCAGGACCTGCCCAGCCACGCGGCACGACATGGAACGGCGCCCGCGGCTGGGTGATCGTCACAGTTCCGGCACGAGAACTTCTCGCGCACCGTCTGGATGACCTTCCACTGACGCGGGATCACCTCCAGTGTCTCGGTCACGTCGTCGCCGAGCTTCGAAAGCCGCGTCCCGCCGCAAGTCGGACACGAACATGGCGCGGGGGATGACGATGCGCTCACGTGTCAGATGCTCGGGAAACGGCTTCTTCACCGCCCGCCGCGCTGTTCCACTATTCGCGCGACCGCCGTGGCGAACATCTTGCGCTGTTCGCGTTCGCATGGTTTCGGAGCGACCCCAAGAAAGCCCAGCACACAAGGCGCCAACAACCGCCTGACCCAATCCTGCGCCGCCATTTGTGAAAAGATCGGGGACCTTGAGCACGGCAGCCGCCAGGATGATTGGGGTGGCCAGCAGGAATGAATAGCGGACGGCGTTCTCGTGAGAAAGCCCACAGGCGAGCCCACCGCTCATGGTCAGTCCGGTGCGAGAAAATCCCGGTATTAATGCGAAACATTGCGTGATGCCGATGATGACGGCTTGGATCCATGAAAGGGCAGCAAGCTTCCCGTCATCGTGGGCACCTTCAGTCGCGCCGCGCGAACGCAACACTTCGACGACATAGAGCATTGCGCCATTCAGTACGAGCACAGCCGCGACGAGTGTCGCGGCTGCAAAGAGCTGCTTCAGTCGCTCTTCGAACAGAAGCCCAAGGAGTCCGGCCGGAATGGTGCTGACGATGAGAAGCCATCCCAGCTTGGCATAGGTGTCATCGGCGCGGATCTCGTGTTGTTTGAGGGAGCGGAGAACACCACCGATGATGCCTAGCCAATCGCGCCAGAAAAAGCCCAGCAACACGAGAGCCGTCGCCAGGTGCGTCAGCACCAAAAAGGCGACAAATGCATCGCTCGATCGGTCGACGGGCCAGCCAAGCAGGGCAGGGATCAGAACGGTGTGTCCCAAGCTCGAAATCGGAAAGAGTTCGGCGAAACCCTGCAAAAGCCCCAAAACGATCGCCTGGAAATAAGTGATCATAGGTCCGTAATCCCGGAATCTTGGTTCCCCAAAATAACGTCGATACCAACTTTCAAGGGGTGACGGTATCAGGTGCGGCCATTGGCCTCTCCAAATACCTCGTGGCGCTCATCGCGAAGTGCAGTCGTGATCTAAAAGGCGCTCGGCGGCGGAGTGCTCCCAGTTGGCCAGAATGTAAAACCCTGGCCTGGCATGGGCCAGTTCGGCCCCAACAACGACGATATTTACCCGATGCATGGCGCGCCGAGCCTGCGGCAACCCGGCAGCAACAATGCCGGCCACGTTGGTGGCTGCCAAATCCGGCCGATCGACCGCCTTGATCCAGTAGCGTTTTCCCATCAGCGCCAGGGGGAACAGCTGCCATGGGCCTTCGGTCTTCGGCCCGGTCGAGGCGAGTTTCTTTTCTACCGATGCTGCAAGGCAATCGACGTGGATGTGGAACTGATCCTGGGACCGCGCAGTTCTGGAATTCACCGCCAGGGCAACCGCCGTTCGTGGCAGATATCGTCCAAGGCTCGCCGAAACCCTGTTTCGAACTTCCCATGCCCGATGCCAGAGTTGGGCACTGTCCTCCTCACGGAGCGGCGGGCTTTCAATACCGGCAACAGCCGCAAGTGGCATCAACAGAAACTCGGTCCGAAATCGGGGCGACTTGATGAGAGCCGACCCAGGTGCGCCCTGTTTGGGCAGGACCACTTCCTCGCAAGGGAAGGCGCTGCCAAGATGCGCCGCGGCAAAAGCGCAAGTCTGCACAACCTGCCAGAGCGCGTTGCGATGCGCGGGAGCGGAGCCGACGCTACTGGCCGACACCGTTACAAACAATGTCAGCAGTGCCCGGAGGACCCTGTCCCGAGCCAAAAGGCCCCACAAATGGCGTTGGATGGTCATGGGTAGCGGAAACCGGCAGGGCAAGATTGCCAACAATATCAAAGCTTCTGGACGACAATGATGGAGGAACTGCGACCTGCAACCGGGTATGTAGCAGCCGAAATGTCGGTCACGAGGCTTGGAGACTGAGGCTGCGTTCGGCGGAACCGGGATGGTATCGGTGGAGCCGCTGTTTGACTCCTTGAGATGGTTTCGTTCAAGCGGGCTGTCGCCCTTTTGGTGTCAGATCACCGGTTGGATGCGGTGGACGCCAACTTTGAGTCAGCGCTCTGTTCAGCAGCCGGATTGCGATCGTTATCCTTCCCTTCGATGGCCTTATCAGCGCTTTGCGATACACTTTCCATTGAATTCTTTAGCACCGAGCGGGTTTCCTGCAGGTCGAGTTCCTTCTCGGCTTGTCGTACGGCGTCGTCAAACTGCTTTCGAAAATCACCAGCGATCCCATTGAATGTCTTCATCATTGCCCCCGCCGATCGCATTACTTTTGGAAGCTCCTCTGGTCCGAAAACAACGAGCGCCACCACAAAGATGACCACCAGGTGGGTCATGCCAAGTCCGAACATCGGTAAGTCCTCTCGCGCACATCGCCGGCAGTGACAATCTCTCCGCGGTTTTGCGTCGACCTATCGGGTAGCGGTTCGATCGACACCGCCGAGCCTGCCATCAGACCGCCTCGCGTGGGCCATTCCAGTATGCGCCGCGCGATTGTCGTCCATACTTCGCGCCATGTGGCACCACCCGTCAACCCGAATATCAAGCCATGCTCACAGCAAGCGGACACCACGCCGGAGCGGATGGCACACGGCCCAGAATCTTTGAAGCGGGCGCCTACTCCTTTTCTGACGAACTCGGCGGATTACGGGTCATTTCAGTCTCGGGAGCAGGAACGAGGGGCGCCCCCATCGTGGTCACCGGGGAACTTGAATCGGTTGATCCCGTAGCCCTGACCATACGGACCATCCGGCCGGTTCAACCCTTCGGGCACTTTGGCAACTACGCCGCGGGTTTCATTCCCCTCAAGATCGTCGCCCTCAACAACAGTCGTCACGCCTGGGTCGAATTCGAGCTGGAGTTGCATTAGATTCTCAACAGCCGAGCGATTTCGGCGACGGGCTTTGGTTCGACAAGGCACGCCGCGGGACGGGTCCAATTTTGTCAAGCAGTTTAGCCGGACCTCACGACCGCCTCCTGTTCCGCAAAGGCAAGGTCGATCCGTGTAGCGATGGTGCGGACTTGGTCAGGCCTGCGAGCACAACCAGTTTCCCGGATGAAGGCCATTACTCGTCAAGACACCCACCCAGGAGGCGTGCTGAAAATTCGGTTCTGGGCGAATTTCACCGTTCACAAAACTGGGTCGGTGGCAGCGAGTTACTGCGCAATAACGTTGCTAATCTCGATCATGTTTGAGCGCACGCGCAACATGTAGAAGCCAATTGTCGTTAGGTGATTCGGCAGCAGCCAGCCGTCCTCGCGGCCGTTGGCGATGATTAAGGGCCGGATGCGCAGCGCCGAGACGAACTGCGCATCCATGGTGTCCCACAGGTTCTGCAGGTGCTTTTCCTTGATCACGTCCTCGAAATCGGCCTGGGCGCCCTTCATCAGCCCGTAATAGGCATAGAGCTGACCATAGGAGAACCAGAAGCGGTCGTCGGCGCGGAAGTCGAACCAGCCATTGTTGTGGTTCTCGGCGCGTTCCTTGAGGATCGCCGAGGTTGAGCCGATGTCGGAGGAGATGCGGTCGATATACTGTTTCAGATTGTCGGCTCGGGCATCGAACGTCGCCTGGCAGGTGGCCAGCCGAGCATTGAAGGAGCGCAATTTGCGAACCGCGTCGCGATAATAGCTCGGCGTCGGCGTCTTGGGTCCGAACGGGTTGAGGCCGAAATACCAGGTTCCCTCATCGAACTGCAGATTGCCGCGCGCATCCTGTAGGTCGGTGTCGATCTGCGATGTGGTGCGCACGCGGCCGAGATTGTCGGCAAGCTCGGTGGAGGTGCGCCGCACCGCCTGGTTGATGCCCCGCTGGAACGAGGCCTTGTTGTCCATGAACGGCGTGTGGTCCCAGTCGATGCCGAACAGGCCGAGTTTGTAGAGGATCATCGACGAGATCCAGGCATTCTGGTTGACGTTGAAANGGTTGATGCCGCGCTGGAACGAGCCTTGTTGTCCATGAACGGCGTGTTGTCCCAGTCGATGCCGAACAGGCCGAGTTTGTAGAGGATCATCGACGAGATCCAGGCATTCTGGTTGACGTTGAAATCGGTGAGGTCGGCCGCGACCTGGGCGATACCTGAATTGCCGCAGGTCTTGGCGGTTTCGGTGCCAGCGCCGGCCGCGACCTGTTCGCCGGCGGAAATGTTGCGGTTCTCGAAGGTGTATTTGTCGACGTAGTTAGGGTCGAACTTGTTCCACCACTGGGTGGCGTAGAAGAAATTGGCGTAGAGACCGATCAGAACCAGCAGCGCGAGGCCGACCGCCGCCTTCAGGATCCAGCCGCGCTGTGTGTACCAGCGCCCGGCCCACAGGAACGGCCAAAGGATCACGCCGATGGCGAGGCCGATGCCGCGGCCGATCCACTGGAAGATGCGGGTGAAGAAATTCACGATCGGATCAAGCATGGCTCTCGTTCACCCCTTCAGCATGATGCCAAAAAGTTGCAGACTTTTTGGATAACATCATGCGCCAAAACAATAGGTTAGAACGAAATGACGGCTCATTTCGTTCTAGTCAGTCAAGCCGTAAAGGCGCGTGCGAAACGCCACCTTGTCCTTCAAATATGTGGTTTGCAGAACGACGCGCTGCATAGACCATCCGTCCCGGTTTTCAAACCGCATGGTTACTCGGCACACACCATACCTCGCCTAGCCATTCGCACACGACAGGCAATTTCGGCGCTTTTTATGAGCGCGCCTTCGTGCCAGTTTACTTCGTTCTGATATCGATAGACGTTCGCCAAATGCAAGCAGTGTGCCTCTGCGAGATGCCCGTCTTGACGTTTGAGACTGCCAACATCATCTAGTGTTCGCTCAGCCCCAGACTTCTGGCTCTGTGCGAGTTCGGCCTCAAGTGGTTGCAGGCGCGGACGTGGTGGGCACCAAAGGCGGACCGTCATTGTCGGCCTCTGGCAGGGGCAGGAATCAATCGTAGGTTCCGCGAACGGCTATGCTCCCGGTTCAGGTCGAGTTCGATATCGAAGGCAAAACAATCGGCAACTCACGAGCAATCCGGCAGTTTCGTCTTGGGCTAGTTTAGAACCTGATACAGTGCGCCGCTGGCACAATCGCAGTAGCCAACCCGCCGCCGACAACTCTCGGGCAGATTTCTAGTGCGACAAAAGGACAGGCAGGCGCAGATCGCCAAGAACGCTTTTGGTTGCTCCACCCACGACAAAATCTCTCATCCGGGAATGGCCGTATGCACCCATAACAAGCAGATCGGCGCCCATGCTGACAGCGCGCGCCTGAAGCGTAACGCCAATGGGGCGATCTTCGAGGTCGATTGAGATCCCCTCAGCGGGAAAGCCACGCTTTCTCAGGCTCAGGGCGAGGCGTTCGCCAATATCGCGCAGCGACTTTTCGTCTGTCACTGTCAGTACCGTTATCTTTGAGGCACATTGCAGAAACGCGTGCGCATCGGCAACGGCCCGGGCCGCAACGCGGCTACCATCCCAAGCGATGATGACATGATCGATCGCACCAACGTTTGCGTCTTCCGGCAGAATTTTGGTTGGGCGACCCGAACCAAACAGGACCGCATTAACGGTCATGCGCGCAGTCTGGTTATTTGGCTCCAACCCAATCAAAGCAAAATCGAAATAGCGTGACTGAGTTGCCGCAACATCGCCGATAGATGCTGGCTGAAACAGCAATCTCCTCGGTTGTGAGGAGCGATCCGACGCGTGCCGCTTCAGCTTTCAATGCCTCCAGCAAATCGAGCCCATGCTTGCGGCTGGTCGCTTCTGTCTCCCGGATCATTTCGGGAAGATCGATCAAGTATCGCGAAACCGGATTGGAAATACCCGGAATATCGACATTGATCGTCAATGCATGAAGTGCGGCACCAACGTGCTTGACCACCGCGATGTCGCCAGAGGAAGTAAGGCAATTTTGCTCATCAGACCTCAACCCCGTTATTTCGACCGCCGTCGACCATTGGCCCAATGCGTGTCACACTCAAGCCAGCCATTTCAGCCTGCAAAAACTCAGACGACCGAGGGTTGTTACTGCCTATCCAAGGCGATCTTGCGCCGCGCCGATTCCGTCCTGAACGACTGTGGCTATAATGGCAGGCATCCAGGAACAGAGATGGCAAATGACGATTGGCCTGCTTGTTGCCATGAGCGCAGTGCCGCTCGCAAGCATTGTTTGAACAGTAGCGGTAGCCGATGATGTGGCCGCAACCCAGCGGTTCACGATCCGCGGGGGGGAAACCACGTTCCGCGACCATCCTGCTAAATCAGGATACCAGCCAACTTGGATGCTGGGGAGGCTGCGACACAACTTGGAGCACCCGACGCGCCAGTATTGTGTCCCCCACATCATGTCCGACAGGACGCGACATTTGAAGATGCAGTAGGTCCTCTTTTTCCACGATCGTGTAGGATTTTCAGTTACCGACAGGATAATATGCTGAATGATGAAATGGCACTTTGCTTTTCGCGAGCGAGGTACTCCAAAGCTGAGCACGTGGGGACGTGATCAGGACCCGACTTCGCAACTGAGCTTTGGCGTTCAAAGGAACCAAACGCGTGAACCATCAGGCGGTGGAGCAAGCTGACACAAGAGCGGGAGGGGTTGAAGCTGTCGATCGCGCGCTTTCGATCCTCGGGTGCTTCACAGAGCATGACGAGGGTTTAAGCCTGGCTGAGATATCTTCTAGAACGGGCCTATACAAAAGCACGATCCTTCGGTTAACGGAATCCCTTGTCCGCAGTGGCTACATTGTTCGCATGGCGGACAAGCGCTTTGCTGTCGGCCCTACGCCGATGATATTGGCCTCATTCTACCGTCGTCGTTTTAAGATAGAGGCATTCGTTCGGCCTCTCCTTTTGAGCCTTGTCGAACAGGCGGGTGAAAGCGCATCGTTTTTTCGAAAGGAGGGAAATGACGGAATTTGCCTATTTCGCGCAGACTGTCGTCATTTGATCCGTGATCAAATCCGAGAGGGTGATGTGCTTTCGCTTGACGGTCACGCAGCTGGCCAAGTGCTTGCACGGTTCAGTACCGCTAAGCCTAGGACGCGAACAGCTCTTATGGCGAAGATTCCGTTTATATCGCTCGGGAAGGGAGATTCCGAAACAGCTGCGATGGCCGTACCGGTTTTTTCAGGCAGCGAGGGCTTGATCGGAGCGCTGGCTGTTTCTGGGCCGCTGACCAGATTTACGCCGGAAAAGTTGGTCAGCATCAGACCGCTTTTGCTGGGTTTTGGCGAACGTCTATCGATATCCCTTGCGAGCAAACAATATGCACAAGCGCGCTCATAGAATGGTCGTGACCAGCACGTGTCTGCTTAAGGGAAGGGGAGTAGCAGTTGGGGCGGATTGGTGGCAAGCGAGGCTCCAAGTCGGTTACTCTCTGCTCTGTGGCAAGTGGTCCCGCCAAACATGACTGGAATCGACATCGGCCCCTTGCGGACATGACTGCCAGTGAGCGTCCAAGCATAATGCGCACCAATCAAAACGATAGTGACGATCTGATCCGCCGCGCTTTGGCCGCGTTCAATTCCGGCAATCATCGCCAAGCGATCGATGTGTGCGAATTGGGCCTGAAGCAGCACCCAGGCGACCCGGCGCTTTGCCATCTTCTGGCGGCTGTATTGTTCGCCAAGGCAGATCTGCCGGAGGCTCGTGCGCGCATCGAAGCAAGCCTTGCCACTCGACCCGACAATGCGCCCGCCTTGATACTGGCATGCCGGATTGCCCGGGCCGAAGGCAGGTTTGAAGCGGCGTTTCAGTTCCTGGACCGCGCGGCAAGACTGTCATCTCAGGCGGAAATGCTCGTCGAACGGGCACGCACCTTCGATCAAGCAGGCGATGCCCCTGCGGCGAGCGCGTCCTGGACACTTGTCTTGCAACGGGATCCGAAATCCGGGGAGGCAGCGGCGCGCCTCGGGCGCCTTGCATGGCAGCGCCGAGCGGCTGTCGAGGCGGAAGGTCTGCTCGAACGCGCAGTCGCTGGCGGCGGGCATCCGTCGGCCTGGTTCGACCTCGGGCTGGTACGTCAGGACATGCGCAAGTTCGGCAGCGCTGCACAGGCCTATCGACGCGTGCTTGAGATGAGCCCGGCGCCCCGGAAGCGGCTGTCAATCTGGGTGTCGTCCTGCAGGAAACCGGCGACCTCGACGAGGCCATGGCAGCGTATTCATTAGCCTATGGTCTCAGCTCATCCACCTTCAGCGTCATCGCCATGGCGCTGACGTCGGCGCCAAGGGGCCGGCTGTGGCTTGATGAGAAAGCGCTGCGTCGCTCACTCGCTGGCGGAGCGTCCCCGCCTGGCGCGAAACCGCTTGCGGTAGACGCCGGGCGTTGACAGGACATCGGCGACCGTCTGCGCATAGGATGCCTGTCGCTTTTCGTCGAACACTTCGTATTCGAGCTGCGGCGCGGCCCGCGGAACCGCAAAGCACTGCGCGACTGGAGTTCCTTTCCTGAGCACGCCAGAGAATCCGGGCTCCGTCCAGATCGCCGGGAAATTGATGCCCCCATCGCTGAACCGGTCGGAATCCACCAGGCCAGTCACCAGCCTGAAGGGAAGATCCTCGCGATTGACCGGATGCGTCGCGAAGAGCGACCAGCCGTCCTCGATCTGTATGGTCCAGAAGCTGTTGAATTTGATAGCGGCTTGACCGGGAGTGGCAAACGGGCTGGGTTGTGTGCGTCAAGTTCTGCAAAATGGGGCGGCCATGATGCTGGTCATGCGGCTTGGCGCAGAGCGAGC
>NZ_AYVN01000013.1:0-160503 GCF_000502815.1 Mesorhizobium sp. LSJC269B00
ACATACATCTCCGCCAGTGTCGCCACCAAGGCCCGCTCGGAACGCTGGTAGCGCTCGAACAGCTCGGTGGAGAAGCGCCCGGCCCGGTCCTGCGGAACCCGCAGCTCGAGCTTGCCGACCCGCGTCACAAGGGTACGGCCGTAATAGCCCGAGCGATAGCCAAGCCGTTCGGGCGTGCGCTCGCCCTTCGAAGCACCCAGCGCCTCCTCCATCTCGGCCTCGAGAACCTCCTGCATTACCGCACGGATCACTTCNCTTGCCGACCCGCGTCACAAGGGTACGGCCGTAATAGCCCGAGCGATAGCCAAGCCGTTCGGGCGTGCGCTCGCTCTTCGAGGCACCCAGCGCCTCGTCCATCTCGGCCTCAAGCACCTCCTGCATCACCGCACGGAGCACTTCGTGCAATCCATCCGGGTTCGAAAGCAAAATGTCTTTGACGGCAGCGCTGGCGGTCTTAACTTCAGTCTTGGTCATGGTGGCGTTCCTTCGCGGGAATCAGGTGACGTGAACAATCACCAGCCTGCCATGACCGCNCTTCAGTCTTGGTCATGGTGGCGTTCCTTCGCGGGAATCAGGTGACGTGAACAATCACCAGCCTGCCATGACCGCCCCCTCTCAGCGAATTTGCAGAACTCTCAGCACACTACCAAATGCGCAGACGGTCGGGGATCTGCGGCATGGCGAGGCTGTGGAACAGCGCGGTGGCGCCCTGCAGGGCGGCGCGCAGGTTCGGCGCGTCCAGCGATACCTTGTCGAGCGTGGCTTCGTCGGCGTCGCGCGAGCGGCTCGACGAAGAACGTCAAGCAAGCCTCCGTTGCAGAGTTTTGCGCGAGATCGTCAGTCCATTGCAGGCAGGTGCGCCAGGCGCGCCCCTGGCTGGTCAGCCCTTCGACTTCGGCTTCAGGCCGCTCTCGGCCTGCTTGACCGAGGAACCGAACGGGGAGGCGGCCTTGGCCACCACCTTGTCTTTCCTGGGCTTGCGCGTTTCGCGATTGCTGCGCTGCTGACCCTTGGCCATCTGTCTGCTCCTTCGTACGTGCTGGGTGGGTGCGGTGTCAGACGACCTGGCTGTCGGGGACAGCCGGGGCGTCCGCTACTTCGAGGTTGTCTTCCGTGGTGACCCGCTCATAGGTCTCCTCCTCGCTGCGGATGCGATATTGCGGCGAGCCATCCTTGACCGGCAATCTGCTCTTGATCTGAAACAGCTCGGCGGTCTTCTGGGCGAGCCCGCTGCGGCTCTTCATGCGCACGGTCTGGCCGATGGCGAAGAGGTGCGAGGGCGTGTCGGTGCGCGGACGCGCATTCTGCTGGAAGCGGATCATGCTGCGTTCTCCTGGTCGCGCCTCAGCGCTGTTTCGAGTTCGAGGTAGTCGATGGCGACAAGCTGGCTGGTGGCCGGGTTCTTCACCGCCCTTGCCGGCAAATGGATGAAGGTGGCGACGCGACGCCAGGCAAGCCGCGACATGCCCTCGATCAGCTCTTCGTCGTGATCGATGTCATAGTCGCCGGCCGGCAGTTGCCCTTCCAGCCCGCCAAGCACGAAGGGTGCCGCGAAATGGGCGATGGAACGGGTGGTGCGATCCGGCATTGGCTTGGCTCTGGTTCGTCGATGCTTTCCGGCATCAACCGGGAACTCAACCATCGGCGATTGGAATGAGTTTGGCGGGTCGAGTATCTCCGACGCCGCCATATGCCAAGCTTGACCCAAAAAACGATCTCAGACCAATAATCCGAAATTGTTGGTTATTCAAGCTGATTTCCGCCACGGCTCGACCGGTATAAAAAATTTCTCGTATAAACCCCAAATAAATCTGCTATCGTGGAACAATATCAGCCAATTTCTTATTTAGAGAGCATCGGAATAATTATTCCGGTGCCCCTAAGATTATTTTTTACGAAAGGCAAAAATATATGAGATTCATGAAAACGCCGGATCGTCCGACCGCAACAATCGAGCCAATCGTCCTCTTCCCCAAGGCAATATCAGTGCGCCTGACGATAAGAAGCGACGAAGCGGCACGGCGCAAGATTGCCGACACCGACGGCACGCTACGGCGGGAGCGCCGGCTCGCCGAGAGCAACCGGCTGATTTGACCGGGCTGCGCTGCTTTGGGTTCAACCGCAGCAACACCTTGTCCGGACCGAAGAGGATATCCGGCGGCACCCTTGAATCTGTCTCTTCCATGCCTTAGGTCCGGCAAGCGGACAAACACGGCAGGTTTCCCATCAACAGAGATCAGAGAAGAGCGGCGGGTGCTGGAGCTGGCGGACAGCCGCCGCTGGGCCTCGACCAATATGTGCAGCAGGCGCTGCAGCTGCATCAGGCCGGGCGCCGGCAGGAGGCCGAGACGCTGTACCGGCAGGTGCTGGCGCGCAAGGCCAATCACCCGGCAGCGGCGCATTTCCTGGGCCTGTTGCTGCACCAGACCGGGCGCAGCCCCGAAGGGCTGGAGCTAATCGAGCAGTCTGTGCGTCTGCAGCCGAAGAATCCCGATTTCCTCAACAATCTCGGCACGGTGATGCGCGATCTCGGCCGCGTTGCCGCGTCCGCCGATTTCTTCCGCGGCGCGGTCGATCTCAAGCCCGACCAGCTCGCGGCACGCGACAATCTGGGTTCGGCGTTGAAACAGCTCGGCCAGTTCGAGGCTGCGGAGGACATCTATCGCGGCACAATCGGGCGCAATCCCTTCCATGTCCGCGCCCGCATCGGGCTTGCCGAAACGTTGCAGGAAGCCGGTCGTCTGGATGAGGCGCTGGCGACCTTTCGCGAGGCGCTGACGATCCGGCCCAAGGATGCCGACCTGTTGCATGGGCTCGGCGTCGGGCTGATGGAAAAAGGCAAGCTCGATGAAGCGGCAGACCTGTTTCGGCAGGCGTTGGCGATCACGCCAGGCATGGCAAAGGCCTGGCTGATGCTGACGCAGGTCAAGCGCCAGAAGGAGCGCGACGCCGAACTCGCCGGCATGGAGGCCCAGCATGCCAAGGCGCCGGCCGACAGCCTGGCACGCATGCAGCTGTCCTTCGGTCTCGGCAAGGCCAATGACGATTTGAAGGACTATAACAGGGCCTTCGACTATTTCGCTGAAGGCAATGCGATCCGCCGCAAGGGCATCGATTATGATCCGGTCAGGACGCGGGCCGAATTCGAGGCGATGAAGACGGTGTTCAACGCCGGCTTTTTCGAAAAGCACAAGCCAAGTGCAATCTCCGACGACACGCCGATTTTCGTCGTCGGCATGCCGCGCTCCGGCACCACGCTGGTCGAACAGATCATCGCCAGCCATCCACAAGTCTATGGCGCGGGCGAGCTCAGCATGTTGAAAACCGCGGTCGGCAAGCAATTTCCGCTGACCATGCCCGGAGGTTTCCCCTGGGGACTGGTCGATGTATCCGACGCGGAGTTTGCCGTAGCGGGCCAAGCCTATCTCGACATGCTGCATGAGCGCTATCCCAACTTCAGGCATGTCACCGACAAGATGCCCGGCAACTTCCTGCTCATCGGCTTCATCCATATGATGCTGCCGAAAGCCAAGATCATCCATTGCGCGCGCGATGCGGCGGCGACCTGCCTTTCGATCTACAAGGTGCATTTCCGCGGCGACAACCACCGCTACGGCTATGATCTGGGCGAGCTCGCCGATTTCCACAATATCTACACCGACATCATGGCGCATTGGCGCGATGTTCTGCCGGGCGTCGTGCATGACGTGCGTTACGAGGATTTCGTGGCCGACCAGGAGGGACAGACGCGGGCGCTGATCGGGCATCTCGGCCTGTCCTGGGACGACAAGGCGCTGTCGTTCCACGAGACCGACCGCCCGGTGCGCACGGCCTCGGCCGCGCAGGTGCGCCAGCCGATGTATCAGGGCTCGGTCGATCTCTGGAAGCGCTATGGCGACAGGTTGAAGCCGCTGCTGGACAAGCTGGCCTGAGCAGCGGCTAAAGCTCGATGAAGGGCTGGAAACCGCCGAAGATCATGCGCTTCATATCGAAGGGCATAGGCCCCAAATCGGGCGTCAAACGCGGATCGGCCATCACCTTGGCCATTACCGCGTCGCGGCTTTGCCTGGACGAATAGACGGCCCAGGCAAAGACGACGATCTCGTCGTCTTTTGCCTGAACGGCACGCGGAAACGAGGTCAACTCACCATAGGGCACGTCGTCGGCGATACATTCGACATAGGCGAGCGCTCCGTGTTCCTTCCATATCGGGCCTGCGAGGTTGGCCAGCTTCTTGTAGTCATCAATGTTTGCCTTCGGCACGGCGAGCACGAAACCATCGACATAGGACATTGGGTTTTCCTTGGAGTATCTCACAAAGCTCCTTACCGGCGTCAGCCGGTGAGGAGCTTTGTCAGCGGTGGTCAGTCTTTCTTCGCCGGCGCGTTCATCGCCCATTCGACACCGAAGGGGTCGCGCATGTTGCCCCACTGGTCGCCCCAGAACATCAGCTGCAGCGGCACTGCGACTTCGCAGCCGGCACCGACCGCGCGCTTCCACCAGTCATCGATCTCGTCGGCGCCGAGATGGAGCTGCATGGTATAGCCCTGCGGCTTGACGGCGGGCATGCCGTTTTCGGGGTAGAAATCGGAAATCATCAGCGTCGAGCCGTTGATGTGGAGATGGATGTGCATGGTGCGGCCCTGCTCATCGGGCGGATAGAAGAACACCTGTTCGGCGCCGAAAGCCTTCTTGTAGAATTCGGCGGCCTTGAAGGCGCCGTCCAGCTGCAGATAGGGGGTCAATCCACCGAGAACTTTCGCGGCCGGCTGAATGGGGGTCTGGTCGGTCATGTCTTGTTCCTCTTTGGGTTTGGTCTGGGCATTTGGTTTGGCCTTGCGAACCCCAGGACGAACGAGCCGGCCGCGATCCTACATGTCTGATGCGATTTTCTGGCGAAACGAACTTGCGTCGGCGGCGCCCAATCAGAGCGCAATGCTCGCTGTCAGCAGGCTAGAAAGGGGACTGCTCCTTTAACCCCGCTAAGACGACAATGATCCTCTATTACCAGACCCATTCGCCCTTTGCGCGCAAAGCGCTCGTCTTCGCCCATGAGGTCGGGCTTGCCGACCGGCTCGAGGTCATTCATCACGAGACCAGCCCGACCTTGCGCAATGCCAGTGTCTACGCCGAAAACCCGCTCGGCAAGGTGCCGGTGCTGCTGCGGCCGGATGCGCCGCCGCTCTTCGATTCCGATGTCATCTGCGCCTATCTCGATACGCTGCATGACGGCCGCAAATTGCTGCCGCAGGACGGCGAAGCGCGCTGGCAGGCGTTGCGGTTGCAGGCGGTCGCCCAAGGCCTGGCGCAGACGGGCATAGGCCTGCGCTGGGAGACGGAAAGGCGGCCCGAACAGTTGCGCTATGCAGCGCTTGCCGAAGGCTACCGGGAAAAAATCGAGGCCAGCTATGACTGGATCGAAAGCGCGCTGGACGACGAGACACCGCTCCATGTCGGCCATATAGCGCTTGCCACCACGCTGTCCTGGATGGCGTTCCGCCAGCTGCCGTCCTTTCGCGCGCGGGCGCGGCTGACGCGCTGGTTCGAGGCGTTCGAAAAGCGTCGATCGATGCAGGCGACGCCGCTGTCGGGCGATACGCATGACTGAGCAACGGTCGCCCCGCGGCGGCCTGCATCGATCTTTCCCGACCCATGGTCAGGGCGCCCTGCAGATCCGCGGGCCGTTTTGCGCGTCGATGAGGATTTCCGGCCAGCCGATATCCTTGCGCAGTTCGATCGGCAGGGCCAGAAGCTCGCGCTCGCTGCGATAGCGGGCGCGGTTCTGTGCGTAACGGGCGGCGACGCGGCCTATGGATGACAGGATGGACATGATGCGTTCTCCTCAGATGAAGCCGGCATCATCGTGTCGGCATCCCAAGGACGCAGCAGGTTCAGGCGATCCGACAGAGCGCTGAAAATATTCTGGGAGATGTGAAACCATGGGCCGCAACACAGTGCGGCCCATGGTGGTAGTTCCTCAGCCCGCCGTTTCAGCCACTGAGCGGAAGAAATCCTCGGGGTCTTCGACTTCGGTCAGCTTCCGCTTGTCGATCAGCCAGAAGCGGTTGCCGATGGCGCGGATGAAGGAACGGTCGTGCGAGGCGAGCACACAGCTCGCCTGGTGCTTGAGCAGTTCCTCCTCCAGCGCTTCCTGGCCGTCGATGTCGAGATGGTTGGTCGGCTCGTCGAGCAGGTAGAAGTTGGGGTTGGCGAGTCTCAGCGCCAGCATCATCAGCCGCGCCTTCTGGCCGCCGGACAGCACGCCGATCTTCTTCTCCTGCATCTCAATGACAACGCCGGCGCCGGCAAGCAGCGAACGGGCGCGCTGCTCGCCGACATCGTAGCGGCGCGAGACCATGGCCAGCGGCGTGTCGTCGCCACTGATGCCGGCCAGCGCCTGGTCGCTGTAACCGAGCGCCGTCGACGGCGTCACTTTGACGTTCGGCACCGTGTCAGGCTCGGAGATGGCATTGCGGATCAGGTTGACGAAACGCGACTTGCCGACGCCGTTGCGGCCGAGCAGCACGATGCGATCGCCCTGGCAGATGTGGCGCTTGCCGGTCTTGAACAGCAGCATGCCGTCCGGCGTTTCCACCGTGGCGTCGTCCAGCGTAATCAGCACCTTGGCATGGGTGCCGCGGTTGGCCAGCCGGATCGCGCCGGCTGATTTCTCGCGATGCGCCGATACCGCGGCGTCTTCCAGCTTCTCCGCCCGTTCCCTGAGTTGCTTGGTCTTCACCGTCAAAAGGTCGCTGCCGGAATTGATGCCGATGTTGTTGAGCTTGGCGGCCTGCTTGCGCAGTTGCTGCGCCACCTTCATGTCGCGCTCGAACCGGCGCGCCGTCGAAGCGTCCAGGTCGTCGAGCGCTTGCCTCGCCCTGGAATAGGGCAGTGCAAACACCGGCGAGTCCTCCGGGCGCAAGAACAGCGTGCGGTTGGTGACGGCGTCGAGAAAGGCGCGGTCGTGACTGGCGATGACCACCGGCACCTCGCGAGGCAGGGCGTTCAGCCAGCTTTCCAGCTGGCTGATCTTGGCGAGGTCGAGATGGTTGTTGGGCTCGTCGAGCAAAAGCACATCGGGGTCGGTGACCCAGACGCGGGCAATCAGCGCCAGCCGCTGCCATCCGCCGCTCAGCGCCTGCATCGGCCGTTCGCGCATCGGCTCGGGCACGTCGAGCGAATCCAGCGCCACGTCGACCCGCCACATCTCGCTGTCGGCCTGCCCCGCCGGCAAGGCGTCGGCCACCACCTGGTGGAAGCTGCGGCCGAGAAGGGCAGGAGGAACGGATTGTTCGACATGGCCGACGCGCAGGCCGCGCGTGCGGGAAATGTCGCCGGAGGTCGGCTCCATTGCGCCGGTCAGGCACTTCAGCAAGGTCGACTTGCCACGGCCATTGGCGGCAACGATGCCGAGCCGGTCGCCGGTGCCGATGGTGAGGTCGAGGTTGGAAAACAGCGGCGCACTCATGGTGACGCCGAGGGATTTGAGGCTGATCAGGGCCATTGTGATTTCTCTGGTCTTGCCGGTGTCCGGCTCAATGCACTTTGACGGTGCGCGTGCCGGCCATCAGGCTCAGCTTTGCGCACCACGAAGGGCAGACCAAAAAAATCGAAGCGGGAAAAAACCCGTGATGTCCCTGGTCAGCCCTGCAAGCGAACTCGCAGGGCAGAAATCGGGCCACGCTGACGATGGTGATCGATAGACACGCAGCCCTCCTTTCAAGACAAAACTTTGAGTGTGTGGAGCGATTACACCAAAGGCGGGGGTGGAGGCAAGTGGGCGACGGATGCGGCGGTGGTGGAGCGCTCTTCCCTTCTCCCACAAGGGGAGAAGGGAAGAGGTCTATTTCCCCGGCCGTCCCGTCTTGCCCGGCCGGCGCTTTTCGCGGCGGGCGTCGCCTGGGTCTTCGTAGGAGCCGATGCCGGCGCGCTGGCGAATCATTGGCTTGGCGTCGCGATCCTTCGCGCCTGTCCCGCCGGACATCTCCCCCAGCTGGGGGGAGATTGGCTGGGGCTTGGCCGGCATTTTTCCTTCGACCGGCTTTTCGGTCCGCCGAACCGTCATCTCGTCCAGTGAGTTCTTCTTGAACAGGGGCCTAGTCGCGTCGCCCGGAATGCCGAAGTCGGAGCCGTGCGCTTCCTGCGCCGACTGTTTCTTGAACAGCGAGCGCGACACCGCGCCTGACGGCGTCGGCATGTCGGTACCAGGCCCCATATCGTCGATCGACGGCTTGGCAAATAGCGGCTTCTTCACCGGCACGGCGCCCTCGGCACCCATTTCGTCGAGCGCCGGCTTGCGGAAGAGGTTGGACCGGGCAGCCCTGGCCGCCTCTTCAGCCGCGCGTGCGTCGTCGAACTTGCGGAAACGCTCCTGTTCCTCAGCCGTACGGTGCTTGGCCACGCCCTTGTTGTGCTTGCCCTTCTCGCGGCCGGAGACCGGGCTTTCCATGTCGGCGTATTTGGCCAGCGGGTCTTCCGAGATGGACAGTTCCATCTCGCGCAGCCGCTTGATCTCGTCACGGATGCGGGCGGCCTTCTCGAAGTCGAGATTGGCGGCGGCGTCGCGCATCTGCTTTTCCATGGCGTCGAGATGAGCCTTGAGATTGTTGCCCATCATCGCACCGGCGCCGTCGGTGAACTGCGAGATATCGGCGCGGACATGGTCCTTCTCGTAGACCGAGTCCAGAATGTCGGAGATGCGCGACTTCACCGATTCCGGGGTGATGCCGTTGGCCGCGTTCCATTCCATCTGCTTTTCGCGGCGGCGGTTGGTCTCGGCCATCGCCCGCTCCATCGAGCCGGTGACCTGGTCGGCATAGAGGATGACCTTGCCGTCGACGTTGCGGGCGGCGCGACCGATGGTCTGGATCAGCGACGTCTCGGAGCGCAGGAAACCCTCCTTGTCGGCGTCGAGGATGGCGACGAAACCGCATTCAGGAATGTCGAGGCCTTCGCGCAGCAGGTTGATGCCGACCAGCACGTCGAAAGCGCCGAGGCGGAGATCGCGCAGAATCTCGATGCGCTCCAGCGTGTCGATGTCGGAGTGCATGTAGCGAACGCGCACGCCTTGCTCATGCAAATATTCGGTCAGGTCTTCGGCCATGCGCTTGGTCAAAACGGTGACCAGCGTGCGGTAGCCGGCGGCCGTGGTGTCGCGGATTTCGCCGACGACATCGTCGACCTGGCTTTTCGCCGGGCGGACTTCGACCGGCGGATCGATCAGGCCGGTCGGGCGGATGACCTGCTCGGCGAACACGCCGCCGGCCTGTTCCATCTCCCAGGCGCCGGGTGTCGCAGAAACCGCGACGGAGAGCGGACGCATGGCGTCCCATTCCTCGAAGCGCAACGGGCGATTATCCATGCAGGAGGGCAGGCGAAAACCATACTCCGCCAGTGTCGCCTTGCGCCGAAAGTCGCCACGATACATGCCGCCGATCTGCGGCACGGTGACGTGGCTTTCGTCGATGAAGACCAGCGCATTGTCGGGGATATATTCGAACAAAGTCGGCGGCGGATCGCCCGGCTGGCGTCCCGTGAGATAGCGCGAATAGTTCTCGATGCCGGCGCAGGAGCCGGTGGCTTCCAGCATCTCAAGATCGAAGCGGCAGCGCTGTTCGAGCCGCTGTGCCTCCAGCAGGCGGCCGGCGCGCTCGAGCTCGACCAGCCGGTGCTTGAGCTCCTCCTTGATCGACTTGATCGCCTGGTTGAGCGTTGGACGCGGCGTCACATAGTGCGAGTTGGCGTAGATCTTGACGCTCTTCAGCTCGCCGGTCTTCTGGCCTGTGAGCGGATCGAATTCGGTGATCGCCTCGATCTCGTCGCCGAACATCGAGATGCGCCACGCCCGGTCTTCAAGGTGAGCCGGGAAGATTTCGATCGTGTCGCCGCGCACGCGGAACGAGCCGCGGACGAAATTGATGTCCTGGCGTTTGTATTGCTGGGCGACGAGATCCGCGAGCAGAGCCCGCTGGTCGAGCCGGTCGCCGATCTGCATCTGGAAGGTCATCGCCGTGTAGGTCTCGACCGAGCCGATACCGTAGATGCAGGACACCGAGGCGACGATGATGACGTCGTCGCGCTCGAGCAGCGAACGCGTGGCCGAATGGCGCATCCGGTCGATCTGCTCGTTGATCGAGGATTCCTTCTCGATGAAGGTGTCGGTGCGCGGAACGTAGGCTTCCGGCTGGTAGTAGTCGTAGTAGGAGACGAAATACTCGACCGCATTGTCGGGGAAGAATTTCTTGAACTCGGAATAGAGCTGCGCGGCCAGCGTTTTGTTGGGCGCCAGGATCAAAGCAGGGCGCTGCGTCTGCTCGATCACCTTGGCCATGGTGAAGGTTTTGCCGGAGCCGGTGACGCCGAGCAGCACCTGAGTGCGATCATTGTTGTCGACGCCCTCGACAAGATCCTTGATGGCGGTCGGCTGGTCGCCGGCCGGCTCGAAATCCGACACCATCTTGATGGCGATGCCGCCTTCGGATTTTTCCGGGCGGGCAGGGCGGTGCGGCGTCCACAGCACGCCGTCCTTGTGCAGCGGGTTGCCGGATTCGATCAGCGCCGACAGCGCCGCGACCGTCGCGGTGACGCTGCCCGAGGCCATCGTCTCGGCGTCTTCCAGCGAGATGTCGAGACCGGCGACCGGGTTGAGGCCGGCGGCGGTGCGCTCGCGGGCCGTGGCCGCGCCGCCCATCGAGGTGCCGCGCGAACTGCGGCCGGGCGCAGCGGACCGCTCCGGGATCTTTTTCGCGGACTTTGGCGATCTACCATCGCTCTTACCGGTGAGACGGCCTTCCTTCTCGGCCTCCTGCTCGATCTGCTCGGCCCAGTCGGCAATCGAGCCGCTCAGCGGCGCGCCGGTGAAGTCGGCCTGCGGCGCCTCGGCGAAGCCGCCTCTGTGCAGAGGCTCCGAGGCATCGAGGAAATCGGTCAGCGGGCTGCGCCGCTTCGGCGGCGAAGCGCCGTTGTCACCCGCCGGAGACGGTGTCTTTTTGTCAGGGAGTTTGGCCATGCCCCAAATATGGGCAGAGTCCGCCAAAATGGAAAGAGTGCAGTGGCGAAGGGCGCTAAGCGGGTCGAAGCTCCTGACACAAGGGTGTCAGGAGCTGTGTTACGCGAAGCCAGGCCGCCTGCTCAATTGAACCACAGCGCGAAGGTCAAAAACCCACCGCCACCGAACTGGCGCTGGATCTGGTCGAACTCGCCGCTGGTCACGATCTCACCGCTCTCGAGGTAGGGCGCGATGGCCGGGCCGGTAATCGACAGCACGAGGTCGAAAGGCTTCGGTTCTTCGAAGAAACGCTTCATGTTGATGCCCTGGCCGGTGCTGGCCGTGATGCGGAAATGCGGCAGCAGCTTGCGGCCTTCCAAAAGGTCTTCGGCCATGGTCAGAGTGGCGAGCCAGGCCTCGACCTGCTCCTCGCCGACTTCGAGCCCGGTGAGCGGGTTCTCGCCCTTCTGCTGCGGTCCCGGCAGCCATTCGCGGTCATTGTCGGTCTCGGCGCGGATCGCCTTCCAGTCCTCGCGCGACAGCCGGATGATTTCGAGCAGATGGCGGCGCGCCGCTTGACGGCGCTCGGGCTCGACCACCGACCAGTTGACGAGGTGAACCATGGAGATGAAATCCGCGATGCGCCATTCCGATGAGAAGATGCTGCTGCCCATGTCGCCGGCGGGAGGCACGAGAATGTCCTGCAGCGGCAGTTTGGCGCGCGGAAACAGCATGTGGAACGAGCCGTCGAACATGGTCCTGAAATCATGCGCCAGCCAGAAATCGGCCTGCGCCATCAGGAATTCGGCATAGCCCTGCAGCCAGAAACCGTCGGCGCGGTCGAAGCGGAATGTGAGCGAGGAAGCGGCGCCGTCCGACGAGATACCGCCGCGCGACAGCGAGGCCATGATGGCGGCCATGCTTTCATCCGGCGCGATGGCGCCGTCTTCGTTGAGATCGATGCCGGCATGGGTGAGGTCGACGACCATGCCGATATCGGCATCGGCGGGTACCGAGCCCAGAGTGGCCGCGGATGTCTCCAGCCGGTCGCGGAAGGCGACCAGAATGGCGCGGAACTGCTCATAGGTCAGCGGTTCGGGATCGGGATTGTCCGGAATCGGCAGCCGCATCAGCGGCAGCATGAAGGATTGCGGGCTTTCGAACCCGTGGCGGTGCAGGCCGCCGGCCAGGATTTCCAGGGCGGTGAAGAATTCGCCGGCGCCGGCGGCGTAGGCTGACGCCGGATCGCCTTTCGCTGCAGACTCAAGCGTTGTGAGCGCACGGTTGCGCTCAGCCACCGTTTTGGCCTCGAACAGCGCGGTCGCCTTTTCGGGCGCGGCGGCGCGGGCCGACGATAAAGGCAGCAACAGGAGGAAGGCGGACGCCAGCAGGCCTGCAAAACGTGTCATCTCATTCCTCCACTATGCCATTGCGCAGACATTACACGCATTTGGCGCCGTGTCTGCCGGCGGCAGTGTTTCAAGGACTGACGGTCGACACTCCCCGGGCAGACCGTCTACACAAGCTAACCGATTGGGCAAACGATTGGGCGTCGCGTGTCGAACTATCCGCTTTCCTACACACTGTCATGGCTGCCGCGCTTCCTGAAACCGTCGCTTGGCGGCGATGTCAGGGATTTTGCGCCGATCGCGGCAACGACACTCATTGATCCACCGCCAGGGCGGAAGGTGCGGCTGGCCTTTGTCGGCGATATTTCGGCCGTGGCCAACCATAGTGCGCCGGAGTGCGATCCGGATATCGCAAAGCTGCTGGGATCGGCCGACCTGGTGATCGGCAATTGCGAAAGTCCGGTCGTCGAGCGGCCGAGCGTGGCGTTTGGCACGCGGCTTGGCACGCACCATGCGATGAGCGAGCGGTTTCTTGCCGCGGCGCTTGCCGCCGTAGGCATCGCGCGTGAAAAGCTCGTGCTGTCGCTGGCCAACAACCATGTGCTCGACCAGGGCGTCGCCGGTTTCGACGAGACCGTTGCGGCGTTGAAGCGGCTTGGAATCCGCACCATCGGCACCGCGAAAAAAGGACCGGTCGAGCAGGTCAAGGCCGGGCCGCTGACGATCGGCTTTGCCGCCTTCACACTGTGGCGCAATGGTGACGCCGGGCCATTCACCGAGCTTGTCTCGATGCAAGGCGATCCGGCGGCATGGCCGAGAGGCGCGGCCGACAAGAACATCGATCTCACCTGTGCGGTGCCGCACTGGGACTGGGAGTTCCGGCATTTTCCGCAGCCGCAAACGCAAACGCTGGCGAGGTTGCTGGCCGGTCACGGCGTGGGGCTGATTGCCGGGCACCACGCCCATGTCGTGCAGCCGGTGCAATGGGTCGGCAAGACGCTCGTGGCTTACGGGCTTGGCGACTTCCTCGGCACGGCGCTGGCGCGGCAGCCCTGGCCCGGCCGCATCGCCGGCATTTTCGTCGTCGATGTCAGCGCCGATCTCGGCATGCGCGGTGCGATCGCCGGGTACCGGATGCATCCCTTCATGCGGCTGCGCGCAGGCGGGCATGAGCGGCTGGTTCCGGTCGAGGCGCTGACTGGCCGGGTGAAGGGCAAGGTCCAGGCCAGGCTGAAGGCGATCTTTGGCGACTGACAACTTTCCCGTTATCATAGGTATAATAGGACTTTGCGAGGGGGCGATGGAAGCAGCTGAGTTCATGCCTGATGAAGCGGTGGTCGCCGGCATCAGGAAGAATATCGAGATCTATGAGGCTGGACGGGCTTCGGCCTACCGCCAGGTGCGCTGGCGGGTGCCGGTGTTTCTGGGGCTGCTGCTGGTTTTTGTCGTGCTGGTGGCCTGGCTGTTCAACAAGGTCGCCGACTTGAACGAGCAATGGTTCTCGACGCCGCATGTGTTCCTCTATGTCGGCGGTTTCTTCGCGGCGCTGCTGCTGTACTTCCTGGCGATCAGGCCGGCGACGCGGCTGCAGCAATCGTTCCGTGACACGCTGCTGCCGATCATCTTCGGCTTCATCAGGGATGTGCGCTATCAGCACAGCGTGACGCCGAATTCCTTCGACCGGCTGCCGCGCGCCGTGGTCGGCGCCTTCAACCGGCAGAGCTTCGACGACATCGTGTCAGGCCGCTACGAGGATTTTCCGTTCGAGCTCTACGAGGCGGAGTTGCGCCAAGGTTCGGGCAAAGGCTCGTCGACGGTCTTCAAGGGCGTCGTCGTCGCCTTCGAGACCATTGCGCCGTTCCCCGGCATATTGGTCGCGACGCGCCGCAGCAACGCGGTGGTCGGTTTCTTCCGCGGCATCTTCGCCGGCAAGATGCAGGAACTGTCCAGCGGCGATCCGCTGCTCGACGGCGACTACGAATTTCGCACCGACAATGTCGCCGCCGCGCAGCCGCTGGTGAGCGGCCGGTTGGCGCAGGCGCTGAAATGGCTGCACGAGACATGGCGCGATGATCCGGCGCGGGTGGCACTTAATGGCAGCGATGGTTTCCTGCTCTTGCCGCAGCCGAAGAATTTCTTCGAACTGCCCGCCATTTCCGTGCCACTCGATTACACCAAGCACATCGCCCCGATGATCGCCGATATGGGCGCGATCTTGGCGACCGCGGCGCTGGTGCGCAAGACCGGCGCGACGGATGGCGAGGCCTAAAGCGCCGCGCGTCGAAACGAATTCATGCGACGCGCTTCAGGTCTTGTTTTCATGCATATCGTTGCCCCAAAACGGCGGTCCTGTTTGGGCGCATGCATTAGCCAGGCTGCCGCGCGTCAGCAGGCGAAGCCGTAGTTCTGGCGATAATATTCGACGTCTTCTTGCGCCATCGTCTTGAACATCACGCAGACGGTGAAGCTGCCGACCTGGCGACCGTTTCTGGTGTAGCCCCAGTCGGAAATATCGTCCCGGTTGAATTCGAGTTCCTGGCCGGCCACGACATTGTGCACCGCTTGCGGCTCATTGGCCAATGTTCCTGCAAATCCGGTCGAGGTCTTGTGGAAGGGGATGATCCAGAAATGCTCCGAGGCGTCTCCGTCCCTGACCTCGACTTTCAATTTGTAGCTGGTTGTCCCGGCTGGCGGCGCATCCGACAAGGACAGGAATTCATCGAGGCTGGCGCGCGCCTGCGCAATGGCCGCCGCCATGTCCGGATCGTCCCTGGCGACCCCTACAACCTTGTCGCCGCCCTGGCCGGAATCCTGCGCACCCGGCCGGAATCGGCGCCAAGGCCAGCATCAGGGACAGCATGGTTCGAACTGCATGCTTCATGAAATGGCGCTCCTGCGTGTCGATGCTGACACCATCATGCATCTATCTGGAGTTTTCAACGGCAGTGCGACAGCGTGGTATGGTCCGGCGGCAGGCCGCTCACAACCCGCTCGGCACCAGCCCTGCCAGCCAGTTCGCGGACCGCTTGGCCATGCCGACCGTTGCCGACGCGACGCGGCCGAGATCTGTCTTCACCACGGCGTAGCCGTTCCTGGTGCGGTAGAGCATGCCTGTTCCGCCATCGACCACTTGCTCGTAGGCGACGGGCCGTGCCGCTGCTGCCTCCATGGCCGTCGTCGGGGAGCCGACGGAAACGCTCGGCCGATGGCTCAGTTCCGGCGGCAACGGGGTTTGGACATTCCGGCTGGCCGGCTTCAGTTCCGGGCGGGATGCGGCCGCCGCCAGTTGCGAAGAAGACGCCGACCCCTTGCTGCGGCATATGCCGGAGACCAGCGGATAGTCGAAGTTCTTCTGGTGCAGCATCTGGCTTTTCATCGCCGCTTCGCAGTCGGCGATAGTCGCCCACTTCGCCGGCGTCTCGCCGATATATTCGCAAAGCTTGGCGTCGCAGTCGCAGCCGACAATGGTCATGGCGACAAGGGCGGTCTTGATCACGGTCTTGTCCTTCGGATTGCCCCCCGGCAGCCAGTCCTTCCATCGCGCGCGAACAAGGCGGGATTTTGGCCGCGATCACGCGATGAGCCGGGGGATGCGTTTTCGGGTACGGCTCACTATAGGTGGATTTCGAGACACCCGGTAGCAGATAGGGCGGGAGCGTGATGCATTTGCAGGAAGAAGCCTGAATAAATCTTGTCGGCTATGGCGGCGACAACTGTTTCTTGGCCCGGTTTTCTACTACGATACTCACGGGGCGATACAACAATATAGGAGGGGTTTGTCATGGGAAGAATTGTCCGGTCCGCTGAGCCTGTGCCGAAAAGGGATTCGACGCTCGAGGGCATTCCAGGCGATGCTCCGCTCGGCGTCGACGATGACAAGCAAGAAGATCAAGGATCGAAAGGCGGCGACGGCTATCTCGACCGGGTTGCGAAGTACGTGCCTGCCGAAGTCGTGGCATTTTTCATCTTCGTCAACTCCATCCTGGTCAATGCCACTGAGCAGCCGGTTGCCAAGGCGTTGACCGATGCGGTGGCGGAAGAGACCAAAGGCAATCCGGGGGACATTCCGGGTAAGGTGCAGGCAGCCATCTATAAGATTGAAATGGCCGGTATCAGCGTCTGGACCATTTCATGGATCATGTTGATCGTCGCGCTGGCGATGACGCCGGTGTATCTGAAATCGGTCAGCGATTCAGCCAACAATGCGGAGGCTCCGGGAGCCAACATCGTCATGTCGATGCTCGCCTTCCCATTCTGGGCCTATGCCGTCAACGCGCTGGCCCTCAGGCCGTGGCATGACGGTGCGCTGGCCAGCATCATGCTCGCCACCTTCACGCTCATCAGCGGCGCCATACGGCCGGAATATATAAACGCTGGCCTCAATTTGATCCCGGGCATCGGCCCGAAGAAGTAGCTCGGCCCGCCGGGCAGGCCGCGTGCAGGGCGCGTCTTCAGTCGTAGACGTATTCCAGCCTGGTGCCTGCTTCGAACAGCGCCGGCAGCACGATGTGCAGCTTGCGCACGGCGACGATCAGCCGGTGCGACGGGTGGCCGGATCGATCGGAACCGGTTGGCTGAACGGCGTGCGGGAGCCTTTGGGCGGAGCGAAGTCCGCCGCCGAAACACGGTGAGCATGATCGCGTCGTTGCCACCGATCTCGACGAAGGACACGCCTCTGTCGATCAGGCGCGGGATCATGTCGGTGAATTGCTGACCGCGCCTGGTGATGAATTGGTGCCGTCAGCGCCGAAATCGCGTTCCAGCAAAGTATCGGCTTCTTACGCGTCGCTTCGCCGACCGGACCCTTGGCCCAAAAGACAGTCGGCGCCGGGATTTCTCCCGGCGCCTCCCTGTCAGATCAGGACACGGTCGCGGCAGCAACTTCCGCAAAGTCGTCGCGCCATGCCGGCCTTGATTTTGACGGTCCTGCCAGTCACCGCCCGAGGGCAGTGCCCGTTCCAGACCACGCCGTTCTCCACCCTTGCGAGCTTCGTTCGGCGCGCCATCGAAGGTTTTCGCCGTCCTTCATGGCAGCATCGGTCCGCCGTTGGCGTTCGCACGCTTTCCGCGGCCCCGTAGGTCTCGGCATCCGTCCCTCGAACAGGCAAGCCTGCTCTCGCTTCGGGCCGTACGGGCCTCAGGAAATCCGCCTTTTCGCTTTGCCTTTCGGCGTGGCGATCGGTAGCCGCCTGAGATGGGCTAAACTTACGCCGGGTAAGGGTTTTGGGGAATGGGCGTGAGCCTGTGGATAACGGGATTATCGGGGATCGTTTGCCACAAAGCTCGGAATTTCGACTCCAGCTGCATTAGACAGCCCGCCCGCTTTTTGGCGCCTGATCGGCTGTGCCCCTTGCTCCGCCGGCTGGCGCGGGCTTCAATGCCGGCAAAGCATCGAGCCTATCGGCTCGGTGCGGGGAGGGTGCGCATTGAAAGTCGGGGTGGTGCTCAATCCGATTGCCGGCGGCGGCCGGCTGAAACGGCATTGGCCGGAGGTGGCTGCTTCGCTGAAAAAGCATTTCGGCGAATTCGAGCTGCGCGAGACGCAGGCCGAGGGCGACGCCGAAAGGTTGGCGCTCGACCTGGCGGCAAGCGGCTTCGAGCTGGTGATCGCGGCCGGCGGCGACGGCACCGCCAGCGAGGTGGCCGACGGATTGCTGCAGGCATTCGATGAGAGCGGCCGGACAACCGAACTTGGCTTGCTGCCTTGCGGCACCGGCATCGATTTCGCGCGCGGGCTCGGGCTGCCGAAAGAGGTGGATGCGGTGCTGAAGCGGATCGCCGAAGCCAAGGCGCGCAAGGTCGATGCCGGGCGCATCTGCTACATCGACGACCATGGCGCGCTGGCCAGCCGGCACTTCATCAATATCGCCAGCCTCGGCCTATCCGGCGCCACGGACCGTGCGGTCAATGCCGACAAGCGCAAGGGCAGGATGTCGGCCAAGGCGCTGTTTTTCTGGCGCACCGTGGTCGAGTTCATCCGCTACCGCTTCCAGGACGTCAGGATCACCGTCGACGATGGCACCCCGGTCGAGGCGCGCATGGCGCTGGTGGCGGTCGCCAACGGAAAGTTCTTCGGCGGCGGCATGATGATCGCCCCGGACGCCGAACTCGCCGACGGCCAGTTCGACATCGTCATCCTGCGCGCGGCCGGCAAGCTGAAGCTGATCTGGGATATTCGGCTGCTCTATGGCGGCCGGCACCGCAACCATCCCGCCATCACCATATTGCGTGGCCGGAAAGTGGTGGTCGAACCTATCGGCGATGTCGAGAAGAACGGCGCGCTGGTCGACATAGATGGCGAGTCGCCGGGGCGTATACCCGCGACGTTTGAGATCCTGCCCGGAGCGCTGACGCTGAGATATTGAATCAAGGCGTTGAGGGATTGATTCAGGTGGTTTGAGCGGCGATTCCGGCGAACCGGCCAAGGGCCTGAAATCGCAGGACATATCTACCCGGCTTAGCTTTCCAGCTTGGCTGGGAAACCGGGCGCGCGCAGATCCATGTCGACGGCATCCTCGAGCAGTTTGACGATCTGGGTCGACCAGGCGCCGCCGCCATATTCCTGTTTGCCCATCAGGAAAATCTCACTCACAAGCGGCGCCAGTTGGAGTGGCAGTCTGAACTCCCTGCCCATCGCAAGCGCGAAGCCGAGGTCCTTCAGCGCCAGGTCCATGGTGAAGCCGATGTCGTAGGAGCCGTTGAGAATGAGCTGGCTTTCGGTCTCGTGGACGAAGCTGTTGCCGGAAGAAGCCACGATGGCGTGATAGGATTGCGCGAGGTCGAGGCCACCCTGTTTGGCCAGCATCAGCGCTTCGCCGGCGGCGACGAGATGGATGAAGGCCAGCATGTTGGTGATCACCTTGATCACCGCCGCCGAGCCGACCGGACCCATCAGGAACGACTTTGCGCACATCGCTTCGATGGCCGGACGATGGCGCTCGTAGAGCGCAGCATCGCCGCCGACAAGCGCGGTGATCTTTCCGACCGCGGCCAGATGCACGCCGCCGGTGACCGGGCACTCCAGCGTCTCGATGCCTTTGGCCGCGGCGAGGGCGGCGAGGCGCAGGATCTCGTCGCGGCCGTTGGTCGACATCTCGATCCAGGAGCCGCCCCTGGGCAGACCCTCGAGCAGGCCGCCAGCATTCGCCAGCACCGCTTCGCTGACCTTGGGCGAGGGCAGGCAAGTAATGGCATTGCCGGCCTGTGCCGCCGCTTCGGCCGGGCTGGTCGCAGCCGTGGCGCCGAGCGCCACGAGGCGCTCGACGGCGGCGGGGTCGCGGTCGAAGACGATGACGACAAAACCGTTGCGCAACAGGCTGGCGGCAAGGTTGCCGCCGAGATGGCCAAGGCCGATGAAGGCGTAGCGTTCGCTCACGGCATCAGCGGCGTTTGCATCATCTGCAAATGCAGGTCCTTGCCGGTGTAGGGATGCGCGTCGCAGACCGCTTCGTCCAGCTCGACGCCGAGGCCCGGCTCCTTCGATGGAATGACATTGCCGTCCTGCCATTCGATCTTCTTCTTGAGCAGTGTCGCGTGGAAGCCGTCCCACTGCTTCAGCGATTCCAGGATGAGGAAATTGGGCAGCGTCACCGCCAGCTGGATGTTGGCGGCGCCAACGATCGGCCCACAATAGCAGTGCGGCGCGATCTGGATGTGGTATGCCTCGGCCATGGCGGCGATCTTCTTGGTTTCGAGAATGCCGCCGGAACGGCCAAGGTCCGGTTGCAGGATGGTGGCGGCGCGGTTCTCGATGATTCGGGCGAATTCGAACTTGGTCGTCAACCGCTCGCCGGTGGCGATCGGGATCGACGTGCCTCGCGCCACCTGAGCCATCACTTCGGGCATGTCGGGCGGCACCGGCTCTTCGAACCACAAGGGATCGTAGGGCTCGATGGCGCGTGCCATGCGCAGCGCACCCGACGCTGTGAACTGGCCATGCGTGCCGAACAGAATATCGGCGCGGGTGCCGACGGCTTCGCGGATCGCCTTGACCATGCGGGTGGAGACATCGATGTCGATCAGGCGCGGCTGGTGGCCGTCGAAGGCGGTGTAGGGGCCTGCCGGGTCGAGCTTGACGGCGTTGAACCCCTGCTCGACATATTCGAGCGCGCAGGCGGCCGCCAATTCGGGGTCATTGTAGACGTTCCGGCCGTCCGGCGCGTCCTCCGAATGGACGCTGCCGGTGTGCGGATAGAGATAGGTGTAGGAGCGCAGCGTCTCGTGCACCTGGCCGCCGAGCAGTTTGTAGACCGGCTTGTCGGCTTCCTTGCCGACAATGTCCCAGCAGGCCATTTCCAGCGCCGAGAAACAGCCCATGCCGGTAACGTCGGGGCGCTGGGTAAATCCTGAGGAATAGGCGCGGCGGAAGAAGGTCTCGATGTCATGCGGATCGTGGCCGATCAGGTAACGCTCGGCCATGTCCTCGACCAGCTTCGCCGTTATGTGAGCCGAGAAGGTGGCGTTGTAGGCCTCGCCGTAACCGACGACGCCGCCATCGGTGGTCAGCTTGACGAAGATGAAATACTTGCCGCCGATGCCGGGCGGCGGGTTGCCGACTACCCAGGTCTTGACGTCGGTGATCTTCATTTTTGGTCCTCCAGAACCAGTTCGGCGCCCTTCCATCCGGTCATGACCGAGGCGGCGTTGGTGTTGCCGGTGATGTTGGCGGGAAAGATCGAGGCGTCGATTACGCGCAGACCTTCGAGCCCGTGCACTTTCAGGCGCGGGTCGACGACGGCGGCCCCGGCGTCCGGCCCCATGCGGCAGGTCGAGACCGGGTGATAGACGGTGCCCGAGCGCTTCCTGAAATCCTGGATCAGGTCGGCATCCGACTGGATCGATGGGCCCGGCAAAACCTCCTCAGTGATGATCTCGGCCATGGCGGGCATCGAGGCTATCTTGCGCACGAATTTCACCGCCGCCAGCATCTCGTCGACATCGGCGTTGGTGGAATAGGCGTTGGCGACGATCCTGGGATAGTCCAGCGGATTGCTGGAGCGGATCATGATCTCGCCGCGGCTGGACGGGCGGCAGTTGGAGAGGCCGATGGAAAAGCCCGGCCACGGATCTGGCGTCAGGATCGGCCGCTCGCCGCTCTTCGGAATGACGGTCGAGAAAGCCTGGAAATAGAGCTGCATGTTGGGGCGCGAAAACGCCGGGTCGGTTCGGAAGAAGCCGCCGCCATGGTTCATCGACAGCGACAGCGGGCCGGAGCGGGTGAGGATGTACTGCATGCCGACCAGCAGCTTGCCCCACCAGGGCCGCAGGATTTGGTTGAGCGTCGGCACGTTTCCCTTGAAGGTATAGTTGATGCCGACATGGTCCTGCAGATGCGCGCCGACATTTTCGTTGGCGTGGACGACCGGGATGCCAAGCCCCTGGAGCAGTGACGAGGGGCCGACGCCGGACAGTTGCAAGAGCTGCGGCGAGTTGATCGAGCCGGCGGACAGGATGACTTCGCGGCCGGCCCGCGCCGTCTTGGTCTCGCCGTTCTGCAGATATTCGATGCCGACGGCTCGCTTGCCCTCGAACAGGATTCTGGTCGCCAGCGCATTGGCTTCGACGCGCACATTCGCGCGCTTCATCGCCGGGCGCAGGAATGCGCGCGCGGCCGACATGCGGCGACCATTCCTGGTCGAGATCTGGTAGACGCCGACGCCTTCCTGGGCGGCGCCGTTGAAGTCGGGGTTGAGTGGCAGCCCTGCCTGCTGGCCGGCGGCGAGGTAGCGCCTGGTCAGCGGATGGACGGCGTTCGTGGTGTCGGTGATATGCAGCGGCCCGCCGGTGCCGCGCCATCTGTCGGCGCCGGCCTCATTGTCCTCAAGCGCCTTGAAGCCCGGCAACAGATCGTCATAGCCCCAACCGGGATTTCCGGCATCGCGCCAGTCATCAAAATCCTCGCGCGCGCCACGGATCCAGACCATGGCGTTGATCGAGCTGGAGCCGCCAAGCAGCTTGCCGCGCGGCCAATGGTCGACATTGCCGGCAAGGCCGGGGTCCGGCTCGGGCTTGTAGTTCCAGTTGACCGCGGGGTCGAAGAAAGACTTGCCGTAGCCAAGCGGCATCTGGACATAGAAGCGGCGGTCGCTGCCGCCGGCTTCCAGCACCAGCACGGAGTAACGGCCGGAAGCCGACAGCCTGTCGGCGAGAACCGAGCCGGCTGAGCCGGAGCCGACGATGATGAAGTCATAGGTCTGCATGATTGGTGTTGGCGGCTCCGCAAAACTGGCTGCAGCCTATCCGCGGCAGGCTTCCGAAGTCGCGGTGCCTTCCGGCATGCGTTGTGAAAAATGCGACCGTGAGACGCCTGGCCGGAAAAGCTGCCATGGAACCGACATTGCGCCGGGAGCCTCGCCCGTCGCGTTGACCTCTTGGGTCCATGACGCTAGGGGATCGAGGGCAATCGTTTCAGGGGATCCGGCAGATGGTGCATTACGCGGACGGACGGCCGATCGGCGATCTGACCTTGCGTACGCTCGCCATGCCGGCCGATGCAAATGCGGCCGGCGACATCTTTGGCGGTTGGGTGATGGCGCAGATGGATCTTGCCTGCGGCATCCGTGCGGCCGAGCGGGCCAAGGGTCGCGTGGTGACGGCGGCTGTCAAGGAAATGTCCTTCGCCAAGGCGATGAAGATCGGCGACACGCTGTGCATCTACACCCATGTCGAGCGCGTCGGCCGCACCTCCATGACGCTCAAGGTCGAGGCCTGGGCGCAACGCTACCTCTCCGACCTGATGGAGAAGGTCACCCACGCCGATTTCGTCATGGTGGCGCTGGATAGCGACGGCAAGCCGAAGCCGATTCCAACCGAAAGTTGACATCGTCGATTCTGCCAAGCTTGCGCTTATGTAACATCCCCCGCGCGGGCGATGCGCTGCGCGACATCCAATGGTTGCCTTCACATCCGATTCTGCGGGCGGCGGAGGGAAGACAATGCGTCAACACATGCTGAACGGCTGGCTCGTGGCGGCCCTCGTCGCGGTGATCTGCCTGCTTGGCACGACCGCTTATACCGAGATCAGGAAAGAGCTTCCAAGCGTTGCCTGCACGCAAGACCGGACCGTTGGCAACGAGCGGACTGCCCAGCGGTCTGCAAGGGTAGAGACGTGCGGCGCAGTGTGTTGCAGCAACCCTGCGTCAAAGGCCTGAGGGCCCGTCAGCGGAAGACCTCGTCAGCCTCAAAATGATGATGCGCCGGCGAACGAAACGCTGCAGCTATGTCGATGGCGTGACCAACGATGCAAGGGCGGATCCAGTTAAACCCGGGTACGGGTCGTCGACGGCAAAATCCGTAAACTATTGCTGGGCAACGGTTTTCAGGCGTGCACGCCATCGAATTTTTCACGCGCCGCCTGGACCCGCGAGGTGTTTTTCCGCGCCCATTCGCCGAGCGCGCCGACCGGCACCAGCAGCTCATGGCCGAGCTCCGTCAGCTCATAGTCGACGCGTGGCGGGATGGTCGGGAACACGGTTCGGGTGACGAAGCCGTCGCGCTCAAGACCGCGCAAGGTGGTGGTCAGCATCTTCTGCGAAATGCCGCCGACAGCGGCGCGCAACTCATTGAAACGCAGCGGTCCGCCGCCCAGCTTGCCGACGACCAGAACGGTCCATTTGTCGCCGACGCGCTGCAGGATTTCCGAGACGGCGCGGCAGTCTTCGGTGTTGTGCGGGTGCCTCAGTAACATAACGGTGCCTCCTTGCGCTGCCATTTGTCAGTATCTCATATAGCGCCGGTATCCAAACGATACCAGCTTTTGCATATATGGAGAGCCCCATGTCCAAGCCCAAAATCGCCATCGTCGTCGGTTCGACACGCGCCGCGCGTTTCGCCGATGTGCCCGCCCAGTGGATCGCCAAGATCGCGAAATCTCATGCCGACATCGACGTCGAGACCGTCGACCTGCGCGACTGGCCGCTGCCCTTTTTCGACGAGGTCGCCTCGTCCGCCTGGGCGCCGTCGCAGAACGAAGTTGCCCAGCGCTGGCAAAAGAAGGTCGCCGAATTCGACGGCTTCATCTTCACCGCCGCCGAATACAATCATGGCCCGACGGCCGTGCTGAAGAACGCCATCGATTACGCCGCCAATGAATGGAACAAGAAGCCGGCCGGTTTCGTCGGCTATGGCAGCGTCGGCGGCTCGCGCGCTGTCGAACATTTGCGTCTTGCCGCGGTCGAATTGCAGATGGCGCCGGTCAAATCCGCCGTTCACATTGCCTGGAGCGATTTCCTGGCGGTGCGCCAGGGCGAGAAGAAGCTCGAGGAGATCGAGCATCTGAACCAGGCTGCCACGGCGCTGGTCAACGATGTTGCCTGGTGGGCCCGCGTGCTCAAGGCAGCGCGTCAGGCCGACGCGATTGCCGGCGAAGCCCAGGCGGCCTGAGCCTTATCCTCCCAAGGATCGATGATTTTTCCAAAGGGCGGCGTTTGCGCCGCCCTTTTTCATTCACGTGAAGAGGCGCTCTCGGCTCCCTTGGCCGGATGGTGGAGTCGGACCGGCAAGGTCGCGCTGATGCCTTGACGATCCCGCGCGAAGGATCGCCGCCTGTCACAGCCAACCGCCGGAAAACCCGGCCCGGCGCAGTCCTGTGGTGATGGCCGGCACGCGGCGCATCAATCGCCACAGGAAGTCGGACCGGTAGTTCTCGATCATCAGGGCGATCGGCCCCTGGTTGATGCCGACATGGTCCGGCGATACCCAACCGCAGGCGCGGCCGTCGTCGGCAGCGATCGTCGGGTTGAAGCTCGCGGTGAAGCCGTAAGAGTTGCCGTCGCGCAGGTCCATCTCGTGGAAATGGCGCAGCGCCGGCAGCACGATTTCCGGCGCAAAAGGCAAGGAGGCGATTGCCGCCAATGGCGACAGCGTGCCGTCATCGGGGCCAAACGGTGCGCCGCGGGCGAGATAACCGAAGAAGCGGCGTCCATCGGCTCGCCGCGCGATCGGACCTGGGCCGTCGCTGGCGGTGACGCCCCAGCAATTCTCGCCATAGCCCGCGAACCCCCTCGGATTGCGGATTGCGTAATCGCGCTGCAGATACGTCGCCTGGCGGCTGTTTTCGAAATAGTCCAGGTCGTGATCGCGCATGAAGGCATCGCGGATGTCGCGAAAATCGATCCAGATATGCGAGAACTGGTGGATGAAAAGCGGGCCGGCATAGACCATCTCGCGGCCGTAGATGGTCTTCCATTTGTAAGTGGACAGCCAGGCCGCGTAGCTCTCGGGAGTTAGCGAGTGGGTCGGCGAACCGAGACCCAGGACGTACAGGATCAGCGCCTCGTCAAATCCTTCCCAGCGGTAGCGGAGAAAGCCTTTTCCAGGCCGCCAGCCATGGGTGACGGTGGCGCCGCCGTTCTGCGCCCAGCGCCAGTCGGCACGGCGGTAGAGCGCATCGGCAAGCTGGCGGATTTCCAGTTCGAGCTCATCGTCCTCGTCGAAATAAGCGCCGGCGGCCAGAACACCGGCAAGCAAAAGGGCGGTATCGATCGTGGACAGTTCGCAATTCCAGACGCGGCGGCCGGTCTTCATGTCGAGGAAATGATAGTAGAAACCCCTGTAGCCGGTGGCATCGGGCTCCGGCCCGTGCGGGGCGTTCCAGAAGAAGCGAAGCGTGGCGAGCGTCCGCTCGATTGCGGCATCGCGCGTCATGAAACCACGCTCGACACCGACGGGATAGGACGACAAAGCGAGCCCGACGGCGGCTATGCTGGCAGGCGACGCCTGCGTGTTGCGGTCGGCGACCAGGCCGTTGGCAGGGTTGGCCTCGTTTAGAAAATACTCGAAGGACAGGCGCTGGATATCTTGGAGAAGCTCGTCGTTTAGCGCGTGTTCGTTCGATGCATCCATGACAATCGATATAGAGGCTTTGGCTGCTTTTGCCATTCTTCCAGCGGATCAATCATGGGTGAGGGCAGGCTGGGGCCGATAGCGAAAGGCGCTGCCGACGCACCGAATTCAAATCGAGGGGCTGCGAAGATCGGTTGGACCGCCATATGCACGGCCCTGCCATCTGGCCTGGCCGTCCTCCCCTGATATATCCGGCTGCGATCCATCACATGAGCATGCCCCGTGAAGTCACCCAGCCTGTCAGGCGTCGTTTCCCCCATGACCCCGGTGCTGGTCTGTGCACTTGCGATCTTCCTTCTGTCCGCCATGGATGCGGCGATGAAAATCCTGGTGATCGCCGTCGGTGTCTACAACACGGTGCTGTGGCGAAGCATGCTTGCGAGCGTGGTCGCGGGCACGGCCTGGGCGGCGGGGCCGCGTTCCCTTCCCACGCCTTCCGTGCTGCGGCTACACGCGCTGCGCGCCGTGATCGTGGGCATCGTTCTGCTGTCGTTCTTCTGGGGCCTTGCCAGATTGCCGCTAGCGGATGGGATCGGGCTTAGTTTCGTCGCGCCGCTGTTCGCTCTCCTGCTGGCGGCGCTGCTTTTGGGCGAACGCATACAGCGCCAGGCGATCTGGGCGTCGCTGGCGGGCATCGCCGGCGTCGTCATCATCATGGCCGGACAGTTCGGGCAAGGGAACTATACCGGGGATGCCCTGCTTGGCACGGTGGCGGTGCTCGCATCGACGGTGTTCTACGCCTACAATCTGATCCTCTCGCGGCGGCAGGCGCTGGTAGCCAAACCAGTCGAGATCATGCTGTTCCAGAACCTGTGCGTTGCCGCCGTCCTTCTCCCCGCCGCTCCCTGGCTCGCGGTTGCCCTGCCGGGCAATCTCTGGCTTCCGCTGGCCGGGGTGACGGCGCTGTCGCTCTCCGGGCAGTTCCTGATGAGCTGGTCCTACGCGCGGGCCGAAGCGCAATATCTGATCCCGACGGAGTATTCTGCCTTCATCTGGGCGATCGTGTTTGGCTGGCTGTTCTTCGACGAGGCGGCGACCTGGACCACGCTGGCTGGAGCGGCCCTGATCGTGGCCAGTTGCCTGATCGCCTCGCGCTCCAATCCGAAGCTTGCCGAACCGATCGAAGCCGCGGTCTGAGGGCGCTATTCGCTTTGACGGCAGAGTGTCAACGCACCACTTCGCGATGGCCGCTGGGCAGCCGGGTGGCGATCAGCTTGTCGATACGGCGGCCATCGAGGTCGACGACCTCGAAACGCCAGCCTTGCGCGTCGACGCATTCGCCGGTCGCCGGCAGATGGTGCATGTGCGACAGCACATAACCGGCGACGGTCTCGTAGTCGCGGTTTTCCGGCAGGTCGATACCGAGAACGTCAGCCATCTCGTCGGCTTGCATGTATCCCGCGAGCAGCCATGAGCCGTCCTCGCGCTTGACGGCGTTTTCCTCGTCGCCGGCATCAAGGTCGGCGCGGAAGACGCCGGTGATGGCCTCGAGAATGTCGGCAGGCGTGACGATCCCTTCGAAATGGCCGTATTCGTCATGCACCAGCGCCATCGGCACGTCGGATTCCTTCAGCTTCTGCAGCACATCCAGCGCGTCGGCCTGATCGTAGACGATGGGGGCGGCGCGCACATGCTTGCGCGGATCGAGTGCGCGGCCGGCGAGCAGGGCGGCCAGCACGTCGCGCGTCTGAACAACGCCAACCATGACGTCGACGCCGCCATCGCCGGCCGGCAGGCGCGAATGCTGGGTCTCCATCAAGAGCTTGCGGATGGCACCCTCATCGGACTGCAAATTGATCCAGTCGACCTCGGTGCGCGGCGTCATCACGGCGCGCACGGCGCGATCGCCGAGCCGCATGACGCCGGCGATCATGCGCCGCTCGTCGGATTCGATGGTGCCGTGGTGCTCGGCCTCGGCGACCAGCATCTTGATCTCTTCGTCGGTGACCTTCTCCTCGCTCTCGCCGCGCTGGCCAAGCAGCCACAATATGGCGCGGCCGGAAATGTCGAGCAGGAACACCAGCGGCGCGGAGACGGTGGCTAGGATGGTCATCGCAGGCGCCGCGCGGGCGGCAACACGCTCGGGATCGCGCAGCGCGATCTGCTTGGGCACCAGCTCGCCGACGATCAGCGAGAAATAGGTGATGATGGCGACGACGATCCCGACGCCGAGCGGGTCGGCGATGTTTTCGCGCATGCCGGTCGTGGCCAGGTACACCGACAGCCTGTCGCCCAGCGTGGCGCCGGAGAAGGCGCCCGACAGCACGCCGACCAGAGTGATGCCGATCTGCACTGACGACAGGAATTTGCCGGGATTGGAGCCGAGCGTCAGCGCACGCCCGGCGCCATTGACGCCGCGGTCGATCATCGCCTTGAGCCGCGCCGGGCGCGACGACACGATGGCGAGCTCGGACATCGACAGAAGGCCGTTCACACAGATGAGGACGACCACGGTGGCGATTTCGACGTATAGCATCAGGGCTCAATAGCATTGCGGCGGGCCGCAGGAAAATAGTCCGCGATGATTTTTGGAAAATGACAGTGGTTCAGGGGAATTGCCTGAGCACCCCGACAACAGCCTTGCCGAGATCGGAAGAGCACACGNCGAGATCACCATGCCGGCCGCCGACAGGTCGTGGATCACGAGATCGCGCTCGGCGTCGATGTCAGGGGCGATATGGTGGGTGATGGCGCCGGTATCGTGGCTGAGACCAACGCCCGCGGTCGAAGCTGGCCGAGCCCATCCAGAGCGTTCGGCCGTCGTCGCCGGTCGCATCGCTGCGCTAGAAGCGGACATGATGGCGCCGGTCGGCGCTGCCGCCGACCGGCTTTTCGAAGGCGAGATCCTGGGCGCGGCCTTCGAACAGCAGCCGGCTGACCGGGGCGTCAGGATAGGGATGGTCGAACAGCACGCTCTCACCGATTTCGATCGCGGTCTTTAGCGTCACGCCATCGGCCGTATCCCATCCGGCCATGGCGAAGGCATGGACCATCTCTTTTTCGGTACCGACAAGGCCGATATTGATCGGGTCGCCCGGAATGCCTTGCGGCGTGTGTGTCACCATCTCGAAAGTCTGCGTGCGAAAGCCGCGGTCGCGAACCGTCCAGAATTCCGGCGCAGCGACATAGGCGAGGGCCAGCCAGACCGCCAGAAGAGCGGCGAGCCAGGTCAATGCGCGTCGTTGCAGGCTTCGTCGGCTCATGAAAGCGGCTCGATCCGTGCGGTATCTGTGCCTGACGGACCCTGGAAATCAATGGCCAGCGGCGAGCAGCCGTTCTATCGTCGGCCATCGTTTTTGCGGGGGGTGAGCAGCAATGGATAAGAAGCCGGTGGGTCGCAGCTCGATGGCATTGACCGCGGACCTTGTCGCAAGGGTCGAGCGTGTCGAACCGGATCCGGGTCCCGAGCCCGGAACAACCGAGCATACAGACGCGGAGTTCGATAGTCTTGTCGAGCAACTTCTGTCGGAGCATCGGCCTGAAGCGCTATGGGTCTTTGCCTACGGGTCGCTGATCTGGAACCCCGAATTTGCCCATGTCGAGCAGCGCCCGGCCACGGCGCCAGGATGGCACCGCTCGTTCTGCCTGACGCTGACCCGTTGGCGCGGAACCCGTGATTTGCCGGCGCTGATGCTGGCGCTCGATCGAGGCGGCAGCTGCAACGGCATCGTCTATCGGCTGCCCTCGGAAGACCATGTCGGGCAACTTGGCCAGTTGATGCGCCGCGAGATCGATGCCAATCCGCCGACTAACGTGCCATGCTGGATCAAGGTCAAGACCAAGGATGGGCCGTTGCGGGCCTTGGCTTTCGTCGCCGCGCCAGACGGCAGGGCCTATGCCGGCCGGCTGCCATTGGAGCAGGTTGCCGACACGCTGGCGCGGGCTGCCGGGCATTGGGGCTCGTCGGCTCAATACCTGTTCCGAACCGTCAGCAAGTTGGAAGAAAGCGGTATCCGCGACAGGAACCTTTGGCGCATCCAGGATCTGGTGGCCCAGCAAATCATCGCTTCCACCAGGAACGCCAATCCCGACTCATTTCTGAACGGTGAAACGCCTTAGCGGCAGGCGCGGTAGCCGCTTTTGCGGTTCTTGATGTCGAAATGGAAATGGTTGCGGTGATCGTAATTGTAGCCGGGACCGAGCACGGTGGTGAAATACTGGCAGCCGTCGGCGCGCACATTGTTGAGGAAGCCGCGGGTGCGGAAGGCAAACAGGCCGGGCTTGCGCACGTCGATGTCGTCGCCGTTGTTGAGCTCGATGCTCATGACGTCGAGGGCGTTGCCCTTGCCGTGCTCGGACAGGACACCTTCGCCGGCGATGTTGCGGCAGGAATAGCTCGAGCCCTGGTGGATGGTCTTGACGCCCGAGAAATAGCGCCAGCGGGCGGAGGGAACCAGTTCGTTGCTGGTCCAGGCGGCGAAACTTGCGGCCATGTCGCAGGTCAATGTTGCGGCGGGCTTCATCTGGATGCCGCCGATGGCGGATACCTTGACCGGCCAGTCTATGCCGCACTGTCCCTCATGGATCGGCTGGACATCGGTGTAGACGACGCGAAGGCGCTTCAGCTCGCCACGGCAATCGGTTTCGCTGGCCGGCATCTGCTGCGGCTCCGACTCCGACATCGGCTCGTCCATGCGCGGATAGGCGGCAGTCATATACGGATTGGACGGGACGAGCTTCTGCATGCCTTCATATTGCGGCACGGCCGCGGTCTGCGAGCCGACATCGACGGCCGGCTGCAGCGACAGCACGCTGCCAGTGTTGCAAGCCGAAACGGCGGCCAGCGCAAGACCGGCGGCCAGTATCGCTGCGCTTTTTGCCTTCGCGGCGCGAAATATTGGGGCCATGGGCGGAATCCTGTCCTTGATCGGTGGGATTTTAACGATCAAGGGTAAAGGAAAACTCAGCGTCCCCGTTCATGCCTGCGGCCGAAATGCGGCAGCCAGACCATCACCGGCATGACGATCACTGAAGGGCCATCACTGGCAGAAAGTGCCACCATTCCGGCGCGGTTCGAGATCGAGATGGAAATGCAGGGAATGGTCCGGGTCCGCGCCCGGTCCAAGCACGGTCTTGAACGGTCCGCAGGCGGCCTTGCGCACCGCATTGAGGAATTTGCCGTCCTTCTCGGGCGGCGTTGGACCGACTTCGACCTTTCTGCCATCTGACAACGTGAAGCTGGCAATATCGAGCGCGTTGCCGAAGGCATGTTCCGACAGATGGCGCGTGCCGTTGCGCGGCCGGCAGACAAAGGCCGATGCCTGGTTGATCGATTTCAGGTCGGCTCCGAACTCGGCTTTCGCCGCCGGCTGTATGATTTCGGCGGCAAAGCGGGCTGCAGCCTCGGCCATCGGGCAGTTGAGTTCGGTCGCGGGGCCGATGGCGATGGATTTTCCGAGCGACTTCAGCACCAGGGGATAGGGGATCGAGCAGCCGATGTCGGGATTGCTTTCCGCCTTATGCTCCTCGAATTCGACACCAAGGGCCGTCAGCCGCTCGCGACAGGCGACTTCCGCCGCCGGCATTTTTGCATCGGGCAAATCGGCCGAGCGCGCATCGGGCAGCATCTTCTTGTCGCCGGCATCGGGTTTTTCAGGTGGTTGCGGAGCAACGGCCGGCGGCTGAGCTTCAGGTTCCGAAGTGTCTGGCTTTTGTGTCGGAATCGGCGCCGCGGCCGGCGGCTCGGGCTCGCTTTGCCTATCGGTCGACGGCTTCGGAGCTGACGGTCCGGGCCGCGCCTGCTTTTTAAAACCGGACTTTTCTTCGTTGAATCGATCGTCATTGGACCGGTTGGGCGCGCCAAGAGGGTTCGGACCTTCGGCCTTTTGCTTTTCGATCGGTGCTGCGCCGGTCTTCGGCGCCTCTGAAGGACGCGCCTCGGGCAGCGGGACAACGCGCGAGGGCTGCACCGGAACATCGGCGGGCGAGGGCTTTTTATCCGGGGTCTTTTGTTCCACCTGCTTTGGCGTGATGTGCCGCTTTGGACTGGGCTTCTGGCGGTGCTTGCTGCGCGGCTTAGGATGCGAGTCGACCCGCGGTGAAAACAGCTGCTCCAACCGCTGTGACAGCGGCGTGTAATGCTTCTTGCGCTGTTTGGCGTCGGCTTGCGTCAGCAGGGGCGTCAGCAGCAGAGCCGTGACGACCATGACCAGTGCAACCCTGCATGTTCGGGAAAGTACAACAGACCCCATCGTCCTCAACGGCGCGAGCGCCCGGAGGTTGCCTGCGGCCCATCACGAACGGCAACCACGCCGTTACGCGCCAATCGCTTCCAGCCCTTCTTCCAGCCAGTCGGCCAAAAGCGGCATGCCGAGCAGGTATTTCGCCGTGCGCTTGTTGGCGCGGTCGCGCGCGGCGGCAACCGCATCGGACCATTCCGCAGCGTCATAGTCGCCGCGGCCGACCCAGGCCAGCGCGATCAACTCGGCCGCTTCGTCAACGTTGAGGTCGTTGATCAGCTCGCGCAGCTCTTCCTCGGTGAGGTCTTCCGCGCTTTCCTCCGCCAGACCGTCATGGTGGTGATTGGCATGTGATTCACCATCGAGCTCGACCTCATGCTCGGCACCGTCGGCATAGTCTTCGTTGACGGCAGCACTCAGTCCCTTTGCCTTGAGAATGAACAGGCGCACGGTGTCCGGGCCGATCGATAGCTCCCATTCCCGCTCACGGCGCTGTTGCACTCGGCACCCCCGCTGATCATTTCCCGAATGATAGCGGATTTGCAGCGCGCGTCACGTCATGTTCTGATCCTTGGCTCCCGCCTTTGACCGAATTCAAGTTAGGCATGGCGCACAAATAGTTTCGGCGGCTGCGGGTTTCCGGGATGAAAAGTCTGCATCCCGGCGTTAGCTTTTCATTATCGTCATTTTCCCTCAAGCTTGTCATTATCCCCTCAAGGAGGCTTCGATGCATAAAAGAGTGTTGATCCAGGCGGCTGCGGCGGTTGTCGCGCTGCAGTTCTTTGCGGTTCCGGTGTTTGCGGCCGGCGGCGGTGGCGGTGGTACCGAGACCACCACCCAGTGCAAGAAGGGGCAGGTCTGGGACAAGAAAAAGCAGAAATGCGTCGCGCCGAAGTACGGCATGCTGGACGACGACAACATCTATGATGCTGGTCACGACCTGGCCATGGCCGGGCGTTATGATGAGGCAATCGCCGTGCTCAGCCTTGCCGCCAACAAGCAGGATCCGCGCATCCTCAACTATCTCGGCTATTCGCATCGCCATTCCGGCCGTGTCACCGTCGGCCTCGGCTATTACGAGGAAGCGCTCCGCATCAACCCGGACTACACGCTGGTGCGCGAATATCTCGGCGAGGCCCATCTGCAGATCGGCGATCTGGCCGGCGCTCAGGCGCAACTGGCCGAGATCGAGAAGCGGACGGGCAAGGATTCGCGCGAATACGGCATGCTGGCCGAACAGATCTACCATTTCATGAGAAGCTGACCCCACCCCAACGGCTTCTCTGGGCCGGCTGCGAGCAATCGCAGCCGGTTTTTGTTGTCGCAACTGCAACACGCTGCACATGCCGTGACGGCAATTGCGCAAGTCGGCTCATGATTTTTCAAAAAGCCTGCTTTTTGAGCGTGAAAAACGCGCGAGGATCGCTATATTGGGGAAAATTGCGGTGAAACGGTTCCGTTAGCCCGAGGCTGCCGGACCCGTTTTCTTTTTATACCCATCGACAAGGCTTTCCCCGAAATGCGGGGGTGGCGGCAGGAAAGGTCAGGCATCATGAACAAGGTCCCGATGACAGGCGAGGGGTTCGCGTCATTGAAGGAAGAGCTGCGTTGGCGCCAGCAGGAGGAGCGGCCGCGCATCATCGAGGCGATCTCCGAAGCGCGCTCGCATGGCGACCTGTCCGAAAATGCCGAATATCATGCCGCCAAAGAGGCGCAGAGCCTCAATGAGGGCCGTGTCAACGAACTGGAAGACTATATTGCTCGGGCCGAGGTGATCGACGTCACCAAGCTTAGCGGCGACAAGGTCAAGTTCGGCGCCACGGTGGTGCTGGTCGACGAGGACACCGAGGAAAAGAAGACCTACCAGATTGTCGGCGACCAGGAAGCGGATGTGAAATCGGGCCGTATTTCGATCTCCTCGCCGATCGCGCGCGCGCTGATCGGCAAGGAAGTCGGCGACGCCATCGAGGTCAACGCCCCTGGCGGCGCCAGGGGTTACGAGATCGTCCAGGTGCAGTTCATCTAGCACCTCAGATCCTTCTGAAAGGCTCTAGGCTGGTGCTCGTGATTTGAGCGCCAGCTGCTTCTCAGCTTCCGCCACCACCTTCGCCGGCGTTAGGTGCTCCCCCGATGCGGCCAGCAGCGTTGAGGCATATTGCCCGCGCGGGCCGGTCAAACCCGGCTCGGTCGCCAGGAACACCGCGACCGTCGGCAGGCCGAAGGCGCTGGCGAGGTGGGTCAGACCGGTGTCGGCGCCGATAACCAGCGTCGAGCGGCCAAGGATCGCGGCAATGTCTGCCAGCGGCGATCTCGGCACCACGATCGTTGACGGCACGGCTTTCGCGATTGCCTCGGCGACCGCCTTCTCACGCTCGTTCGACCAGGTGGTGACCGGCGTCATTCCGGTACCAACCAGCAGGCGAGCGGTTTCGATCCAGTCTTCGGCGGGCCATTTCTTGTCTTCGCGGCTGGTGCCGTGCAGCAGGAAGGCCGTCTTGCCGTCGATGCCGGCCAGGTGGCCCGGAGGCGGCACAATCCCGGATGCCAGGGTCGAAAGGTCGGGCTCGTAGCCGAGCGCCAGCCCGAACAGCCGGCGCGTGCGTTCGATGGCGTGCAGGTTGCGCGGCACGGCGTATTTGCGCTGGTAAAACAACGTTGCCGAGGGCTCCCGCGCGCTCGCGCGGTCGAAACCTGCGATTGGTGCCGCTGCCTGTTTCGCCACCAGGGCCGATTTCAGCAGCCCCTGCGCATCGATGACGAGGTCGTACTCGCCTGCTTGCAGAGCGCGGCGCAAGCTTGTCGCCTCCCGCCATGTGCGGGCGTTGAACAGATGCTTGCGCCAGCGCCGGATGGCGACGGTATGGATCTTTGCTATCGCCGGATGCAGCGCGACGATGGCGGCAAAGGCTTCTTCGACGCACCAGTCGAAGGCGATATCGGGGCGCTTGCGGCGTGCATCTTCGACGGCGGGGAAGGTGTGGGTGACGTCGCCCATCGAGGAGGTCTTGACGATCAAAACCTTCATGCGGCGGCCGGGAGTTCCAGCAACCTGTCCGCCGCCGCTGCCACTTGGGCAACGTCCAGCGTCTTCAGGCAGTTGAGGTGGCCGAGCGGGCAGATCTTCCGGTGGCAGGGCGAACAGGACAGATGCAACCAGATCAGTTCGCGCTGTTCAGCCAACGGCGGCGTGTTTTCCGGCGAGGTCGAACCGTAGACGGCAACGACCGGTGTGCCGACGGCGGCCGCGACATGCATCAGCCCGCTGTCGTTGGACACCGCCAGCCTGGCCGCGGCGATCAGGTCGATGGCGTCCTCCAGCCGCGTCTTTCCTGCCAGATCGACGACACCGGGCGCGAGTGCTGCGATCTCGGCGGTGACGTCGCGATCGTTCTTCGAGCCGAACAACGCGACCTCGAATCCTTTCGCCATCATCTCTCCGGCGAGGCCGGCATAGCTTTCGCTAGGCCAGCGTTTGGCCGGACCGAATTCGGCGCCGGGCATCATGGCGACGAATTTTCCCGGCTGCAGGTCGAAGCGGGCGAGCAACTCTTTCTGATTGCCGCCATCGACGGTCAGGTGCGGCGCCCGGAAATGGCCACCCTGGGCAAGACCGAAATAGGCCTGCGCGGTGCGCCGTTTGACGGCATCGGGCAGCGGCACGATGTCGGTCAGCAGGCCGTAGCGCATTTCCCGGAGATTGCCGAAACGGCGCGGAATGCGGGCAAAGAACGGGATCAGCGCCGATTTCCAACTGCCCGGCAGGACGTAGGCCATGTCGTAGCGGCCGCGCAGCAGGCGGCCGAAGCGGCGGCGAATGATGAATTCGAGCGCGCCGGGTTGCAGCGGGAAATCGATCTGCTGGCGAATCTCGGGCATGCGCTTGACCAGCGGGGCCGCCCAGGCCGGGGCCAGCACGTCGATGGCGGCGTTGGGATGGACGTCCTTCAGCGCTGAAAACAGGCACTGCGCCATGACCATATCGCCCACCCAGCGTGGGCCGATCACGAGGATCGTTGGGCTTTCAGCCATTCGACATAGTCTCTGACGCCGGTTTCCACTGTGCGGAATTGCCCGTTATAGCCGGCTGCACGCAAACGGGACATATCAGCCTGGGTAAAACTCTGGTAGCTGCCCTTGAGGTGATCGGGGAATTCAATGAACTCGATCTCGCCCTTGCCCAGCGTATCGATCACGGTCTCGGCAATGGCGCGGAACGGCTGGGCGCGGCCGGTGCCGCAGTTGAAGATGCCGCTCGAGCCGCGCTTCCACAGCCACAGATTGACGTCGGCGACATCGCCGACATGAATGAAGTCGCGGCTTTGTTCGCCGGGGCCGAAGCCGTCATAGGCGCCGAACAGCTTTGGGTTTTCGCCGCGCCCGACCTGATTGAACAGATGGAAGGCGACCGAGGCCATGGCGCCCTTGTGCGCCTCGCGCGGGCCATAGACGTTGAAGTAGCGCAGGCCGGCGACCTGCGAATGATCGGTGTCGAACACGGTGCGCCTGACATAGTCGTCGAATAGTTTCTTCGAATAGGCGTAGACGTTGAGCGGCCGCTCAAGTGCGGGGTCCTCGCGAAACTCCGAACCGCCGCCGTAGACGGAAGCCGAGGAGGCATAGAGGAACGGTATGCGCAGCGAAAGACAGCCATGCAGCAACCGCTTTGAGAAGGCGTAGTTCACGTCCATCATGAACTTGCCGTTCCATTCCGTGGTGGTCGAGCAGGCGCCCTGGTGGAAGACGGCCTCGACGCGGCCTAGGTCGCCGGCTTCCAAGGTGGCCAAGAATTCGTCCTTGTCGAGATAGTCGGCTATCTGCAGATCGGCCAGGTTGGCGATCTTGTGGCCGTCGGTGAGGTCGTCGACGACGAGGATGTCATCATGGCCTTCGGCATTGAGTGCGGCGACGATGTTGGAGCCGATCATGCCGGCCCCGCCCGTGACGATGATCATGAATGCCTCTGGTTGCTTGCGATTCCGGTCCTTATAAGGGAGGCCAAGCGTACTGTCGATGAAGCACCACGACGCCATAGTGAGACCGCGAAGCGGCCCGCTTTATTCGAGGCCCGCAACTAGGGGACAAAAAATGCCGTCGACCGAACTGCTCATTGCGTTTTTCGCCACCACGGCGATCTTTGCCTATATTCCAGGACCGGCCATGCTCTATGCCGCCGCGCAGACCATGGCGCGCGGGCGCTGGTCGGGGCTGACGGCGGCACTTGGCATCCATCTTGGCGGTTATTTCCATGTCTTTGCGGCTGCCGCCGGGCTGTCGGTGCTCTTCCATGCGGTGCCGCCGCTCTACATGGCGGTCAAGCTCATCGGCGCGCTCTATCTGATCTGGCTTGGCGTGTCCTTGTTCCGCAAGCGCGGGGACGGTGACAGGGCGCTGCCGGCGATCGAGCGCAAATCGGCGCGCCGCGCATTTTTCGAGAGCATCACCGTCGAAGTGCTCAATCCGAAGACGGCGATCTTCTTCATGGCGTTCCTGCCACAGTTCATCGATGCCTCGGCGGGGTTCCCGGTGTGGCTGCAATTCGTCGTGCTGGGCACCATCGTCAATTTAATGTTCTCTTCGGCAGATATTGTCTGCGTGTTGCTGGCAGGCATGGTGATCGCCCGGCTGAAGCGCTCCAGCCGTGCGCAGCGGATCATGCAGCGGGCGGGCGGGGCGGTGCTGGTCGGACTGGGCGTCCACGTCGCGCTGCAGAAGAGCTGACGGCCGCCCTGACGTTGCGCTGCGCGGATTTGCGGCATATCGGCTTCGCCATGAACGATCCGGCCCGTAAATTGACAATTTTCAGCGTGATTGAGGTCGGCCTTTCCCTCGCATTGCCAGTGACATGATCAAGCACAATCCGCCTTCGCCCGAACCTTTGCACCGCGCCATTGCCCGCTTTGGCGACGTTGCCGTGCTGGTGGTCGGCGACTTCATCCTCGACCGTTTCGTCAACGGCGTCATCGAGCGCATCTCGCCGGAAGCGCCGATCCCGGTGCTGCACGGGCGCGGCGAGACCTCGACGATGGGCGGCGCAGGCAACGTTGTCGCCAACATCGTCTCGCTGGGTGCCAGCGCTATTCCCATATCGGTGATCGGCACCGATGTGGCCGGCGACAATCTGGTGCGCATGCTGCGCGAACTCGGCGCCGATACGGCTGATATGGCGCAGGAGCGCGGTCGCATGACGTCGTCGAAGAGCCGCTTCAGCGCGCTCAATCAGCAGGTGCTGCGCTTCGATGAGGAAGAGATCAAGCCGCTCGACGACAAGGAACGGGCGGACCTGGTCCGGCATTTTCGCGCCGCACTCACGCGCGCCGACATCGTCATTCTGTCCGACTATGGCAAGGGCATCTTGCTCGACGGCGTCGCCGCCGACCTGATCGCCATCTGCCGCGAGGCGGGAAAACCGGTGCTGGTCGATCCCAAGGGCCGCGACTATGCGCGCTATGCCGGCGCGACCGCCATCACGCCCAACCGCAAGGAGCTTGGCGAAGCTGTCGGTCGCCCGGTTTTCGCCGACGACGAGATCGTCGCGGCGGCACGCCAGCTGATTTCGGCACATGGCTTCGACTTCGTCGTCGCCACCCGCAGCGAAAAGGGCATGAGCGTCGTCGGCGCGGATGAGGCGCGCCACATCGCCACCCAGGCGCGCGAAGTGTTCGACGTTTCGGGCGCCGGCGATACGGTCATCGCGAGCTTCGCGCTGGCTCTGGCCGCGGGCGCCGATCGCGTCATGGCCGCCTCCATCGCCAATGCCGCCGGCGGTGTGGTGGTGGGCAAACGCGGCACCGCGCGGCTGACCGTGGAGGAACTAACCGGCGCGCTGTTCCGCTCGCACGGCCCCACCGCCCACAAGGACGCCATCCTAGATGCCGCATCGGCCGCGCGCATGGTGGCGGCGTGGAAGGACGAGGGCCTGAGCGTCGGCTTCACCAATGGCTGCTTCGACATATTGCATGCCGGCCATGTCAGTCTTCTCCACGCGGCGCGCAGCCAGTGCGACCGGCTGGTGCTCGGCCTCAACAGCGATGCCTCGGTGCGTCGGCTGAAAGGCGCCGGGCGCCCGGTCAACGATCAGCATGATCGTGCCTGCGTGCTCGCCGCCCTGGCCTCGGTCGATGCGGTCGTGGTGTTCGAAGAGGATACGCCGCTGGCGCTGATCGAGGCGCTGCTGCCCGACATTCTGGTCAAGGGCGCCGACTATACCGTCGAAACCGTTGTCGGCGCCGATGTGGTGCAGAAGGCGGGCGGGCGCGTCGTCCTGGTCGACCTTGTCGCCGGCAAGAGCACCACCGGCACGATCGGCAAATTGCGCGCCGGCGGCGGTACCAACTGAGGGATTTATGTCCGGACTGAATGACTATCTGGTCCGCTCGGCGGCCGCCATCACCGCGACAGTCGAGCGCGACCTGACCGCCGAGATGGAACGCGCAGTGAGCGCCGTCGTCGCCGCGCTTTCGTCGGGCAAGGCGCTGCTGGTCTGCGGCAATGGCGGCTCGGCCAGCGACGCTATTCATATCGCCACCGAACTGGTCGGCCGCTTCCTTAAGGAGCGCAAGGCCTACAATGTGATCGCGCTGCCGGCCAACGCGGGCATGCTGACCGCCTGGGGCAATGATTATGGCTTCGACACCGTGTTTTCGCGCCAGGTCGAGGCGCATGGCGCGCCCGGCGGCGTGCTTCTGGCGATCTCGACCAGCGGCAATTCGCCGAGCATTCTGGCTGCCGCCGAACAGGCGCGCATGATGGGCATGACGGTGGTCAGCCTCACCGGCGACGGCGGCGGCAAACTCAAGCCGCTCACCGACATCCTGCTCAACGTGCCCTCGACCTCGACGCCGATCATCCAGCAGGGACATCTCTGCCTCTACCACTATCTCTGCGAGGTGGTGGAAAACCGTCTGTCAAATGGCTGACACCGGGGCCTACGGTCCATACCCGCTGGCTGAACCCGGCCTGTGGGTCGAGCGGGTGGGTTTGCAGTCCTTTCTCGCTGGGACGCCGGCGCTGTTCTTCGACCGCGACGGCACCATCAATGTCGATACGGGTTATCCCGACGATCCCGCCAAAATCGTGCTGCGCGACGGCATCGTGCCGGTCATCGCCGCCGCCAACCGGGGCAACATCCCAGTGGTGATCGTCACCAATCAATCCGGCATTGCGCGCGGATATTTCGGCTGGAAGGAATTTGCCGCGGTCAACAGCCGGGTTCTCGAGCTGCTTGCCGCCGGCGATGCCTTGGTCGACATGGTTCTGGCCTGCGCCTACCACGAGGCGGGCAGCGGTTCACTGGCGGTCGCCGACCACCCGATGCGCAAGCCCAATCCGGGCATGCTGCTCGAGGCCCAGCAGCGCCTCGGCCTCAATCTCAAACGCTCGCTGATCGTCGGCGACAATCCCGCGGATATGCAGGCCGGACAACGTGCCGGCCTGCCGCGCGGCTGGCTGGTGGATGGCGAGGGAAGTAATGAGCCGGGCTTCGAGGTTCTGCCGCTGCGCAACCCCGATGATCTGGAACGGCTTTTGAGGGCTGTCGAGTCGCTCGGATCGAGACTGATTTAGCTTTCCGGATCTGTTGCGCCGCAATCTCAATGGGTTAGCTTGAGCGTTTCACCGTTTCGCAGAAACGGCGAGCCGATCCATTTCTTTGCTTTGACGCTATTCCCCAGGAAAGCACCACGCTCTTTTGCGGAAAAACTGCAGAGATCAGACATCATTCAAGCAAGAAATTTGCAGATGTCATTCCATCGAAGAACGAGGGGAATTCATTGAAGAAAGCAATCTCTGTTGCCGTTGTCTTGTTGATATTGGCTGTGCTTTCAGCCGTGGGGTATGTCTGGCAAAAACACGGCGTGTATGGGCTCAATGCACTTCTTCGCCGCGGCGGAAGCTACTGGATCGCCGTTGCACCCGACGATGCGCGTCTCTCGCCTGCCATGCAGCTTGCGTTGAAATCGGAAATTCCTGATGTGACCGCTGGAGCCAGCTCATGGAATGAAACCGAGCCTGGATTCCAGGTCAGAGAAATCCCCGTCATGGCGGGCGACCGTGAAATTGACCGGCTCTATCTCAACCGTTTCGATCCAGCCAAATTCCGTTTCGTTGCCCGTAACGAGCCCAGTGGTGCCAAGGACATCGACCAGTGGGAAGCGGCACTCAATCCACAAGGCACAGGCGGCACCGTTCTGATCGTCAATGGCAGTTATTTCGGACTGAAGGGCGAAGCCGACACGCCCTTTGTCAGCATGGGTGCGAGGCTCGGGCCGGATGAATACGATGCGAAGGCCGGCGCCTGGTTCGTGAATGCCTCCGGCACGCATGTGGTCGATCTCAATTCACGTGACTGGCGCGCAGTCACGGAGAATGCCGAAAACGCTATGGTTTCCTATCCATTGCTTGTCGGTGAGGACGGCCGCAACAATGTACGCGCCAAGAGCAACTGGTTGGCCAACCGCACCTTTATCGCGGAAGATCGTCAGGGCTGGATCATCGTCGGTTCGACCAAGGACGCTTTCTTCTCGCTGGACCGGCTAGCAAACTTCCTGTTGCAGACCGACCTCGATCTCAAGACGGCGCTAAACCTCGATGGCGGGCCTGTTGCCTGCCTCAGCGTCCGCTCCGGGAACTACCGGTTGAAACACTATGCCAAGTGGGAAGCCCAGGTCGCGGATGGCGACGTCTCACTGCTTCAAGCACCGCTAGATGTGCCCTGGGGATTGCCTGTTGTTCTCACGGTGGAGCGCAGGTAGCAGATCCTGCCCTTGGCAGGGTGGGTCAAAGTACTCCCGATTCCGTAGCTGAAACCGGATGGCATATTCAACCTTGGCCGCTCATGTTCACGCAATCTGACCCGGAATACCCTACGATTTCGGCGCCAGAATTCGCTTTCTGGCTCATATTCGTCGTCAACATGATTGTGATCGGCGCGGCGTTCTCGCGTCAAAAAACATTTTCCGTCTCAAATGGTTGCCGCATGTCATCACATTCGTCTGGCTTGCTTGCTCACCTATTTTGCTAGCCTTTTTAGCTTTGCCGGAGATGTCCCCTGGTGAGAGCCCTGGCCCTGGGGACGGCTTCATTCTTTTGCCAGTTGTCGGAGAGGTAGCAGTGTGTCTGTTGGGGTATGTCTTGGTCGGCGTCGCACATGCTTTTTCGAAGTTAATCTCGCTTATCAGGCGCTGAACGCCACCAGCCCTTCGTCCTTGACGCGGCGGATGGTCAGCGCGGTGCGCACCGTGTCGACATTCGGCGCCGAAGCCAGTTCTTCGATGACGAAGGTCTGGAAGGTGCCGAGATCACTCGCCACGCAATGCAGCAGGAAGTCGGATTCGCCCGAGACCATCCAGGCGTCGCGCACGATCGGCCAGCCGCGAGTGCGCTCGGCGAAAGCTTTGAGCTCCGCGTCGGCTTGGTGATGCAGGCCGATCAGGCAGAAGGCGACGACATCCATGCCGAGCGCCGGCGCGTTGAGCAAGGCGCGATAGCCTCTGATGATGCCGGTTTCCTCCAGCCGCCGGACACGGCGCAGGCAGGGCGGGGCGGAAATGCCGACACGGCTCGACAGTTCGACATTGGTCATGCGCCCGTCGGCCTGAAGCTCGCGCAGAATCTTCCAGTCGATGGCATCGAGGTCGGCTTTCAGGGGCATGGCGGTCTCGGCTTAGCGCAAGAATCTTTCGCGCTCTCGTCCTTAAACGACTTTTGTGTCGATGCCAGCCCTTTGGTCGGGCGATTTCGCAACCGTAACGAAAGCGGCCATTGCGCGAATAAGCCTGTAGGCCGAAGCTTTCCGGGGACGACGGCCTGATCGTCTTGCTGGTGTGGTTGGCAACCCTTACATTACCAGCAACATTTCACGTCGTTTTCCAAGGCACACTCGATTGTCTGCCCCGCAGAGGCTTTAGATGACCACCAAGCACGCGCCTGTCCTTATCATCGGTTCCGGCCCGGCCGGCTATACCGCCGCAGTCTACGCCGCGCGCGCCATGCTCAAGCCGATGCTCGTAGCAGGCTTGCAGCAGGGCGGGCAGCTGATGATCACCACCGATGTCGAAAACTATCCGGGCTTCGCCGATCCGATCCAGGGCCCGTGGCTGATGGAGCAGATGCTGAAGCAGGCCGAGCATGTCGGCACTGACATCGTCAACGACATCATCACCGAGGTTGACCTCAATGTGCGGCCGTTCCGCGCCACGGGCGATTCCGGCACCACCTACACGGCCGACGCGCTGATCATTGCCACCGGCGCGCAGGCGAAATGGCTGGGCATCCCCACCGAACAGACCTTCATGGGCTTCGGCGTGTCGGCCTGCGCCACCTGCGATGGTTTTTTCTATCGCGGCAAGGATGTCGCTGTCATCGGCGGCGGCAATTCGGCGGTGGAGGAGGCGCTCTATCTCTCCAATCTGGCGAAGAGCGTGACCGTCATCCACCGGCGCAACGATTTCCGCGCCGAGCGCATCCTGCGTGAGCGGCTGTTGAAAAAGGACAATGTCCGAGTCATCTGGGACACGATCGTCGACGAGATCACCGGCCGGCCCGGCAAGACGCCGCTGCCGCCTTCGGTCGAAGGGCTGAAGCTCAGAAATGCGGTGACCGGCGAGGTCACCCATCTCCAGGTGGACGGCGTGTTCGTGGCGATCGGCCATGCGCCGGCGGTGGAATTGTTTGTCGGCAAGCTGAAGCAGAAGCCGAACGGCTATCTGTGGACGGCGCCGAATTCGACCCGCACCGATGTGCCCGGCGTGTTCGCCGCCGGTGACGTAACCGACGACATCTACCGTCAGGCGGTGACCGCCGCCGGGCTCGGCTGCATGGCCGCGCTCGAGGCGGAAAAATACCTGGCCGGCATCGAGGTGCACCGCGAAGCGGCGGAATAAAATCTATCAAGACGGCGTCGCAAGCCGTTCAAAAGCCTGATTTTTCATTCAGACGCCAAGAACAGAACGAGGGGAATTCAATGGCGTTGGACTGGGACAAGCTTCGCGTGTTTCACGCAGCGGCGGAGGCTGGGTCGTTTACCCATGCCGCCGAGACTTTGCACCTGTCGCAATCGGCGATTTCACGCCAGGTCAGCGCGCTCGAGCATGACGTCGGGGTGCCGCTGTTCAATCGCCATGCCCGCGGCCTGGTGCTGACCGAGCAGGGCGAAATGCTGTTCCGCACGGCGCATGACGTGCTGATGAAGCTGGAGACCATCAAGTCGAAGCTGACCGAGGCAAAGGACCGTCCCTCAGGCGTGCTCAGGGTGACGACGACAGTCGGGCTTGGCGCCGGTTGGCTGACCGAACGGGTGCAGGAGTTCATCGAGCTCTATCCCGAAATCAGCCTGCAGTTGATCCTCGCCAATGAGGAACTCGACCTCACCATGCGCCAGGCGGATTGCGCGATCCGTCTGCGCCAGCCGCAGCAGCCGGACCTGATCCAGCGCCGCCTGTTCACTGTGCATTTCCACCTCTATGCCTCGCCGTCCTATGTCGGCAAGCACGGCAAGCCGACCTCGGTCGCCGATCTGAAGAACCATCGCATCGTCACTTTCGGTGTGCCGGTGCCGTCGCATCTGTCGGAGCTGAACTGGCTGGAAACGATCGGCGATTTCGACGGTGGGCAAAGGGTGCCGACGCTGCAGATCAACGACATCTTGTCGATCAAGCGCGCCGTGCAGGGCGGCGCCGGCATCGCCATGCTGCCCGACTACGTGATCTCCAAGGAATCGGATCTGGTGCAGCTTTTGCCGGAGACCGAGGTGCCGTCCTTCGACACCTATTTCGCCTATCCCGATGCAATGAAGAACCAGGCCAAGCTGCACGTCTTCCGCGACTTCATCATCGCCAAAGCGCGCAGCTGGTCATTTTAAACAGCCCTTGGGAGGTGCTGGTCACCCCCGCCAAGGCGTCAGCCGTGGCAGCCAGCCGGGAACATTGCGGCGGTAGGTCTCGTATTCGCCGCCGTAGCGGCGGGCGAGAGTCGGCTCCTCATAGAACCTGACGAAAGAGCCCATGACGATCGCGCCGATGGCGGCATAGGCAGCGACGCTCCAGCTTGAAAACAGCAACGCCTGGCCCAGGATGATCGACAGTACTGCGACATACATCGGGTTGCGGACATGGCGGTACACGCCGCCGATCACCAGTCTCTCGGTGGGTGCTACAGGCGCCGGCGTGCCCAGGCCTTCGAGCGCGAAGCGGGCAAAGGAATGGACGAGCAGGGCGATGGCCGCGACAATCAGGATGGAGCCGGCCGGCACGAAGCCGGGCACCGTCGACAGCGGCAGACGGTAGCGGTCCGTGAGCAGCCAGGGCACCAGCCCGGCGACGACACAAGGTGCGGCGATGAAGAAGACCGCGCTGCCGGCGATCGCCTGGGGTGTCCGCATGTCAGGTCTCCCTTCTTCCGGCCGACCCTTCCCATCCCGCTGCCGCAAAAATAAACGCCTGTTGCCCGATTCAACGTCATTCGGCTTTTTGCCCGCGAGCGCGAGAATCAGCCCGACTTGCGGTTCTGCGAAGGCAACAGCACGGTCGCGCCATTCATTTGGCAACTTTTCGTGGTCCTATGGCCCCTAGACATGGGTTAGACCACAGCCTGTACCTTTTTGCATGCGTGTGTTGCAAAATAGATGCTTGTTTCTTGGGCATGAACAGCACATATATAGATCATCTCCCGGGCGCGTTCTCCTCCCATTAGCGCCCTCGAGTGTTCCCCTCTGGAGGTTAGCCTTAACAGGCACTTCCAATCAAACTCAGCCGGATCTTCATTGATCCGGCTTTTTTGTTTCCGGGCCTGCCGTAGCCAGCGAAAAATCGAGCAAAATCGCCGCGTAACAGTGACATGTAACCTCAGGTAACATGCCGCAGGCGCGATTCATCGTTTAAGCAGATCATAGGACGCGGTGTGGTTCGACCGGGAGATGGGGGCATCACTCGGAAGATCCGGGCTCAGGCGGCTACCGCGTCCGAACCTATTCGTCTGCCAGTGCCGTATGGCGCGGCGGATACGTGCGGCGGACCTGCCGTTTTCCTCCCAAGAAGACGGTCCGCAATAAGAGCGGCGTCCGGGTCATCCGGGCGCCGTTTTTTGTGCGGATCATCCTTTGGCCTGTCAGGCAGCCTTGCCGTTGGCGTTCATCGCCTCGTCGGCCAACCGTCCGGTCAGCTCGGCCATGTGATCGAAGGCGCAACGATAGCTGGCGACGCCGGAGGTCGCCGAGCGCAGTTCGATGATCAGGTCGCCGATCTCGGCCTGCGGCATGGTCGCCTCCACGACATCCCATCCCGGCCAGTCAGGCCGCGCGTCGTAGCCAAGGATCTGGCCGCGCCGTTGCGGGATCAGCGCGATGATCTTCGAAGTGGCTTCGGACGGCGTGACGATCTCGACCTTCATGACCGGCTCGAGCAGCACCGGCGAGCAGGCCGCCATGCCTTCCTTCATGGCCAGCTTGGCCGCCATCTGGAAAGCCATGTCGGAGGAATCGACGGCGTGGTAGGAGCCGTCGGAGAGGTTGACGGCGACATCGACCACAGGGAAGCCGAGCGGGCCGGATTTCAGATAATCGCGCACGCCGGTTTCGACCGACTGGATGTAGGTCTTGGGCACGACGCCACCGGTGATGGTGTCCGAGAACTGAAAGCCGGAGCCGCGCGGCAGCGGCTTGATCTCGATCACCACATCGCCGAACTGGCCATGACCGCCGGACTGCTTCTTGTGGCGGCCGCGCTGCTGCACCGTCTTTCGGATCGTCTCGCGATAGGGGACGGCAGGCGCATGGCCTTCGACCGGAATCTGATTCTTGCCTTCCAGCCGCTCGCGCACGACCCGCAGATGCATCTCGCCATGGCCGGACAGCACGGTCTCGGCCGAGTCCTGGTTGTGGCGCAAGGTGAGCGAGGGATCTTCCTCGGCCAGGCGCTGGATGGCCGCCGACATCTTGACCTCGTCCTTGCGCTCCTTCGGCCGCAGGGCAAAGGCAAAGACCGGCTGCGGCGGCGTCAGCGTGACCAGCGGCTTGATACCGCCCTTCGTGGAGCTCAACGTCTGGCCGGTCTTGACCTCGTCCAGCTTGCCCAACGCCACCGTGTCGCCGGCCTTGGCAGCGGTGAGCTTGGACTGGTCCTTTCCGAGCATCTTGTAGATGCCGGAGACCTTCGCCGTCTCGCCATTCGACAAATAGAGTTCGGCTGCATCGGCGATCTGGCCGGAGAGTACGCGCGACACGGACAGCTTGCCGCCATGCGCGGTGTGGATGGTCTTCATCACCTGGACCACGGTGTGATTGCCGTCGGGGACGCCGAGCCGTTTGCGCGTCGCCTCGACATCCGGTGCATCATGGCGGATCGCCTTCAAAAGGCGCAGCACGCCGTTGCCTTTTTCGGCGGTGCCGATCAGCACCGGCGTTATGGCGCCGGCGCGCAGGTCGGCGGACAGATCGTCGAAGACCGCGTCTTTCGGCGGCTCGATCTCCTCCAGTAACTGCTCCATCAACTGGTCGTCATGGTCGGCAAGCGTCTCCAGCATGGAGAAGCGAGCCTCCAGTTCGCGCGCCTTGTCGTCAGTTGGAATTTCGGCAACCTGGCTTTCGGCATATTCGCGGTAGATGTAGGCGCGCTCCAGCGCCAGGTCGATCGAACCGATCACCACATTGTCCTTGCGCAGCGGAATCTGGCGCAGCAACAGCGGCGCCGCGCTCGTCGGCTGCAGCATCTTCAGCGTATCGCGTACGCCGGCGATTGCCTTGTCGACCTTGTTGAGGAACAGGATGCGCGGCACGCCGAGATCGTCGAGCTTGCGCATGATGAGCTGCAAGGCTGGGATCTTCTTCTCGTCGGCCTCGGCGACGACCACCGCGAGATCGCAGGCTGCCAGCACCGGCTCGGCCTCGAAGGAGAATTCGATCGATCCGGGACAGTCGACGAAGGTGATCTGCTCGCCCATGAATTCGGTGGTGGCAAAGGTCGCCTCGACGCTCATGGCGTGCGCCCGCGCCTCGGGCGAATGATCGGAAACGGTGCTTCCCGATGAAACGGGATTTTGGCGGGGGATGGCGCCCGTACGGGCGAGGATGGCTTCGAGAAGTGTCGTCTTACCGCTTGCAAAGGGACCGACTATGGCAATGCATTTCGGTCCCGTGCGTCGTCCTCCGGCGCGAGTACCCATGGCTGACCTCCACTCAGGCGTTGCCCTTGGAGTGCGATCAGCAAAAGTGGAAACGGTTTTGCGCCGATCGCACCCTGTCGTGAGCGGCGGCCGGCCTGTTCGACCGTCGCGGGGCGGGGTTGTTTCTCTTAGCCACCTGCCCAAGCCCATCGTCCCACGGGTTAGCCGGCAGGGCAAGGAAAATAGGAATCCGGTGCGCCGTCAGGCGGCCGAGGCAAGACCCCGGGATCAGAACCGTCCGGCGATTTCAGCTTGCCTGGGTGCGGCGCGTGGGCGTGGCGGCTGCACTCTGCTTCACCACCATCTCGGCGTAGCGCGACAGCAACGGGTTGAACAGGTCTGGGCGTTCCCAGAACGGTGCATGGCCGGCGCCTGATATGACATGGCATTGTTCCCACAGCGAGCCATAGGCCACCGTCTCGAAGTAACTCAGCCGCACCAGCGGATCATGCTCGCCATTGATCACCGCAACCGGGAACGGGGCGTGCTCGACCACCTGTTTCTGGTCGGCGCCCTTGCCGGCAAACATGCTGCGCGCCACGCCGGCGCGAAGCCTGCCGTCGGTGCGCCTTATGGCTTCGCGGAAAGACGGACTGGCGGTATCGCCGAAGCAAAGCGCCTCGAAGCGCTCGATGTCGCGTTCGGAGTAGACCTTCTTGGAGGCCAGCAGCATGTCCCAGTTTGCGTGAAAGCCGCGCAGCATACCGAACGGCCCCCTCGACACCGGCGGCGCTCCGGTCAGCACCAGGCCGTTCACCGCATGGTGGAAGCTGGCAAGTTCGACCGCCACATGGCCGCCGAGCGACCAGCCGAAGATGATCGCGTGGCCGATGCCCAAAGCGTCGAGAAGCCGGGCTGAGGTCTGGGCAAGGCCTGTAATCGTATAGGCGGTCGCCGGGTCGCGGGCATCGGAGGACTCGCCATGGCCGGGAAGGTCGAAGGCGATCAGCCGATGGTCATCGGCAAGCGGGCTGTCGAACTGACGGGCAAACACGGCGCGCGAACTGCCCGAGCCATGGATCATGACGATGGGCATGCCGGACCCAGACGACTGGCTGAGGCGCAAGTCGGCCTGCGGCGTGCGGATGGTGCGGTGAGTGATGCTCATGCTGGATTAGACCTTGAGATTTGCCTGACCGCCAACATCGCATCGCTGGCTCTATATGTTCTTTAAACATGTGGTTAAGAAACGATTTCTAAAGAGATAGCCGGCACGAACCTTCGGCTCCATGGCAACCACCCGCGGAATCCCGACAATGGAACCAGTCCTCGATCTTCTTGTCTCGATCTGCAGCATCGCGACGCTTTGCCAGTATGTCTGGTCGATGCGGGCGCATTTCCAATCGCAGGCGATGTCTCCAGGCGCCATGGTGATTTCGGCGGCGGTCATCGCCACGGCGCTGTTCTTTCTCGCCATCCTTTGGATCCAATCGCAGCCGGGTTCGGCAAAGCTCACCGGACTTGCCGTCGAACTGGCGAGCTCTGCCCTGTTCTGGTGGGCGATTGTCACGTCGCGCAAGGCGCGATTGCGCTTCGCCTTCGCACCCGACGATCCGCACAGCCTGCTGACCGACGGCCCCTACGGCCATGTCCGCCACCCCTTCTATACGTCCTACATCGTCTTCTGGATCGGGTGGGGGATCGCGACCTGGTCGATCTGGGCGGCGGTGCCGGTCGCCGGAATCGCTATCCTCTATGTGTTTGCGGCGCTGGACGAAGAGAAGAAATTTTCGCGCACGCCGCTGGCCGGAGCCTACGCGGACTATCGCGTACGTGCCGGCCTGTTCTGGCCCCGGCTGGGGTGGTAGCGAGCACCGGGGCAGGGTAGGTTCTACTGAACTCAGGGGTCACCAGAGATGAAGATCATTGCCTGCGGCAGCGTGCCGACCATCATCGCACCGGAGAAGTATTTCACTGGCCGCGTGCTGCAGACGCCCATCATCGAGAAGGAAGCGCCGGCACGGCTGCGGGCCACGCTGGTCAGCTTCGAGCCTGGCGCGCGTACCCACTGGCACACGCATCCGCTCGGCCAAACGCTCTATGTCACGTCGGGCGCCGGCCTTGCGCAGACATGGGGCGGGCCGATCCAGGAGATCAAGGCGGGCGACGTGATCTCGTTCGAGCCGGGCGAGAAGCACTGGCACGGCGCGGGTCCAAAGACGACAATGACCCACGTCGCCATGCAGGAAGCGCTGGACGGCGTCCACGCAGATTGGATGGAAGCGGTCACCAGCGAGCAGTATGGCGGCTGAGGTCTGCTCCTGACAAAAACCCGGCTCGAAGCCGGGTTTCATGTCTCGGTGCCGCCAGTTCAGGTCAGCGATGCCGTGAACCGCTGGATGCGGGTGCAGGCTTCCTCCAGCAGGCTCTCCGACGTGGCGTAGGAGATCCGGAAGTTGGGGCCGAGGCCGAAGGCCGAGCCGAACACCACCGCGACACCCTCGGCCTCGAGCAGTTCCGAGCAGAAGGTCTCGTCTGTGTCGATGACCTTGCCGGCCTTGGTCCTCTTGCCGATCAGCTGGGCACAGGACGGATAGACGTAGAAAGCGCCTTCCGGCGACGGGCAGGTTATGCCGCGCGCCTGGTTGAGCATCGACACGACGAGGTCGCGACGGCCCTGAAAGATCGCCTTGTTCCTGGCGACGAAATCCTGCGGGCCGTTGAGCGCCTCGACCGAGGCCCATTGCGCGATGGTGCAGGCGCCCGAGGTCTGCTGGCCCTGGATCATGTCCATCGCCTTGATCAGCTGGACGGGACCCGCGGCATAGCCGATGCGCCAGCCGGTCATGGCGTAGGCTTTCGAGACGCCGTTCATGGTCAGCGTGCGCTCGTAGAGTTTCGGCTCGACCTCGGCGATCGTCCTGAAGACGAAGTCGCCATAGGTCAGGTGTTCGTACATGTCGTCGGTCAGTGTCCAGACATGCGGATGCTTCAAGAGCACGTCGGCCAGCGCGCGCAGCTCGGCTTCCGTGTATGCGGCGCCGGACGGGTTCGACGGCGAGTTCATCAACAGCCATTTGGTCTTCGGCGTGATCGCCTTTTCCAGCACGGCGGGAGTGAGCTTGAAACCATTGTCGATCGAAGTATCGGCGAACACCGAGGTGCCGCCGCAGATCGCCACCATTTCGGGATAGCTGACCCAATAGGGGCGGGGGATGATGACCTCGTCGCCTGGGTTCAGCGTCGCCATGAAGGCGTTGAACAGGATCTGCTTGCCGCCGGTGCCGACAATGGTCTGCTCGGGCTTGTAGTCGAGATTGTTCTCGCGCTTGAATTTTTTCGCGATCGCCTCGCGCAGCGGCGCGATGCCCGAAACCGGCGGGTACTTGGTCTCGCCGCGGCGGATCGCCTCGATCGCCGCATTCTTGATGTTGTCGGGCGTGTCGAAATCCGGTTCGCCAGCGCCGAGGCCGATAATGTCGCGGCCGGCATTTTTCAGCTCGCGGGCTTTCTGCGTCACCGCGATGGTGGCGGAAGGCTTTACGCGGGCAAGGGCGTCGGCAAGAAAGGCCATGACCAGATATCTCCAGAGGGGTCGGCGCAACCGCAAACAGCTGCGGCGCTTCTCATGTCGCATCGACCCGGCAAGTGCAAGCATTGTCGGATGAGCCAGGGCTCAAGGACCTGTGAAGATGCCTTTTTGGAGCGCGTGCATGACGGTTTCACTCTGCGTTGCGGGCTCTGCAATCGACGCCTATCCCCAGCAAGACTAAATTCATCAACGGCCGCTAAAACCTTTGACGGCAGGATCGCCAGCCATTTCGCCTGTCTCGCGGAGCGAGGGACCCTTGTCGCGCAGCACCGGGCTTGCCCACATCATCCGTCACGATGACGGCACCGTTTCAGGTGTCTGGGGTCCCTACACGCTGCAGAGCGCCTTTCAGCCGATCTTCGCCTTCAAGGAGAGCAAGCTCTCGATCGCAGCGTTCGAGGGGCTGATCCGGCCGTTTCGTGACGGCGAGCCGCAATCGCCAATGAACTTCTTCCGCACCTGTCCGGCCGGCGACCGCCTGCACATCGAGGCGCTGACGCGCACGCTGCATTTGCTCAACGCCGGCGCCTGCCTGCCGCAAGAAGCTTCGATCTTCGTCAATTTCGATCCGTCGGTGTTTACCGAGCGCTCCATCGCCGATAACGCGCTGCGCGACATGCGGCTGGTGCTGCACGAAGCCGGGATCGATCCGCGCCGCATCGTGTGCGAGGTGACCGAGCAGAAGTCGGCGTCGCAGGAAACGCTCTACAGCTTTGTCGAGGCGCTGCGGGCCAATGGCTTTCGCATCGCTGTCGACGATTACGGCGCCGATGAATCCGACATCAACCGCATCAAGGAGCTCAAGCCCGACATCGTCAAATTCGATGCGCACTGGATCACGCAACTCATGGAATCGGGGGCCGGCTTTGCCCTGCTGACTGCCATGGTGACGAACTTCGAACTACAGGGCATCCGCACCGTGTTCGAAGGCATCGAGGAAGGCTGGCAGCTTGAATTGGCCGAGAAATCCGGCGCATCGATGGTGCAGGGCTTCGTGCTGGCGAAGCCGGAACTGGCGCCGACCAGCTTTCGCGCTTTCGGCAAGGATACGCAGCCGTCTGTCGCGGCGGCCGAGCCTGGCAAGACGCCTGCCGGCCCGACTGCAGCGCCTCCGGCGCGGCCGGGCAGGGTGTTCGGGCGCAGGACCGGGCCATGACCGGGCAGCGCGAGAGGCGTCGCGATATCGGCGAAGCGATCTTTGCCGACGAGGTCGGCATCGAATATGGCGTCTATGGCGCGTTCCGGCTGAAGAGCGCCTACCAGCCGATCTTTGCGCCACGCGGTGGCGCGTTGGCCGCGGTTGCCGTCGAGGCGCTGATCGAACCGCAGCGCGCTTCCATGCCGGTTGCACCGGCCATGTTCTTCGACAGTGTTGCGCCGGGCGACCGCCTGTTTGTCGAGACGATGTGCCGGATGCTGCATCTGAAAAACTTCCGCAACATCGGCGTCGACGGGCTCGACCTGTTCTTCAATTACAACCCGATGATCAACGATCATCTCGGGCGGGCGCTGGCCGAGATCCGGCTGATGACGCGGCATCTCGGCGATCTCGACCTGCATGCCGCCATGCTGGTCTGCGAGATCACCGAACAGGCGGCCGACGATAATGTGCTGGCCCCGCTGGTGCGCGAGATGCGGCGCCACGGCATCCGCATCGCCATCGACGATTTCGGCACCGGCCACTCGACCGCGGAGCGGATGAGCCTGCTTCAACCGGATATTGTGAAGATCGACGGCGGCTGGTTCGCCGAATTCTGCCGCCACGCTGCCGCCGAGCGCTTCTTCCGGCCGCTCGTCTCGTCGCTGCACGATCGCGGCGCCAAGGTGCTGGTCGAAGGCATCGAGCAATCCGTGCATCTGCGCGTCGCGCTGGATGGCGGCGTCGACCTGCTACAGGGGTTCCATCTCGGCCGCCCGGCGCTGGCCGGCACGATCTTCAACCGGGAGCCGCTGTCGATCGAGGCGCTGCTTGGCGCCGACAACAAGGTGGTGCCGCTGCATCTGCGGCGCTGATTTGTACTCGCGCTTGCCGCCGCTTCGCGGCTCGTTCCGGACGGGACGCCAACGGGCGCGATGCCCGGTTGGGCTTGCGGCCTTCGGCCGTAGCGCGCATTCAAAGAGGGCGAACTCGGCCCGCGTGAAGTTCAGCCAAAGCCTGCTCGGCAAACTTATCCAGCCGGCCAGCCTTGGCGTCCGCCTCGATCTGCATCTCCCACACCTCTGCCCGATACGCTGCGAACCATTTGGTAAAGGCCTTTAGTTCTTTGGTGTTCAGGGCTGCGATGGATCTTTCAATCTGTTCGAGCTTGGTCATGGGGCGAAACTAGCATGGCCATCGTCCAATTCCAGACAAACAAAAAGGCGGGATAAATCCCGCCTTCCCATTTTCGGTAGCCTGATCGGAGCTTTAAGTCCGGGCCGGCAGCTATCTGCTGATCCAGCTTGTCGGGTCTTTCCGCTCCAGCGCGCTTCTCGCGCGACCGTCAGTACATCCGTGACTTGCCGCGCGCCCCGAACTCTCGTCCGGCGCGCGCTATCGCAAAATCAGGCTGCCTTGCTCAGAGAACCAGCGGACGACTTGCCTGTGCGGCGGTCCTGCTCGATCTCGAAGTTGATTTTCTGGCCTTCGACCAGGGTCGACAGTCCAGCGCGCTCGACAGCGGAGATGTGAACGAAAACGTCCGCACCGCCCGAATCAGGCTGAATGAAGCCGAAGCCCTTGGTGGCATTGAACCACTTGACCGTACCAGTTGCCATATGAATAGTCCTCGCATTTGCTTTGGTTTGACCGAACCGAGGTTCAGCCGGTTTGTATCGAGATTTTGGAGATAGACGTCAGCAAACGCGAAGATCGCGAGGCCCGGATCGATCGGCCGAAATATCAATGGAGCTGATATAGGCGGGTTTCGCACCAAAAACAAGATGGCTCGAAAAATGGCGTTGCGGTGGCGCCGCCCAAAGGGCGCCCCAATCGCATGAAAGCGTCGAGCAATCGGGAAGACCGGGACGCCCGACGGCGTTAGTCCGGTTTTGGGAGACTGTCATGAAAACGGTTGTGAAAACCATTCTGCTTGCCGCCTGCCTGACGCTGGCGGCCGCCGAGGCGCAGGCGATCTCGCGCTACGACCCCACTCGTATGAGCTGCGACAGGGTGCAAGGCACGATCGCCCGCCAGGGCGCGGTCATCCTGCGCTATCAGTCCAGGCGCGTGCCGGGGCTGCCGCTCTTCGACCGCTATGTGCAGAGCCAGCAATTCTGCAATGTCGGCGAGGTCAGGAAGCGCGCCTATGTGCCGAGCGCCGACACCGAATCCTGCCCGGTCTATCTCTGCAAGCGGATCGAGAACGACCATTTTCATCGCCGCTTCCTGCGCCGTCATTAGGGCATATTGATATTCAGGTGAGGCCGGCCTGCGAACGATGGTCTTCTGCGCTTCCGGCGCCCACGTAGATTAAGTACGCTCCGCTCCGGTTCTCGAAGACCATAGTTCTCGGTGCGGCCTGGCCTGAATCTCAACATACCCAGCCGGCATACCCATTCAAGCTCTTAGAACCCGAACGAGACCTGCGCCGCCGGCGGCGGGCCGACGCGCACGCCTTCCATGGCCAGCATCTTTTCCTTGGTGGCCGAGCCGCCGGGCGCCGAGAAGCCGCCGATCTTGCCGCCCGCGGCTAGAATCCGATGGCAGGGGATGACCAGCGGCACCGGGTTGGCGCCCAGCGCTGCCCCGGTTTCGCGCGGCAGGCCGGCTTGGCCGGCGCGCTTGGCCAGTTCGCCATAGGTGGTGGTTTCGCCGCAATGCAGTTTCCGCGCCGCGTCGTAGATGGCGAGACGGAAGTCGTCGACGCCGTCGAGATCGACCGGCACGCCGGAGAAATCGACGTCCTCGCCTGTGGCATACGCCTTGATCGAGGCGATCAGCTCGACCACCCATTGCGGCTGCCCAGTGTTCGCAGTGGTATTGGCGGCAACACCGGCATGCCGCATCAGCCGGCGCTCCACTGCTTCGCGGCTCCTTTCGGGCAGGCAGAGCCGGATCAGGCCCTTTTCGCTCCAGGCGATGCCCATGAAGCCGATCACTGTTTCTAACACTGCGTGGCCGGCTGTGATCGAAGATGCCGTTTCCATGATGCGCTCCTTTCCGCAAAGCGGCGAAAACCGGGATACCAACCGGTACATATGCAGAACAATATGGCATCTGATCCCGGCTCTCGCCACCCGAAAACCACCAGATGGTCCCGATTGCCCACCAGGAATCGCTGGTGTAAGGACTTCTTAACAACCGACAAATCGGACCCGCGCGGCTTGCCAGCAAAGTTCAACCTTATCGCGATCTCTGTGATCGTCGGCGCAGCTGCCCTCAGCGGCTGCCAATCGACCTCGCAAATGAAGGCCACGCCTGCGCTGACCGAAACCGCGACCGCCGCCGGCAGCGATGCCGGCTTCACCTTGCCGCTGCCCGATACGGTTTCGGTGCTACCGCAATCCTCGGGCCTAACACCCGTTCAGTCGGCCGAAGCGACGCCGGCCACGCCAGCGCTCGATGCCGCTGCGCAGCCGGTTGCCGCGACGGCGGCCTTTGCCGGCGCGACGCCCACGGCCCCGGCCGTGCCCGCGGTCTTGGCCGCCAATACTTGGCAGGCGCCTGCGCCCGCCAACGCTGGACAGCCGGTCGCGGCGCAATATAAGACCGCCGGCCTTGTCATGCCGGCGACCGCCAAGGGCGGCCAGAACGCCATGCCCGGCGTGCAGCAGGTAGCCTATGTCGTGCCGCAGAATCCGGCTTCCCTGGGCCAGTTTCCCGCCGCGCCGCTCGGTCTCCCGGACGAAGAGCATGCGACCGGCATGCGCGGCGACGTCGACCGGCTGATCCAGAAATACGCTGCTCTCTACGAGGTGCCGGTCGATCTGGTGCGCCACGTCGTCAACCGCGAAAGCACCTACAATCCCAAGGCTTACAATAACGGCCATTGGGGGCTGATGCAGATCAAGCACGCGACGGCGCGCGGAATGGGCTATGACGGGCCGGCCAAGGGCTTGTTCGACGCCGAAACCAATCTGAAATACGCGGTCAAATATCTGCGTGGCGCCTGGCTGGTGGCGGGTGGCAACGCCAAGAAGGCCGATTGGCTCTACCAGACCGGCTATTATTTCGACGCCAAGCGCAAAGGCCTGCTCGAGGCCACCGGCCTCGGTGTCGACCGCAAGCGCCGCCGGCTGCAGCCCGACGCCTGAGCGCGATGCCTGAACCGCGCCCGCCGGCTCCAAACGACATCCGGCTGCGCAAGATCCTCGACGAGACGCTCGTTGCGCCGCACTGGCCGGACGGCTTTGCCATGCGCTGCTTCGAACATGGTGACGCGCAGCCCCTGCACGCGCTTTTGACCGAGGTGTTCGACGACGGCACTGACGGCCCGTTCGACGAATGGTGGCCGCGCATATCCAGCGATGCCGAATTCGACCCGGCGCTGTGTTTCATCGTCATCGACGCCAAGGGACGGCTGGCGGCGGCAGCGCTGTGCTGGACGAGGGCCTTCGTCAAGGACCTCGCGGTCCATCCCGAAGCGCGCGGCAAAGGCATTGGCGAAGCGCTGATGTGGCAGGCTTTCAACGCCTTTCGGGATCGAGGCGCGGCCCATGTCGACCTCAAGACCAACACGGTCGAGAACGCCGCCGCGCTCAGGCTCTACGAGCGGCTGGGAATGGTGCCTGTCGCCTGGGAAGGGTAAGGGCTTTTTTCTTGCCGCAATTCCCTGGGGAAAACGCTACGCGCATTTCCCGGGAAAACCAGTTCCGACTTTTCCTGGAATTGCTCGAGCGCTGTTGAAAACCTCCGGATTGTGAACTGCTTCACATTGGCCGCCGCAACCGGATGCTACCTCACCATCCATGCCTTTCGACCGATGGCGGATCGACGACTGGCAGATGTGGAGGGGCTGCACCGGCATGTGTTCAGCCGCTCCTTGGCGGGTCCCAGGCGGGGGTTTGGGGCCCGCCAGTCGTTTTGCGGTCGCCCTCAGATATCGGGCGCATTGCCGATCTTCTTTTTGAGCTCAATCGCCCAGGCGCGGCCCTCGTCGCCGCCCCACAGCAGCCAGGCGATATGGCCGGCCGATGGATTGTCTTCATTGCCGTAATTCTTGCCGCGCTTGTCGACCTCGTGGCGGGCGAAATAGCTGACCATGCGGCGGATGGTCGAGGGCGCCAGCTTTTGGCGGTTCTTGAGTTCCGTCGCCCGCGCCACGCCGATCTCGGTGCCGCCCCGGCCGAACTGCTTGCGCAGCCTCAACCCCTTGGCGGCGTTGTCGGCCACCACTTGCGGGCATCGCAGATCGATCTCTTCATCCTCTTGCATGTGTCTCCCCAGCTCCGGAAGCACTAGCCTGCAGACGCAATGCGGGAAAAGCAACCGGTTCCAAATGCAGCGCCGTCCATTGGGACCAGGATCAGCGCGCCATCGGCACTGCGAGATCATGTGCAACCAATGGATTTCCGTCTGAGGGTCGGCCGAACTGGAACGAACAGCTGCATATGGCGAGGCGTGCTGTCCGCCAGAGGCGCGGGACGGCCCTTCGGCAGATGATCGCTGACGAATAGTTCTCCGGACGCAACCCTGCCGCCAATGCCGCGTTTGATTAGCCGAGGGAAATTTTCAAATCGGAGACCTCAGATGAAAACGCTTCTCACCATTGCCGCCGTCGCCTTGCTCGCCGGTGCCCCTGCCGCCTTTGCGGCCAACTCGACTGCGGTCGCGCCTGCCATGGCCGCCAGCAAGGTCGATACCCCAACCTTCGTCAAGACCGTGCCCAGCTCCAACGAATTCGAAATCCAGTCGAGCAAGCTCGCCGAGGAGAAATCCAAGGCGGCTGACGTCAGGAAATTCGCCAAGCAGATGGTCAAGGACCACACCAAAGCCGGAAAGGAGTTCAAGGCGGCGGTGAGCCAGGGCCAGACCACCGGTTCGACCGAAGCCGCGGGGCCGGCCCTGCAGCCGAAGGAGCAGGCAATGCTCGACGAGTTGAAGAGCGCAAGCGGCAAGGATTTTGACGCCAAGTACATCCAGATGCAGACGGACGCGCACAAGGAGGCCGTAGCCCTTTTCAGCAGCTATGCCAACTCGGGCGACGACCCGGCGATGAAGGAATTCGCCAAGAAGACGCTGCCGACGCTGCAGATGCACGAGAAGCACGTGAAGGAACTCGCGGCGGCGCATCAGGGTTGAGGACTGGTGACTGGCCAGCAATAGCATTCTACGGCGCCCCCCTCTGTCCTGCCGGACATCTCCCCCACGAGTGGGGAGATCAGCAGCGTCGGCGCCGTGCTTTTCTTGCGACGGTGAAAATTGGCGAAGGCTGAGGCGACAGCCAATCTCCCTCCTTGTGGGGGAGATGTCCGGCAGGACAGAGGGGCGCCGTAGAGTGCGACGGCGATGCCTGCCGTTGGCAAGGCATTGCGGCAAGTGGCTCTGTGGCTGCGCCGGCAGTGACATACATTGCCGCCACCAATTCAATGGAGCTCCCATGCCCAAGATCGACCTGTCCAGCGTGCCTGTCCGCAAGGGCTCCGGCTACCCCGCACCCTTCGACGCCCCTTGCGCCGAGCGCACACGCCACCGCCTCGGCGATGCCGGCGGCCTCACCGATTTCGGCGTCAACCTGATGACATTGCCATCAGGCGGCTGGTCGAGCCAGCGTCACTGGCACAGCCATGAGGACGAGCTCGTCTATGTGCTGGAAGGCGAACTGGTGCTGGTCGAGGATGGCGGCGAGACGCTGCTCAAGGCCGGCGATTGCGCGACCTTTGCCAAGAACAGCGGCAACGGCCACCACATGATCAACCGCTCGTCCACAACGGCGCGCTATCTCGAAGTCGGCTCGCGCAATCCGGATGATCTCATCACTTGCTCGGACATCGACATGATGAGCCCGAGTTCGGATGGCAGGTTCCTGCACAAGGACGGCATGCCCTATCCGGGGCAGGGGTGACGGCTGGACTATGGTCCGGTGCTGGCGTTCGCTGGGCGGGGGGATAAGCTCCTCACGATCAAAGGTGGCGCAGGCCCCCTCATCCGACCGCTTCGCGGCCACCCTCTCCCCGCTGGAGAGAAGAGGGACGTGCTGGCGCTCGCAGTCTCCTCTCCCCTCGGGGGTCTGAAGGACGGGCGAGACACGTGGCTCGCCCCGGAACGGTCAGCCGAGCGAAGCGGAGGCTGGGTGAGGGGGCCTTGGCGCCAGCTTGGCAAACAAAGGGAGCATCACCATGAAAAAAGAAATCATCGAAGTGCCCGTCATGTCGGCCAAGGTCCGGGCGCTCGGGCTGCCCTGCTCGACGGCGGTAAGGGCCAATGGCTTCGTGTTCATTTCGGCGACGCCGCCGGTGGACATGGTGACCGGCGAGATGGTGCGCGGCGACATCGAAACCCAGACCGAGGCGTCGCTGAAGGCGCTGAAGCACTGCCTGGAAGCGGCCGGCACCTCGCTGGACAACGTGGTGATGGTGCGCATCTACGCCGTCAATTCCGGCTTCTACAACGCCATCAACCGGGTCTATGCGAAGTACTTCAGCGTCAATCCGCCGGCGCGGAGTTTCGTGCCGGTGGCGTCATGGCCGATGGAGTTTGATATCGAGATCGAGTGTGTGGCGGTGGCGTGAGTGAACGACACTAGTAGCAGAAGTGTCGGCAAGGCTGCTGCTGTTCCACCCAGCAAATGGGTCGGCGCCAATATCGAGACCGACAACGACGAAGGTAGCAATTCAAGCAGCCCTGTCTTCGCAAACCAACACGATTGTGCAATTAATCGAAATTAGGGGGATTCCACTATGGCAGAAAGCGAGAACGTTGACGCTTCTTCGGCGTCCGAAAATGAGCGTCTACGCTTCAGCGTGAGCCTAGTGCGCCAAGGGAGACACTCTTTCTATACGTTGACGATGCCGTCAAATGTTCTGGCGCGTACTTGCGTCGTTAGCTCCAGAAAAGAAGACCCGAAGCATGGTTTTCAGCGTGTACTGGATGAGAAGCGAGCCCTGGAGATTGCCAATTATATCGACACTGGTATGGGAACGATACCAAACTCAATCGTCTTATCTGCGCAGCCTGCCGCAAACCTAAAGGTTATCGGCAGAGGTAAAACCCTTGAGTTTTCGGATACGCCCGGCGCATTTCTAATCCTAGACGGTCAGCACCGCGTCTATGGGTTTTCCAAGGCCTCAACCCAATTGCGAGTACCTGTAGTCGTCTACAATGGGTTGTCGCGTCGGGACGAATCTCGTTTGTTTATTGACATAAACACTAAGCAGCGCCCAGTTCCAGCTCAGCTTTTGCTCGACATAAAGCAGCTCGCAGACATTGAAGATGAAAGCGAGGGGATTCTTCGCGAGGTGTTCGATTCGTTCAATTCCGATATGAGAAGTTCTCTTGCCGGCATGATGGCGCCGTATGAAAGTGCCAAGAGTAAAATTACCAGGGTTACGTTTAATTCGGCGGTGAAGCCGCTTCTGGAGATTTTTTCCGGAAGGGATATTTCCGATATTTACGGCATTTTGAATAATTATCTGAGTGCCGTCAGAAGATGCGTCGGCCCGAAGTGGGATTCGCAAGTGGTGGCCAAACCCGTTGTGTTCAGAGCATTAATGGGGCTATTTCCTTCAATAGCGCAAAGGGTACTAGACAGGTTCAGTGGCGACTACTCGGAGGCGAATTTTTTCGAGATCGTGAGCGGTATTTTTGCTGGCATGCCAAAGAATAAGCTGGATGTACCCGGAACCAGCTGGGTGGCTTTGAGAGATTATTTTGAAAAAAGACTACGCAGCAAGCTTACACTATAGACATGGGGCTCTCGTCAGCCATAGTTAGGAGATCATTGCCGCGCATCGGGGAGTATGTCTCTCGAGCTGATGGTATTCGATCGTGGATTGAAGGTGGAAGTTTCTACATAGATGATCAGAGCACTGACTCCAGGATACTTCTAAAGAACATAACGATTACTGAGATTTTACCTTATTTTATGTTTGACTACGAAAGATTCGCGTTGTCGTGTTGGGAGAGTTTTTCTGTATATAAAGAGGAGTCTAACTCTCACAATCTGCTCGCGTGGCCTTTTCTAAAATTATATTACTCTGCGTTCTTTGGTGCCCATGCAGCTATGCGAGTGGTAGGGGAGGGGGTCATTCGTATAGAGCATGGGCAAGCAAAGCGCCTGTCTGAGCTTGTTTCAATATTTATGGCGCCCGGATTCCTCGTTGGGACAGGGACTTATCATGTCAGAACAATTCAGAATACAGATTTGACAATTAATGTTTTTCTGCAGAAACTTTCAGACACTGGCGGCGCCCACGACGGCTTCTGGAGAGTATTTTCTGGATTTTTGCAAGAGATAGAGGCTGAATCTATTCGAGGTAGATATGTTGATGCGGCATTAATTGTGTCCAAGATTGAAGATATCACAAAGATCACCAAGGCCTACGGCGGAGCTGCAGGAAACTGGCTTTCGACAATTCGGAATCGTATCAATTACAGTCACGACTTCGGAGTCTGGTTTCCAATTAAAGGGTCTCATGCATCGTTGGACGATCTCAGGGGCATCGTCTTCAGAAACCTTGATGGAATTCGACTAGATATAAATCCGGGTAAGGAACCGCTAAGGGCATTTGCCGCCGCTAGCCAAGTGCTGGCTTCGCTGAGCTTCGAAATTGCAGAGCAGATCGCAGCGCAGTCGGACGCGGCCACTCGGTTCGGTAGCAAATGGAAACGACTGCGCCGTGAGTTGCGCGACGGCGAACCAGCTAGACCAGGTTAGAGGCGACCGTTGCGGCGCTGCCCCTCATCCGCCTGCCGGCACCTTCTCCCCGTTAAGCGGGGAGAAGAGAGCTAATCGCCTAAGCAAAATACTCCTGCAGCGGCCTCACCTCGAGGCTCCCCGCCTTCAGCGCCGCAATCGCCTCCGCCACCGCGGCCGCGCCCGACAGCGTCGTGTAATACGGCACCTTCTGCATCAGCGTTGCCCGGCGCAGTGACTTCGAGTCCGAGACCGCCTTCTGGCCGTCGGTCGTGTTGAAGACGATCTGGACCTGGCGGTTGCGGATGGCGTCTTCGATGTGGGGGCGGCCCTCGAGCACCTTGTTGATCTTCTGTGCGTCGACGCCGTTTTCGGCGAGGAAGCGGGCGGTGCCGGATGTTGCGAGCACCTTGAAACCCTGGCCGGCGAGGCGCTTGACCGCCGGCAGGATGCCGGCCTTGTCCTCGTCGCGCACCGAGACGAACAGCGTGCCGGAACGTGGCAGGTCGACGCCGGCCCCTAACTGGCTCTTGGCGAAGGCGAGCGCAAAGTCGCGGTCGAGGCCCATGACCTCGCCGGTCGAGCGCATTTCCGGGCCGAGCAATATGTCGACGCCGGGGAAGCGGGCGAAGGGGAAGACGGCTTCCTTGACCGCGATGTGGCCGGGGTTGCGCGGGTCGGGCATGGCGCCGTAATGGGCGAAGGCGTCTTCCAGTTTTTCGCCGGCCATGATGCGGGCGGCGATCTTGGCGATGGGACGGCCGATGGTCTTGGCAACGAAGGGCACGGTGCGTGACGCCCGCGGGTTGACCTCCAGCACATAGACCGTGCCGTCCTTGATCGCATACTGCACGTTCATCAGGCCGCCGACGTTGAGCGCGCGGGCAAGCGCCGCCGTCTGGCGCTCCAGCTCGTCGACCAGATCGGAAGGCAGCGAATGCACCGGCAGCGAACAAGCGCTGTCGCCGGAGTGGATGCCGGCCTCCTCGATGTGCTCCAGAATGCCTGAGACGAAGGTCGACGTGCCGTCGCAGAGGCAGTCGACATCGACTTCGATGGCGCCCGAGAGATAGGTGTCGAACAGAAGCGGGTTCTTGCCCAGCAGCGTGTTGATCTGGCCGGTCTTGTCGTTGGGGTATTTCTGCTTGATGTCCTCCGGCACCAGGCCGGGCACGGTGTCGAGCAGGTAGCTCTGCAGCATGCCCTCGTCATGGATGATCTGCATGGCGCGGCCGCCGAGCACATAGGACGGGCGCACCACCAGCGGGAAGCCGAGTTCGCCGGCCACAAGGCGGGCCTGCTCGACAGAATAGGCGATGCCGTTCTTCGGCTGGCTGAGGTTGAGCTTGTGAAGCAGCTTCTGGAAGCGGTCGCGGTCTTCGGCGAGATCGATCATGTCGGGTGACGTGCCGAGGATCGGGATGCCGGCCTTCTCCAGCGCATCGGCCAGCTTCAGCGGCGTCTGGCCGCCGAACTGGACGATGACGCCGACCAGTTCGCCCGAGGCCTGTTCGGCGCGCAGGATCTCCAGCACGTCCTCGGCCGTCAACGGCTCGAAGTAGAGCCGGTCCGACGTGTCGTAGTCGGTCGACACTGTCTCGGGATTGCAGTTGATCATGATCGCTTCATAGCCGGCGTCGCGCAGTGCGAAGGCGGCATGGCAGCAGCAATAGTCGAACTCGATGCCCTGGCCGATGCGATTGGGACCGCCGCCGAGGATGACGACTTTTTTTCGCGATGACACTTGCGCTTCATTGGCCAGCGCGCCGGCGAAGGGCACTTCATAGGTCGAGTACATGTAGGCGGTGGGCGAGGCGAACTCGGCCGCGCACGTGTCGATGCGCTTATAAACCGGATGAACGTCGAGCTTTTCACGAATCCTTTGAATCACTTCGGCGTCGGACTTCGTCAGCGAGGCGAGGCGGGCATCGGAGAAGCCCATCGCCTTCAGCATGCGCAGATTGACGGCGTCTTGCGGTATGCCATGCTCGCGGATGCGGGCTTCCATGGAAACGATGCCGGCGATCTGTTCGAGGAACCACGGGTCGATCTTGCACATTGCGTGCACGTCTTCCAGCGAGGTGCCCATGCGGATCGCCTGCGCCACCATGCGCAGCCGGTCGGGCGTCGGCGTGCCGAGCGCGGCGCGGATGGCGTTGCGGTCGTCGGCGTGGTTGGCAGCCACGGCACCGTGGCCGAGGCCGGGGATTTCGATCTCGTCGAGGCCGGTAAGGCCGGTTTCCAGTCCACGCAAAGCCTTCTGCAGCGATTCCTGGAAGGTGCGGCCGATGGCCATGACTTCGCCGACCGACTTCATGGCGGTGGTCAGCACCGGCTCGGCGCCGGGGAATTTCTCGAAGGCAAAACGCGGGATCTTGGTGACGACGTAATCGATGCTTGGCTCGAAGGAGGCGGGCGTGGCGCCGCCGGTGATGTCGTTCTCCAGCTCGTCCAGCGTGTAGCCGACGGCGAGCTTGGCCGCGATCTTGGCGATGGGGAAGCCGGTCGCCTTCGAAGCCAAGGCGGAACTGCGCGAGACGCGCGGGTTCATCTCGATGACGACCAGCCGACCGTCGGCCGGGTTGACGGCGAACTGCACGTTGGAGCCGCCGGTCTCGACGCCGATCTCGCGCAGCACCGCGATCGAGGCGTTGCGCATCATCTGGTATTCCTTGTCGGTCAAGGTCAGCGCGGGGGCGACGGTGATCGAGTCACCGGTGTGTACGCCCATCGGGTCGATGTTCTCGATCGAGCAGACGATGATGCAATTGTCCGCCTTGTCGCGGACGACCTCCATCTCATACTCCTTCCAGCCGAGCACGCTTTCCTCGATCAGCACTTCGGTGGTCGGCGAAGCGTCGAGCCCGGACTGGACGATGTCGTAGAATTCGGCGCGGTTGTAGGCGATGCCGCCGCCTGTGCCACCCATGGTGAAGGACGGGCGGATGATGGCGGGCAGGCCGACATGGTCGAGCGCCTGGGCGGCGATCGCCATGCCATGGCTGATGTAGCGCTGCTTGCGGTCGCCTTCGCCGAGATTCCAGCGGGTTTCCAGCGCGTCGAGCGCGGCATCGAGGTCGGCAGGCGCCTCGGCCTTTACGGCGGCGCGCTCGGCCTCGTGCGTCTTGCGGTCGGCGTTCTTGACATCGGTGGCATTGGCAAGCATCGACTTCGGCGTTTCCAGGCCGATCTTCTTCATCGCCTCGCGAAACAGCGCCCGGTCCTCAGCCTTGTCGATCGCCGTGGCGTCGGCGCCGATCATCTCGACATTGTAGCGTTCGAGCACGCCCATGCGGCGCAGCGACAGAGCAGTATTGAGCGCGGTCTGGCCGCCCATGGTCGGCAGCAGCGCGTCGGGCCGCTCCTTGGCGATGATCTTGGCGACGACTTCAGGCGTGATCGGCTCGATATAGGTGGCGTCGGCCAGTTCCGGGTCGGTCATGATGGTGGCCGGGTTGGAATTGACCAGGATGACGCGAAAGCCCTCCTCCTTCAGCGCCTTGCAGGCCTGTGTGCCGGAATAATCGAACTCGCAGGCCTGGCCGATGACGATGGGGCCGGCCCCGATGATCAGGATCGACTTGATGTCGGTGCGTCTTGGCATCGTTGTGAGTTCCGTTCGGCGAGCGGCTTGCACGAAAAACCGGGACGGGAAGACCCGGCCGGTTGTGCTTGCGATTCTGGTATCAGGCTAGGAGGGCCTTATAGGGAAGAGTTTTGGGAGATGTAACCCCGAAAATGAGGCTAGGCAGTAGGGATCAGGCAGTAGGGATCAGGCAGTGGGGATTAGGCAGGAGCGAGGTTAAGGCGCCTATTGCCCATTCCCTACTGCCTGACACCTAATCCCCCAGCGCGAGCTGATCCGTAATCTCAAACCGCTCTGATACCCCGACGCGGATCATGTTGAGGGCGCCTTCCCTTGTGAAGCGGAACTCGCTGGGCGAATCCGAGTTGGCCGGCATCCCGGCAGAGAAGGAGATGACGCGGGTGCCGCCGTCGGGCCAGGTCACGGTGATGTCTGCCTTGTCAGTGCCCTTGTGGACGATGTTGACGGCGCAGCGGGTCATCGGCTGGCCGACATAGCGCGCGCAGGGGATGTCGGCGGTGGCGGGCGGGGGTTCCAGCCGTGCAACGGTTTGCGTAGCGGTCGCAGCTTTGGCCTGGTCTGGCCGTGGCGTCGGGGATAGTACCCCCGGCGCGGACGCTGTATCCGGCGCTGCTCCCGCAGACGCGGCGGCGGCGAGTTCCGGCGTCCCTGTGGCCTCCGTTGCCGGAGCCTCTGTGGCTGGGATTTCGTCCGTCGGCGGACTTTCATTCGCTGCGAAGGCAAGGCCGTAAGCATCCTGCATGGCGGTCCTGCCGATCTCGGCGGCGGACTTCGGCGCGCCTGGATCCGTACCGCCAAGGCGCTCCGTCAGGTCGAGTGGAGCCGGCGCGGGTGCAGCCGGGGTGGGTGGAGCCTGAGTGGGTGCAGCCGGAGCGGCAGAGGCGGCGGGTGCAGTCGTCCGGGGCGCTGCGGCCACATCGGCCGGCTGCGTCGGCATGTCGGGCGCGAGCGCCGGGCCGCCGGCTTCAGCGCTGGCGGTCACCTGGGGCGGCACGGCGTCAACTTCGACCACGGTCGGATTGTCGGGGATAAGATAGCGCGCGGGCGCCCAGCCTTTGACCAGTGGATTGTCAATCTCCTCGACCTTGCACCAGCGGTGGCCGTCCACTTCGTTGCAGCCGAAATTCCTGACGCTCGAGCCGATCGGCAGACGCGCCTGGGTTCTGCCCACAGGCGACGGCGTGGCGCGGATGTTGAGGAGATCGCCTGGGCCGAGCTCGGTCACTATGGAAACGATGTCGGCAGGCGCGTCCTCGGCATTGGCCGGCAAGCTCACCAACAACGGGCCCACCACCAACGGACCCGCCAACAACCGGGCTGCCCGCAGGAGCGGAGCGCCAGTCAGTCGATGCAAAATGGTTCGGATTGTGCGCCTCATCATTTGGCCGTGCGCCGATTACCCTTGCGGCAGCAGTCCTGCCGTATGCCAAGGCGGTTTTATAAGGGACGATACGCGGCCATGTAAGTCTGAAAATGCGTCCGATGTTTGGTGCCGCGAGGCGGAAGCAGGGCGCAGCCATGCGGTCAAGCGGAGCCTTGCCAAGAGGGTTTGGGCATGAAGCCGGTCCTCAGCGCATGCGCCCATTCCGGTCGGCCCGCCTGTGCGGCCTGTCTCGCCGCCGCTTCGTGGTCGTAGTCGACGGCGATGGTCTCGAAACGGTCTGGACCATCGCCATCCAAGGTGAGGATGCCGTAGCGCGCATGCGGGCTGCCTTGCTCCGAAACATGCGCCGGGGGCGTGTCATCTTCATAGGCGGGGGCGCCGACGCTGCCGGGATTGAAGAGCAAGGGGCCGCCGGGGATACGGACCAGTTCCGCGCGGTGGCTGTGGCCGCACAGCACGATGCGGCAGGCCGGGTCCAGCGCCTGCAACCGCCGCTGAATAGCGGCAAGCGGCGCGCGCACCAGTTGGCCATCGACGATCGCGTCGAGCAGGTATTTCTCGTCATGGTCGGGCCGCGCATGGAAAGCGACCACGCCGGGAACAATCTCCAGCGTGAAGGGCAGGGCGAGCAGGGCTTCGCGCTGCGCTGATGTCAGCCGTTCCTGCGCATAGCGGTCTGAAGCCCACATCGTATCGTCGGCCGGATCGACCGCGACCCGGCGGTCATGGTTGCCGCGCACCGTCGGCAGGTCGAGCGCTTCGAGCCGCTCGAACGTCTCGCGCGGCCAGAGCGGGCCGGAGACACAGTCGCCAAGGTTGACGGTGAGATCGGCGCCGCCGCGCCGCGCTAGATCGGCGAGCACGGCATCCAGCGCCAGCACATTGCCATGGATGTCGGCGAGAACGGCAATGCGCATGCGAGGGCTCCCTTGGTGCAGCCCCGTTGGAGGCTTGCGGCCGTCTTCCTATCAAGCCGCTGCCTTCATTATCAAGCCTTTGAGATCGTTCGAGACAGCCGGGAGCTGGCTATCGCGGAAGCACTCCATCTGCTAGCGTCCACGCCGTTCCGAAGTTCATCCGGGGGAAGACAGGCGATGACTCGCGACCAGATGGTTGCCCACCTCCGCGCCGCCAATGATGTCGCGCGCGAGACTGCCGCGCACGGGCACCATCCTTTCGGCTGCGTGCTCGTCGGCCCCGACGATCGCATCCTGATGCGGCAAGGCAACATCAACACCGTGCGCCACGCCGAAACCGAGCTCTCCCGGCGTGCCGCCGACACCTATCCGCCGGATTTCCTCTGGTCCTGCACGCTGGTCACAACCGGCGAGCCCTGTGCGATGTGCACGGGAACGCTGTACTGGGCCAATATCGGCCGGCTGGTCTACGGCTTCGAGGAGACCAAGCTTCTCGCGCTGACCGGCAACCACGCCGAGAATCCGACGATGAACCTCTCGTCGCGCACAGTCCTCGGCTCCGGGCAGAAGCCGGTCGAGGTCCACGGACCCTTCCCCGAGATGGACGAGGAGCTCCTCGCCCCGCATATCGGTTTTTGGCAGCGCTAGGACCTTGACCTCTGAACCGGTTAGCCCGGCATTTCGATGTCGTGGCCACCGACGATGGGCAGTGCCGGATCATCTCCGGCCGCCGCAATCACGCTGTCGAGCAGGCCGGGGAAGCGGGCGTCGAGGTCGGCGCGGCGCAGCGTGATCATCCGGTTGGTGCCGGCCACTTCGGCGCGGGTGACGCCGGCCTCGCGCAGTTTGGCCAGGTGATAGCTGAGATTGGTCTTGGAGCCGAGGTCGAGGAACCGGCTGCAGTTCAGCGGCACGCCTTCCTTGCTGGCGAGATAGCGCACGATGGCGAGCCGGGTCGGGTCGCCAAGCACGCCGAGCACAACCGGCAGGCTGATCTGGTCTGTATTGGGGTGCGGCAAAGTCATGGCCCGAAACTAAGCACAGTCGGTGGCGATTTCAACGCGTCCATGTTTCGCGGGCATGCACAGTCCGCTTCGCGATTGGCCCAATGGCTGTCCTGACACAGGGCTGTCAGCAGGCTTCAGCTATTTTCGTCTGGCTTCATTGACATCACGCCCTGTTATGTCCAATTGTTCAATAACTTTTGAACTAAGGACACGCCCTATGGACAAGCGCCTCTTTTGGCTTGCGCTCGGATCGTTCACGATCTCGACCGAAGGCTTCGTCATCTCCAGCCTGCTGCCTGACATCGCCACCGACGCCCGCATTTCCATTCCGCTCGCCGGCACGCTGATCACCGCCTTCGCGCTGGCTTACGCCATCGGCACGCCGATCCTGGCAACGCTGACCGGCGAACGGGACCGGCGCCGCGTCATCTTGTGGACGCTGGCGTTCTTCGTCATCGGCAATGTGGTGGCGGCGCTGAGCTCGTCCTTCGAGCTGCTGCTCATTGCCCGCATCATCATGGCGCTGTCGTCAGGCCTGTTTGCCGCTACCGCTCAAGGCACGGCGGTGGCGCTGGTCGATGACCACCACCGGGCGCGGGCCATTGCCGTCGTCGTCGGCGGAACCACGGTGGCGGTTGCGCTCGGTGCACCGCTCGGCGCGCTGGTTGCCACGATAGCCGGCTGGCGCGGGACCTTCTTTGCCATTGCCGGGCTCGGCGCGCTGGTCGGCGCCATCCTGTGGTACCGGCTGCCGCGCGGCATTGTCGGTACCAAGCTGCCGCTCAGGCGGCGGCTGGCTGCGGCGCTGCGCCCCGGCGTCATGCCGATCCTGCTGACCACCGCTCTTGCCCTGATCGGCGCCTTCTCGGTGTTTTCCTATATCGCGCCGCTGGCCATCCAGAGCGGCGGCCTCAGCCCGATTGCGCTGCCCGGCATGCTGCTCGCCTTCGGTGTCGGCGCCGTCATCGGCAACATAGCCGGCGGCCAGGCGGCCGACCGTTTTGGTGCGACGCGCACCGTCGGCTGGTCTCTGGCGCTGAGCGCCGTCATGCTGGTGATGCTCTCGGTCATCCCGACCTTCCTGCCGCAGCATCTCGCCGGGCCGGCATTGATGGCCATGATGGTGCCGTGGGGCATGGTCGGCTGGGCATTTCCGCCGGCGCAGGCCAGCCGCATCATCAAGCTGGCGCCCGACGCCGCCCCGATCGTGCTGTCGCTCAACGCTTCGGCCCTCTATCTCGGCGTGGCGCTGGGTGCTGTGGTCGGCGGCGCCGTGCTGCGCTACGGCGTGCCGGCCGATCTCGGCCTGGTCGCCGCCATCTTCCCGCTGATCGGGCTTGGCGTGGTGCTGGCCGGCCGCTGGGCGGCCCGGCCGGTCGCCATGCCGGCCGAATAGATCTTTGCAAAGGACCGGCGGCCGCTCTTTCAGCTTGAAGGGGCGGCCGCCGGCACGTCGTACTCCAGCGCCGCGACTTCATCCAGCATAGCGCGCAGATCTGCCGCTCGCTGCTGGCCGACCAGCGCCTCGAAGCGCTGCTGGGCAATGGTCCACAATTTCGTCGTCTCCTCGAGCTTGGCCTGGCCTTGCGGCGTCAGCCGCACCCGCTTGACGCGGCGGTCGTCCTTGTCGGCGAAGGTGTCGACATAGCCGTCGCGGATCAGCGGCTTCAGCGTATGGCCGAGCGCCGACAGGTCCATGACCATCGCTTCGGCTATCGTGCCCATCGCCGGCTCGTTGCTGACATGGATCTGGTAGAGCAGGCCGTACTGTGTGCCCTTCAGACCCGAAGGCGAGATTACATCGTCATAAAAGCGGCCGAGCTTGCGCGCGGCGCGCCGCAGCGTGGCGTTGTTGCAAAGGCTGAATCCCGGCAGCGCGGTCTTGCTCATCACGACTCCTTGCCGGCAAAACCGCTGCCGGCCTGTCGCAGAAATAGTTTCTGCCGCCTCCGTTGACAAGATGGTGGTATATGCCTACTTCCCGGAAAGTGGTATATGCCACTAATTGGAGATCAGGGCGGGACAAGGGTTCATCGACCTGTCTCGCCGGGCAGAAAAAAGGAACAGGACAATGAGTGGACAGGACAACAAGGGTACCGCAGTCGTCACCGGCGCATCGGCCGGCATCGGCGCGGTCTATGCCGACCGGCTGGCCGGGCAAGGCTACGATCTGGTGCTGGTAGCGCGGCGCGCCGACCGGCTGGAGGAACTGGCTGAAAAGCTGCGATATGCTTACAAGCGCAAGGTCAGCGTGATATCAGCCGATCTTGCCGACGACAATGATGTGCGCCGCGTCGAGCAGGCGATCGCAGCCGACGACAGCGTCACGCTGCTGGTCAACAATGCCGGCATTGGTGGCCAGGCCGTGGTGGCAACGGCCGACGCCGACGAGGCCGAGCGCATGATCAAGGTCAACGTCATCGCCTTGACCCGCCTGACCCGCGCCGTTCTGCCGGGGCTTCTTGCGCGCAACCGCGGCGCCATCGTCAACATCGCCTCTGTGCTCGCCTATGATACCTCGTTCGGCGGCATCTACAGCGGCACCAAGGCCTATGTCGTCAACTTCACCGAGGCCCTGCACCGCGAAGTCGCCGGCACCAATGTGAAGGTCCAGGCGGTGCTGCCGGGCGCGACCCGCACCGATTTCTGGGAGCTCGCCGGTGGCGATATCGACAATCTGCCGAAGGAGATCATCATGTCCGCCGACGATATGGTCGATGCCGCGCTTGTGGGCCTATCCAGGGGCGAAGCCGTCACCGTGCCGGCACTTGCCGATGCGACCAAGCTCGACGCCTTCCTCGGCGCAAGGCAAGTCTTCTACGGCAGCCTGCACGCCGACAAGCCTGCTGCCCGCTACGCGGTCTGAGGAGAGAGCTGGTTCGCTTCGCGAACCAGGACCCCCACCCCGCTCACTTCGTTCGCGGCCCTCCCCACAAGGGGGAGGGTAAAGTGCGCGCTCCCCTACCTCCCCTTTGTGGGGAGGTCGGACCGCAGGTCCGGGTGGGGGTACTGGCGCCGACCTCTGCGTTTACGCTCCCCGCCACATCGGTATGATCGATGCAGCCAGCACCAGCGCCAGCACGATGTTGAGCGCGCGCCATTGCCATTCGGTCTCGAGCAGCCGTGCCAGCACCATGCCCGCCACGCACCAGATCGACAGCGAGACGGCTGCAGTGAGGCCGAAGGTCGAGCCGAGCAGCAGCGCGAGTTGTCCCGGCCCGTCGGCAAGGGCCGCGAACGAGGCCGCCGCCCCCAGTCCCATCGCCCAGCCCTTCGGGTTCATCCATTGAATGCCGGCGCCGCCGAAGAAGCTGTTGGGTTTTGCCATCGCCACATCGAGATTGGGCGGCCCGGCGCGGCCGATCTTGATTGCCAGCCAGATGAGATAGAGCGAGCCGATGATTTTCATCGCCAGTTGCAGCGAAGGCATGGCCAGCAGCAGACCGGCGAGCCCGGCGGCGGCAGCAGCGGTCACGGTGGCGAGACCGGCGGCGCTGCCGACCAATAGGGGAACGGAACGGCGAAAACCGAACTGTGCACCTGAGGCAGTCGACAGGGTGGTGGCGATGCCGGGCGTGACGGTGGCCACGAAGGCAAACAGGATGAGCGGAAAGATGGGCTGCAACATGAGGCGTCCTTCATCAAAAGCCCAATGGTAGACTTCCGCATACTTCAGTAAATGCAATGTTTGCGATGGTTGGCATTAGCAGATATAATGCCATCCATGATCCGCAACCTCGACACAGCGCTGATCCGCACCTTCGTCACTGTCGCCGACAAGGCCAGCATGACGGCGGCGGCGAACGCGCTGCATCTGACGCAAGGCGCCGTAAGCCAGCAGATCAAGCGGCTGGAAGAAGCGCTCGGCTGCAGCCTGTTCGAGCGCGACCGGCGTGGCTTGCGGCTGACGCGGCCCGGCGAGCGGCTGTTCGGCAAGGGCAAACGGTTGCTTGGCCTCAATGACGAGATCTGGGCCGAGATGGCGGGCACCGAGGCCGCCGGCCAGGTGCGGCTCGGTGTTCCCTATGACCTTGTCGGCACCTTGCTGGCGCCGGTGCTGAAGGCCTATGCCGAGACCTATCCGCAGGTTGAGATTTCGCTGCTCTGTGCGGCTTCGCCGGACCTTGCCGCGGCTCTTGCGGCCGGCACCATCGACCTTGCCGTCATCGAGGAACCGGTCGGCCCGTCCGCCGGTGAGTGCCTGGCCATTGACCGGCTGGTCTGGGTGGGGGCCAAGGGCGGCGTCGCCCGCGCCAAGCGGCCGCTGCCGGTGTCGATCGTCGCCGACACCTGCGCCTTCCGCCCGGTGGTGCTGTCGGCGCTGAACGAGCACGGGCTGGAATGGCGCACCGTGTTCGAGAACGGCAACATCGACGCCACGACCGCGACGGTGCGCTCCGACCTTGCCGTCACCGCCTGGCTGGCCTCCACCGTTCCCGCCGACCTCGACATCCTGCCTTTCGATGCCGGGCTGCCGCCGCTGCCGAATTTTTCCATCAATCTGCATTTGCCGAAGTACGGCACGGCGCCGGCAGCGCAGGAGTTCGCGCGGTATATCCGGGGTGGGTTGGCACGGCGGGCTGTGGCGGCTTGACAGAACTTGCATTGTCCAGCCGATAGATGGGTAACACTTTGAACCGGATACATAGGTGACACTTCTCTCCCCCTATGCGTCCGCCGCAGCGCCAAGCGGATTGGTTGGCGCGGCGCTGCGGCGGACAAGCTTCATGTGCCGTGTGTCGATGATGCCGAGCGGGTGGGCATGGAATGAGAGTGTCCATTGTCCGTCTTCGGTCTCCAACGCAGCGACCGGTTCGCCCGCCAGCGCTTGCGAGACATATATGAAGCCGCCATTCCATCGGATCTCGCCATTGTGGCGCACGCGGCGGACCGAGGCCTCGGCCGGATAGACGGGCTCGGGTGGTGTCCTGGGCATGGCGCGCTGTGAGGACCGGTAGTGCTGGGCGGGCGTATCCATGCCCAGCGCCTCATGGGGACGTTCCTCATTGTAGCTGTGGCGGAAGGTCTCGAAGGCCTGGCCCTGTGCCGTTCGGTCGGCTTCCGGTGCCTCGGCCATCGGCAGCATGGTCAGGTGAAGCGCTCGTGACGTCCGTTCTGCTGTGGCCTGCCGGGTGCGATCCGCTCCAAGGTGATGCCGAGCTTGATGAAGCGCACGACAAGCGGCGTCAGCCCGGTGACGCCGGCCGATGCGAAGGGCGGGCCATTGTCGCTTCTGAAGCGATCCGGCAGGCCATGCTCTTCAAACAGCCGCTCAAACACCGGCCAGGCTTCGCTATCGGCCGTCGACCCCGTCGCTTCGAGCGCCAGAAGATAGCGGCTCGACGCATCCATCACCGTCAAGGGTTCGCAACGCCAGCCGTCGCGGGTCCGGAACCAGCCCTTGTGATCGCCAGTCCACACCGCGTTCGGTTCTTGCGGCTGTGGCCAGGGTCCATTGCCGCAGGCCCGCAGGCGGGGTCGCTTGCGGGCGCGGACAAGCCCATGCCGCGCAAGGATCGCGCCGACCGTCGAGGCTGAAGGCCACATGAACTCGGGAGCCGTGCGCCTGAGCCGTGCCACGATCTTCTTTGGACCCCAAAGCGGATGCAGCTCCTTGGCCGCCACAATCCGCTCAACCAGATCCTGAGCTGTCGCCCGGCCATGATTGAGCGGGGCTCGCGGCAGGTCGTGCAAACCCTCAGGCCCAAACGTCCGATAGCGTCCTAGCCATTTGTAGCCGTTCTTGCGTGAGATCCCGTAGGCCGCACAAAGCGCAACCATCGTCTCATCCCCAGAAAGACACTCCACAACAAACCGTAGCCGCTCGTCCATGATGCCAGTCTCTCGCCAAACCATCGCCGGTCCTCCGGCGGACAAGAAAACTGTCACCCATGCTATCGGTCCATTCTGTTACCTATCTATCCGGTTCGGACAGCATTTCCTCTCCCCCCGTCGATCGGGGGAGAGGAAAGGTGCCAAGCCTGTCCCTGTTACTTCCAGTTCTTACGCCGCTCGAGCTCGGCCTTTGACGGCTTCTGCGTAGCGAACGACCCGACCTTGACCTCACCCCCGCGTTCGTAGGTCGCCATGATGACGCCTGTGGTAGTGGCCTGCGACTTGACCAGCTTGAAAGCGGCGGGCATCGCACCACCATCGAACAGCCGCTTGCCCTTGCCCAGCAGCAGCGGGAAGATCATCAACCGGATCTCGTCGATCAGCCCGTTGGCCAGCAAAGTCTGGATCAGCTCGCTCGAACCCTGGATGAGCAGGTCAGGCCCATCTTCCTTCTTGAGGCGGCGCAACGCCGCGACGATATCTTCTCCAAGCCATTGCGTATTTTCCCAGGTGAGCGAATCCGGCCGATGCGTCGCCACATATTTGGTCGCAGGGTTGAAGGCATCTCCGATGGCATCTTTCTGATACGGCCAGTAAGCGGCGAAGATGTCGTAGGTTCTGCGGCCGAGCAGCAGGGCGAAGGGTTTGGAGAACAATTCCTCCATGGCCACCCCCGCCACCTCGTCGAAGTAGTGGAACGTCCAGCCGCCGAATTCGAAGCCGCCAACCGGGTCTTCTTCCGGGCCGCCTGGCGCCTGCATGACGCCGTCGAGGCTGACGAAGGTGGAAGCGATGATCTTTCGCATTGGATTTTCCTTTTCCAGGATCCGCGCCGTCAGGGCCGGATTTCGATCTAAGGACGGACAGGCCGGCGGCCGCCCGACAGGCGTTGGCAAAAAAACGCTGCCGGCCGACAAGGGTACCTACCGCCGTCGCCCGCCGCCAAGCGCCTGCGACGAAAACCAGACGTCGCCGATGATGGCGGTGGCGGTCCGGTCCGGCGCCCTGTCTGACGTCAGCCAGATCGAACGGCTGCGCGCCGCCTTCTGGAGGTCGGGGATTTTGGCCGCCGAACCGGCCGCCGAGGCGCCGACGCAGGGGATGAACCACGAGCGCATGAAGGGGTCGCAGGCAAAGCCCTTGTCGTTGCGGGTTACCATCACGGCCAGGCCGACGCCCTGGGACGGACGCCAGGGAAAGATCATGCGGCCGCCCGCTTTCAGCGCCCGAAGCCAAGGAGCCGGCGGTGCGACGACACCGGCATTGACATAGATGATGTCGGACGGCGCCAGATCGCCGGTGACGGCATCGCCGTGGACGACGCCTACATTGCCGTAGGTCTCGAGATTCTTTGTCGCTCTGGCAGCAAGATCGGCCTCCATTTCGAAGGCGGTCACCGGGCCGGGCGCAACCAGCCGGGCCAGCAAGGCGGTGTAGTAGCCGGTGCCGGCGCCGATATGGGTGACGGCCTCGTCCGGTCTGGGAGCGATCCTGCCTATCCACATGGCGTGCAGGGAGGGTTCGCCATTGTTGATGCCCTTGTCGGCATCGAGCGCCACCAGCACGTCCTGATAGATGTGAACAGGATCGGCGCTCGGCGTCATGATCTTGCCGTTGCCGGTGGTGAGCGCCCTGCCGGCGACGACCGCCCAGGGTCCGGGACCGAGAAAGGCCTCGCGCGGCACGGTGGCAAACGCCTCTTCGAGGCGCGGGTCGGCCGAGCCGGCATTGGCCGCCATCAGTTGCGCGTAAAATTTCCTGGCGTCTTCGACACTTGTCATGATGGCGATCAAGATAGCGCAAGCGGCCGGTTTGTCGCGGTCGGGAATGAAACTCAGCCGACGCCGAAGACGGTGTCGTAGAGCAGCTTGAAGTTGAGCACCAGGATGACCGCCGCGACGACCCAGGCGAGGACCGCCACGCCGCGGGGAATGGCAAGGTTGCCCATCTTCTTCTTGTCGGAGACGAACTGCACCAGCGGGATGACTGCGAAGGGCAGCTGCATCGACAGTACCACCTGGCTGAAGACCAGCAACTGGCCGGTGCCCTTTTCGCCATAGAGCGCGGTGACGACCACCACCGGGACGATGGCGATGCCGCGCGTCAGCAGCCGGCGCGCCCATTGCGGAATGCGCAGGCGCAAAAAGCCTTCCATGACGATCTGGCCGGCAAGCGTTGCCGTAACCGTCGAGTTGAGGCCGGAGGCCAGCAGCGCCACCGCAAACAGGATGGAGGCGATGCCGAGGCCGAGCAGTGGCGACAAGAGCTCGAAGGCTTGGCCGATCTCGGCGACATCCTGATGGCCGGTGCCATGGAAGGCCACCGCCGAGACGATCAGGATCGAGGCGTTGACGAACAGCGCCAGGACGAGCGCGATGGTCGAGTCCGTCGTCGCCCATTTAATGGCGTCGCGCTTGCCTTTTTCGGTCCGTTCATAGGCGCGTGTCTGTACGATCGAGGAGTGCAGGTAGAGATTGTGCGGCATCACCGTGGCGCCGATGATGCCGATGGCGATGTAGAGCATCGCCGGATTGGTGACGATCTCCGTCGACGGCACGAACATCGAATGCAGGATCGAGCCGACCGGAGGGGCAGCGGCAAAGATCTGGATGGCGAAACAGCCGAAGATGATGATCAAAAGCGCGATGACGAAGGCTTCGAGATAGCGGAAACCCTTGTTCATCAAGAGCAGCACGATGAAGGCGTCGAGCGCCGTCAGCAACGCGCCGCCGATCAGCGGAATGCCGAACAGAAGCTGCAGCGCGATCGCCGTGCCGATCACCTCGGCGAGGTCGCAGGCGATGATGGCGAGTTCGCAGGCGATCCACAGCACGAAACTGACGGGACGCGGATAATAGGCGCGGCAGGCCTGGGCGAGGTCGCGGCCGGTGGCGATGCCAAGCCGGGCGGCAAGCGCCTGCAGCAGGATCGCCATCAGGTTGGACAGCATGATGATGAACAATAGCGTGTAGCCGAACTGGGCGCCGCCGGCGAGGTCGGTGGCCCAGTTGCCCGGATCCATATAGCCGACCGAGACCATGTAGCCCGGTCCCATGAAGGCGAACAGGCGACGGAACCAGACGCCGGACTGCGGCACCGCGATCGTGGAGTTCACCTCGCGCAGGCTGGGAGGATTGTCCTCCGGCCTGTCAAATCGCCAGGATGATCCCAAGGTAGCGTCAGCTTCGGACATGGAGGGCTTTCCACTGGGTGGATCGGTTGACGTCATCCTATCTATGCCAGGGCTCAACATTATGCAATAGGCTATATTTCATTGTATGTGCTTCCTGTTGCGCCGACCGGCAGGCCGGCCGGGGATCGCAAACGCCGGTTGCGCCTACCATGGAATGGAAATAAACGGCTGGAACAGTTAAGCCCGTGCTATGAATGGCAAAGGGCGATTGCTTTGCCCAAAGCCGATTCTTGCCAAAAGATAGGAAGGAGCGCGTGTTGGCGCTGAAGCACAGACCGGTTGGACGCGAGGAGCCGCTGCCTGACGCCGAGATTCATTCGAAAGGGTTCCGGCAGCAGCGCGAAGCGCGCCGCGGCGCGCTGGTCGAGGATTATGTCGAGCTGATCGCCGACCTGATCGAGGACGGCAATGAGGCGCGTCAGGTCGATATTGCTGCGCGGCTCGGTGTCGCCCAGCCGACGGTGGCCAAGATGCTGACCAGGCTGTGCGCCGACGGGCTCGTTTCCAGAAAACCCTATCGCGGTGTGTTCCTGACCGACGCCGGGCGCAAGGTGGCGGAAGAGAGCCGCATCCGCCACCAGACGGTAGAAGCGTTTTTGCGTTCGCTCGGTGTCAGCGCCGAGACGGCGCGCATCGATGCCGAGGGCATCGAGCATCATGTCAGCGCCGAGACGCTGGAAGCCTTTCGCAAGGCGATGATCGCGCCGCGCTGAGGGGTGCCGGGGCCGCACCACTGGAACCTCCGCACGTCAGGCTCGTTGCTCCTGACGTTGCGCGTGATTGTCGCGCGCCAAGGAGGAAAACATGGGCGTCGAACAGGCACCGACCGCGAAGGGCAAGCAGGCGGCCGAGGGTTTGAGGCAGGCAGCGGCAAAGGACGAACGCAAGACCGAGGTCGAAACCGGCCATGCGCTGAAAAAGGGCGCCGCGCGTTTCGAGGAACGCTCCAAAAGCTCGGACGGCAAAAGCGCCGGCACCAAGCAGAAGATCTGAGTTCTGTTCGCAAGCGGCAACCTGCCGCTCATTCCTCGGTGTCCTGCACCCAACTGCGCGGATGGCCGTCGACGCGGAACTGGAATATGAAATAGGGCGGAATGCAGGAGCCCTTGCCAGGCTTGGCTGCGGCCAGATCGTCGTAGCCGGCGGTGCAGATATAGTCCTCGCGGCAGGGATGCGCCTTGTCGCAGGCGCGCAGGCCGGCGGTCTTGGTGAATTCCTTGGTGCAGAATTTGTGGTCCTTGCCCGACGCGATGCAGTCGTTGAAACCGGTCTTGGCGAGGCGGCCGCAAGTCGCCTCGTCGGGAAGCTTGTCGCAGCTTGCCTTGCGCAGCATGCCCCCGGGAAAGCCACCGGTCTTCTGCTCGGGGTTGTCGTAGCGTTGGCGCGCCGCGCCATAGCCGGCGAGCTTGATTACCGGTTTCTTGTCGCGCGCCGGATCGATGGCGCAGGCTTTTGCGGTGGCCGGCGACAGGCGGCAATATTTGTCGCTGCCCCAGCTCGACATCTTAATCTCGCCGAACTCGACGGGGTCGCCGACTGCGGTGGCCGCCTCGCTGACGCAGGTGCCGAAGCCCGGATGGATGTCGCTTTCATGGACGCCGGCGCAGCGCAGGCTTTCGCCGCAGCTCCAGTCCTTGAAGCTGGCATCCTTGCCGCTGTAGCAGATCGAGCCCCAGCCATTGTAGAGATCGGTGCCTTTCAGCGCTTCGGCGAGTTTGGCGTCCGGACGGGCGGCGAAGCCGCGTGAGAAATCCGGATGGCCGCCGGCGGCGAAGTCCTCGACGATGGCGCGGCGGCGAGGCAGGTCGGCGAAGAACACCGCCGAGCCGGGGACGAAGACGGCGTTGCGGCGCGGCTCGCTGGCCGGATCGGCGCCGGTGTAATGGAAGCCGGCAATGCCGTGCGTCTGGTGGCAGCCGGTGCAGGTCATTTCGTTGAGACGCAGATTGAAGCCGGCCACCGATTTCACGCTGCGCAGCTCGTTGCCCTTGGCGACATAGTCCTGCAGTGCCTTGTCGATGTCGGCATCGTCGAGCAGCCCATAGGCGATATTGTTTTGCGACCTGGCCATGCCGCCGGGTGCGACCGAGACGGCGCTGGTCGCCAGGAACTTGTCGTCGATGACCAGCCGGCCGCGATCGAGGTCGTAGAGGTTGCGGTCGGTGAGCAGCCATTTGGCGAAGGCCGGCCGGTCGGCCAGAACCACTTTCCGGTCGATCTGGTTCTCCATCTTCGATTCCTGGAAGGTGGACGTCGTTGGGTCCCATTTGAAAATCTTGAGGAGATATTCGGCGTGGCCACCGAAGTCGCGGCGGCTCGAGGCCGACAGCCGGAGAACCTGCATGTTCAGCTCAAGCCGCATGATCTGCGACGAATTCAGCATGGCGTTGGAGAGCGGCCCTTCGTCGGAGCGCAGCCAGGCTGCCAGTTGCTCGGGCGCAAGGTTCTTCTGGCCGGCGGCGAGCCAGCGCTTGGCGATTTCGGCACAGGAAACGGCGGTGGCGCTTGGACGGTCTCTCGAAGCGCGGGGGCGAGCCTCGCCGGGCCTGGCGTTGAAGACCAGACCCATGGTCAGCGGCAGCCGCGACGAGATGCGTTGCGCTGTCTTTCCCTTCGTGGGCTTCTCCGCCACCGAATAGTGGAAGCGGTAGATCAGCCTGATCTCGCCGCATTCGGTGTGGCCGAGATAGCCGCGGTCCATGCGGTTGACGACGCCGGTCAGGTCGAGCGTCGAGCCGTCATCGTCGATGTATTTCGGGTTGAATTTCTGGCTGGTGTCCTTCGACTTGACCATGGCCGCGACGTAAGGATCGGGGCTATTGGCAGGCTCGTCGGCGATCTCCTGCTTGACGGCGTTGCGCACAGGGGTCAGCGCGCGCACCGAAAACAGGCCCCGATTGTCGACCTCGCGCGTGAGACCCAGCGCCGGGCCGAGCAGGCGGCTGATCGAGAGGCCGCCACGCTCAAGCGCCTGCAATGTCTCGGGATCGGTTACGGCGACGCTGGAATCGAGCGTCACGGCGCGCGCCGGCGACGGGCCGAGGCATAGCACCACCGCCAGCAGCAGAAATCGACCGATCGTCCGCAAGTCCCCGACACCCCCGTTCGAACCGGATGCTACAGCGCGCATGCCGCCTCGACCAGAGTGCGAACACGATGCCGCTGCCACGAAAAATACTGTGACTTGGCGCAACCATTGCGATAATTGTCTGTTGGGTCGGACTGGGCCACGACATCGGCCACGCCAGCCGAAATTTGCATACGGGGAGTTGCCATGCTCTGGAAGGGCCGCCGTCAGAGTGACAATGTCGAGGACGAGCGCAGCGACAGCGGCGGCGGTGGTGGTTTCGGCGGCGGCAGCCCTGGCCAGTTCCGCATCCCGATCGGCGGCCGCACCGGCGGCGGCGGCAGCATATTGCTGGTCGTCCTCGTGGTGCTGGCCGGATGGTATTTCGGCTTCGACCCGTCGCAGATCCTGGGCAGCGGCGACGGCGGCGGCGTGCTGCCGGGTGGCGGTGGCCAGATTACCGACAACAGCGGCGGCCAGGACGACGGCGCCGGCACGCCTGCTTCCGACGAGATGAAGCAGTTCGTGGCGACCGTGCTGGCCGAGACCGAAGAGACCTGGACCGGCATCTTCCAGTCGCAGGGCCTGAAATACGAGGACCCGAAGCTTGTGCTGTTCAGCGGCCAGATCCGCTCGGCCTGCGGCTCCGCCTCGACGGCAGCCGGACCGTTCTATTGTCCCGGCGACCACAAGGTCTACCTCGACACCACCTTCTTCCAGCAGCTCGACCAGCAGTTCGGCGCCTCGGGGGATTTCGCCCAGGCATATGTGATCGCCCATGAAGTCGGTCACCATGTGCAGAACCTCACCGGCATCCTGCCCAAGTTCAACCAGATGCGGCAGTCGATGGGTGAGGCGGAAGCCAACCAGATGTCGGTGCGCATCGAGCTGCAGGCCGACTGCTTCGCCGGCGTTTGGGCGCATTTCACCGCGCAGAAGGGCATTCTGGAACAGGGCGACATCGAAGAGGCGCTCAACGCCGCCAAGCAGATCGGCGACGATACGCTGCAGAAGAAGATGCAGGGCTATGTCGTTCCGGAAAGCTTCAACCACGGGACGTCGCAGCAAAGGCAGACCTGGCTGGCGCGCGGCTACAAGAGCGGCAAGCTGTCGGATTGCAACACGCTGACCGGTCCGGTTTGAGGCGCTCGCAAGTTCCAGCCGACCGCGGTTCAAAGCGCATCCGTCGGCGGGCCGATTCACCACCGGCAACAGATGTCAGGAGGAGAACGCCTGAGGCGTTCTCCTATTGTTCCAAAGTGGCGCCTCGCCTATAACGGGCGCCCGCCCAAGGGCGGTCCCAGGGAGCAGACGCCATCATGATCGACCCCAAAACCGCCAGGCGGGGCCTTGCGCTCGTCTTCACCACGCTGCTGCTCGACATTATCGGCTTCGGCATGATCATGCCGGTGTTGCCGGCCTTTCTCAGGGAGCTTTCCGGCGTCGGCATCAGCGAAGCGGCGATCGAAGGCGGCTGGCTGTTCTTCGTCTATGCGGCGATGCAGTTCTTCTTCGCGCCAATCATGGGTGGATTGAGCGACCGCTTCGGGCGGCGGCCGATCCTGCTTGCCTCGGTGCTTACATTCTCGATCGACAATCTGATCTGCGCCATCGCCTGGTCCTATCCGATGCTGTTCATCGGCCGCGTGCTGGCCGGCGTTTCGGGCGCCAGCTATTCGACGACGTCGGCCTTCATTGCCGACATCTCGAACGACGACAACCGGGCGAAGAATTTCGGTCTGCTCGGCATCGCCTTCGGCGTCGGCTTCGTCATTGGGCCGGTGCTGGGCGGGCTGCTCGGCACGTTCGGGCCGCGAGTGCCGTTTTACTTTGCCGCCGGGCTTGCCTTCGTGAACTTCCTCATCGCCATGTTCTTCCTGCCTGAAACGCTCGATGAAAAGCACCGCCGCCGCTTCGAGTGGAAACGCGCCAACCCGGTCGGCACGCTGCTGCAGATGCGCCAATATCAGGGCATCGGCTGGATCGGGCTCGCCTTCTTCCTGATGACGCTCGGCCACATGATGTATCCTGCGGTGTGGTCGTTCGTGTCCAATTATCGTTATGGTTGGAGCGAGCAGCAGATCGGCTTCTCGCTCGGCGCCTTCGGCCTGTGTGGGGCGATCGTCATGGCGACGGTGCTGCCGCGCGTGATCCCCAAACTTGGCGAATGGAGGACGGCGGTGATCGGCCTGACATTTACTGCGGCCAGCGCCTTCGGCTACGCCTTCGCCTCGCAAGGCTGGATGATCTATGCGGTGATCGTCGTCGGCTGCCTCGAAGCACTGGCCGATCCGCCGCTGAGAAGCCTTGCCGCCGCCAAGGTGCCGCCATCGGCGCAAGGCGAATTGCAGGGTGCGATGACGTCGATCTTCTCGATCACCTCGATCATCACGCCGCTGCTCTACACCGCGATCTTTTCCTGGTTCACCGGACCGAATGCGCCCGTAGTGTTCGGCGGCGCCCCCTATCTGGTTGGCGCGTGCTTCCTGACGCTTGCGGTCATTGTCTTTGTGACGAAAGTTGCGAGGCCGACGGCGGTGAAAAGCGTTGCCACCGGCGCTGCGGAAGATGGAGCCCAGATATGAGCCATGACAGCCGCATAGAGCTGACCAAGGACGGAGTGTCGCTGTCGCGGCTGGTGTTCGGCGCCTGGCGCCTGCTCGACAGCGCGCGCGCCCGGACGCCGATCAGATCGCGCGGCTGATCGGCACTGCGGTCGATCTCGGCCTGACCAGCTTCGACCATGCCGATATTTACGGGCATTACCAGGTGGAAGCTGCCTTTGGCGCCGGCTTGTCGCGCTGGAAGGGCAAGCGCGACAGCATCGAGCTGATCTCGAAATGCGACATCATTCTGGCATCGGCCAACCGGCCTCAGAACCGGCTGAAGCATTACGACACCAGTGCGGCCCACATTGCCGCCTCGGTCGACCGTTCGCTCGCCAATCTCGGCACCGACTATCTCGACCTGTTGCTGCTGCACCGGCCGGATCCGCTGATGGATGCCGACGAGACGGCGGCGGCCCTTGCCGGGCTGGTCAAGTCGGGCAAGGTGAGAGCGGTCGGGGTCTCCAATTTCACGCCGTCGCAGTTCGACCTTCTGGCCTCGCGGCTGCCGTTTGCCTTGGCCACCAACCAGATCGAGATGNAATTTCACGCCGTCGCAGTTCGACCTTCTGGCCTCGCGGCTGCCGTTTGCCTTGGCCACCAACCAGATCGAGATGTCGGTGCTGAAGACCAATGCGCTGATGGATGGCAGCCTCGATCACGCGCAACGCCTCGGCTATGCGCCGATGATCTGGTCGCCGCTCGGCGGCGGCTTGCTGTTCACCGGCAAGGAAGGGCGCGAGGCGCGGGTCAGGGCGGCAATCGCGGCGGTGGCTGCCGAGATCGGCGCCGGCGATCTCGCCGCCGTCGCCATCGCCTGGCTGCTGCGTCATCCGGCGCGGCTGGCGCCGGTGCTCGGCACGATGAAGCCCGAGCGGCTGGCCGCCATGGTCAAGGCGCTGGAGATCGACCTCGACCGCCAGCAATGGTTCGCCATACTGGAGGCCAGCGAAGGCCGGCCGGTGGCATAAGGTCACCCAGGCGCGAACTTCGAACCCGCCATAGGTGTGTGCTTCGTCCGTTAATGCGGCGCGCAAGCGAAGCGATGAGGGGGGCTTGGGCTCAGGGGATGCCGTCGGCGCTCTCGAAGCCTTCGTCGCTTCGCGCCGTCACAAACAGACCGGTTGACCGGTTTATTCCATTGACCCAAGACAAGGGCAATCGCGCCGCGTTTGTAACTCCGGCTATTCGGAGCATCACGATCTGGGCAACGGCTAGGCGAAGACCTGTAAAATCAAACCCGTTCGGCCAGCAGTTCCTCGCCGCGCTTTTCGCGGATCAGATTGACGAAACGGCGGAACAGATAGTGCGAGTCCTGCGGGCCGGGCGAGGCCTCGGGGTGGTGCTGGACCGAGAACACCGGACGTCCGGTCAGCGCGATGCCGCAGTTCGAGCCATCGAACAGCGAGACATGGGTTTCCTCGACGCCCTCGGGCAAGGAGTCGGCATCGACGGCAAAGCCGTGGTTCATCGAGACGATCTCGACCTTGCCGGTGGTATGATCCTTGACCGGGTGGTTGGCGCCGTGATGGCCCTGGTGCATCTTGGCGGTCTTGCCGCCCAGCGCCAGGGCCAGCATCTGGTGGCCGAGGCAGATGCCGAACACCGGAATATCGGTCTTGAGCAGATCCTGGATGACCGGCACGGCGTAGTCGCCGGTGGCTTCCGGGTCGCCGGGCCCGTTGGAGAGGAAGATGCCGTCGGGCTGCATGGCAAGGATCTCTTCCGAGCCGGTGCCGGCCGGAACCACGGTGACCTTGGCGCCGAGGCCGGAAAGCAGGCGAAGGATGTTACGCTTGACGCCGTAGTCGATGGCGACGACGTGCATCGACGGCTCGGCCTGTTCGCCAAAGCCTTCGTTCCACACCCAGGGCGTTTCACGCCAGACCGAGGACTGGCCCGAGGTGACTTCCTTGGCGAGGTCAAGCCCGATCAGGCCCGACCAGGCGGCGGCGCGCCGCTTCAAATCGTCGATGTCGAAGATGCCGTCGGGCGCGTGCGCAATGACGGCGTTGGGCATGCCCTTTTCGCGGATCAGCGCGGTGAGCGCGCGGGTGTCGATGCCCGACAGCGCGACGATGCCGCGCTTCTTCAGCCACTGGTCGAGGCCGGCTCCGGCGCGGTAGTTGGACGGGTTGGTGACATCGGCCTTGAACACCGCACCGACGGCGCCGGCGCGGGCGACCGGGTTGAGGTCCTCGATGTCCTCGTCATTGGTGCCGATGTTGCCGATATGCGGGAAAGTGAAGGTGACGATCTGGCCGGCATAGGACGGGTCGGTGAGAATTTCCTGGTAGCCGGTGAGCGCGGTGTTGAAGCAGACTTCGGCAACGGCGGAACCGGTGGCGCCGAGGCCGCGACCCTCGATGACGGTGCCGTCGGCCAGCACCAGGACGGCGGTCGGCTTTTCGGTTGCCCAAGGCGGGGTCAGTTCGGGGGTCATCTCGGCCATGGCGACGCTCCTGTCACGCTGCGCGCTTCGATGGCGGGCCATCTGCGCAGCAAACGGCGCGGCCGATCTCTCGAGCCTGCGCGCATCAATTCTTTGTCTTGTGCAAGGCCGAGTACATAGGGGAAGGCGCCAGAGCGGTCAATGATGCCCGTGCCAAAAACGGCGAGCATTTGTTTCGTCGAACGATATCAGGGCTTTGGCGCGTTTGCTTTGCGGATGGGCCGCGGTTATTGTCCGCGCCGTTCGAAGGAGAAAGCATCATGCGCGCAAAAATCGCCGAATCCCTGAAGAGCGCGATGAAGGCGCAGGACAAGCACCGGCTGCCGACGCTGCGGCTCATCCAGGCCGCCATTCACGACCGCGACATCGCCAATCGCGGCTCGGCCAAGGACCCCGCCAGCGACGAGGAGATCTTGCAGATCCTGGCCAAAATGGTGAAGCAGCGCGAGGAATCGGCCAAGGCGTTCGAGGACGGCAAGCGCCCGGAACTGGCGGCGCAGGAGCGTGGCGAGATGGAGATCATCCGCGGCTTCCTGCCGACGCAGTTGGACGAGGCGGCGGTGACTGCAGCATCGCGCGAAGCGATCACTGCTACCGGTGCGACCAGCCAGAAGGACATGGGCAAGGTGATCGCTGTGCTGAAGCAGAAATATGCCGGCCAGATGGATTTCGGCAAGGCCAGCGGCATCGTCAAAGGCCTGCTGCAGTAGGAGCCGACACCACTTCAATGGCGAAGGAGAGCAGGGGGCGGGACATCACCTCTGGGCAAGAAACGGTCCGCACCGGCTTAAGCGAGCCAAGCCTTGACCTGCCGGAGAGCCCCACCATAATCGAAATCGTCAAACCCACGCTCGAACATCTGCCCTCCTACAAGGCGGCGCTCGAGCGTGGCTGGTCGCCGGACAATGTCCGGCTGATGGAAGCGACGCGCGAGCAACTTGCGGCGATCGACGAGGATCCCGCGGCGTTCCTTGCCAGCCTCGACGATCCCGAGGCCAAAGGAGGCCCGATTACCTTGCCGGACGGCACGACCGTGCCGCGGCTGCCGGGCTTCCGGCGCTGGATCTGGGACGGCGAGGCCGCCGGCTCGATCGGCTTTCGCTGGCAGCCCGGTACGGCCGCACTGCCGTCGCATGTGCTCGGCCATATCGGCTATGCCGTGGTGCCGTGGAAGCGCGGACGAGGCTATGCGACCGAGGCGCTGCGGCTGATGCTGGACGAGGCGAGGGCTGTTGGTTTGCCATATGTCGAGCTCACCACCGACCTCGACAATCCGGCCTCGCAGAAGGTGGTGCTGGCCAATGGCGGCCGTGTGGTCGGTCCGTTCATCAAGGACGCCGCGTATGGCGGCGCCGAGAGTTTGTTGTTCCGGATCGATTTGTAGGTCGACGCTATTCGGCCGCTGCCTGCAGCGGCGGCGCTGCCCGGCTGCGCCCCTCCCACATGTAGGAGGCAAGTGCCACCACCACCGCCACCAGCATGGCGGCAGCGCCCACAACCGGCAGGCTGCGATAGCCGTAGCCGGCATTGAGCATGGCAGCGCCCAGCGACGCGGCGAGCGCGATGCCGACATTGAAGCCGGAGGGGATGAGCGAGGAGGCGAGGTTGGAGGCGTCCGCCGTCCAGGCCAGGATGCGGGTCTGGATCGGCGTGCCTATGGCGAAGTTGAGGCCACCCCAGATAACGATGGCGATGACCATCGGCACGGGGTAGGGGCTGACGGCATAGATCACGCCCAACATCACCGCCTGCAGCGCAAGCATTGTGATCAGCGACGGCATCAGCTTCCAGTCGGAAAGCTTGCCGCCGAGAAAGACGCCGACGGTGGCGCCGACGCCGTTGAGCAGCAGCACCCAGGGGATCAGGCCCTCGTCGAGATGGGTCACCTCAAGCAGTGTCGGGGTGATGTAGGTGAACAGGCCGAACTGGCCGATCATCAACATCAGCATCAGGATCAGCGAGGTCCAGACTTGCTGGCGCGCCAGCACGCGAACCTCGCTGCCAAGGCTGGTGGATGGACTCGATGCGCCCGTTTTGCGCGGCAGGAGGGCGGCCATGGCGGCAAACGCCACCACGCCCAGCGCGCACATCACCCAGAAGGTGGCGCGCCAGCCCCAGAGATTGCCGATTGCGGTGCCGGCCGGCACGCCGATGACATTGGATACTGTGAGGCCGGAGAGGATCACAGCCACGGCCATGCCGCGCTTGTCCTCGGGCACGAGGCCGACCGCCACCACCATGGCGACGCCGAAATAGGCGCCGTGTGCGACGGCGACCGCAATGCGCAAGAGCAGCATCGAGGTAAAATCGGGCGCCAGCGCGCAAGCGGCCTGGCCGATGGTGAAGGCGACGGTCAGGCAAAGCAGCAGCGTCTTGCGGGAAATGCCCTTGGTGGCGAGCGCCAGCAATGGCCCGCCAATCGCGATGCCGCCGGCATAGCCTGAGACGAGATAGCCGGAGGTCGGGATCGAAACGCCAAGGCCGTCGGCCACTTGCGGCAGCACGCCGGCAATGACGAATTCGGTGGTGCCGAAAGCGAAGGCGGCGATGAACAGGGCAATGAGCGGAAGCATGGCGCGGGAGCGATCCTTGAATGAGTTGGCCTCAAATCATGGATGGCGCTTGCCGGCAATGCAGAAATTTTTGCGGCGGGTTTAGGTTTTCTTGATCAGCTCGCCTTCAACCTGGAGCCGCCGAGCAGGCCGCGCTCTTCCAGCACCGGGTAGGCCATTGACGCCAGCAGCGAGTTGATCTGCTTCAGGTCGCGGATGGTGTCGAGGTGGATGGAACTTGTCTCGACGCTCTTGGCGGTGCCGTCGCGCAGGCGCACGAAATGGCTGGCGCTGGTTTCCTTTTCGCGGTCGCGCAGCCGGTCCTTTTCCAACACCAGCTGGCGGGCGGTCTCAGGATCGCGCGACACCAGCACGTTGAAGGCAAGCCTGGCATTGGCCAGCACCGAGATGTGAAAGGCGAGCAGCTCGCTCCAGCCCTCGGGCGTGAACTCCAGCCCGCGCTCGAACTTCTTCTTCACATGCACCAGCATGTTGCGCACGATGATGTCGCCGACCTGCTCGAGCTTGACGCAGGCGCCTATCAGCTCCTGGCAGCGCAGCGCCTCGCCCTCTGTGAGCGAGTTCCTGGTCAATTTGGCCAGATAGAGCTTGATCGCCGCGTGCTTCCTGTCGACGCGGTCGTCAATGGCGGCCAGCGCCTTGATCTTGTCGCCGTCGGCGCTTTCATACAGCTCGATGATGCGCTTGAGCATGATCTCGACCGTCTCGCAGACGCGCACCACCTCGCGGGTGGCGTTGGCCAGCGCCTGGCTCGGAACGTCGAGCGCGCCGTCGTTGAGGGCGGAGAGTTCGACCACATCGAGCTCTGTAGCCGGCGCTGGCTTGGTGCCCATTGCGACGATCTTCTCAGAGGCACGATAGATCAAGCTGGCAAGCGGCAGGCCGGCCAGCAGGATCAGCACATTGAACAGGATGTGGGCGTTGACGATCTGGTCGGGCACGGTGGCGCCGAGGAAGGCGACCGGCGGCTTCAGCGTCATGAACAGGATCAGCATCACCAGCGAGCCCATGCCGCGCATCAACAGATTGCCGATCGGCACGACGCGCACGCCAGGTTCGGCACTTCGGGTGAGCAGCGGCGCGATGATCGACGAGCCGAGATTGACGCCGAGCACCAGCACGATGCCGAGTTCGGGCGGGATGAAGCCGCGGCCGGCCAGCGTGACCATCAAAAGCACGGCGGCGATCGAGGAGTGGAACAGCCAGGTGACGAGCGCGGCGAGCAGATAGGCGGTGACGTAGTCGCTGGAGAAATATTCGATGATGAGCGGCATCAGCGTGCTCTGGCGCAGCGGCTCCGAGGCTTGGCCGATCATCTCCAGCGACAGTACCAGAAGGCCGATGCCGACCAGGATGCGGCCGAACTGGCGCCAGTCGCGCCGCTCGGTGGCCATGAACATGACCGTGCCGGCGACGAGGCAGATCGGCACCAGCAGCGTCAGATCGAAGGTCAAGAGCTTGACCACCAGCGCCGAGCCGATCTCGGCGCCGCGCACCGCCAATTGGCCCGACATGCCCGAGACGATGCCGGCGCCGGCGAAGGAGCCGACGAGAAGCGTGACGGCGGTCGAGCTCTGCAGTGCGATCGACAGGCCGCAGCCAGCCAGCACCGCCATGATCGGATTGCGCATGGTGGAGCGCAGCCGGTGACGCAGCACGTCGCCATAGGCGCGCTCGACGCCTGTCTTGACCATGCGGGTGGCAAACAGCATCAGCGCCACCGAGCCCGCCAGATGCAGCAGGACGACGGAGCCGCTCATTTCGAAACCCGCACGCAGACAGCTACCGCGACGCGGAGGGCGCGCAGTGCAGGGAGGAAAACGGGGCTGCGAATCATGGTCATGACAGTCTTGAACAATATCCGGAAACAATATCCGGAATATTTTAGCCGGGTAATAAAATCTTGTCGATTTCAAGAGCCGTCGCGGCGCGACAGGGCGTGTCGGAAAATGGACGGATGCGCAAATGGTTGCATGGCGGATCCCTGGTGATGGCAGCGGATCGTCCCGGTTTGCCGGACTCCCGGCAATCGCCTTTGCGATGATGTTCAAATATCCAGGATAAGCGCCGGATTTCATTACGTAAATGTAATGCTAGTGTTCAGTTTCGGTTCATCCTTCGGGGGCTATTCCCTAGGCATCGACAACCAAGGAGCCCCGCTATGAAACGTATTGTTCTTTCCGCCCTCGCTTTCTCGATGCTGGCCGCCACTTCGCTTACCAGCCAGGCCGCACCGGTGAACGCACCGGTCGCACCGCAGTCGAATTACACGCAGGTCGACTGGCAGAGGCCCGGCAAGCATGTCGATGTCAGGAAGCGCGTCGTGAAGAAGACGGTGGTCGTCAAGCGCAGCCATTGGCGCAATGGCCGGAAATATTCCAGCTGGAAGCGGCACCAGCCGATCCGCGATTATGGCCGCTATGGCCTGCATCGCCCCGGCCGCGGCCAGGAATGGATCCGCGTCGGCAACGACTATGTGCTGGTCAGCGTCCTGTCCGGCATCATCTTCGGCGCCATTGCCGCGCATTAAGCCCGGCCTCGCCGGCGCAATGCAGAGACTTGAAAGGAGGCGGCCCGAAACGGCCGCCTTTCTTTTGGCTGTAGAAACCGGGCTTTTTGGCTGTGGAAACCGGGTATGGTCCGCAATAAGGGTCGTCGGATTCCGCGCGCATGATTATATGAGGGACAAACGAGTTCCCCAATGCGCTTTCCGCCCGCCTTTCTCGATGAGATACGCGACCGTGTGCCGATTTCATCGGTCATCGGCCAGCGCGTCGCATGGGACAGGAAGAAGACCAACGCCTCGCGCGGCGACTATTGGGCCTGTTGTCCGTTCCATGGCGAAAAGAGCCCCTCCTTCCACTGCGAGGACAAGAAGGGCCGCTATCACTGTTTCGGCTGTTCGGTGTCGGGCGATCATTTCAAGTTCCTGACCGAGCTCGACGGATTAAGCTTTCCCGAAGCGGTCGAGAAGATCGCCGACATGGCCGGCGTGCCGATGCCGGTGCGCGACGAGCGGGAAGAACAGCGTGAGAAGGAACGCGCCAGTCTGACCGACGTCATGGAGATGGCGACTGCCTTCTTCCAGGAGCGGCTGCAAGGACCGGAGGGTGCAAAAGCCCGCGCCTATCTCAGGGATCGCGGGCTGACGCCGGCGACGCAGCAATCGTTCCGGCTGGGCTTTGCGCCCGACAGCCGCAATGCGCTGAAGGAACATCTTGCCGCCAAGGGTGTGCCCAAGGCCGACATCGAGGCCTGCGGGCTGGTGCGTCATGGCGACGACATCCCGGTCTCCTATGACTGGTTCCGCGATCGCATCATGTTCCCGATCCCGGATTCGCGCGGCAAGATCATCGCCTTCGGCGGCCGGGCACTGGCGCCCGATGCGCTGGCCAAATACATGAATTCCCCCGACACCGAGCTCTTTCACAAGGGCAATGTGCTCTACAATTTCGCCCGCGCCCGCAAAGCGCTGGCAAAAGGCGGCACGGTGATTGCCGTCGAAGGCTATATGGACGTGATCGCGCTGGCGCAGGCCGGCTTCGAGAACGCCGTGGCGCCGCTCGGCACCGCGCTCACCGAAAACCAGCTCGAACTTCTGTGGCGCATGGCGCCTGAGCCGATGCTGTGCTTCGACGGCGACCAGGCCGGGCTGAAGGCGGCGTGGCGCGCCGCGGATCTCGCGCTGCCGTCGGTGCAGGCCGGGCGGTCGGTGCGCTTTGCGCTGTTGCCGGAGGGCAAGGATCCCGACGATCTGGTCAAGGCAGAAGGGCCGGACGCGTTTCGTGCCGTGCTGGCGGAAGCGCGGCCTCTCGCTGATTTGTTGTGGATGCGTGAGACATCCGGTGGCGTCTTCGACACGCCGGAGCGGCGGGCGGGGCTGACAAAGACGCTGCGCGAACTGACCAGCCGCATCCGCGATGAGAGCCAGCGCTACCACTACCAGCAGTGGATGCGCGAGCGGGAGCTGACCTTCTTCAGCGCCCAGCGCGAAGTGCGGCAAGGTCGCCAGGACTGGAAACCGGGGCAGGGCAAAACGCCCGCACCCGGCGGACAGTTCGCCAAAGGCAGCGGGGCAGGCGCGCGCGCCGCGATCACCGAAAGCCTCGGCCGCTCCGCCATGGTCAAACGCGGTGGCGAGATGATGTCGGTGCGCGAGGCGACGATCATCGTAGCCCTCGTCAACCATCCGGCGCTGATCGACGAGAACTTCGCCCATGTCGAGTTCCTCGATCTCGCCAACACCGATCTGCAGCGGCTGCACGCCGCCATCCTCGATGCGATGGCGCACGACATGGCCAATGACCGTAGCGCGGTGATCGCCACCATCGAACGTGCCGGCTGCAGCGATATCTGGGGGCGCGCCGTGGCGCTCATCCAACGGGCCAGGCAATGGCCCGCGCTGGAAACCGCAGCGCTTGACGATGCCCGCGACGCCTTCAACCAGGCGCTGCACTTGCAGCGCAGCGCGCGCACCTTACATAAGGAACTGAAACAGGCGGAAGCAGCGCTCGCCAGCGATCCCACTGACGAAAACTACCGGCACCTCATCGAGATTCAGGCGCAATTCCGTGATGTACAAGCAACGGAAGCGCTGATCGAAGGGTTCGGTGTATCCTCGGGCAGGGGTGGGCGCGTCTAGGTCGAAACCTGCGCAAGAATGAATGTTGTACGTGCTGCGCGTCGAATCGACGCCTCTAAGTCGGGTAATTGATTCGCTTTTTTGATGCGAATCATGCGAGAGGCGCTTGACCTTCTGGCAGAATGACGGAATCAGGACGATTCGAAACCTTAACCCGCGCCGGCGTCGATGGAAATGCACTGACGCGAGGTGCTGATCACTGGACAGGCTGACAGCCTGCCACAGATATCAGGGTTAATCTGGACTTAATGCATATCGCCCAAAAGTGAAAACCGGTTTTGGGGGCACGATATGAACAAACAAAAGAGTTGATTCGGTTACCGGCCCGGTTATGCGCCACCAGCGCATGTAGTTTGACCGGTGCGGCAGCTACGCGGCTTCGATGCTCGGCCGCTAGGAGAAGATAAAGACTATGGCGACAAAGGAAAAGGAAGAGGTCGAGACCGAACGTGAAGGCGCCACCGATGGGCCTCTGCTCGACCTTTCCGATGATGCTGTCAAGAAGATGATCAAGGCCGCCAAGAAGCGCGGCTATGTGACTCTCGACGAACTGAACGCGGTGCTGCCGTCGGAAGAGACCGATCCGGATCGCATCGAAGACATCAATGCGATGCTGTCCGACATGGGCATCAACGTGGTCGAGGACGACGATCAGAGCGAGGAGCCCGAGGCCGCCGACAGCAATGCCGACGCCGAGGAAGACGCCAACGAGCTGGCCGAGCAGACCGGCACCGCCGTCGCCGCCACGACCACCAAGAAAGAGCCGACCGACCGCACCGATGACCCGGTGCGCATGTATCTGCGCGAGATGGGCTCGGTCGAGCTCCTGTCGCGCGAGGGCGAAATCGCGATCGCCAAGCGCATCGAGGCCGGCCGCGAGACGATGATTGCGGGCCTCTGCGAAAGCCCGCTGACCTTCCAGGCCATCATCATCTGGCGTGACGAGCTCAACGAATCCAAGATCCTGCTGCGCGAGATCATCGACCTCGAAGCCACCTATGCCGGCCCCGAAGCCAAGCAGGCGCCGGTGGTCGAGCGCATCGAGGAGGCGCCCAAGGCCGAGGACAAGCCGAGGCGTGGACGCGACGAGGAAGACGACATCACCAATGTCGGCGCCGACACGCGCGGCCTAGTCGATGACGACGAGGAAGACGAGGACGAGGCGAGCCTGTCGCTGGCGGCGATGGAAGCGGAACTGCGCCCGCAGGTGATGGAGACGCTCGACGTCATCGCCGACACCTACAAGAAGCTGCGCAAGCTGCAGGACCAGCAGGTCGAGAACCGTCTGGCCGCGACCGGCACGCTGTCGCCAAGCCAGGACCGCCGCCTGAAGGAGCTGAAGGACCAGCTGATCAAGGCGGTGAAGTCGCTGTCGCTCAACACGGCGCGCATCGAGGCGCTGGTCGAGCAGCTTTACGACATCAACAAGAGGCTGGTGCAGAACGAAGGCAAGCTGCTGCGCCTGGCCGAAAGCTATGGCGTGCGCCGCGAGGAGTTCCTCAAGGAATATCAGGGTTCCGAGCTCGACCCGAACTGGACGCGCTCGATCGGCAACCTGACCTCGCGCGGCTGGAAGGAATTCACCAAGAACGAGAAGGACGCGATCAAGGATCTGCGTTCGGAAATCCAGAACCTCGCCACCGAGACGGCGATCTCGATCCTGGAATTCCGCAAGATCGTCAACCAGGTGCAGAAGGGCGAGCGCGAAGCCGCTATCGCCAAGAAGGAAATGGTCGAGGCCAATCTGCGCCTCGTCATCTCCATCGCCAAGAAATATACCAATCGCGGCCTGCAGTTCCTCGACCTGATCCAGGAAGGCAATATCGGCTTGATGAAGGCGGTCGACAAATTCGAATACCGCCGCGGCTACAAGTTCTCGACCTATGCGACATGGTGGATCCGGCAGGCGATCACGCGTTCGATTGCCGACCAGGCGCGCACCATCCGCATCCCGGTGCACATGATCGAAACGATCAACAAGATCGTGCGCACGTCGCGCCAGATGCTGCATGAAATCGGCCGCGAGCCGACGCCGGAGGAACTGGCAGAAAAGCTCGCAATGCCGCTCGAAAAAGTGCGCAAGGTGTTGAAGATCGCCAAGGAGCCGATCTCGCTCGAAACCCCTGTGGGTGACGAAGAGGATTCGCATCTGGGCGATTTCATCGAGGACAAGATGGCGATCCTGCCGATCGATGCGGCGATCCAAGCCAATCTGCGCGAGACCACCACGCGGGTGCTCGCCTCGCTGACGCCGCGCGAGGAGCGGGTGCTGCGCATGCGCTTCGGCATCGGCATGAACACCGACCACACGCTGGAAGAAGTCGGCCAGCAGTTCTCGGTGACGCGCGAGCGTATCCGCCAGATCGAAGCCAAGGCGCTGCGCAAGCTCAAGCACCCGAGCCGGAGCCGCAAGCTGAGGAGCTTCCTCGACAGCTGATACCGGCAACAGACCAGCATTCGAAAAGGGCGCCGATGGCGCCCTTTTTGTTGCCGGGTGAAGGCTCTTGTCGCCCATCTCCGTCGGGAGGATACTTGCCTGGTCGGATGCATGTTCTGGGCGAAAAACCGGATGTCCGCCCCGGCTGATGTCCTCAGCCGTGCTCCGTGGCGCCGGAGGGAGGTGTGTGATGACAACCTACATCCTGCTGATGAACTGGACGGAACAGGGCGCCAGAAATATCCGAGAGTCGCCGAAGCGGCTCGATGCCGCCAAGAAGCAACTGGCCGACATGGGCGGCTCGTTCAAGGCGTTTTACCTGACTATGGGCGAATATGACATGGTGGCGATTATCGAGGCGCCCGACGATGCTGTGCTTGCTCGTTTCGCCCTGATGCTGGCAACGGGTGGCAGCGTCAAGACGCGAACGCTCAAGGCTTTCCCGGAATTTGCCTATCGCGAGATCGTCACTTCGCTTGGATAGCGCTGGGCGTGGGTCCGTGCGGCTCGGCGTCATATTGCGGGGCCGTGCCGTCAAGGCGATAGTCGCGCCATGTCCAAGCCTGCGCTGACCGTCTGGTACAACACACGCTGCCCGGTTTGCGATGGCGGCATCACCCGGCAGAAACGGCGGCTGATCGAGGCGATCAAGGCCGGGCGGATCGAATTCCGCGACATCAACCTCGAACCGGCGGCGCTCTCTGGCTACAGCGCCTCGCTGGAGGACATACGCCGCCGGCTGCATGCCACCGATGCCGAAGGCAGGCTGCTGGTCGGCGCCGATGTCGCGGTTGCCGTCTGGCGGGCGACGCCGGGCGAGGGCTGGCTGGCGACGCTCTTCGGCAATCCGGTCGCGCTGCCGCTGACGCGGTTCGCGTACAATCGCTTCGCCGATCTTCTCTATGCCTGGAACCGGCGCAAGGGCCGCTGGTAGCGAGGCAAGGCCCGAAGATATCTGCGGGCCTTACCGTCATGGGCGTTACCGGGACGCCGGCTCGCAAAGCCAGCCGACAATGCGGCGCACCGCCGGCAGCACCATGAGCAACGTTGGGAACGCTACCAGCCAGGACAGGCCCCAGGCAGTGAGCCAGACAGCCGGCAAATCAGGTTGCAGTCCAAGGCTTTTCAGCGTCGATATGAACGAGACGATGAAGGTCATCAGCAGCGACAGCACCAGCGGGCTGACGATCGCGGCATAGCGCGCCGGCAGCTTGCCGCGCTTACGGTTCGTGGTCATTTTTGGATTTTCCTGAAACATCCGGTCCGTCGCATTTGGCATCCATTGCGCCGGGTTTCCGGCGGAACTGCCCGGAAAGACCGGGGTGGATGCGTTGCTTGACGTCAGACGCTTACGGAGAGGTTTTGGCCCTCACGCGCTTTCTAGCTGCCGGCGGCGGCGAAATCAACCTTCTGGCGCCGCCTTTAGATACATCGTAAGATATATCTTGACTCGTCGGCGGGGCAAGCCTAATTAAGATGTATCGTAAGATATAACTCAAGGAGCAATTCATGCACAGACATCATCCCTTTGGCGAGCGCGCCGAGCGCGCATTCCTGCACATGGCAGGCAAATTTGGTGGAAGAGGGGGCAGCGGCTTTGGTCCGTTCGGCCACGGCGGACGTGGCGGTGGACGCGGCGGCCCGGGCGACATGTTTCGCGCCGGGCGCATGCTGGCCGACGGCGATCTCAAGCTGATCACGCTGTCGCTGCTGGCCGAGGCGCCTCGCCACGGCTACGACATCATCAAGGCGCTGGAAGAGCGCACCAGCGGCATCTACAGCCCGAGCCCGGGCGTCGTCTATCCGACGCTGACCTTCCTGGAAGAGGCCGGCTATGCGGCTTCAGCCGCCGACGGCAACAAGAAGGTGTTTTCGATCACCGAGGCGGGCCAGGCGCATCTCGCCGAGAACCGCGAGATGATCGACGGCGTGCTGGAGCATCTCGAGCGCTTCGGCCGCAAGATGGCGAAAGCGCGGGACTGGTTCGGCTGGAACGACGACGGCGAGGAAGGCGGACGGCGTGGTGGACGGGGTCGCTCGGATGCCCGCGAGGAGTTCCGCGCCGTGCGCCACCGGCTGCGTGCCGCGCTCGGCGATCTCGTCGACGCGCCGGCTGAAAAGCAGGCCGAGGCGATTGCAGTCCTGGAAGCCGCCGCTGAAGCCCTGGAAGCGCTATCGCGCGGTTGACCCCTGGCGAGAACGCTTGCCCGTTCGACTGAGGAACGGTACTGAAAATCATCCTGCACCGCGAGACGTGGTGCAGGATGATTGCCGTTGGAGGAAGCCCCATGTCTTTTCTGAAGCGTCTTTTCGGTGGTGGCGGTGAGGGGGGCGAGCCCAAGAGCGCAGCACCGGCAAAGCAGGTTGAGCACAAGGGATTTTTGATCAGCGCCACGCCCTACAAGGCGGAGGGGGGCCAATACCAGACCTGCGGCGTGGTTTCGAAGGAAGTCGACGGCGTGATGAAGGAACACAAATTCATCCGCGCCGATCGCTTTGCCGGACTGGACGACGCCGTCGACATCTCGATCAAGAAGGGCATGCAGTTGGTCGACGAGCAAGGCGAGAGGATGTTCGGGTAAGGGCCGAACTGGTCGAGGCGCCGAACATAGGTTTTGCGCCGGTCATCCGTCGCCAGAATCTCGAATAACGGCAGTGGGCGGCAAGCAGAAAGTATCGACAATTGAGCGTAGCGTTTGCCAAGGAGGAAAGCGCCGAGGCAGCATCGGAAACCATCCTGCCGGCTCGCCCTGTCTCCGATCGGGTCAACCTTGTCACGGAAGCGGGCCTCAAGACGCTGCAGGTTGAATTGACTCGCGCCCAGCAAGCTCTCGAGGCCGCTAGCGTGCTGGAAGATGTCAATGAGCGGCGACGCCAGTCAGCGGTTCCGGTTCGAGATATGCGTTACTATGCCGAGCGCGTCCGTACGGCACAGCTTATGCCGGTGCCCACCTCTAATGAGGTGATCGCCTTCGGGCACACCGTTACCTTCAAACGTGATGATGGCCGCACTCAGACCTTCCGCATCGTCGGAGAGGATGAGGCCAACCCGTCTGAAGCTTCCATATCGCATGGTTCGCCGGTTGCCATCGCGCTGACCGGAAAAACCGTTGGCGACTTTGTCCAGCTAGGGCCGCGCGAACTTGAGATCCTGTCCATTTCCTAGGACGCAGGTATGATGCGCGACCGAGGCCGGTGCACCTTGAGACGTGATCAGATGCCCGCAATTGCCAAAAGCCAAGCCAGGATGTCGAGCAGCAGAAAAACCAGCGCAATCTGCAACGCCAGCCGGAGCCGCTGGATAATTCGCCAGTTGCCGGCCATGTCCGCCTTGATCCGAAGGGCAAGCGCGCGGCGCATGGCCGACATTGTCGTCGGCCTGTCGCCGTCGACATATTGATCAAGCAGATCTTCCGGATCGAAGCGGAATGTATATTGGTGATAGGGCCAAAGCATGAAGACGATCAGCCCGCCGATGCCGAACAACAGGGCCACTGCGGTCCAATCCCAAAGCCCAAGCCCGTTGGAAAGCGCCGCACCGCCGAGTAGCGAGTTGGCAAATGCGATGGCAAAGACAAGGCTGCCGGCGCGGGTGCTCATGTTCTCCACAAGCGTCTGCTGTTGAGTGAGACCTCTCACCGCCTCCTGATAGATGAACGCGAGACGCGGATCATCGTCGGCAACAGCGCTTGCGACAATTCCGTTGTTCTCTCCTCCACTCGGACATTCGGCCATAAGTTGCCTCTCTGTTTTGACAGGGTTGCACGAGTTTAGCCCGATCCGTCGGTGCAAAAACAGATTGGCCGTGGACCAACGGCAAATCCGATGGCGATGCCGGGGGCTCCAAGCCTATGAGGGCCAGCTGATGAACGGGCAAGAATAGTTGGCAGCCATCGAAAACCCCGCACGAACACCACGCCATCTGCCGGTGGACCCTGCTCTCGGCCCCGGACAGCAAGAAGGCAGGCGCCGAAGCGCCCGCCTTTTCAATGCGAATGACGGGGTGTGCTTACGCGGCGATTTGCGCGCTCGCGGTCTTGGCCACCACGGCATCGACCTTGGCGGTCGCCTTGGCAAGTGCGGCGGTGACGGCATCAGGGCCCATGCCGACGCCTTCGATGCGGATGACGTCGACATCGGTCATGCCGAGAAAGCCGAGCACGCCGCGCAGATAGGGGATGGCGTGATCGAACTGCACGGCCGCACCTTCGGAATAGATGCCGCCCGAGGCGAGTACGATATAGACCTTCTTGCCGGTGACGAGGCCCTTGGGACCACCCTCGCCATAAGAGAAGCTCTTGCCGGAGCGGGAGATGTGATCGACCCAGGACTTCAGGGTTGAGGAGATGTTGAAGTTGATGAAGCCGGTGGCCAGGATCACGGTGTCGGCTGCGAACAGTTCGTCAAGCACGATGTCGGAGACGCCGACGACTTCGGCCTGGCGCGGCGTGCGGGCTTCAACGGGGGTGTAGATGCCGGTCGCATAATCGGTGTCGATGTGCGGCAGCGGGTTGGCCACGAGGTCGCGTACGACGAGCGTATTCGACGGGTCGGCGGCGACGAGCTTTTCAGCGAATTCGGTAGCGATACGGGTCGAGTGCGAGGCAGCGCCGCGCGGGCTCGAGGTTACAAGCAGGATAGACATAGCGGTTCTCTCCAGTGGGAATTGATTTCTCCCGCCTGATATGGGCCTACCGAGCCATTCAAAAAACTGGTATATTTTCTATACGATCCATCCATAAAGTAGGTATGCCGTGCAACCCAATCCGACGCTCGACCAATTGCAGATCCTGGTTGCGGTCGCCGACACCGGCAGCTTCTCAGCCGCCGGCCGCAAGCTTAACCGCGCGCAGTCCGTCATCAGCTACGGCATCGCCAATCTTGAAGCGCAGCTTGGCCTGAAACTGTTCGAGCGCGAGGGCACGCGCGAGCCGCAGCTGACCGAAATCGGCCGGGCGATGCTGGAGGACGCCCGGCGCATGGTCGGCGTGCTGCAGCGCATCCGTTCGCGTGCCGACGGTCACCATCAGGGGCTGGAGGCTGAAGTTGCGCTATCGGTTGACGCGGCGCTGCCCTCGCCGGTGCTGGTGCGGGTGCTGAAGGCGTTCGAGGCGCAGTTCCCGACCGTGATGATGCGACTGCATATCGGCACGCTCGGTCTGATCCCCGACCATGTCGTCAGCGGACAGTCGGATCTTGGCATCGGTGGCTTGCTGGGCGAGGTCGACGTGCATCTCGTGCGCATCGGCTTCATGTCGATCGTGCTGGCTGCCGCCCCCACCCACCCTCTGGCACTGCTGCCGAAACCGGTGGCGCTCGAGGATGCGCGAGAGCACACCCAGCTGGTTGTCAGCGACCAGTCGGAACGCACCAAGGGACGCGACTTCGGCGTCTTTGCCTATCGTACATGGCGGCTGACAGATGTGCGTATCAAGCATACGTTGATGCGCGAGGGGCTGGGCTGGGGCGGGTTGCCGCGCTGGCTGATCGCGGACGATTTGGCCAGCGGCAGGCTGGTCGAACTCGACCTTGAACCCTTTAGCGAGGTGCGCTCATCGCTCTATGCCATGCACCGCGCCGACCGCAGCCCGAAACCGGCGGCGGCCTGGCTGATCGACCAGTTCAAACGCCAGCTCGGCTGCTTCAACGAGTTCGACCCGGACGACCTGCCTGAGGATGAGCCGGAGACAGCCCATCGATCAGAGCCATGAGCACGGCGCGATAGTCTTCGGCCGAGGCGCCGGCCTCGACGGCAAGTGCTGCGCGGTCGAAGGCAGCGGCGAGCAAAGCGGTCAGCGCATCGGCCGGCAGTCTGGTCATCGACTGTTCGCGCATTGCCGCAACCAGGCCTTCGCGCAGCGACCGGTTGCCGTGGCGATTGTCGATCGCATCCATGGCGGCGCGGCCAAGCACGGCCGGCCCGTCGAGCAGCAAAAGCCGCGTGCGGCCGGGCGCGCGCATGGCGGCGAGATAGGCGTCCGAGCCGGCAATCAGCGCATTGCGGGCAAACAAAGAAGGCGGCGAGGCGCGCTCGATCTCTTGCGCCACCGCCGCCGCCTCCTGCTCGACCACGGCGGCAAACAGCGCCTGCTTGTCGGCAAAGTGGTGATAGAGCGCGCCGCGGGTGACGCCGGCGGCCGCAACGATCTCCGGCGTGCCGGTCTCGGCATAGGACTTTTCGATGAACAGTTTGCGCGCCGCAGCGATCAGGTCGGCCCGCGTCGCTTCGGTGCGGTCGCGGTTGGAGCGGCGCGGGGTTTCTCGTTGCATACATGCAGCCTGTATGTTATTTCGAATTACATGCAAACTGTATGTTGGCTAACGGGAGAAAGAAAGATGAAGACGACGAGCTATTATCCGGTGCTGATGACGGGCGACGTAGCCGGCACAAAAGCCTTCTATATCAATCACTTCCGCTTCAAGCCGCTGTTTGCGAGCAACTGGTATGTGCATCTGCAGTCTGCCGAGGATCGCCGGGTCAATCTCGGTATCGTCCAGGGCGAGCACGAGACGATCCCCGAGGGGGGGCGCGGCCGCACATCGGGGCTGCTGCTCAATTTCGAGGTGAGGGATCCTGATGCTGTCTATGAACGGATCGTTGCGGCCGGCCTGCCGATCCTGTGCCCGCTGCGCGACGAACCCTTCGGCCAGCGCCATTTCATCACCAGGGATCCCAATGGCGTGCTGATCGACGTCATCAAGCCGATCCCGCTCAGCCCGGAATTTCAGGCGCAATTCGCGGCGGGCGCGGCGGGCGCCTGAACAATGGCAGCAAATGTCGGCAGCGGCTCCGGCCGCTGTGGCCGGACCCGCACCATGCGGTCTATGTTGGTGATGTTGAAGCTGGGCCTGCCGCATGCGTGACATCTGCCTTGTTCGTGCGCCATCCAATCTCGGCCTTCGGCCCTTGGAGCCGGGCCATGTGCCCGGCACCTGGCGTGCGCCGCAGGCGCTGAGCGAAGCTGGTTTGATCGAGTCGCTGGCGCCGGGGCGGGTGGTCGATCTCGACAGACCCGCCTACAGTACCGAACCGCAACCGGGCACTAGGCTGCGTAATGGTCCGGCGATCCGCCGCTTCAACCTCGATCTTGCCGAGATCGTCACCGGTGCGCTTGGGCAAGGCGAGTTCCCGCTGATCATCGGCGGCGACTGCTCGATCCTGCTTGGCGCACTGGTCGCCGCGCGGCGCTCGGGCGCAGTCGCCCTGATCCATTTCGATGGCCACAGCGATTTCCGCCATCCCGGCAACTACGATGTCAATGCCTCACTCGGCTCGGTTGCCGGCATGGATCTGGCACTTGCCACCGGACGCGGCGAGGCTTTGCTGGCGCAATGGCCAGGTGTTGTCGGTCCGCTCGTCGCCGACGAGGCGGTGGTTCAGATCGGCGAACGCGAGAGCCGCGATGCCGATTTTGCCTGGCCCGACATCAATGCGACCGCCGTGACGCGCATCGACGTCTTTGCCGCGCAGGAACTCGGCGCGGCTGGAGTGTTGCAAAAGACAAGAGCGACGCTGGCGCGCGCCGGCTGTCCCTACTGGCTGCATCTCGATGTCGATGTGCTCGACCAGACGGTGATGCCGGCGGTGGATTCGCCCGGCAGCCCCGGCATCGACCCCGATGAACTCGTTGCCATTCTGTCGGCGCTGGCAGCGGACCAGCGCTGCACCGGCTTGGACATGACGATCTACGATCCCGACCTCGACCCGACCGGTGACCTTGCGCGACTGCTGGTGTCGCTGCTCGGGCGGGTGCTCAAGCCTCGATAAAGGCTCAGCTCGCCCTTGCTACCGGCGTCACCGTCACCTGGCTGACGCCGGTGCGGCGCACCACTGTGCATAGCGTCTCGCGGCCGATGCGTTCGGCGTCGAGCATGCGCACGAGGTCGTCGACGCCGGTGACCGGGCGACCGTCTATCGCCGCGATGATGTCGCCTTCCCTGAGGCCGGCCTTCGCCGCGGGTCCGTCTTTCTCGACGCTGCGCAGCCGCACCGCAGTACTGGTGGTCACCTGCGACAGGAGCGCTGCGCGGCGCGGCAAACTGGTGGTGTCGGCCGAGATGCCGATGAAGGCGCGCCGCACGCGGCCGAAGCGGATGATCTCCGAAATGACGAAGTTGGCGGTGTTGGAAGCGACCGCGAAGGCGATGCCTTGCGCGCCGTGGATCATGGCGGTGTTGACGCCGATGACTTCGCCTGCCGACGACACCAGCGGTCCGCCGGAATTGCCGGGATTGAGCGCGGCATCGGTCTGGACGACATCGTCGATCAGCCGCCCGGTCGAGGCGCGCATCGAACGGCCAAGTGCGGAGACCACGCCTGACGTTACGGTCCATTCGAAGCCGAGCGGATTGCCGATGGCAATGGCGATCTGGCCGCGCCGCAGCCGCTTGGAATCGCCGAGCGGCGCGACTTCGGTGAAGCTGCCATCGGCGCGCACCAGCGCGATGTCGGTGTCAGGGTCGCGGCCTAGCACGCGGCCTTCGCTGGAGGCGCCGTCGGGCATAGAGACGCGCACCGTTTTGGCATCGCCAACGACATGGAAATTGGTAACGACCAGCCCGTCCGGCGCGATGACGAAGCCGGAGCCATGGCCACCTTGGCCACCGACGCGCTCGATGCGGCAGACGGCTGGGCCGATGCGGTCGACGGCGTCGGCGACTGTCGTCGAATAGGCGTCGAGCAGTGTGTCGTCGGTTTCGAATTTGTGGGCGGCGAGGGCCATTGGCGGGGCTCCGTGTTTTCAGGCGCGATGATGACTATATGTGCGGAGCGGCTCGAACTGCCGCGACCTGACCAGATGGCCAGTCACACCAGTAACTAGCCGTCAGACGAGTACCTCCGGGCGCACTGCCGAGCGATATCTGGGGCATGAGAAAACCCAGGAGATCATCATGAGTGACTTCAACCTTAATGCATTTTCCGACGCCATCGCCGATCTCGCCGCCAAGGCTGCGCCGGCAACGGCAAGTTTCACCACCCATCACCATCGCACCGCCAGCGCCTTCCACTGGCGTGACGGCTATTTCGTCACCGCCGAGGAAGCTGTCGAGGCCGGTGAGGAGATCGAATTGACATTGGCTTCGGGCGAAGCGGTGAAGGCCGAACTGGTCGGTCGCGATCCGTCGACCGGCGTAGCGCTTCTGAAGCCGGCCGGCGCTGCCGCAGCGCCTGCGCTGGCCAAGGCTGACGCGGTACGGCCCGGCAATCTTGCCATCGCCATCGGCAGTAGTCAGGGTTCGGCGCTGGCCGTATCGGGTTCGGTCGGCGAGGTCGGCCCCGCCTGGCGCTCGATGCGCGGCGGCAGCATCGATCGGCGCATCAATCTCGCCGTCAATGCCGGCGGCCGTTTCGAGGGCGGGCCGGTGCTTGACGCCAAGGGCGCGCTGATCGGCATGCTGCTGTTTGGGCCACGTGGTCGTGCGCTGGTCATGCCTTATGAGACGATCGAGCGGGCCGTGGCGACGCTGCGTGAAAAGGGCCATGTCGCGCGCGGCTATCTCGGCGCCGGCCTGCACCCGATCCGTGACGGCGCGGCGCGCGGCGCCATCGTCATGAGCCTCGACGACAATGGTCCGGCCAAGGCCGCCGGCCTTGCGCTGGGCGACATCATCGTGGCGTGGAATGGCGAGGCCGTGCACGGCCCGCGCGAACTGATCCGAAAGCTCGGGCCGGATAGCGCGGGTGCCGCGGTGACGCTCGGCGTGGTGCGCGGCGGCGAGCAGCGCGATGTCGCGCTGACCGTCGGTGAAAAGCCGCTGAGCTGAGAGGGCCGATGGAAAGCGAGACGCTGACAAGGCCGGAGGCGAGTGGATCGGAGGCGGGTGGGCCGGAGGTGGCGGGCGGCGGACGCCAGCTCGTGGTGCTGATCGCGCTGCACGATGCCGCGCGTGCCGAGCGCCTGTCGGCTTCGCTTGCGATGGCGGACGATCTGCTTCCGGTCGTGGCCGGCAGCGGGATTGTCGACGTCGCTGTCGTCGATGACGCTGTTGCGAACAGTGCGGCCTGGCTCGATCGGGCCGATGGTGGCAACAGCGCAATCCCACGGGTGCTGCTATCCGCGAGCGCTGGCCGGCCGGAAAACCGGGTGCTTGCCGTGCTGCCTTTGGCGTCGGATGCGAATCTGATCGCGGCTGCCGTCAGACTGGCGGCGGCCGGCTACCGGGTGTCAAGGGATGGGCGTTCGACGCCGGATCGTCATGGCGGTTTCGATCACATAGCGAGCGGAACTGAAACCGATAGCGGGCTGTTTGGCGAGGAATCTTTTGACGACGGCGCCGCCCTCCGACCAGCGCTGTCACCGCGCGAGACGGAAGTGCTGGCGCTGCTCGCCGAAGGCGCGCCCAACAAGGTGATCGCGCGGCGGCTGAACATCTCCGTGCATACGGCAAAGTTCCACGTCGCCGCGATCCTGATCAAGCTGGGTGCTGCGAACCGCACGGATGCCATCGCGATCGCGATGCGGCAGGGCCTGGTGCTGGTCTAACCCCCTTTTCCGTTTGAGCCTACGTTGCGTAACCCGTTGCAGGCTGCCGAGGCCTTGCGCAGTGCATTGCCGCCGCGCAATGGTTCGCGTCAGTGATGTAGCAAGGGAGGTGCCAAGACATGTCGCTCAAGGGAAAGACGCTGTTCATCTCCGGCGGGTCGCGCGGCATCGGTCTTTCGATCGCGCTGCGCGCTGCGCGCGACGGCGCCAATGTGACGATCGCGGCCAAGACCGCCGAGCCGCACCCGAAGCTGCCGGGCACGATCTACTCGGCAGCTGAGGAGATCGAGCAGGCCGGCGGCAAGGCGCTGCCTGTTTTGTGCGACATCCGCGAGGAGGCGCAGGTGGCCGAGGCGGTTGCCAAGACCGTCGAAAAGTTCGGCGGCATCGATATTTGCGTCAACAATGCCAGCGCCATCCAGCTCGCCAGCACGCTGGAGACCGACATGAAGCGCTACGATCTGATGCACCAGATCAACACGCGCGGCACTTTCCTGGTGTCGAAAATGTGCATTCCGCACCTGAAGTTGGCTGAGAATCCTCACATTCTGAATCTGGCACCGCCGCTCGATATGAAGGCCAAATGGTTCAAGAACCACGTCGCCTACACCATGGCCAAGTTCGGCATGTCGATGTGCACGCTGGGGATGAGCGCCGAGTTTGCCAAGGACGGCATCGCGGTCAATTCGCTGTGGCCGATCTCGACCATCGACACGGCGGCGGTGCGCAATCTGCTCGGCGGCGCGACGGTCGCGGCGATGAGCCGCTTGCCCGACATCATGGCCGATGCCGCACACGCCATCTTCCTGCGGCCATCGCGCGAGACATCAGGCAATTTCTACATTGATGAAGAGGTGCTGCGGGCCGAGGGCGTGACCGATTTCGCGGTCTATGCGCCGGGCGCGACCGGGCCGCTGGCCGGCGACTTTTTCGTGCCGGACGCGGTATTTGCCAATTCGCCGACGAACGTCAAAAGCATCTACTGACGGAAATCACGGGCCGCCGGCGCTGCCCCCCATCCGCCTGCCGGCGTTTTTCGAAAAACCAAGCAATTGGCTTTTCGACCGCTGTGCGGACCAGCCTCACCTCCCCATGAACGGGGAGAAAGGGGCTCATCACTCCTCGCCCTTCTTGCCTTTGCTCAGTCCCATCAGCCGGTCGATATAGGCCAGCATCAGCGCCGAGACGACGAAGGCGAGATGGATGATGGTCAGCCACATCAGCTGGTCGATCGTATAGGAAGACGAATTCAGGAACACCTGCAGCAGGTGGATCGAGGAAATGGCGACGATGGTCGAGGCGACCTTGACCTTCAGCGAGCCGACATCGATGGTACCCAGCCAGTGCACACCGCCATCCTGGTCGTCGAAACGGCTGACGAAATTCTCGTAGCCGGAGATGATCACCATCACCACCAGCGAGGCGACAAGTGCGGCGTCGATAAGGCCGAGCATCTTCAGGATGGTGTCGGTGTCGTCGAGTGTGAAGGCGACCATGACGAACTCGTAGAGTTTCTTGCCGAAGGACAGCGCATAGACGGCGAGCGCCAGGGCCAGCCCGATGTAGAAAACCACCAGCAGCCAGCGTGAGGCGAGGATGATCGATTCGATGGCGAGTTCGAGACGTTTCATGCAGCGGTTCCGGTGAGCTTTCTGAGGTCGACTGGGGTATTTCGGTCAGCTTGCCGCGGTTTGCAAGGCAAATTGCGGCGCAAAAAAACCCCGCCGGGAGGGCCGGCGGGGGTTCAATGCATCCCGCTGGAGTCGGGACGGGGCAGGGAACGCCCAGCCTTGAATCTGGGGAGGGCGGCCGCTCTATTCAATGAGCCGGTTCTAATACCAGTACAATTCTTGCTGACCGGGATTGCTGTCCGCAGCTCGACCCATCCCGGTCTGCCGGGATGGGTCCTTGTTGTCGATCTGATTCCAGAAAGCTGCTCAAGCCATTGGAAAGCAGATCAATTGTTACTCGCCACCGGTGCCACCAGCGAGGTGATGCGACGGATGCCGACACGGCGGTTCTCGCGGTTGGGCGCCGTGGTGTTGACCTTCAGGTATTCCTCGCCATAACCCTGAGTGGTCAGGTTTTCCGGCGGGATCCCGAAGGCATTGGTCAGCGCTTCGGCGACAGACTCAGCGCGCCGGTCGGACAGAGCAAGGTTTGCTTCCGGCGTGCCAACCGCATCGGTGTGGCCTTCGATCAGGAAGGTTTCGGCCGGGTTCTTCTTCAACAGTTTCTCCATGGCCGTGGCGACGCCTTCCAGTTTCTGCACTTCGGTGTCGGATATCGAGGCCGAGCCGAACTCGAAGTTCAATGTATCGAGGTCGACGCGACGGGCAATGTCGCGCACGCGCGCCGAACGCTTCACTTCGTCGATGGAATAGAGGCGCTGGACCTTCTCCACCGGCGGTTGTTCGAGGAACTCGTAATAATCGTCCGGGCTTTCGACATCTTCCGAATCGAGGATGTACTCGCGGCGCGGGATGGTGAGCCGCATCGGCGGCAGGTCGTCACCGGGATCGCGCCAGTCATTGTCGTCGTCATAGCTGCGCTCGTCGACATAGCTCAGCACATATTCGTGCCCATCCGGCGTGATGCGCGATCGCCTGATGACGTCGCCATTGCGGTTGCGGATGGTGACGATCTGGATGCCATTGTCGCGCTCGACGATTTCCCGAGAGCGATCGCCCGACAGTTCCTCATAGTAAACATTCCTGGCGCCGCGGTGCATGCGCGGAGCGTCATTGCTTTCCACGATCGTCTGGTTGTTGAACTGCAGGATGACGCGGTCGCCGAGTTCCTTGACGACGTCGACGCCTTTCGGACGCCGGCGGTCGCGGACGTTCTCATCGGGTGCACGCTCGACGCGTTTGCCTTTTTCCTCCGTCACCGGGGCGATCTTTTCTGGCTGAATTGCCTGCTGAGCTGACTTGTCGTCGGTGGGCGGCGGTCCCTGGTCGACCGGAGCCGGCTTCGGGGCTTGCGCCTCGGTGCCGCCCTGCGCGGGCTGCTCGCCCGTCTGGCCGCCAGCATTCTGGCCGTTCCCATTTTGGCCGTTCCCATTTTGGCCGTCGCCATTCTGGCTGTTGCCGCCCTGGTCCTTGCGGTGCTTGCGCCTGGCATCCTTCTGGCTGTCCAGGATGGGTGCTTCGTCGGGGTTGGCCGTGGCTTCGCCTTGCGCCGGCGTCTCACGTTGCGCGGGCTGCTCGGCATTGGCCGGTTGCTCCGCAGGCTGTGGTTCACCGGTCGCAGGCTGCTGTTCGCCCGTCACCGGCTGTTCGCCGACAGTTTTTTTGCCGTGCTTTTTCGCCTGATCCTTCGGCTGTTCACCTTCGGCGGGAGCCGCTTGCTGATCGGCCGGGGGCTGAATCGGCTCGGCCTGCGGCGCGGGCTCTCCGGCAGGCGCAACTTTGACGTCTGGCGCTTTGTCGGCAGGCGCGGCCTCAATCTGCTGATCCTGCTTGCGCTTTTTCTTGCCCGACTTGTTGTCGTTTGCCGGCGCCACCTGTTCGGTGGGCGCTGCCTGCTCGGCAGGCTGCTGGGCCGGCTGTTCAGCGGGCGCCGCTTCGATCTGCTGTTGGTCGCGCTTCTTCTTGCGTGGCTTTAGCGGCTGTTCTTCATTTGCCGGAGCTACCTGTTCGGCCGGTTGTTCAGCCGGTGCTGCCTCGATCTGCTGCTGGTCACGCTTCTTCTTGCGTGGCTTGAGCGGCTGCTCATCGGTCGCCGGCGCTGCCTGGGCGCCGCCCTCATCCGCAGGCGCCGCCTCGATCTGCTGCTGTTGATTGCGCTTCTTTTTGCGCGGCTGCTGTTCCTCGGCGGCAGGTGCGGCCTGTTCGGCCGGGGCCTGCTCGGTCTGCTGCTGATCCCGCTTCTTCCTGCGCGGCTGTTGTTCCTCGGCGGCAGGGGCGGGTTGCTCTGCAGCCGGTGCAGGCTGCTCGGCGGCCGGCGCTGCCTGTTCGGCCTGCTGGCGTTTCTTTTTGCGCGGCAGTTCCTGGTCGGTCTGCTGACCATCTGCAGCAGGGTCGTCCTGGACCAGGATCAGTGGCGCGGCCGTGTGCTGCAAGGGGCCGAAAACGGCGTTGCCCTGCAACGGGGATGCGCCCAACGGCGCGGATGCCATAAGCAGGCCAAGTGCCGTACCTGCCAGTACCCGTGGTTGGCGTTTCATCTTAAATTCTCCTTGTGGGGTCCCATCCCTGCCCAAACTGTCCTTGACCGGATTGGTTCCGGTTTGCAGGCATTACCCGCACCCAAGGACGATTGACCGGCGTTTTGAAGGCAACTTCATGTTTTTCCTATGGTGCGGCCGGAACTTGAAGTCACACAACAGCTTGACCTTGCCGCATGCGGAGGCCACATCTCGACCCATAATGGAAACGCCGTTCTGGAAGACCAAGACGCTGGAAGCGATGACGCCCACCGAGTGGGAATCGCTGTGCGACGGCTGCGGAAAATGCTGCCTGTCTAAACTCGAGGACGAGGATACCGGCGAGATCTACTGGACATCAGTCGGCTGCCGGCTGTTCGATGGGCAAAGCTGCCGCTGTTCGGACTATGCCAACCGGCTGGCGCGCGTGCCGGACTGTGTCGGGCTGACGCCGCAGAATGTGCGCACCATCACGTGGCTGCCGAAAACCTGTGCCTACCGGCTGGTTGCCGAGGGGCACGACCTCTATTGGTGGCACAGGCTGGTGTCGGGAAGTGCCGAGACCGTTCATGATGCCGGCATCTCCATGCGCGGCCGCGTCCGCGCCAGTGAGACCGATCTGGCCGAGCCGGACGANCAGGCTGGTGTCGGGAAGTGCCGAGACCGTTCATGATGCCGGCATCTCCATGCGCGGCCGCGTCCGCGCCAGTGAGACCGATCTGGCCGAGCCGGACGACTATTTCGACTATATGCTCGATGACGAGCCCTGAGCATTCTGGAACGGACGCTGCCATAGGGCGTTCTGCGCCATTGGACGTTTTTGACGGTCAGGATCGTTTGCAGCGGTGGAAGGGGCGGTTGCTTTCAACCTGTCGGGCAGATTAACCGAAAATGAACGGCCGGTTCGCGAAGAGTTCAGATTGCAAGGAGCATTCTCCCCCCATCGGTTCGACCAAGACGGGCGCAAGCCCTCAACAAGGAGAGAAGACAATGTTCAACTCATTCAAGACGGCAGCCCTTTCGGGTCTCGTAGCTCTCGGCACCCTTGCCGCAGTGCCCGCTCAGGCGGACTCGATCTATCTCGGCTTCGGCAACAACCATGACCGCCGCGTCGGCGTCTACACCGGCGACGATGAGGACGGCTTTCGCCGTGACCGCAATTGGCGCCGCTGCTCGCCGGACCGCGCCCTCGACAAGGCCGAGCGCATGGGCCTGCACCGCGTCCGCATCGTCGATGTCAATCGCCGCGTGGTGAAGGTCGCCGGCCGCCAGTATGGCGATCGCGTAGTGGTCGTGTTCGCCAATGAGCGCGGCTGCCCGGTTATCTATCGCTAAGAGAACCAGACTGATCTTCTGCGAAGATCAGTCTGGGATACGACCTTCTGCGAAGGTCGATCCGGAGGCATGTTCCTCTGCGAGGATCAGCCTGGAGTAGCGGCATGACCCTTCTAGGGTCAGCCAGGAGCCCCTTTCCCTCCGCGGAAAGGTGCGGCTCGAAAAAACCCCGGAGGCCAGTCCTCCGGGGTTTTTCATGTCGGAAATCTGCGGTTCCGGCCGACGGGTTCAGCAGAACCGCGCCCGGCCCGGCGGCCTGCTACTTAAGCTCGAATGTAACTGTTACCTGCACGGCGTAGGCATTCTCGCCGGCCTGCACGGGAACCGCGGCGCCTGCCGCATCGAAGGCCTTGGCATTGATCGGCATCGGCGCCGGCGCAGCGTTCTGGTCGGTGATTTCCAGCACCCGGCCGATGCTGACGCCGGCGGCTTCGGCCAGCGTCTTGGCCTTGGCCATGGCATCGGCGACCGCCTTCCTGCGGGCTTCGGTGACGGCAGCTTTCGGATCCTCGTTGGAGAACGAAATGCCGCCGCCCTGGTTGACGCCGAGCGACACAGCCTTGTCGAGAATCTCACCTGTTTTGTCGATGTCGCGGATGCGCACCGAGAGTGTGTTGGTCACCTGGTAGGCGACAAGCTCGGCTTCCTGGCTGCCGTCCGGTTTGTTGGTGTAGTTGTAACGCGGGTTAATCTGGATGCCGGCGGTCTGCAGGTCGCGGTCCTTGATCCCTGCCGACTTCATTGCCGCGATCACGGCGGCCATGGCGTCGTTGTTGGCGTCGAGTGCCGCGCGTGCGGTCTTGGCCTCGCGCATGACGCTGAGCGTCAGCAGCGCCAGGTCAGGCGCCACGGTCGACTGGCCTTCACCCGACACGATGATGCGGGGCGGGGGCAGCGAATCGGCAGCGCTTGCCATCGCCGGAAAAGCGATCGCGGCGGCAAGTGCGAGCGGCAAAATATGTCTGGTCATGAAAATCTCCTCGGTGTGCGATCCAGTCGCGCCTGTCGACTAGGGCGCGAATATGGGCTGATTTGGGCGATCTCGGCCAGCCCGTCCGGAAAGCCTTGTGCCGCGCAAGGAAAAACACTAATCCAGCGCGCGTGGGGCCTGTAGCTCAATGGTTAGAGCCGGCGGCTCATAACCGCTTGGTTGGGGGTTCGAGTCCCTCCGGGCCCACCAGTCGCCTTGGTGCACAAGGCTTTGCGTCGAGGGTAGACAACCTGGTTAGACAGTCGGTTAGACAGTCGGTTAGACAAACCGCTTCAGAAGCTTCGCCATGCCATCCATGGCGAGCCGCTCCTGCTCCGTCCTTGCTGTAAAGCTCTACGTGGTCCAGGTCGTCGTGGCCGAGAATGCCTGCCGATTGTTTCGAGGTCGCGCCCCTCCTTGGCCAGGTACTTCCCCAGCGTCTTCCGAAGTCCATGCAGCGTGCAGCCGGGCCCCATGCCCGCCATCTTGGTTCGGTGCGCCATCATGCCGGTCAGCGACCTCTCCGAGAAGGAATTGCCGTAGGCGTTCAAAATCACCGTGTCGGCCGAGCCCCAATGCTTCGGTGAGCACATAGGTGATCTTAGCGGACTTCAAATGCGATCCGCTGCTCACTAATTACTTGATCCCGTAAATTACATGATCACGTACCGACTTTTTTATTGAAATCCCGAATTCGGTGGCCTTATAAGACCGATGTTGCCATTGCTCGTAGGTCGGCTGTGATGGATAACGTGGTTCCATTCCGCAAGGCCGTGCCTTGCGTCGAAGTGACAGAAACCTGCGGCGAATGGTTCGTCCGCGTGGTTGAGAAAGATCAGGAAATTGCCAGGTCATTCAATCAGGAATCGTTCGCGTTGTCCTTTGCAGAAGGCCAGCGGATACGCCTAGGGCTAGCGAAGGTCGTGCGCCTGTAGGGCGCTGTGGGGCGGCATTGTAGGCATTCAAGCATGAGCGGAACCTAATTTGCAGCCGCAAATTAATGTCCAATGAATGAACTCCCAAACCGGAAAGAACTCGTGCCTGACCCTCAACCTCGGCGCGGCTCCAACAAAGGTGTGTTGCTAGCGGCTGCAGCGCTGCTGTTTGCCTTTCTCGCTCTTATTCTGTTTGGGTTTTTTCAGTAAGTGCGCGCGGCGCCGGCTTCCTAGAGAGGGCAGAGCACCTGCCGACGTGATCTTCGATCGCTCGCGTCCTTGCGGCGGGGCGACTATCCAAGCCGGCTCGGTTCGTCGCTCCTGACGGGTTCGGCGGTCCCACCACAGCAGGATGATCATTCGGCAATTTTTGGCAGCGCCGGTATTCAACTCACGCCCAAAGCGATTGAACTGAAGCTGGCCGTCGATGTCGTGACTGACGCAGCATGAGCCGAACAGGCGAGGCAAGCGCAAGCCTTGGGGCCCAACCTCAGACAGACGAAGCACGCTCGTGCAGTCTGGAGACAGCGCAACGAGTTATTCATTCGGGCGCCTTCGCATCACCAGCGGAACGAAAGAGTTAACTGGCGGTTTACTAGGGAAGGATTGCAGGACGAAAAACATTGAGGATTTCTGCCATGACAATGTTGTTCGAACCACTCGACTCTGAAGGTTACAAGCGCAGCGTGGTCTACCATGCGGCACGCTTGTCCATGCTCCACAATCGAATGCTGAAGCGTTTCGACAAGGTCGATAAAGCGGCTGAAAAGGTTGAAGCCGAGGTGGAGCTGTTTGATGAAGCTGTTCGCACTCTCTACGAATGAGCGGCATGTTGACCGCCGACGTTCCTGCTAGCGCGTATACGGGCGCGGGGTTCACCGTTGCGTCACCAGGCGATGTCGCGCCGCGTATTTGGGCTTGATAAGCACGATCTAATGTATACGATTCACCCAGCCGGCCTGGCTCCCCCGCCATCGGGCCGGTCAGGCCCGACGGTTCAACGCACCACCCCAAACGACTGTCGGGCCGCCAGGACGCTCACTGCGCAGCCGGGTTCATGCTTTGCCTTTTTTTCTCGAAAAGCGCGAGCTTGGTCATATAACCAATTCTGATTTTTGCATGGCATTGGGTGCAGTTGAAGTTGGATATCACCTTCAACCACGATCCCTTTTTTATGATGACATGAGAACAGTTTGGACATTCCAGTTCCAGGTACTCGTCCCCCATATCGTTTGAAATCGGCACTACGACACTCCCCAACAGTTGCCCGTGAAACTTGCGCTTCGAGATCGGCCGGCACCTCCGTGCTCAAACCCCGAACGTGGGTCCTTGGCAGATGTTCCGCAATCCGACCTCTGGCGACCGGGATCGGACCTAAGTCCAAATCGCCGCCAACAGGCCGAGAAGTGGAACCCCGGCGGATGCTTTTTGAACGCTGAATTTCCGTCCTCGCCGGTCGTAGTCCGCCGTCCTCATGGCCAAAGCGCCAATGTTGCCCTTTGTGAGACTGACCTCGTCCGGCCTACCAGGTCGCCAGGGCGCAACTCCGGTAATAATGCGGCGGAGCGAATGTCAGCGCGAAGCTGTGCGCAGGGACGCCAACTCGCTGACAGCAGCAAGGATGACAGCATCGGTTGCCGGCTTCGGCAGGAATCTGCAGTCGCGGAAAGCCGCGGGAACGTCGGCGGGGCCAAATCCCGACAAGAAGGCAAAGGGGATGCCTCGCGCCTGCAATATCCTCGCCACCGGCAGACCCGTTTCACCGTTCAGCTGGATGTCTAGCAACGCCACGTCAATCTTGTCCGATTCAACAAGACGCAGAGCGGCGGATACCGACGGCACAGGTCCGACCACCTGATAACCGGCGCGACGCAGCCGCGCGGCAGTGTCCTGCGCGACTAGCCATTGATCCTCAACAATCAGAACACTCACGCTTTCGCTCACGGCCCCTCTCTGCGATTGACCGGAAATGAGATGTCGATCCGAGACCTTCGGACAGTTGTTTCGACATGTCCGCAAACCTATAGGTAACCTCTCCATGCAGCAAGGTGAGGCTGATGCTGGAGCGGAGGCGCTTCCACCGACCACTTGCTGAATTACCGGAGCCGAAGATTAGCGCGTCAAAGGAGCTGCGGTCCGCGCCTCCGCTCCATCAGAGTTGGATAGGCGTTTACCCCTCTCCACGATCCACAAAATCTAAAAGCCGCCGTACCGCGCCATTGGCTCTTCAAAGCATGAGCAGCACCTCTCTCTCCATCTTGGGCGACCTGAGATTGCAATCGGTCAATGAGCGTCAGAAGAGCGATGCACCGAGTTTGTGCCTGCAGTTTTTCGAAGGAAAGGCTTGAGAATTCATGATTTCGGAGCAGGTTTGGCTGGCGCATGAGCGCCGCAGATCTATACTGGGGAGATCAAGCGATGGGGTCGGCCATGAGCAAAGAGTTCAGTGTAGCTGATGCCTATGGCGCCGGCCGCGCCATGTTCATGGGACTTGAACTGCTGGTTTCGCCCGGTGCGCTCGTCCCCAGACCTGAGACCGAGTTGCTCGGCAAGACCGCGCTTGGTGTGTTGCATCAGATGAACCTGCCGGCTCCGCGCATAGTTGATATGTGCTGCGGCACTGGGAATCTGGCGTGCGCGATCGCCTACCATGTGCCCAGCGCCCTTGTCTGGGCAAGCGATCTCACCGATGAATGCGTCGAAACGGCACGCCGCAACACCTCACATCACGGCATGGCTGAGCGTCTTTCGGTGCTTCAGGGCGACTTGTTCGACTCTCTCATCGGCCTTGGGCTAGACGGAACTATCGACGTAATCGTCTGCAATCCGCCTTACATTTCTGAAAAGCGGCTCGAGGGCGACCGCGCCCATCTGATCGAGCTTGAGCCGCGCGAGGCGTTCGCAGCCGGCCCTTACGGCCTGAGCATTCATATGCGCGTACTGAAAGACGCACCGCGATACCTGCGGCGTGGCGGCATCCTGCTCTTCGAGGTCGGGCTTGGCCAAGACCGACAGGTAGCGGGTCTGCTGGAACGCAGCAAGGCATTCGAGAACATCCGTTCGGTCTCGAACGAAGCGGGCGAGGGCCGGGTGGTTCTGGGGCAAGTCAAGACGCAGGCATGAATCCTGCGACAATCAGACCAAATACGGGGCTGCTCTGGGCATTACGCTTACTCATCAGTTCATTTTGCGGATGATGTATTGCTCGATCCCCTGGATGGAATCGAGGTTTTCAGGCAGAAGTTCGCTATCCTCGACGGTAATGCCAAAGGTCTCCTCGATGAAGCCGATAATCTCAAGCACACCCGTCGAGTCGACAATGCCTTGATCGAGCAAGGATGCGTCATCCAGCAATGCCTTGACGTCGCTGACGTAGAAATTTGAAACCAAGAAACTACGAATCTGCTCGCTGTAGATTCCGGTGCGTTCCTTGATGGTCAACATGAATTCGTCCTCCGTGGCGTCACCATTAAATCAGCGACTTGGTTCTGGCCCCGCATCATGACAGCGCCGTTTTCTTGAGTTTTCCCGTGTCCGTCATCGGCAGGTTCGCCACAACGACGATGGATTTCGGGACCATGAAGTTTTCCAGACGCTTCTGGCACTCCTTCTGCAGTTCCCTTTCGCCAATGGCTCTTCCATGCTCCATCACCACAAAAGCTTTCACCGCTTGCCCGAGGAGCTCGTCGGGAACACCGATGACAGCCGCTTCTCGGACTCCTGGAATGTCCATGAGTACGTTTTCCACTTCCCTTGGCGCCACCTTCTCGCCTCGCGACTTTATGATCTCATCCCCACGGCCGACGAAGTAGAGGTAACCCTCCGTATCCATCCGGCAGTAGTCGCCGGTGTATAGGACCTGCTCGCCGGGCAGCGGGCCGGGTTTGAGTTTCCTGGCCGTTGCCTCGGGCTTGCCCCAATACCCCTTCATCACCGTTGCGCCGCGAATGACGAGTTGGCCGACAACGCCTGGGCCTATCCGCCTGTCATGCTCGTCAACGATCCACATCTCCGTATTCGGGATTGCGATCCCTACGCTCAATGGCTTTCGCTCGAGGTCCTCTGGCGGCAAATAGGTGCAACGTTTGCATTCGGTGAGACCGTACATCGAATAGATGCGTGCACCCGAAAACAGCTCGCGAAGCATGAAAATATGCTTGAGGGGTAGGGCTGCCGCAGTGTTTGTGACGTAGCGGATGCTCGAGAAATCCTGGTCTTTGAGGGACCTGAGTTCGGAGAGTGCGGCAAAGATTGTGGGCACGCCGGGAAAGCCCGTAACCCCCTCCTGCCTGATCAACCCGAGGATCTGTGCCGGGAAAGCGAACGAGCGTTCGAGCACCAGCCGGGCGCCGGTACGAAAAGCCATGATCATCTGGTACAGTCCATAGTCGAAGGCGAGGGGTAGGACATTGAGGATCACCTCGTCCTCGGCAATCGCCAGGTAGGAAGCGATAGACGCGCACGCGGTCATCATGTTTCTGTGCGTCAGCATCACGCCCTTGGGTTCGCCCGTCGACCCGGACGTGTAGATGATGGCTGCCAGATCAACATCGATGCACTGCCGTGCCGGCGGCGTATCCGCGCCATTAGCGAGGGCGGCGTCCCAGCGCACGGCAAACGGCAGCTGGGCGAGTTCGACGTCGTCGATCGGTCCCGATACGATCACCCGCAGAAGTGACGGGCAGCCGCGCGCCGGCTCGCGGAAGATCGCGTGCAGATGGCCGTCCGTGATGAGCGCCGTCGGCCGGCAGTCGTTGAGCAGATAATCGAGCTTGTCGCTCTTGGTGAGCGGGTTGACGATGCACACCACCGCATTCGCCTTTAGCACCGCCCAGAAGCTAACCACCGTCTCGACGGTGTTGTCGGCGAAGATCATCACGCGATCACCGCGAACGACTCCGCATGCGGCCAGGTCCCGGGCGATCGCGTTGGCTCGCGTTTCGAGTTCGAGGTAAGTGACACGCTGCTTGTTGCACACCAGCGCCACCTTACTTCCGTGTCGGACGGCGGAATGGGCGAGGTAGTCATGCAGCAGTGGTACGGCATCATGCAACATACAGGCGCTCTTCCCGATGTTCGCAGTCGACGTCGACGCTGAGCGTGCATTCGAGCGTTGCACTGGGACAACCCGCGACGAACTGCTGATGAAGAAGTTGGGTCGACAACACGCCGACCAGCGCCATGTTGTCGGCATTGGACAGGTCGCCATCGCCAGTTCTGGCCTGGCATTTGGCAAGCAGGTGCGTGACCGCCTTTGGATCGAAGACATTCGCCTCGCGCAGGGCCGCCTGCGAAACCGCCTCGCGAGCGTAATCCGGAGCGTCTGCGCCGACGAAGCAAAGCGCGTTGGGCGCGCGGAAGGGCTGCTTCTTGCGGGCTACGATCTCGGAGGGCAGGATGGGTGCCGCCATGCGCTTCAGCACGTGCTTCTCATCGAGGCCGCGGAGTTTGAAGGAGGGCGGCAGCGAATTCGCGAGCCTCACAAGTTCATCGTCCAGGAACGGGAAGCGGCCCTCGACGGAGTGAGCCATCAGCATCCTGTCGCCTTGCGAGGAGAGCAGATAGCCCGACATCAGTGTTTGGACCTCGAGATACTGGTCCTGCGCAAGAGGGCCCCAACGGGCAAACTGCGCGGGCAGACGGGCGAGCAACTCGGACACGGCGTCGCGGCCCTGCGTTTGAGCGCGCATGTCGGTCGTAAACAAGCGCTTGATGGCCCTGGTGGTTTGCCAGCGCGTTTCATGAGCAAAGCCCGGCGCGTCGTAAGCCTGAATATTTCGCCCGAAGAACTGACGCGCCATCGCCTGCTGTTGCACCGGCGAGCGGGTGAGATAGGGGTAAAGGCGTTCCAGGAGCCGAGAGCGGCGTGTCGATGTCGGGTGGCGCCCCCAGAAGCGGCGGACCTTGCCTTCGCGGAACAGGTCGTAGCCGGCGAACATTTCGTCAGCGCCTTCGCCGGTCAGCACGACCTTGATGCCACGCTCGCGCACCAGGCGCGAGAGCAGGAAGAGCGGCGCCGGGGCAGTCCTCAGTATCGGGCGTTCGGTGTGTTGGATTACCTCCGGAAAGATTCCGGCTATATCTCTGCGCGAAACGACCACTTCATGGTGCTCACTGCCGATCGTCTCGGCAACCATACGCTGGAAGCGGGTCTCGTCATATTCGGCGTCAGCAAAACGCAAGGAGAAGGTTTGGAAGCGCTCGCCCGCGAAGCGCCTTGCGAGCGCGGCCACAAGCGAACTGTCCAGCCCTCCGGAGAGGTAGCACCCGACAGGCACGTCTGCGCGCGCCATTCTGAGCGCCGTCGCGGCTTCAAGAGCGCTAGATACGCGGTCCACCGCGTCATCGCTGGACCCGGTGAACTCGCCCTGCCGCGATCCGAACTTGTCGGGATAGGAAGGCTGCCAAAAAATCCGCTCACGAACGGTGCCATCCTGATAGATGCGGACATGACCCGGCTCGAGTTCGTTGATTCCGTGGAAAACTCCTTGCGGCGGAACGACCGTCCAGAGCGTGAACGTCTGATCGATGCCGGCTGGATCAAGGGCGCGAGGTATGGTTCGATCGGCCGCGAAAATGGCTTTCACTTCGCTGGCGAAATAAAGCCGGTGCGCATGCTCGCTGAAATACAGCGGGCAAATGCCGAAGCGGTCGCGCGACAATATGAGACGATTGGCCACTGAATCCCAGATCGCAATTGCCCATTGGCCGTTCATCCGCTCGAAGGCCGTTTCTCCCCACTCACGATAGGCGTGTAGCGCGACCTCCGTGTCGCTGCGGGTTCGGAAGCGGTGGCCGAGCGCCGTGAGTTTTTCACGCAATTCGACGTAGTTGAATATCTCGCCGTTGAACACGATCCACGTCGTATCGCCTGTGTCCGCCATCGGTTGATGGCCACTGGAAAGATCGACGATGGACAGGCGCACATGCGCCAGCCCCGCGCGTCTGTCCCGGTAGAGACCGCGCCCGTCGGGGCCGCGATGCGCCAGCGCGCCCATCATCTGCATCAGCGCCTGCCGCGAAGGAGAAGCCGCTGTGGCATTCAGCGCCACGATTCCAGCGATGCCGCACATGCTCGGTCAATCTCCGCCTTCCGCGGACAGCAAAGGCCGCGCGTGAAGATAGTGGGCCGCCCTTCGTTTCGCTTCGATGTCCTTGAACACTTTCTGAAGCTGGGGCTCGGTGAGGCCAGCAACCGCCGCGAGCTCATTGCTGGCGACCCCGTGGTTCAGGCCGTAGAGGCATAGATCCATCAGGTGATAGGGCAGCGCGAAATAGAATTCTTCCTGGCTTTGGGCCATGGAAAAAGTGTCGGTGGTCGGTGGCCGCCGCCGGATTTCATCATCCACCTCGAGATATTCCGCGAGTTGATAAACCTGGGTTTTGTAAAGGTGAACGATCGGCATCACGTCGGCGGCTCCGTCGCCCTGCTTGACAAAAAAGCCCTGGTCGTACTCGAGGCGATTTGGAGTGCCGACAACCGCGTATTTGAGGCGGTCGGCGTGATAGTATTCCGTCATCTTGCGCAGGCGCTGCTTGTAGTTTGTCGCAGCAACGATCTGCAGATAGGCAGCTGGCGGCAGACGCACGGTATCTACTTTACCCTGCGGATCCTGGACCGTGAGGCGGGTTATATTGAGCCCGCTGCTCTCCAGAACCGACGCGATCACCAGCTTGCATTTCCACCCTTCCCCATAGTCGGGAACGACGGTCTGGATCGCATCGATCTGCCGGCGGTAGGCGCCAATGGCCTCCAGTACCGGTGCAATGTCCTCCAGGACGCTTTCAATGCCAAGCTGTGCCGCGACGCGGCGGCCAAGTCTCAGGGAGTCACCGGAAGAATCCCGCTCCGGCATGAACAGTCCCAGGACCTTGTCTTTCCCGAACGCGCGCATGCACAAGGTCGCGACGACGGAGCTGTCGATACCGCCGGAAAGACCGACAACCACGCCGCGACGATGCAGGGTGCCGAGAACCTGAGTGCGCAAGGTGTCAACGATGCGATCGACCTCCGCGCCGGCATCGAGCGTCAGCATGTCCTTGCTGAATTCCGGAATTATGTCGATGACAAGTCCTCCCTTTTGCGAGATTCGGCGGGGGAATAGGTCTGCACGATGGCCGTCTCGATAAGCGGACGGTTGGTGGCAAGGTTTGGTTCGACGACAAGGTCGATGTGGCTGCCCATGATCGAAATGACGTCCAGGTGTGCCAAGACGCTGTCCCAGCCCAAGGCCCGCGGCATTCCCTCCCTGCGACATCGGAACAAGGTACCGGAGAGGGGCAGAGCCGGTTTCGGTGCCTCAAGCCACTGGAAGAATGACTTCGCCCTTAAAACCTCCTGCAGTTCCAGTTTGGTCCTGAAGATCGTCGGGTTGAACTCTCCATTGGCAAATCTGTCCAGAATCCTGGCCAGACGCGCTTCGCCGCCCACGGCGACGGTGATCTTCGCAAGGGCTCTGCAAGCCATCCGGTGCGCGGATATGCGGTTGGTGCGAATACGATAGAACGTACGGGTAAGAGTCTCCCAATGGTTGCTCGGCTCGTCCAGAAGGCTCGTGTCGAGGATGCCCAGGAACCGCACCGTTCGCCCGGCCTTCATGAGCCGTGCGGCAACCTCGAATGCAACCGCGCCACCCAGAGAATGGCCGAGAAGTCGCACGGGGCCCGCAGGTTGGATGCGGCTTATCTGCTCGAGTGCGGCGCCAGCCATGGCGCTGAGGGTGTTGTGTCCGTCCAGTATCGCCGCAAGGCTCGGATATCGGATCGGGTTTACACGGGCGACTTTCCCTATGGCGGCTGCGAACGCAGCCAGGCTCGGGCCATAGCCAACGGACCCTGGAAACAGGAAAAGAACCGGGGGGTGGTGCTTCTTTTCGCGCCCTTCGCCTAACCGTGCAGAGACGACCGCCTCAACCATCTCGTCCAAGCTCATGCCGACGGTGAATGCTTCGAGGCCCACCTCTTGCCCGATGGCGTTTTCGATCGCCATGACGCAGTGCAGCAGCTGCAGCGAATCTCCTCCAGCATCATCCCAGTTTCCCGTGGCAGTGCCTGTGTTGAGAACCTGCGTCCACGCGTGCTGCACTATTTGACGCGTGTCCTTTGCTCCTCCGGCGGGCGGAGCATCGAGAGTGGACGACCGGGCGGCTCGCGCCCTCCTTCCGTGCGAACGATCTATCTCGGCCAGAGTTGCCAAATCGACCTTACCTCCCGACAGGCGTGGGATTGCGTCAACGGTGTGCAATCGCAAGGGACGCAATGGTGTCGGCAAGGTCATCCTGAGGAGCTGGCGAAGGTCGTCTGCAAAAGCGCCGCCTGCGAAGCACTGGGGAACCGCGAAGGCGATGAGTTCCTGCGCGGCCGTTACCATCACCACGGCATCCGCCACTGAAGGCGCGCAACGCAAGACCCGTTCGAGTTCGGCGGGCTCGATGCGTCGACCATTGATCTTGATCTGGCGCCCTTTGCGGCCGACGATCCTCAAGATGCCATCATCGTCCAGCCGAACGAGGTCCCCGGTCGAAAAAAGCCGAGCCTCGGGATCGTCGGGGTCCGGCTGCGCGGGAACGACCACACCGTTCTCCCAATGACCAAGCAGGACATAGCGGCTTTTGATCAGAAGCTCTCCACTTTCGCCTGGCCCTACATTGCGCTCCGCTTCGTCGACGATAGCGAATGTCATACCAGGGAGCAGCCTGCCGACGGGAACCGACGCGTCTTGCTCGGGCCAGTCAGGCGGCAAGAACCATTGCGAACCGATGGTTTCAGTCGATGAGTAGCCGATCTGGATCAGGCACTGGTCCGAAACGGCTTTGCGCAGCAAAGCGATGTCCGTCCATGACACTTTCTCCCCACCGATCCGGGCCACTCTGAGCGGCCAGGAAGCGTCGGCGGGCGCCTCAGCCAGGAGGGCTCGAAGCAGTGCCGGCACAAGATAGGCGATCGTCACACCTTCGGACTGCAATCGAGCGCGCGTAGCGCGCAGGCCAACAGCTTCCACCTCGAGAAGATGCAATGTGGCGCCCGTCAGCAGCGCCGCAAAGATCTCCCGGCAACCGGCGATCGTGGCTGGCCCGGTCAGCGGCAGGAAAACGTCATCCGCACTGATATGGCACGCATCGACATATTGCCGGACCCGCCATAGCAGGCTGCGTTGGCTGTTGACGATTCCCTTGGGGCGCCCGGTGCTACCTGAAGTGTAAAGCACCAATGCAGGCGCATCGACCGAAACGATAGGGGGCTTATGCTGCTGTTCTGGGTGTTGATCGTTGGGCGCCACGGCGGCGGCAATATCGATCCAGACGATCTCTTGGGCCAATTCGACCGGGCGAACATTTTCGGCGCCTAAAATCGCGCCGAGCCGCGCGGCACTGACTATATCGAAAATGCGAGAGGCGGGATCTCTTGTGTTGAGCGGAACCGAAGGCCGTCCCGCCGTCATGGTCGCCAACATCGCCACAGGATACCAAGCGGAGTTTGCTTGCAGGATGCCGATGGCCTGCCCTTCGGGGACGACGGCACTGATATGAGTTGCCAGCGTCTCGACCGCCCGGAAAAGCTCAGAAAAAGTCAGGCGGTTGGCGCCGTCGCTGATTGCGAGCTTGTCAGGATGCCGCCTGGCGACATCTCCAAGGTGGTCGAAGATTGGAATGTCCGCAAATTTGGCACCCATCTGTCGGTAACGGCGCCAGACTGGCCCCCCTTGGTCAAGGTCATATTCGGGAACGACTGACCACCTTCGGGTGGGTCGCAGATCCACCTGTAGGTTTTGATTTGCCACTTCCGAATGCAAACACACTGAGGACATTCAGGGCCCCGCCAAGCTGACGGTCGAACATCGCTCGCCGCGGAGATCTTTTCATCAATCATTCGGATGATGCCTCGATCTTGCCTAGCCAGCGCTTCCCGAGCGTCCTTCAGAAGTTTTGCCATTTGTGTCCAGCACCGGTCGTTTTCCTTGCAAGCTCCGTGGAGCGCCAGACGGCTTGCCCAGGCGAACGGATGCGATCGGCATCTCCGCTAGAATCCGGGCTCGGTGCCAAGATTCACTGACTGGAACAATCATTCAAATGAACGTTGGTGTGATCGGAAATCCGGCTAAGCTTGATCCGTAGGGGAATGACTGCTCGTTTCGGAGACGCTTGAGCATATGATCATCGAGTTGTTTGGGCCGCCTGGCGCGGGTAAAACCACGCTGCTTCGCGGCCTCTGCCAAGGGCTGGCGAGACACGGCATCAATGTGAAGACAGTAAATGGGTATCGCCTGATTGAACATGGATCGGCTCAGGATGACGCTCCGGAAATCCGCCACGGCATAGGGCGAATTGGCAAGAAGATTGCCACATCCGGTCCTATCTTGCTGTCGACCTTGCCAAAGGACAGTGTCGCGGCCCGGCTTCTGGCATCGATCCCTCTTCGAAGCCGCGTGTGGTCATGGCGCATGAAGGTCGACATCGCCCAACTGTGCCAGTCCTGGCTCCAAGCGCGGGAGTCGCCCGGATGCTTCATCTTCGAAGAGGGCATGATTCAGGCTTTGTGTGCGCTGGGTGTGCTGGCTAGAACTCCAAGCCTCGACGCGGTCCGCAAGTGCCTGGCGTTCCTGCCGCGGCCGGATCTCGTTGTGCAACTTGACGCGCCGCAGGAAACGTTACGCCGCCGTCTTGTGGATAGGCATGCGCAGCAACCGCTCCTCGAGGTTATGCTGTTCGAACTTGGCGTGGACAAAGGATTAAGGCAGGCCGAAATCTCAAGAGAGGTCGGCGAGTGCCTGCGCCAGGACCGATGGCCGTTGATACAAGTCAATGGTGCTGAACCTCACGACGTGGACGGGGTCGTCGCGCGCGTTCTGGGAGAGCATGTTGGTCATGCTGCCTAGGCTGGCCCATGACCTATGATCCATGACACATTTATGCATTTGGCGCCAAGCCGGGCAGCATCTGCCGCCAAGCGCGCAATCATGTCGAATCGTGCTGATCGAGCACTTCGAGCATGGTCGTCAACATGCTTCCGACTTCCTCAGAGATTTCCTCGGGGCGGATCCCCGCTCTGATGGCATCCGCCGTTGCTTGGTCCGCAAGTTTCGCCGCAAGAGCCGGATCGGCCTTGGTGTAGAGTGGGATCTTATCCTCTACCCATTTCTGCAGGAATTCGATGCCGCGCGCGCTCATACCAAGTACAAGCTCGGCGGGGCTTCTTGGTTCCGTCAGCCATATTCAAGAACGTCAGACCATCTTGCTCAGGCTGACGTTCCCACGGTCACGTCACGATGAACGAGGACGCCGTCAGAGCCAGATGTGGCGATAGAGTGGCAAATTGGATCTGATGTGCGCCGCCCGAGCCGTCGCTGTCAAAGGAAAGCGCGCCGGTCGTGCTGTTATAGACGATGTGATCGCCGCTGTCGTGCGCGGCCCTGCCGGCGTAGAACGCCGAAGAGGGAAGGGCGCCGGTATGCAGGCCGGCAAACACGGTGTGGTCGAGTTGGATCTTGTCGTGGCCCACTTTGAAATCGGTGACCTTGTCGATATTGCCGAGCTTGAGAGCCGAATCGAAGACAAAGACGTCGTTGCCGCCATGTCCGGTCAGAACGTCTCTCCCGCCACCGCCGTTGATAGTGTTGCTCCCGGAATCGCCATCGATGGTTTGGGCGAATTCGTTTCCCGTGAGCTTGATAGCGGCAGTTCCCAATTTGCTGGTGGTCGCAAGATGCTCGACCTGCGAGCCGGCCGACAGCGCGTAGCTCACCGATGCCAGCACGCTGTCGTTGCCGCTGTGCCGCAGTTCCACCACCTTGTCGCCGGCGTTGTTGACATAGTAGGTGTCGTTGTAGCCGCGGCCCATCATCGTGTCCGCGCCAGCGGTGCCGCGAAGCACATCCGCGCTACCCGTGCCGTAGAAAATGTGATCGCCGGTGCTGGTCGGAGGGACACTTGTGGGCGGAGGCGCTGTGCTGGTAGGCGGCGGCGTCGGTTCGCTGGCCGAAGGACCGCTTGCGGTGCTCTGGTTGTGTTGAAGGAACAGAGCCTGCAGCGTCGGCGAGCTCTCAAGCGCCGTGTCGCCCTGTTGAGAACCCCAAGCATAGGCATAGTCGAAGGCCGGCGAAGGCGCTACCTTGGCCCAGTGGTCCAACATGGTCTTTTCCTGAGCAACGCTGGGCAGGACATAGCGACCGCCCGTGTCGGTCGTCCAGTCGCCGCCGCCGAAGGTCTGATACACGGGAACGACCTGACTGAGCGGGATGCCCGAGGCGACGGCCGCCGCCACAGTCCTGTCGATCATGTTGTAATCAATCGTGCTTGTTCCGGTCCGTACCGGGTAGGGATCCAAGCCGTAATAGTCGATATGCGTGTTGGCAGGATTGAATGTGTTTGAAAAGTCGGGGTTAGCGGAAGACCCCATGTTCATCATGGTTATGAAGGTCTTGGCGCCCGGCAGGTGGCTGTGGATCCAGTCTGACTCCGCCTTCAGATCAGCGGCGGTGGCATAAGTTCCCCATTTGCCGGTCGGGTCCGGCTCATCGACCAGGAAGAAGCCAAACACTTTCGGATTGCCGATGAAGGGCGTGACCTTCTGGATAAAGGAGGAGGTTGCACCATCGGCTTCATTGAGCCACACCAGGCCTTTCTGGCCGGCCGGCAAGGCGTTGAGCTGGTCCAAGGAAGATACATCAACAAGATTGAATCCGGCTTTCGCGACCTCGGAGGCCGACCCGCCCGAGGCGTAATGGAGTGTTGTCATTGACATACCCTTCGTCCGATTCGGTAGGCGCCCCACACCTGCCTAGGGAAAGGATCCATTAGCGACAAATCAAATACCGGCGCCCCTTGATAGAATCTTTGATCATACGCCGGAAAACACAACAGCCTCGATGCTACGCTTGCCTCAGAGGTATGTAGATGATCCAAGTATGGGGTGCTCAAGCCTGCAACGAAAGCATTGCAGCGAGTCTGCCGGAGCGCCTTGTGCGTTGCCGTGGCGGCAATCGGCCAATGCGCGCTTCGGTTGCGCGAGCACCGCCCAAATGCGCGCTTCCGCAGGATTTATTTGAGCCCAGGCAGCAAAGGAATCGCGCCCTGGCGAAGAGCCTCCCATTGCAGCCGCTCGATGCTCCTCAACGCGGTCGCCTAGCCGCGGGAAGATGCGGCTGGTGGGTCCGACCATATCCAGAGACCGGGTGAAAGCCTGTTTCCAGACGAAGCGATCGGGAGAACTGGCGGTGCGAGTCATCACACCGCCTGGTCGCGATGTTGATCCGGCGAGAGAAGGCGGGCGGAAGTTGCTTTGAACGCGGCGCGCGGACCTTTCGAACACAGCCCTTTTCTATATCCGGCCCGCCGTGTTGTACGCGAAGATGTCGTCCTTGCACCGTCAGACCGGATGAATCCAACTCACTGACCGAGGCGACAGCGGTTGTGGCTGCATTGCCGCATCGTTGATCAGCTTGCTTCATGCAAACAGACGAGGACAGCACGAAAGCGTGCTCCTAGCGTGGGACTGGCTGTTGTGTGTTCAGGGGCGATGAAACCGGCCATGGAAACTGCGGATAGGATCAGCTGTTTTACGCGATTGGGATCGCATCCAGGAGCGACAGGATGAGTCCGCATCTGGTTTGCGTTGGAGGCGAGGATCATAGACTAAGAATCCCGTTCCTTTTGGCGCTTCGCGAAAGGGGTTTTCAAGTCACTGCCGTTTCGAGTGATCTCGGAGCCGCCTTCTCACCCCATGGCATTGCCCATCGCCGATTTGGGTTCGACCGCTTTGGCAGCGGCGGTGCAGAATGGGGTGCTGTCAGCGCGATCCGTGAACTGATGTCCGAACTGCGTCCGGACATCATTCAAAGTTTCGACACCAAGCCCAATATCCTAACTCCACTGGCGGTGCGCGGGCACGTTCCCGTCGTTCGCACCATCAACGGGCTTGGTTGGACATTCTCGTCGCGGGAGCCGCGGGCCCTGGCACTGCGTCCTTTCTTTTGCGGCCTTCAGGGGGTGGCGTCTCGTTGGACAGCCATGACCGTCTTCCAGAATAGTGATGATCAGGCCTTCTTCGAGCGCTACCGGCTGGTGACTCGCGGCAAAGGGCGACTGATCCGGAGTTCTGGCATCGACCCCGATGCATTCTCGATGGCAAGGTATCGTGGTCCTTCGGCTGCCACGATGCGCGAGGAACTTGGCCTTCAATCGGCCCAGGTCATAATATTTGTCGGCCGGCTCACGCGGCAGAAGGGGATTCCAACCCTCATCGAGGCGGTTCCTCGCGTTATCCGCGAGAGGCCCAACGCGCGTTTCGTACTTGTCGGCCCGCAAGACTCCGAAGGTCCGTTTGCCGTCAGCAGAGCCGATATCGAGCGCCATGTTCCCCACGTTGTCGCATTGGGGCCAAGGCGCGACATTCCAGCCCTCCTTGGGATGGCGGATCTGTTTGCGTTTCCGACGCAATATCGCGAGGGAATTCCGCGTGTCCTGCTGGAGGCGGGATTGTCCGGATTACCGATCGTCGCCTCCAACATGCCGGGCTGCAACGATGTGGTTGAGGATGGCTGGAACGGCTATCTCGTGGCGCCGCGCGATGCGGATGGCTTGGCCTCCCGGATAGTCGATATTCTTTCCGACCCCGCCCGTGGCAAGACCATGGGGAGCCGTTCCGTCGGATTCGTGCGGGAGCGGTTCTCGTTGTCGTGGGTCATCGACCAGTATTGCGACCTGTACAAGACAATCCTGGGTGGCAGATATCGCAGCAGGCTTGTTCAAGCTGCGCAGGCGAATCCGAGGGAAGAGGCGGTGCCGAGCCCCCATCGACTGGGCGAGGCGCGGCAATGATGCGTGATGCGCTTCTGGCCTTCGGCGTCGCGATGTCCTACGCGGCGCAACTCAGCATCCCAGGGCTGCCCTTCGGCTACAGCGAACTATGCCTCACGCTATGGATAATGCTGTCGATGACGCGAATCCTTGCTGGCGGCCAACTGGAGGTTACGCCGGCCCTGGCCAAGCTTGGGCTTTTCTGGCTGATCCTGGCGCTTGCCATGGGCGTGGGTTACATCATCGGTTTTCTGACAACCACGTTGTTCCTGGATCCGTTGTTGCACGACACGCTGGCCTATGTGCTGTTGGCGTGCGTCACCTGTCTGGCCGCTGCGGAGCCCAACGCGTCTTTCCGTTTGCGTCGTATCGCCTGGTGGATGGTTGCTATCGCGAATGCGGGCTTCATCATTCAGGTAGGGCTTGGCTTCGGCTGGCTCCATCAGGCTGGGGTCGAGCCCTGGTACTGGGACCGCTTCTGCGGATGGTCCGACAATCCGAACCAGCTTGCGCTCTACTGCGCCCTACTCGGTCCACTGGCCTTGCATCTTGCCACAACCACCAGCAATAAATGGGGAAGATGCCTTGCCCTATGCAGCCTCATATTCACCGTTTACGTCGGAAGGCTGACAAAAAGCGATACCTACCTTTATACCACGGTCCTGGCTTGTCTGATCCTTCTCGGGCTGCGGGTCCGGGCCTGGCTGACGAGCGACGGCAATAAGGCGAGCCTTTCAAGGCAGCTTGCCGTCCTGATGGCCGTTGGCTTCCTGCCGCTGGCCCTGTCTATAGCGCCCTATGCCCTCAGCGAGGCCTCCAGCGCCGAAGACTTCGCCAAGAGCCTGACCAAAGACAAGGGCGGGGAAGCGACTGCCCAAACCGCGGCGCTTCGCCTCTACCTCTGGAATGCAGCCTTGGAGAAGGGGGCACGATCGGGATCGCTTGGACTGGGTCCGGGCCCGCACCTAGATAGTCCGCCCGTGGTCAATCAACAGTTTTTGCCGCGGCCCTTCGAGGCGCACAGCACCATCCTGGATCTCTACACTCAGGGCGGCCTGATTTCGGTTCTAGCCCTGATGTGGATCTTCGGCTCGGCTGCGTTGTCCGCCTGGCGGGCGAAGCTGGACGCTCTGGTGGCGCTCGTGGCATCGATCGCCGTTTTCAGTGCTCCGCATTTGGTCATCCGCCATCCGATCGTGTGGTTCTGTCTGACCCTCTGCCTTGCCGCTGGGACGCCGGAAGCGATCCCCGCGATTGTTCGCCAGAGGAGATGCTAGAATGTGTGGGATCGCCGGAATTTTGTTGGCGCCCGATGCAGCCAACGCAAGTGCGCTCAGGGCCATCGGGCCGATGGCGACGGCGCTTCGTCATCGCGGACCTGACGGTGAGGCCTTCTGGGTGAGCCGTGAAGGGGGGGTAGCCTTCGGCCACCGGCGACTGGCCATCGTCGACCTGTCCGGAGCGGGTCGCCAGCCAATGCTCTCCGCGAGCGGTCGGTATGTCATCACGTTCAATGGCGAGATATACAATTTTCGCGATCTGCGCCGTGAACTGGAAGGGGCGGGCCATCATTTCCGCGGCGCCAGCGACACGGAGGTCATGCTGTGCGCGATCGAAAGCTGGGGCCTTGATGCAGCCCTCGCGCGCTTCGCTGGCATGTTTGCTTTCGGGCTGTGGGACCTGGAGAACCGAACGCTTCAGCTTGCCCGCGACCGAATGGGCAAGAAGCCACTCTATGTCGCCTTGACACGTGACGCGCTTGTCTTCGCCTCGGAGCTGAAGGCGATCACTTGCTTCCCAGGCTTCACCCCGGAACTCGATGTCGATGCGGCGACGACGATGGTTTCCAACGGCTGGGTGCCGGATGACCGTTGCATTTGGCAGGGCGTGTTCAAGTTGCCGCCTGGTTCAGTCCTGTCGGTCACTGCGGCGCAATTCGCCAACGCCCGAGGCACCGGTTCGCTTGCGCATCGCATTCACCCTTGGTGGTCGCTGGCCGATGTCGCCGGCAAGGGACAGCGCGATCCGATAGCCGCCAGCGACGAGGACCTCGCGACCGAGCTCGACAGCCTGCTCCGACTGGCCGTCAAGGAACGAATGGTTGCAGATGTGCCGCTGGGCGCCTTTCTGTCGGGCGGGATCGACAGCTCGACTGTCGTCGCCCTGATGCAGGCACAGTCCCGAAACCCCGTTCGGACGTTCACCATAGCGTTCGGCGAAGGTGGGTTTGATGAAGCTCCCCATGCGGCCGCGGTTGCTCGGCATCTGGGCACCGATCATACGGAACTTCATCTCTCGCCGGCCGCCGCGCTTGAGGTCGTTCCGGAGCTGCCCCGGATTTGGGACGAGCCGTTTGCCGATGAATCGCAGATACCGACGCTGCTGGTGTCGCGCCTCGCGCGGCAACACGTAACCGTGGCGCTTTCAGGCGATGGCGGCGACGAGTGCTTCGCAGGCTATTCTCGACACTTCCTGGCAACCCGCCTCACAAAGCAGCATGAGCTGCCATTGTCATTTCGCCGGCTGTTGGCATCGGGGGCTGGGTTGCTGGCCCAGGCCTCTCAGAAAGATATCTTCGGCAATCTGCCGCTTTCGGCGAATATGCGGCATGGCTTGCGCGGTGACCGCCTGGCTCGCCTTGCCCGCCTGCTCGCGGCGCGAGATGAGGACGAACTCCTTCTGCAACTGACAAAATCTTCAGCCAACGACCTTGTTCATCGCAAGCCGTCGACAGCAGCTACCGACACGACAAAGCTCGACGGCCTGCTCTCGCGTCTCCTATTCGCCGACATGACAGGCTATCTACCGGGCGACATTTTGGTGAAGCTCGATCGAGCCACCATGGCCAACAGCCTCGAGGGGCGATGCCCGATCCTGGACCATCGCGTCGTTGAATTCGCCTGGCGCTTGCCAGCCCGTGCCAAAGTCCGAAACGGGAAGGGCAAATGGTTGCTTCGCCGACTGCTTGATCGTTATGTACCACGCCGACTGGTCGACCGGCCCAAGCAAGGTTTCGACGTTCCGGTCGGGACTTGGTTGAAAGGGCCCTTGCGCGGCTGGGCAACCGATATCATTGCCACGATCGGCCGCTCCGGGGACGGGATCATCGACCGTGAGAAGGTCGACGCATGCTGGCGCAATCATCTGCATGGAAGCCAAGATAATTTCCGCGACCTGTGGCCGGTGCTCATGTTTCAGGCGTGGCGCAACGAAGCCATGCGGCCATCGACGGTCGCCACGCACCCTTCTTACCATATCGAACTGACAGGGGATTGAGATGGAAGGTTCCATAGCCAACCGCGCCCGGCGTCCGCGCGCCAAGCAGATGGAAGTTGGGACACTTGAAACCAATCTGCGCTTGATGCGGCCGCCACGCGAGCCAACGCAATCGTCACCCTTACACCAGCTCGTCATCATCCTGACGACGCGAAAATGGTTCTTGCTTGCCATGGCCCTTCTGGGCGGCATCCTGGCCGGACTGGCAGGCTTCACCCGCCCGGTGCTGTTCGAGGCAACGACCCAGGTCATTATCGATGCCCCGAGCAGCAGTGCTTCGGGCGGCGTGGCATCCGCCCAGGACTCGCTGGAATCGAACATCGATGATCATCTGACGATGCTCTCCTCGCAAGGCCACCTGCGTCGGGTCCTGGCAGCACTGCGCAAAGCCCAACCAGTCGACGGTACCGGAAAGAGCGTCGTCAATGCCGTCCCGCCCGCGGCTGGCTCGTTCCTCATCGACCTCCTGAACAGGGCCTGGAGACAGGATAAAACAGTGGCGGAAAATCCGGACGCAGCGGACGCGCCCGAGTTGAAGGCGCTACGCAACGGAATGAGGGTCGGACAAGAGCTGCGATCGCGCGTCATCACCATCGGCTTCACCGATCCAACTCCGGCGCGTGCGGCACTTGTCGCGAACACGTTTGCCCAGGTCTACATTCAAGATCTGGTACAAAAAAGCCGGGCATCGGATCAGGTTCATCTGGATTCGATAGTCGCCAGCCTTCCGCAAGTACAAAGGGATCTTGTCGAAGCGACAGATCGGCTGGAGACATACCGGCTCACGCATGGCGCCGTCGATCAGACTGCGGCCAACAACGCAGCCAGTGAGACAGCGGAACTCGGCCGGCAGATATTCCTATCGAAAGCCAGTCTTTCCGCGTCGGAAGCGCGCCTTCGCCGTATTGAGGACCTGCGCAAGGCGGGCGCCCCGGTCACGGCCATCGCTGAAGAAATCGGGTCGCCCGTGTTGACGGACCTGGTGACACGCCAGTCGGGTGCCGCCGCCGACGGCGATCTGCGCAACGCGATCGCCCGCGAAATGGAGCAAAGCGTTGCCCGAATCGCTGCCGAGGCAAATGTCTACCGGTCCCAGGCTACGGCTCTTGAAAGTCGCAAAGCGATGCTCGACGCGGCCGTGGCCGACACGGCGAGCCAACTTTCGGGGCTGCGTTCCCTTGAGCCTCGGGTAGCCATCGTGACGCAGCATTACAACGAACTCCTGAGCCGGCAGCAGGACTTGACACGTCGCATCGCCGCTCCTTCCCCAGGCGTAGCGGTCCTTTCGACCGCCTGGCCGCCGTCGACCCCCATGACATTGTCGCCAATTTTCCTGATTCCCCCCGGCATGGTCGTCTTTGGTCTCATGGGGGCGGTCATTGTCCTGGTCCGCAACGGTTTCAACCAAACCTTGCGCAGTGAAGCCGAAGCCGAGGCCGAGCTTGGGGTCCCGTGCGTAGGACTGCTTCCCAGGGTTGCGGGACTTAACGCCAGAAAGCTACGGCATCTGGTTCTGAGCCAGCAGAACTTGCCGTTCAGCCGCGCCGTGACTTCGCTGCTCGTCACTGCGGCGCCAACTCAGGGGAAGGGGCAGCCGCCGCATATCATTCTCGTGACGTCCAGCATCCAGGACGATGCCAAGACCGAGTTGGCATGGAGCCTGGCGCTGGCGGCAACGCGGCTGGGAGGAAGAGTGCTTTTCCTCGATCTCGATCGCAAGGATGTACGGCTCACGAACGGATTTCGTGGTGAATTCAGCACCGACAAGGCCCGGAACTCCTTCGGCGACTATGTGAATGAACGTTGCGTGCTGAAGGATGCAATCACGAGGATGCCGGAAATCGGTATCGACCTCATGGCCGCTCCAGCACCTTCCGATGATCTCCTGACGCTTCTGTCCACCGTCGACAAATGCCAGTTCACCGAGGAGCTGCGTTCGGCCTACGACGTGGTCATCATGAACGGTCCCCTGGGCCTCGGGGGGCCTGAAACCAGGCTGCTTAAGCGCTGGGCCGATTCGGTGCTTTTTGCCGTTCGCTGGGCAAGGACGAGGCGCAGCATTGCCCGTGGTGCTCTGGATGCAATAGGGGCCGGCGGATCCGCCACCGTTCCAGTAGGGAGTGTGCTCACCCGGGTGAACCTGAAGAGGCTAGCCGGCTCCAGGCTCGGAGACAACGCCGATCTTCTGTTGGAGAGGGTTTGAAGATGCGTCTGCGATCTTCAACAGAATCTCCAGGGAGCGATCGCGCCCCTAAATCGAGCCAGCTACACGATGATCATTGAATTTTTCGGACCTCCAGGATCCGGCAAAACAACCTTCGCACATGCGCTTGCGCAGCAGCTGCGCGGGAAAGGCTATCACGCCAAGGTCGCCCTCAGCTACAAGCCAAGCACCAGGGCCGCCAAATATGATCTCGGAGTCTTTCTGTTCATATCACGGATCGTATCGGCGATATTTTCAACAGCCAGAATATTGCTTTTTTCGGCAGGGCGAGCCGATGATATTTCCAATTCCTTTGCAATGGTGAGGATGATACCGCCAAAAAACCGAATATGGCGCGCGCGAATCTGGCGATACATCCTGCACCTTTCGCGTTGCTGGAAGTCTGCGGAGCAATCGCCCGAAATTACGATTTTCGATCAAGGATATGTTCAAGCGATTGGTTCGCTTGCGATGTTCAATGGGAGCACCAACCCCAGAACGCTGGAAAAGGCGCTCAGCCTCGCACCGGCGGCCGATCTCACCGTCAGGCTCTTGGTGCCAGCTGCGGTCGTGGAAAGTCGCCTTCGTCGGCGGATGGAGCTTGAGCCGCCGGCGGAACGGATTTTCGAGGCCGACTTGAACGTGAACATGCGCTCGTTCGCCGTTTTTGAAGCGATGCATGACCTCCTGACAACATCTGGCCGGGAAATCATCTCCGTCGAAAACACCGATGGTCCATCGACCTTTAAAAGTATTTGTCGGATTGAGAGACAAATACTTTCTGCATTGTCGCGCTTCGATAGGGCGGTCGGCGAAAAGCAAATTGAGTTGCCGGCTCATCGCGCAGATGTAACTGGTTCAGCAACCGCACCGCCGCGCAACAAGGACATGGGCTCGCGGCTCGCTTGGGCAAGCATATTCGCCTTGCTGATCTATATTGGTGGCGCTGGTTTGACCAGTCTTGCCCAGTTGGCAATTGCACGCCTTATCGGACCTCACAACTACGGCATCTATTCCTACGTTCAGGCTTGGACGTCAGTGCTCGCCTATCTGGCAACGCTTGGTTTTAATGTATCATTGTTGCGTTTCCTCCCGGCCTATAGGGCCAGTGGCAGGCTTGATCTGGCCCGCGGGGTGATAAGATTTGCGCTGCAGAGATCGCTGATAGCGGCAACCTTGTTCGGGATGATCGGCGCTGCGTCCGTCCTGTTCCTTTCAGATCCAACGGAAAGAGGGCTTGAGACAAGCATCGTGCTCGGCATGATGGCTGTGCCCTTGGTTACGGCCTATGCTCTCGGAGCCACGCTTGTGCGTGCTTTCGGCGGCGTTGTCTCGGCGTTGTTGCCGGAGCGCATCATGCGAGACGGGCTCCTGCTCGTGTTGGTAGCGCTCCTGGCATTGTCGGGATTTCGAACAGTGGATGCGCCCTCGGTCACGCTGGCGGTGCTTGTGAGTTCCGCTTTCACAGCGGCGCTGGTGTTCATCATCGCTAGGAGGTTTGAACCACCCGGCCTGGGACACGCCAAGCCAAGTTATGCCTCGAGGGAATGGTGGCTTGCCGTCCCCCCGCTCATGCTCATCACTGGGCTCGATGTTTTCGTCAGTCGGGCAGGAGTCCTGGTTTTGGGCTGGACAAGCCATATTGCTGAAGCGGGTATTTTCGCACTGGCCTTGAATGTCGCGATGCTCGTGGGCCTGTCCCGTATCGCCGTGGCAACCATGTTTTCGCCAACAGCAGCCGATCTCTACGTCAGAGGCGATCGCAGAGGCCTACAACAGCTGTTCGCGCGCGCAACCCTGCTTTCTGCTGGCGGTGCCATCCTGGTGGCCGTCCCAATGATGGTGATAGTCGAGCCGTTCTTGAGCTATTTCGGTGAGGGTTATAGCGCGGGAGCGCCGATCGCACGGGTTCTGATTTTGGGATATGTCTTTGTCGCGCTGTGCGGGCCCCAACAGAATCTCCTGACCATGACTGGAAATGAATGGGCTGCGGCAACGACGATGGTAGCGGGTGCTGTGGCCAATATAATTGCCTGTGCAGCCGGAGTTGCGGTGTACGGCCTGCTTGGCGCTGCGGTGGGTGTGGCACTTGCACTGAGCATCTGGAGCATTGCCATGGCCGTTTATATCCGCAAGCGACTGAAAATCATGCCAGGCTTGGTTTTTGCCTTGCTGTCGATGAGGCCGAGCGCGGTCGATGCCCGTCAATGGCATTGGTTCTTGAGGGCGAGCAAATGAGACCACTGTTTTCGCTACGGTGATCGCCGTCGTTCGGGCAGGAAGTCACGAAGCCCGGATCGCACAAAGGCCATAGGGCTGCGCAGACGCTTCGGCGTATACCTGTTCCGGACACCCGCGTCCCCGCGGGCAGCCGATACTTTGCGGGCGGTGTCCGTCATTTGAAGGATGCATCAGTTTCGGAGGTGCACCACGGTGTGCTCACAATCTGCGGAGCATCCATGGAACAAGCCCGAATGGCGAGCGCCTCGGCGCCTGCAGTGCGCCGTCGCTCGGAGAGATCGACGCCTGTCGAGCGCAGCCAACGCGAAACCCTCACCCAAGTTCAGGTCCTGCGCGCCCTCGCGGCTAGTTCGGTCGCGCTGCGACACGCCCAGCATGATGCGGCCACCCTGGAATTACAGGCCGGCCGCACCTTTCAGAGCTGGAATCCGATACCATGGAGCGCTGGAGTCGATATTTTCTTCGTGATTTCCGGGCTTATCATGGTGCATACGTCGCGACAGCTGTTCGCAAAGCCCGGGGGCGCGCGTCTCTTCATTTCCCGCCGGATCGCGCGAATTGTTCCGCTATATTGGGCGCTCACCTCGCTCTACATTGCGGTAGCGGTGGCCGCCCCAAATCTTCTCAACCAGAGCTACGTCGATTTCAGGTTTGTAGTCGAATCCTACTTATTCGTTCCGGCCAGTCGCCCTGACGGCGTCGTTCAGCCGGTCTACGAGTTGGGTTGGACGCTCAATTATGAGATGCTGTTTTACGTGCTGTTCACGGCGACGATCGTGCTGCCCATGCGGTGGGCAGTTACGGTCCTGCTCGCGATCCTGGTTGGGATGGTGCTCTCGGGCGCTCTTGGGGCTCCTTTGCCTGAGCCCTGGGGTTTCTGGACCAATCCGATCATCCTCGAATTCGCTTTCGGCGCGATGATCGGGGTCATGTGCGCCTCAGGCCTGCGGCCTTCCGGCCCAATCAGGGCCTGTATGGCCGCAACGGGACTGGGTGCCCTGATGCTTGCGGCGGCGTTTCCCGATATCTCGGCCGGCTTTGGTCGCTCTGTCGTGTATGGCATTCCGGCGTCTCTAATTGTTTGGAGTGCTGCCTTGGCACCGCCGGGTAAACTGAGGCATGACAGCCTGGCGGCGAGGTGGGCCGCTGGCGTTGGCGATGCGTCATACGCTCTTTACCTCATGCATCCATTCGTGATCCGCGCCATGCGCATATTGTTCTGGCGTACAGGGTTGATCTTTGTGCTCGGCCCGTGGGCCTTCATCGGTTCGGCCTTGGCGATAACCCTCGGCGTGGCATTTATCACCCATCGTCTGTTCGAGAAGCCGCTCACCCGCTATGCGCGGCGCCTTTTGGGGGTCGGGCACAGTACAGGACGGCAGCTTGGGCCCCTTCCAGTGCCGGCGTATCCCAAGACAGATTGAAGGCGAGCCGCGACCCTGCCACACCAAGGAAATGGCGGCGTTGTGCTCACTATGCCGTTGCCGGAAGGCCAGCTGGTCGCACCTGCCCCACAGGGCGTGCATGGAATTCCCGATACCATTCCACGAAACGTTGCACGCCGTCCTCCAGTGTTGTCGCCGGTGCGAAGCCAACGGCGCGGCGGAGGTCCCTGACATCGGCGCGGGTTTCCAGGACGTCACCTGGTGGTAAAGGTACGTTGACGCGAAGGGCGCGGCGACCAAGGGCCGTCTCGATGAGCGCGATCAGATGGTTGATTTCTTCAGGCCGATCATTGCCGATATTGTAGAGCCGATACGGCGCCGAGCTGGTGGCAGGATCGGCAGCGCGACCGTCCCAACCGGGATCCTGACACGGTGGTTTGGCGAGCACGCGAACAACCCCCTCTACGATGTCGTCGATATAGGTGAAATCCCGCCATACGCGCCCGGCATTGGCGATTTCGATCGTTCGGCCCTCGGCGATGGCATGGGTGAAAGTATAGACAGCCATGTCGGGCCTGCCCCAGGGACCATAGACGGTGAAGAAGCGCAGTCCGGTTGCGGGCAAGCCGAACAGATGGCTGTAGGAATGCGCCATGCACTCGTTGGCGGCCTTGGTGGCGGCGTAGAAGCTCACCGGATGATTGGCACCATGATGCTCGGAAAAGGGTATGCGTCGATTGGCACCATATACGGAGCTCGACGAGGCATAAACGAGATGGCTGACGCCGGTGTGTCGGCAGCCCTCCAGAACGTTGAGAAACGCGACTATGTTTGACTCCACATAGGCATGCGGGTCGACGAGCGAATGACGTACCCCGGCCTGGGCGGCCAGATGCACGAAGTGCGATGGCTGGAATTCGCAGAACAGCGCTTTCACCAGCGACCGGTCCGCCAGGTCGAAGCGCATCGGCGTGAACCTCGGCTCGGCGCAGAGCCGTGTAAATCGCGCCTCCTTCAGCTTCAGGTCGTAGTAAGGCGTGAAGTTGTCGACGCCGATGACCTCGGCGCCGAGCCGCAAAAGGCGTGACGCAACATGAAATCCGATGAACCCAGCGGCGCCCGTGACGATGATCGGCCCCGTGTGCGTAAGGTTCGACGCAGCACCATCCTGCAGCGCGTGAACGATATCCGCCAGCTTGTTGACCTTCGAATCTGCCTCGGCCATGGCAAGTCACTCCCGTTTCCAGGTTCCGCGTTCCGCGCTATCTCGGCAGCGCCTGAACGATCGGAAATGGCGCCGCCGGCCTTGTGATCTACGCGACAGCGCGCTCAATGCGGGCCGCCGCTGTCTGAATCAAAGCGGATGCAGACAGCAGTCGATTTCTCATGGCAAAACCGAAATGCGCCCCAAAAGAGCCACTAGTTCCGCCTGACGCCTCGTGTCGGTCTTGGCGAACAGCGAGGCGAGCTGAGAGCGGATAGTCGTGCGACTGAGATGCCAGCTGCGGGCGATCTCCAGGGGCGCGTCGCCATGGGCCAGGCGTAGCGCCAACTGCGTTTCCGCGCTGGTCAAACCGAACATCCTTTGCAACGTGCGAGGGTTGGCCGCCGATTTGTTATCCCGGTCCAGCAATGCGACGACGGTTGTCCCGTCCGGTGTAACGACCCCCGTCTCGTTCATGGTCACCGGCCTGTCGCCTCTGCTGTGGATCACTACCCATGAGAGTGAGCCCGGCTGGAGGTGGACCGGAACATTCGCGACCAGCCGCCTCAACCCGGCAGCAAGCTCGACGGCTGTATCAGTTGCTTCGCCCTGGCGTGCGAGGGTGTCCCGAGCGGCAGCGTTCCATTCTATTACTTTCTTGTCTCGGTCCAGGACGAGATAGCCGCAACCCATACGATCAAGCATGCCGGTGATGGATTCCAGGCTGCGTCGTCGAGATCCGCCGACCCTTGCGTCCGGTCGGTCCACAAGGCTTATCGGCCTTTCGTGGCGGGTATCGTTCAATACAATGTATTGCCTGCCTGCAAGCGCATCGTTTCGCGTTTCAATCAGTGTCATCGCTTCCACCCAACCCATTGCTACTGACGCAAATCAAATCTGATGAAGTTGCTGCTTCAACTTGAATTTCCACATACTGCGAGAAATCTGCGAATGGTTTTTCCGCAGCGTCTCTTGGATATATCTTTCTGAAGAGCGCTCCTGACACCATGATTTTATTCGCCGGCAAAGTCATGGCAATCGGGCATTGGGATTAGGTGCCACCCCTTCGGCCTAGTCTCGACGGACTAGACCGAAAGTTGTAGTCTTTGCGCATGGGTTCGGACCTGCGCTGGCTCAAATCGAATGTGTCGAGCACTACGTGGGCTCATCTAGCTTCGCTTTTGGTGTTTGCAGCATCGATAGCATTCGAGGCGATAAGTACGGTATATGGCGGCCAGCCGTTGCCGCTTGTTGCGTTTATCCCCATAACCGTTGTCATCGTGTATCTTGAGGGCCGTTTTGTTGCCATCGCAGCAACGCTTCTGATGGCGGTCGCCGGCTTGTGGATGCGACACCTGTTGGACGGTCACCTCACTGGTCGAGACTGGACCGGGGCCGTCTTCCTTCTGGGTTCGGGTAGCCTGATCGCAACCGTGTTCCACCGCCTGCGACAAGATCTGCACGGCGCGCTCAGGGTGGCAGAAGCGAGGCTCGCTGCCATCGATGCTGCCGCCTTGGGCTTTGCTAATACCAATCGCCATGGCGAACTGCTGCAGTCGAACAGACGGCTTTTGGAGATGACCGGCTACGCGCACAAGGAACTTGCCCAACTGGAGCTGGAGGAACTCATTTTCCCCGACGATCGAGGTACTGTGCGGAAACTTTTGCAAGATTTGGGCAATGGGACCGCGTCGGCGACGGATATCCGCGTTTTGCGCAAGGATGGCACGGCATTTTGGGCTCACCTGGCCCTGTCTTCGTCGCGGCCGGACGAGGCGCCAAATGAGAGCGTATTCGTGGTGGTTGACGATATTTCCGAGCGACAAGCGGCACGCGAGGCCCTTCGGGCTCAGAAGGAATGGCTCGATCTCGCCGTATCTGCCGGGCGCCTGGGCACATGGCAAATAGACATTGAGGATGGGACAGTCGCCGGCTCCGGCAAGTTCTGGGACATCCTTGGTCTGCCTCCGGCCCCAGTCCGCCGCTTGGAAGAACTCTCGGCCGTAATCCATCCCGTCGACTGGCCGAAGTTGTCCGCCTCGGCAAAGCCTTCATCGGCATTGAACTTTGACGTCGAGATTCGCGTCCGGCAAGTGGATGGTCACACACGCTGGATTGCATTGCGTGGACGGCAGGAAGAGCACGGCGACCGCAAAATGCGCATCGGGGTGGCGGCGGATCTGACCGAACGTCGACAAACAACTTTGCTTCGCGCCGCCGTAAAGAGACGCGAGCGCATAATGCGCGAAGAGCGCCATCGGTTCAGCAATGTGTTTCCAGTGATTAGAGCTCTGGTCAACATGATCGATACTCCCGACAATGATGTTGCCAAATACAAGGAGATGTTGATCGATTGGATTCGAACACTGGAGGCGACCCATCGCATCCTTTCTCGTCATGCCAACCTGTCAGGGATGCTCCATGAACTCGTGGACCGGGAATTGCAGCCCTTCAAGGAGACACGCGACATTACGATCAGTGGACCTTCCCTCACTGTGCCAAGCGGCGCCGCCGAGGGCTTGGCGATGATCCTTCACGAGTTGACGACAAACTCGGTGAAACATGGTGCGCTGGGTGACCCGAATGGCAAGGTCGAAGTTAAGTGGCGATTTGCATCCGAGGACGAAGGTGACGACCTCGTGTTCGATTGGGTGGAATCGGGCCGACGGAAGAGTTCAAAAGTCGTACGCCGCGGGTTCGGGTCACTGATAATCGGTGTGGACAGCACGCCGCTTGTCGGTCATTCCCCGAATATGGAAATAACCGAAGATGGCCTTCGATATTCGCTGCGTGTATCGCGCAAAGAAATTGAGGAATTTGGATTGCAATAGAGCCCCTCCAAGTCGAAGCCGAATTGGCCAATTAACCGATGGTGTGGGCCCTTTGCTGCGATTTCCTGCAAGCAAACTCGGGCCGGTTCGAGGGGCATACGTCAACTCGCCTGTCTCGTCAGCCAGCTTTGGAGCAACACAGCTGCTTCGGTACGGTTTCTAACCCCAAGCTCACGCAGCACGGCTGCGGCATGGATTTTCGTTGTCGCCTCGGCAATGTCCAGATTGCGGGCAATCTCCTTATTCGAGTACCCCTCTGCCATCAGCTTGAGGACGTCCTTCTGTCTAGACGTCAGCCTAGCGACGTCGCCCGAGCCCTCGTGCCGGCGGCTGGGATTTTGAACCGGAGGTGGGGGGGCATGCGATCTCTGGTCGGCAGACGTTCGAGATAGGAGAGATGGCACATAGATCCGGCCAGCGAGGATTTCGTTTACAGCCAGCACGACTTCTTCGTCGCTCTGCGATTTGACGATATACCCGTGAAGTCCGATCGAAAGCGCGGTCAGTATCTCCGAGCGGGAATCATCCCCGGAAACGATCGCAAAGCGAGTGTCAGGATAGGCAGCCATAAAGTCGCTGAGCACTTCCTGATGGAACAGCCCAGGCATGTTCAGATCGAGGATCGCAAGATCGATGGACGCCTGCTCCTCTAGAAGATTGACCGCGGCATCGAAACACGAAGCTTCGAATATTTCGGCGCTTGGAATTCCAGCCATGAGTGCCAGCCGGAGGCCACGCCGATATAAGCCGTGATCGTCGGCAATGACGATCCGAGCCATGCAACTACCCCAACGCGTTACTCGGTTCCCGACGAGAAAACCCGCTGGAACCTCCCATTCGCCTATGATCGACAATCCGTGGTGGTCCTAAAATGGCGGCCATCCACTGGTCAACGCATCACAGTGATGTCCGCAGCGTCCCATCCACGCACATCCAGAACGTCTAATATAATACTAAATTGCGAAGCTCATCCATAGATTTTTAACCCTGGCGTGCGGAGCCCGTCCGCAAAACGATGCCGGCTTCCCATTTCTGGGTCCAAAGCCAGCTGTTCAGGACCATCGTAATCATGTGACATCTGTTATGTCGCCACCCGCTGTCGCCGGACCTGTAGGCCGGTCCGGCCCTGGCGGATCGCAGCTTTCTTGAAAGCAACTGCTTTCGTTTTTATCGGCGTCATGATCAGTGCCCAATCGCGCTTCTATCGGCTGTTGATCTCGTGGCCATCTAATACCTTGAACGTTTTGAATCCCTACCATTCGAATGCACGACGACAGCCGCCCCGGCTGTCACATACCTTTTCGCATATGATGTTCGGATTGCCGCCGAGGTTTGGCCGGATTTGAGGGTGTGCCCTGGCCGGACAATGGAACACCGATCCCGAACAAAGCCAACTGCAGATCAGGAGGATCGAATGAAAGCGGTGATTCAATGTGGTGGGATGGGTACGCGCCTTCGACCGTTTACATCGGTCCTGCCGAAACCATTAATGCCGATAGGGGCCAGGCCTGTTCTTGAGTTGCTTTTGAAGTGGCTGCGGCGCAACGGCATTGAAGAGGTATATATTACGACAGGGTATCTAGGACATTTGATCCGGAGCGTCTGCGGCGACGGATCGCAATGGAACTTGAAGATCAAATATACCCAGGAAATGGAGCCACTCGGCACCGTCGGACCTCTCTCTCTGATTAGGGATGAACTGAACGAAACATTTGTCGTTCTGAACGGCGATGTCCTCACAGATCTAAGCCTGAGCCGGTTTGTAGCCGCGCACCGCTTGCATAGGGATCCCGTTACGATCGCCACGGCGTGCCGTCATATCAAGATGGACTTCGGGGTCATCGACGAGATCGACAATACCGTCCAGCTCTTCCGGGAAAAGCCGACGCTTTCCCATCTCGTCAGCATGGGGATTTACTGCATGAACCCAGATGTCCTGCGGTTCATTCCGTCCGGGATCCCATTTGGGTTCGATGACCTGATGCTGCAGATGATGCAGGGCGGCACGACCGTGCATGTTTACAAGCATGACGGTCTTTGGCTCGACATCGGTCGTGTCGATGACTTCCAGAATGCACAGGCAATTGCCTGGGAAGATCAGTCGTCCTCAATCGAGGTCGCGGCTGCCGCTGCAGCCGCATGATAGTCTGATGCAGAGGTCTAGCCACTAACAAGGCTTTCAGGAGGTCAAGATGCTCTTGGTGAGCGCCCCGATCCTAGGCGTGCCAGAGAAGGCAGCCCTGTCGCAGGTGATTGATAGCGGCTGGCTTACGATGGGGGACAGGGTACGAGAGTTCGAACAGGCCTTTGCCAGCATGCATGGCGCGCGAGATTGCGTCGCGGTTGGTTCCTGCACCGCAGCGCTCCATCTTCTCCTCCATGCTTTGGGCATCGGCCCTGGCGACGAAGTACTGGTTCCTTCGCTGACGTTCGTGGCGACGGCGAATGCGGTGCTGTATGTAGGGGCGACGCCGGTCTTCGTCGACATCGAGTCCGTCGACGTGCCGTTGATCTCGGTTGCGGAAGCCGAAGCGCGGTGCACGACGCGCACGAAAGCGGTCATTCTCGTTCACTTCGCCGGGTATCTCGCCGATCGGGAACAATGGCAGCGGTTCGCCCGGCTTCGCGGGCTGCATATCATCGAGGACGCTGCGCACGCGCCCGGGCTTAGGGAAGTCGGGACCTTCGGCGCCGCGGCCGCGTTCAGCTTCTATGGCAACAAGAACATGACAACGGCCGAAGGGGGCGCCGTGATTGCACGTGACCCCGATCTGCTCGACAGGGTTCGCCTGGCCCGCGGGCACGGAATGACCACGGGGACGCATCAGCGGCTGAACAGTCGTACGCCGCAATATGATGTCACGATGCTTGGGTTCAACTACCGAATGGACGAGATGCGAGCGGCAATAGGCCTGGTTCAGCTGCAGAACCTGCAAGAGTGGAACGAAATCAGGCGTATCATAGCTGTCTTGTACCGACGCCTGATCGCGGACCGTTGCCCAGCTATTGTCATTCCATTCAGCGAACCCCGGACGTCGGCTTACCACATCATGCCGATCGTCCTGCCGCGCTACGTGAGCCGGCAGGATGTCATCGACGAGTTGCGGACACAGGGCATACAAACCACCATCCACTACCCGCCGGTGCACCAAATGACGTTCTACCGCGAGCGCCTTCCCGGCGTGAGTTTGCCCCACACAGAGGATTTCGCTCAGCGAGAGCTCACAATTCCGCTGCACCCCCAGGTCACTTCCGCCGCCGCCGAATCAGTCGTGGCTGCCCTGGCAGCCGCGCTCAAAACAGGCGCGCTCAAAGCAGGCGCCCAAAGAGGAACTGCTGCATGAATGCGTTAGACCCTGCCTTTCACCGGATGTTCGTTCCAAATCCTGATCACGGCTTTGCGAGACGCGCAATCGATCTTGCGGTGGCGGGCATCGCTACCGTCGCATTGGCGCCATTGATGCTGCTGATCGCCGGAGCGCTTCTGCTCGAGGGCGGTGGCTCGATCTTGTTCGCTCAGACCCGCATCGGGGCCGGCGGCCGAACCTTCCGCATGTACAAATTTCGCAAATTCGGTGTGAACTGCGGCTCTCAAGGCCTTGCGCTGACGGTCGTGGGCGATACACGCATGACCACCGTTGGCCGCTTTCTCGCAGCGACGAAGCTGGACGAATTACCGCAGCTGTGGAATGTCCTCAAAGGCGAAATGGCGATAGTCGGTCCACGACCCGAGAGCCTAGCTTTCGCCGATTGTTTCCGGGGCGAGCTTAGGGCCGTGCTGCAATACAAGCCAGGCCTGCTGGGTCCAGCCCAGGTCGTTTTTCGGCACGAAGCACATTACTTCCCCCAATCCGTGGATCCGATCGTGTTCTACCGGGAGGTCATGTTCCCCGCCAAGGCAACACTGGACCTCTCATATTATCCGCGACGCACCATCGTCTCCGACCTCGCGTGGATGGTGCGGGGAGTGCTGGCAGTGGTCGGTTGGGTTCCGGTACCGCCGATCGACGTTTGAATATCCAAGGGAAGCGTTCCAAACAGCCAAGAGAATGCGCAGTGATGAGCTACAATGGAAAGAAAGTCCTGGTGACCGGCGCGGACGGATTCATCGGTTCGCATGTCACGGAGGCGCTTGTTCGCAACGGGGCAGATGTCACAGCCCTTGCCCTTTACAATTCCTTTGACAGCCATGGATGGCTAGACGATCTGCCGGACACCATCCGCAGCCAGTTGAGGCTCGTCCGTGGTGACGTCCGCGACAGTGCGTTCCTTAACCGGATCATGCGCGGCCAAGCCGCGGTTTTTCATCTGGCGGCGCTTATTGCGATTCCATACTCCTACGCCGCTGCCCAGTCCTATGTGGAAACCAACATCTTAGGCACGGTGAATGTCCTCGAAGCGGCGCGCCTATGGGAGACGGAGCGGGTGATCCATACCTCGACGAGCGAGGTCTATGGAACTGCCCAAACCATGCCGATCGGCGAAACACACCCCCTGCAGGGACAGTCACCATATTCGGCATCCAAAATCGGCGCCGACATGATGGCGGAGTCCTACGCCAGGTCGTTCGATGTCCCTGTGGTCATCATGCGACCCTTCAACACGTATGGCCCGCGCCAGAGTGAGCGCGCCATCGTGCCGACCATTATCCGGCAAGTCCTCGACCCGAAATGTCCTGCGATCATGGTCGGGGATACCAGCCCGATCCGCGACCTGACCTATGTCGAAGACACCGCGACAGCGTTCCTGACCGCAGGTCTCGCCCAGCTCGAGTTCGGCCACGCGTACAACGCTGGCAGCCAACGCGCTGCGACCGTCTCGGACGTATTGGCCATTGTTCTTGAGTTGACCGATTGCAAAAAGCCGGTCCGTCGTGATGAAAGCCGCCTGAGGCCGCAAAATTCCGAAGTTCGCGCCTTGCTCGCCGATTCCTCGCGCTTTGAACGTGAGACTGGATGGCGGACACAGACCAGCCTGCGCGATGGGCTGGAGCGAACAATCACGTGGTGGCGCGAGCGCCTTAGTGAAGGCCGGGTACGGCGCGAAGTGGGTTACATGACATGACCCTGGGCGGCCGTCATGCGTTGGCGCTGTTGCTGGCTGCCGGTGCCATATCTCCCAACATCTACGTTGCCGGCGGCCGTCAAAGCAAGGCAGCGGAGGCGGCGGCCACAGCGGTTGTGGACAACCTGCCGGGCTATGTGCACGAAACAAGGGATCCTTGGTCTGGCATGGTTTTCGCACGGATCACCAGACCGGGCGTTCTCGGCCGGGCAGGTGTATGCGGGAAGAAGTACTGCACCCACCGTTACTCAAGCGCACAGGCTTGGAATGCCGACCAGAGCCTGCTCCTGATCGCCAATGGTTGCGGTGGCCTGTGCTTTCTCGACGGACAAACCTACTTGCCTTTGTTCCACCGCAACCGCGCTACCGAATGCGAATGGCATCCCACCGATCCCGAGTTGATGATCTGCGTCGGGGGCCGGCAGATTGCGACATGGGCGCCACGTACCGATCATGAGGACGTCGTGTTTGCCTCCGCAGCGTACTCCAACCTCAAATTTGGACCCAACAAAGGCAATCCGAGCCGCGACGGCAGCCGGATTGCGGTGCGTGCAACGAACAATGACGGCAGAGCGGTGGTCTTTGGCTACGATCTAAAGCTACGGCAGAAATTCCCCGATATCGATCTTGCCGAATTCCCGGGAACAACCGGCTCCTGCTCGATCTCACCACTCGGAATCAACATATTGTGTTCCCAGCAATTACCGGACGGAATCGAAGCGAGTTTCGTCTTCTCCATAGACGGCATATTGCGCCAGAAGTGGATGGAGCACCATCGACCAGGCCATGGCGACATGACGGTCGATTCCGACGGAAGCGAAATCTATGTCGGGATCAGCAAATCGGATCCTGACAAATATCAGGTGATCAAGCGCCGCTTGGCTGATGGCAAGGCTACCTCGCTGATGAAATATGGCGAGGCCATGCATGCGTCACTCAGGTCGCTCGGCAGGCCCGGCTGGGTGTTTCTGAGTTATGGCGGCGCGCCAGCCGAACTATCGCAGCACCCGGATTGGGCGCCTTACGCTCAGCAAGTCATTGCGCTGCGTCTAGACGGCAGTGGAGAGGTCCGCCGTGTCGCAGACACGCACAACGCGCCCTTCGACTACTGGAGCGAGACGCATGCCTCTCCGTCTCCAGACGGCACCCAGGTGGTCTGGTCCAGCAACTGGGGCGTGCCCGGTGGCCCGGTATACGATTTCGTTACTCGTGTTGAATGGCCTTTGAAGCCGGTGTTCGACCGGAAGGAGATTGTCGCAAATGACCTTCAGTAGACGATACGTTCTTGGCGCAGTCGTGATGATGTCGCTAACCTCGATGGCTTGCGCAGGCGAGGTCGAGCCCTATCAACTCTCACCTGGCGATACGGTCGAGATAGGAATAGCGCCGATCCCTGATCGGACGCAGCGCGCCGTAGTCCAGATGGATGGCAATATCGCCCTTCCGGAGGCGGGGATGATCATGGTCGCAGGCCTGACGGCGTCTCAATTGCAAAGGCGAATGCAAGAGCTCTTGCCAAGCAAGATTTTTCACGTGCGTCTGACTGACGGGCGGGAGCAGACAGTTACTGTCGAGCCCGACGATGTCACAGCAATCATAGCGGACTATCGCCCGATCTATGTAACGGGCGATGTGCTCACCCCAGGACAACAGGCCTACCGTCCGCTCATGACTGTACGGCAGGCGCTGGCCGTTTCCGGCGGCTTCAGTCTTTTGCGATCACGGGCAGGCCAGGCCGGGCCTGATCCGGTTGATCTCAAGCGCGATTACGAAATGCTCTGGGGAGATTACACGAAAGAATACCTTCACGCTGCCCGCATTCGCGCCGAGCTTCAGGGCCAGGCGGATTTCGACAAGAAGACACCACAGGGATCACCTCTTTCGCCGAGCGTTGTAGCCGCGATGGCACAGGCTGAAGCAGAGGCGCTGAAGGTTGCGCTGAGCGATTTCCGGCAGGAACAGGATTTTCTGGAGAAGGGCCGGACGGACGCTGCCGAGCAGATTGACGTTTTGCAGAAACGCGAACGAGTAGAGGGCGAGAGCGTGAAGGCGGATGAGCAAGATTTGGCGCGAGTGACGAAGGCATTCGATGCAGGCAATCTGACCAACACCCGGCTCGCGGATGTCAGGCGCGCGTTGCTTCTGTCTTCAAGCGGCGCGCTTCAAACCTCGGTCGAGCTGATGAGGGCGCGGCGCCAGCAGGAGGACTTTGTCAGACAGCACGAACGCAACGACAATCAAAGGAGGATTGGCTTGCTGACGGATCTGAAGGACACCAACGCCCGGCTGGCGGATGTCACCGCCAGGCTCCATGCCGCCAGCGAGAAGCTGCAGCCGACTGGAGCATCCACACAGCCATTGCCGATTGCCGGCGAAACGGTACGGGCCCAGGTGACCATCGTGCGCAAGATCGGCAATGAATGGCGCAAGCTGTTGGCTGACGAAGATGCCATTGTGCTGCCGGGGGATACTGTCGAAGCCAGATTCAGCAGTGAACTGCAAAGTGTGGCGGTCCAATAGGGCGTCAGCCGCAGTCCGTGCGGAGCTTACTGTTCTATCGGGGGGCGAACCCAACTGAACGGAGATCCAAGGTGAGGCGCATTTTCAACCAGGGAGCGACCCTGACACCCTCAACGAACGCGGATCAGATGACGCAGTCTGCAAGTTATGCTTCCCATATGCCGTCAGCGCGAATTGTGCGGTCCAGGTCGCGCGCCGGTGAGTCCGGAAATTGGCATGAATTTACGTCCAGCAAGGAGAGCAATGCGCAGGGCGGCTGGGTGTCGGACGGCTACAGGACCAGCCATTGCGCGCCCGGCTACGGCCTACATTACAACAAAACGCACAGTTCCGGCTATTATGGCGCGCTTTGGGGGAACATCGAAAAGCCCCTGATCCTCGACGTTCTTCGCCCCTTGAGCGGAGCGAGCCGAAACTGCCTCGATTTCGCATGCGGAACAGGTCGCATCGCCGAGGTAGCCGCCGGCCTCTTCAGCGAGGTGGTTGGCGCCGACGTTTCCAGAACTATGCTCGACAGCGCTCAAGTACCGCCCAATGTGAGTTTGCGTCACGTCGACGTTACAAGGGAGCAGTTGGGTATGACGTTCGATGTGGTAACCGCATTTCGTTTTTTCCTGAACGCAGAGGATGAACTGAAATGGCATGCACTGAAAGCGATCAATGAGCACCTGAAAGATGGCGGGCGGCTTGTGTGCAACGTTCACATGAATGCGACGTCGCCCGTCGGCCTGGCGTGCCGGCTGCTCAATCGAGTGTCTGGACGCACAATTCGCCACACGCTGAGCGCAGCGAGGTTCAAGGCCCTCCTGACTGCCTCGGGATTCACCGTCGAGCAGACGATACCGTACGGTTACCTGCCTCGGCCGGGAAACCTGTTGCCAGGGTTCTGTGAAATGATGATGCAGCCTGTCGAGAAGGCCTGCAGAAGGCTTTGCGTTCCTGGCCAGCTGGCGCAACACTTCCTGGTTGTTGCGAGGAAGCGCTAAATCCCGAGAAAGCCCCGAAAACGGCAGGCAGCGGTTTTCTTGGGGTGGCTCGCCCGGCATGAAACCCCGTCTAAATACGGTGGAACGGCAGTTTTCCCCCGATTTAATATGTGGGTTCCGGGTTTCTCGGGTCAGCGCCACGATTTTGCTACATTTTGACTAAAGTCCAATCATGTTAGTGGGGCGTAATATTAGAAGGCTAAGGGGATACGCTCCTGAACAGCAAGAGAATGTCCGTGCCCAGTGGGGCCAGTGAGCTTGCGCAACGATCTCTCACGGGAGGTCGAAACCCATGAACCCTGGTGGAAGGAGTTCGTCGGATCTGCGAGGCGCAATGCTTGGGACCGTGCCTGGCCTGGTAGGCGTCGGCGTCTTCTCGGCAGTCATAAACCTTCTCGCCCTGACCGGCTCGGTCTATATGCTGCAAATTTACGATCGCGTTTTACCTTCGCAGAGCGTTCCGACGCTTGTCGGGTTCACCATCGGAATGCTGGGTCTTTACGCTGTCTACGGGCTGCTGGATTTCGTGCGGCTGCGCCTGCTGGTTCGAGTGGGCAATCGTGTCCATAGGAATTTGAAGCAGAGGGTGTTCGGCCTCTCGCTGTCCTTGCCGCTCTTTGGCGGGCAGGATGCGAACCGGATACAGCCCCTCCGTGATCTCGATCAGCTACGCGGCTTCCTTTCCGGAATGGGGCCGACTGTCATCTTCGACGCGCCGTGGATTCCATTTTACCTGCTGATCATCTATTTCCTGCATCCCGCGCTCGGTGTGTTGTCCACAAGCGGTGCGATCATTGTCGTGCTGCTCACGGTCATGGCGGAAGTTCTTGGCCGCACATCGGTGACACGCGCGTCCGAGACGCTGGTGTCGCAGCGCAATCTCGCCGAATCCGGACGCCGCAACGCGGAGGTCGTACGCGCGATGGGCCTTTCCGCACGGCTTGCCCACCGCTGGGGCGAGATCAATAACGCATATCTGAGGCACCAAGAGAAGCTTTCCGACGTCGTCGGCGCCACCGGGGCACTCTCTAGGGCACTGCGTTTGGCCTTGCAGTCCTGCGTTCTCGGACTGGGTGCCTACCTGGTGATAGGAGGCGAAGCCTCGCCAGGCGTGATCATCGCATCCTCCATCTTGCTGGGCCGCTCATTGGCTCCTGTTGACGCCGCTATCGCGAACTGGCGAGGCTTCGCCGCGTTCCGGCAAAGCTATTCGCAACTGGCAACGGCCCTGGCCGCTTTTCCTGACCGGGATGAACATATGGAACTTCCGCGCCCCCAAGCGGAGCTTGCGGTCGAGGACCTGACTATAGCGCCACCGGGCCAGCAAAAACCGACGGTAGCCAATGTCAGCTTCCGCCTGGCTGCAGGGACGGGAATGGCCGTTGTCGGCCCGAGCGGTTCTGGCAAAAGCACGCTTGTGCGCGCGCTGGTGGGCGTCTGGCAGCCACTTCGCGGCACGGTGAGGCTGGACGACGCCTCGCTTGACCAATGGGACCAAGAACGTCTTGGCGCACATATTGGCTACCTGCCCCAGGACGTCGAACTGTTTGATGGAACGGTTGCCGATAACATTTCGCGATTTGGCGGGAAGGGCGACGCCAAGGGCGTGCTCGCAGCTGCCAAGGCAGCGGGCGTCGACAAAATGATCCTGCGATTGCCGAACGGTTTTCAAACTCGCATGGGCGAGGGAGGAACAGCGTTGTCGGCTGGACAGCGGCAACTCGTAGGGCTTGCCAGGGCACTTTACGGCGATCCGTTTCTTGTCGTTCTGGACGAGCCGAATTCAAATCTGGACGTCGATGGCGATACCGCCTTGGCCGGCGCGATCCTGGCAGTGCGCAGACGTGGAGGCATCGTCATCGTAGTTGCGCACCGTCCTTCTGCCCTTACCAACATCGACAGGGTACTCGTAATGTCCAATGGGATGCTTCACGCCTTCGGCTCACGCGAGGAGGTCCTGGCCAACGTCATCCGCCCCTTTGCTGCGCCGGTTGAACGCCCGGCAGCGGCCGTCGCGATGCACAAAGGGGTGAGCGGTCACGCATGAGGAATATTTTTTTGTCTGAGGCGACGATGGCTCCATCGGCCCCGATCGGCAATGGGAGCCGGCGCAACGCGATTTCGGGCACGCGCGATGGAATCGGGGCCAACCTGATCCTGGGTGCGGCGGTCACGGTTATGTTGCTTGCCGGCGGCGGGCTCTGGCTCGGTCTGACCAAGATTGCTGGCGCGGTAATTGCGCCGGCGACCGTGGTGGTCGAGAGCAACATAAAGAAGGTGCAGCATCTGACGGGCGGCACGATAGGTGGCATCTTCGCGCAAGACGGGGATCATGTACGGGCCGGCGATGTGATGGCACGGTTGGACGACACACTGACACGAGCCAATCTGCAGATAATTAGCAAGGATCTTGATCGGGCAACGGTTCGGCTTGTGCGGCTGGAGGCAGAGCGGCAAGGCCTGTCGGAGATGCAGCTTCCGTTCAGCCTTCAAGCGCGAATGGGCGAGCCGGAGCTGGCTGCGCTGGTGAACGGCGAGCGCACGCTGTTCGACAGCCGCGCTACGGCCCTCAACGGGCAGAAGGCACAATTGCAAAGCCGCTCAAAGCAACTCGAACGCCAAGTTGAGGGCCTCAAGGCGCAACAGACCGCGGAAGAACAATCCGTGGTCCTGCTGGATGGCGATCTTGTCGATGTACAGGCGCTTTTTACAAAGAAACTGGTGTCCAAAGAGCGACTTAGCAACATCAGACTGGATGCCACCCGGGCGCACGGAGAATCAGGGCGCCTCGCGGCGGCAGTTGCCGAGGCGCAGGCCCGGATCAGCGAGACCGAATTGCAGATTCTTCAGCTCGATGAACAAAGGCGTAGTGACGTAACGAGCGAACTTCGTGAAACGGAAGCCAAGCAAACCGAACTCAGCGAGCGCAAGGTTGTGGCACAGGACGAACTGGCCAAAACCACCATCCGCGCGCCGCAATCGGGAACCGTACAGGAATCTTCCATTCACACGATCGGCGGCGTGATTGCCGCGGGCGAGGTTCTCATGATGATTGTCCCTGACACCGGCAACCTTGTCGTCGACGCGCTGATTGCGCCGTCGCGCATAGATGACGTTCGTCCAGGTCAGCGGGTCTCGATCCGGTTTCCGGCTTTCGACGCCGGCACTACGCCTGCCTGCCAAGGGTCTGTCAAGCGCATCTCGGCGGACCTGATAAAAGATCAACAGCGCCAGCTTTCTTATTTCTCGGCGCGCATCAATGTCGAAGACAAGTCCACCTGTCTGACCGATGCCAAAGTGCTCAAACCCGGTATGCCAGCGGAGGTTCACATAAGTACGGACGAACACAGCGTCTGGTCTTATCTGCTGAAGCCGCTTACCGACCAGATGTCGAGGGCTTTCCGGCAATGACATGGCGGCTGTGGGCGGTCGACCGCGGGCACACTGCAGGCGTGCTTGCTGACATACTGGCTGGTAGGCGACGTGATGCCGGACAGGGGTGACGCCGGCGGACGACGCGCGAGCTCGTCTGGGGACATTGTCCCGGCTACAAGGCCCCAACAGGATTTTCCTGGCCGCCTCACCAAGTCCTGCTCCGACAACAGCGTTAGCGTCCTGTCATCTTTTGCGCAACAAAGAGCGCATACCGTTCCACGATCATCGACAGGGGCAATTGCCTCACGAGGAGAGGTTCTTTGCCCCTACGACGCGGCGAGGGCCCTCCGGCGGACACGGCGTGCGGCATGCACCGTTCGGTCTGCAGTCACCGCTACATTTGCCACGTCAGATGTATGCGGCAAGGCGTTCGCGCTTCCATGCGACCTCTTGTAGGGCAGCAATTCCCTGACCCGAGCATTGACCGAGGCAATTTCGACCCGCAAGTCCTCACATTCCTGCCGTCTCACATCGAGTTCAATCTGATCGGACGCCTGCTGCATGGACAGTTGCGCAAAATCTGCGGTGATCTTGGAAAGGTTCACCTTGTTGGTTTCGGCCTCCTCAGCGAGTGCGGCCAACCTTTCGTCAGTCACCTGTTTTTCCGCCAGGGCGTCGCTCCATTGTAGCTGGAGCCTGGCGATCTCGGCCGCGGCCTCGTTGTTTGCGATTGAGGCGAGTTCGAAGCGCGATTGGAGGCTTTGAACTTCTGAGCGCAATCCTCGGTTCTCAGCCTGGCAGCGTTGAAGCTCGCCATCCATGTCCGCCCGCATAATCCTGGCTGCTTCGGTCACCTCCCATAACTTGGCCTGCGCAACCTCGAGTGAGGTGTGCAATTTGATTGCCTCTTTTTCGCTCTTGCCGAGCGCACTCAGCATTTCGGAATTTCGCGCAGCTTCGTTGGCATGGATCGTCGAGAAGGCATCCAGCCTATGCCGTGCCTCTTCCTCCCGCTTCATGGCCTTTTCCAGGTCAATAGACAGGCTCACATTTTTTTCACGCAGCTGTTTGTTCTCTCGGGAGCGCCTGTCGGCCTCGACATTTGCGGCGGCAAGCATGTTCGTGAGGTCGCCAAATTCCGCTTCGTTCTTTGTGGTGGTGTTCGCCGCTTCGACCAGCTCCAGCCTTGCCGCGGCCAACGCGCCACGGAGCACTTCACACTCCTGAACAAGGCTTGCCTGGCGCTGCTGCAATGTCTCGATGGTGCCTTGACGCTCACAGTACCGTCTGTTCAGGTCATTGAGTCTTTCCGACAAGTTCCTTTGATCTGCGATCAGATTTTGATTCGCCAGCTCCAGTTCGTTCGCACGGAGAATGTCCGCGTGAAGGATGTGAAAAAACTCGAACGTCAGTTGACATGTGCCTGTAATTTCGGAGATTTTTGCGTTGATGTCCTCGAAATGGAGCTTGGCATCGTGGAACAAGCCGTTAAACGAGCTCACGGCAGCAATTCGGCTCTGCGTGTGTGAGGTCAGCCGATGCGCTGGTATCGGCGAGCTATCATCGTCGTCGCCGGCACCGCCCTCACTCCGTACGCTGTCATCCTGTTCGTTGTTGTCGCCTGCCATGTTTGGCACGTCGGCGACATCCTCCAAATCGAGGCACTGGTCGACAGCGTTAGCCAAGTCAGCTTCGAGATCGTCGAACGACCTCTCCACATTGTCCTCGGCGCGTCTGATCAAATCCCTGAACTTCATGACTTCATCCCCTGCAGCCGCATGCCCGGAACCATTGAGGCACGAGGACTGAGATGCTTTTGTATCGAGAGCTCAACTCAGCGTCTTCGTTCAATCAAACGATGCCAGGGCGCCGGCGCCGCGAGGAGCCGAGAGCTGCGATTGGAAGGCCCTACATCGGTCTAGGTGCCTGCTGACTTATTCTTGAGGACTGCGCGACTCCCCTTCTTGCCATCGTCTTGGCGTCGATGGTGTGTTGCCTGGGCACATTAACGCTCAGGTGCAGAAGCCCCGACGAACGGCCCGGCACAGCCTCTTGTGGGGCGCATCAGGCGGCCGGGCCTAACCGGCGGTTGAGTGTTTTGGTTTGCCGGCTGACTCACCATGCGACCTTGGCGAGGCAAGCGCATCATTCGAACGAATTGGGACCGACCGCCTGGCCGCCCAATCACACTAAGCTTCCGTTGCCGGAGCTGGCGACGAGGTGCTTTGCCTTGAGCCTTGGTATCTACATACGAAGCGGCAATACGCGCCGGTGGAGCAGTGGTCCGACCCGTCAAACTATCGCTGCAAAATGCGCGGCGGAAGGCATCCGAGGATATTCTCAGTGCAGCGGTAGGAGATCGAACGCGGGCGATCTTGCTGAATTCCCCAAACAATCCCGGCGGATATGAGTTCGGCAGGGACGATCTGGAACCATTGCCACATTTGCCGAGCGGCACAATCTATGGATCATCAGCGATGAGGTTTACCGCAGCACAGTGTTCGACGGCGAGTTCCCTCAATAGCATCCATTCCCGGAATGAGAGAGCGGACGATAATTGTGAACAGCCTGTCGAAGTCTCATGCAATGACCGGCTGGAGGCTAGGGTGGACGCTTGGGCCGGTCTCGGCATCAGGTCATTTAGAAAATCTTGCGCAATGCATGCTCTTCGGATCGCCGACCTTTATTCAAGATGCCGCAGCGGTGACTCTCGATGAGGCGGTGACGCAGAGATGCGTTTCTTTTCGGACGCCCTTCTGCCGTTGATGTTGACCATTGCTGTGCGGATGTTCGCCGGGATATGCGTGAACCTTATCGTCCGCTGCGGCGCTCAATTTGCTTGGGGTTCTTGGAACCGTTCCGAACTTTCTCCTTGCGCCTCCGATCGAGTTGCGCGTGCTCATGCGGGGCGCTGAGGTGTCTCGATCCGCAGTGGCGCGGCCATTATGCGACGAAGCCTATTAGCTTAGTTGAAATTTGTCCCCAGCGGACGGGAACGACGCTTGGCCATGTTAGTTGATGTGAATGGAGCAGCTAAGAAAAGATCTGGCATTGCTTACGCGACCCGGCTTCTGGATAGCTTTCGGCATTTTGTTGCTGCTTTACGGGATTCAGGTCTTTTTTCTAATTCGGGCATGCCAATGCCTTTAGCCTGGAACATCGATCCCCCTAGCTGGAACGCGGTCTGTCCATCTCCCGGCGGCTGCGCCGATAGCGTTGATCAACGATATAACATTTATAAGCCTGCTATTCCCGGGGATGCCGAGGTTGGCAGCGCCTGCATCGTTGAATACGCACGTGGCGCTCCCCTCAAGGTAGGTGGTTACCATTCTCGCGCTGCCGGTGAGCATTGGAGCCCGCACTGTGTTGGACGTGCGCTCTTGCGTCGGGAAATTTCTTATAGACAGGGGAGGGTCTGTCAGGCTGGAAAATCACAAGCTGCCCTGCGAATGAGGAAGCAAAAAAGGTGCAAGACCAGATCGATTTCTTCCAGGCAACTCGGTCCTCGCATCATCGCCGATCAGCGGCCGTGCCGTCGAGAACCAAAATGCGCACGATCTCAGCCGGTCGGCTCGACCAAAACATGCGGACTACCGGACGGGGACAGTCGGTGCCGCGTCCCGTCCTGTGGCCGGCGCTATGCTGACGCTCCTACGGTATCCCGTTCACCGCCCGCGGCAGGAGGGCGAATTTCCTCCGTCCTGCGCGCGACAACCGTCCACTGTTGCGGCCGCACGCAGGACTGCGGCTTATACGCCGTTCTTCCTTTGAGCGGCGTCCAGTTCGCAGGGCTAAATCACCATTGGTATGCAGACGAGCCTCTCGGCGTCTGGACAGAGATCAATTGCGCTTTGCACTAGGGTTCCTGGATCGTAAGCTCCAAACACGCTGCAGTCGCCTGATATGGTCCACTACGTTGGCCGGCTCATACGGCTTCGCAAGGTGCGGGCCTTCCTGACAAAGGTCGCCCGCCGCGATCGCAGTTCGTTCCACTGCGGCAGAAAGCACTATTTTGACCTCGGGCTTGTTCTCGCGAACCCACTTCGACAGTTGGAACCCGTTCATGTTGCCCGGCAGGTCAACGTCACACAAGACGGTGTCCACACCGAACTCCGCATAGTTCAACGCTTGTTGCGCCTCACGTGCGAAATGGGCCTCAATCACCCTGTAGCCACAGTGGCGGAGATAGTCCGCGATGACGCATCGGGCGATGACGTCGCCGTCAACCACGAGGATCGTTTGGCTCTGTTGGTTCGGGGCTTCCATTGACGGAGAACGGTCAGCAACCGGCAGGGTTCCACGCATCATGACCTGCGCGGGATGCCGACCGAAGATCGCGGCGAGATCCTGCACGAAATGATCCCTGCCGGCGGGCGCATTCAATTCAGCGGAGCGATGCCGCACTGGTGACGCCGTTTGCCACCTGGTCGACGAGACGGGCTAGAAGGCATGGTCTCGAAGCTCAAGGGCAGTCCATATCGCAGCGGCAAACGAGCGCTTGGCGCAAGATCAAGTGCTTTGAGGAAAAGGAAATGCAAATCATCGGTGCACAGCGCGAGCGCGGCAAAGCTATCCAGGTGATCATGGCTGAAAAGGGCCTCTACAAAGGCGGCGCACTCGTCAACTTCAATGCCGCTGAGCGGCAAGCGCTTTGGGATCGTGTCCAGGGCAAGGTTGGCGGCCCGGTCCCGAAGGGACATAAAAAGGAAAAGGCCGAGTGGCTGAAGCCCGGACTGGTTGGCTGGGTCGAGACCCTCAAAGGCGAAGAGAAGCTGCGGCACGCAAGGCTGCTGGATTTCCGGGAGGATGATGCAAATGGCCATGCCTAAGAAAGATCAGGAACGCGCCACCTACGCCTGGATGTACGGCGCCCAAGCGCGCAAGGATGGCAAGGAGCGTGAGGTGCCAGCTTACTGGCAGGAACATGCCGACGCGTGGCTGCAGGGCTTTGACGGTGTGGCGATGGACGGTTTTGGCAAGACCAAAACCGTCAACAACGAGATGGAGGCCGAGGTCGACGAAGCTGCCGTCGAGCGCCCCGACGAATAGCCATTTTGCCGTATGCCGTATGGTCGTTTTTAATTGGAGAAGGGTTTCGTTGGGCCTATAAAGATTGCGTTTACCATTGCCTTTTTAGGGAGAATGCGATGGTTGCAACGCCCATAGAAATCGCTCAAGCCGCTACTGCGACTACGGCCACCTTGCTGAAGTGGCAGA